>NZ_PDKR01000008.1 GCF_002933345.1 Candidatus Pantoea edessiphila | reverse complement strand
AATCTTTATTATTAAGACAACAAATTAATTATCAGACAATTTATGTAGGTACTTCGCAGAAAAGCATTTTTATATAAATAAGTAAGGAGGTGATCCAACCGCAGGTTCCCCTACGGTTACCTTGTTACGACTTCACCCCAGTTATGAATCACAAAGTGGTAAGTGCCCTCCGAAAGGTTAAGCTACCCACTTCTTTTGCAATCCACTTCCATGGTGTGACGGGCGGTGTGTACAAGGCCCGGGAACGTATTCACCGTAGCATTCTGATCTACGATTACTAGCGATTCCGACTTCATGGAGTCGAGTTGCAGACTCCAATCCGGACTAAGACATATTTTGTGAGTTTGGCTTGCTCTTGCGAGATTGCTTCTCTTTGTATATGCCATTGTAGCACGTGTGTAGCCCTACCCATAAGGGCCATGATGACTTGACGTCGTCCTCACCTTCCTCCGGTTTATCACCGGCAGTATCCTTTGAGTTCCCGACTAAATTCGCTGGTAACAAAGGAAAAGGGTTACGCTCGTTGCGGGACTTAACCCAACATTTCACAACACGAGCTGACGACAGCCATGCAGCACCTGTCTCAGCGTTCCCGAAGGCACCCAAGTATTTCACTTAGTTCGCTGGATGTCAAGGGTAGGTAAGGTTTTTCGCGTTGCATCGAATTAAACCACATGCTCCACCGCTTGTGCGGGCCCCCGTCAATTCATTTGAGTTTTAACCTTGCGGTCGTACTCCCCAGGCGGTCGACTTAACGCGTTAGCTACGAAGGCCACATCTTAAAGACACAACTTTCAAGTCGACATCGTTTACGGCGTGGACTACCAGGGTATCTAATCCTGTTTGCTCCCCACGCTTTCGCACCTGAGCGTCAGTTTTCATCCAGAGAGCCGCCTTCGCCACTGATATTCCTCCAGATCTCTACGCATTTCACCGCTACACCTGGAATTCTGCTCTCCTCTATGAAACTCAAGTCTATCAGTTTCAAATGCAGTTCCTAAGTTAAGCTTAGGGATTTCACATCTGACTTAATAAACCGCCTACGTGCTCTTTACGCCCAGTAATTCCGATTAACGCTCGCACCCTCCGTATTACCGCGGCTGCTGGCACGGAGTTAGCCGGTGCTTCTTCTGTAGGTAACGTCAATCAACATAGGTTTTAACTAAATTGCCTTCTTCCCTACTGAAAGTACTTTACAACCCGAAGGCCTTCTTCATACACGCGGCATAGCTGCATCAGGCTTTCGCCCATTGTGCAATATTCCCCACTGCTGCCTCCCGTAGGAGTCTGGACCGTGTCTCAGTTCCAGTGTGGCTGGTTATCCTCTCAGACCAGCTAAGGATCGTTGCCTAGGTGAGCCATTACCCCACCTACTAGCTAATCCCATCTGGGTTCATCCGATGGCATGAGGCCTTATAAAAAGGTCCCCCACTTTGGTTTTTCAACATTATGCGGTATTAGCCATCGTTTCCAATGGTTATCCCCCTCCGTCGGGCAGATCCCCAGATATTACTCACCCGTTCGCCACTCGTCACCTAAAGAGTAAACCCTTTTGTGTTACCGTTCGACTTGCATGTGTTAGGCTTGCCGCCAGCGTTCAATCTGAGCCATGATCAAACTCTTCAATTTAAAATCTAGAAATATTTTTCTACAGATTAAACTTAATAACTAAATGTTTATTCAGTAGATATTTAAAAAAATAAAAGATTAATGCTAATTCTGCAAATACCCACATGAATTGTCTGATAAATTGTTAAAGAGCTTTGTTAATAATAATTATAATAATTCGTTATGCTAACTCTGTTGACCTTATTAGTCAAGTTTTTCTTGTCTAAATATACTGATTAATTATAAATATCTTGACTATATTATAAT
>NZ_PDKR01000007.1 GCF_002933345.1 Candidatus Pantoea edessiphila | reverse complement strand
GTTCTTTAACAATCTAAAACAAGCTGAAAATATAAATATTGATACATTTTTATATTAAATGTTATTTGATTTTTATATACTCTCAACACTTACAATCTAGAAATGCTTGTGGGTTGTAAGGTTAAGTAATTAAGCGTATACGGTGGATGCCTTGGCAATCAGAGGCGATGAAGGACGTGCAAATCTGCGAAAAGCGTCGGTAAGGTGATATGAACCGCTATAACCGACGATATCCGAATGGGGAAACCCGATACAATTTAATTCTGTATCATCATTAAGTGAATACATAGCTTAATGAAGCAAACCGGGAGAATTGAAACATCTAAGTAACCCGAGGAAAAGAAATCAACCGAGATTCCCTTAGTAGTGGCGAGCGAACAGGGAACAGCCCAGAGCTTAAAATGAATTTATATATTAATAGAATGATCTGGAAAGATCAACGATACAGGGTGATAGTCCCGTATATAAAAATATGTAGATTTATATGCTCAATTGAGTAGGACGAGACACGTGATATCTTGTTTGAAGATGGGGGGACCATCCTCCAAGGCTAAATACTCCTGATTGACCGATAGTGAACTAGTACCGTGAGGGAAAGGCGAAAAGTACCCCGGTGAGGGGGGTGAAATAGAACCTGAAACCGTATACGTACAAGCAGTGGAAGCATTTTTTTAAAATGTGACTGCGTACCTTTTGTATAATGGGTCAGCGACTTATATTCTGTAGCAAGGTTAACTTAATAAGGGAGCCGTAGGGAAACCGAGTCTTAACTGGGCGCTTTAAGTTGCAGGATATAGACCCGAAACCCGGTGATCTAACTATGAGCAGGTTGAAGGTTAGGTAACACTAATTGGAGGACCGAACCGACTAATGTTGAAAAATTAGCGGATGACTTGTGGTTAGGGGTGAAAGGCCAATCAAACCGGGAGATAGCTGGTTCTCCTCGAAAGCTATTTAGGTAGCGCCTCGTGAATTAATCTCCGGGGGTAGAGCACTGTTTCGGTTAAGGGGCTGTCCAAGCTTACTAATCCGATGCAAACTACGAATACCGGTGAATTTTATTACGGGAGACACACGGCGGGTGCTAACGTTCGTCGTGGAAAGGGAAACAACCCAGACCGCCAGCTAAGGTCCCTAAATTATGATTAAGTGGAAAACGATGTGGGAAGGCTTAAACAGCCAGGATGTTGGCTTAGAAGCAGCCATCATTTAAAGAAAGCGTAATAGCTCACTGGTCGAGTCGGCCTGCGCGGAAGATTTAACGGGGCTAAATCATATACCGAAGCTGCGGCAATAATGTTTTTTGTTATTGGGTAGAGGAGCGTTCTGTAAGCCGTTGAAGATATATTGTAAAATATGTTGGAGGTATCAGAAGTGCGAATGCTGACATGAGTAACGATAAAGTAGGTGAAAAACCTACTCGCCGAAAGACTAAAGGTTCCTGTCTGACGTTAATCGGGGCAGGGTAAGTCGACACCTAAGGTGAGGCCGAAAGGCGTAATCGATGGAAAACAGGTTAATATTCCTGTACTTAGGATTACTGTGAAGGGGGGACGGAGCAAGCTATATCATCCGGGCGACGGTTGTCCCGGTTTAAGCGTGTAGATGGATATATTAGGCAAATCCGGTGTATCTTAACATTAAGGCGTGATAACTAAGTGTTTTAAAATACTGAAGTGATAAATGCTATACTTCCAAGAAAAGCCTCTAAACATCAGGTAATACTAAATCGTACTATAAACCGACACAGGTGGTCAGGTAGAGAATACTAAGGCGTTGAGAGAACTCGGGTGAAGGAACTAGGCAAAATGGTGCCGTAACTTAGGGAGAAGGCACGCTGACATACAGGTAAAGAGATTTACTCTTGGAGCTTGAGTCAGTCGAAGATACCAGCTAGCTGCAACTGTTTATTAAAAACACAGCACTGTGCAAACACGAAAGTGGACGTATACGGTGTGACGCCTGCCCGGTGCCGGAAGGTTAATTGATGGGGTTATCTGAAAAGAAAAGCTCTTGATCGAAGCCCCGGTAAACGGCGGCCGTAACTATAACGGTCCTAAGGTAGCGAAATTCCTTGTCGGGTAAGTTCCGACCTGCACGAATGGCGTAATGATGGCTAGGCTGTCTCCACCCGAGACTCAGTGAAATTGAATTTGCTGTGAAGATGCAGTATACCCGCGGCAAGACGGAAAGACCCCGTGAACCTTTACTATAGCTTGACACTGAATATTGAATATTGATGTGTAGGATAGGTGGGAGGCTACGAAGTGTAAGCGCTAGTTTGCATGGAGCCAACGTTGAAATACCACCCTTGAATGTTTAATATTCTAACGTAATCCCGTTATCCGGGATGCAGACAGTGTCTGGTGGGTAGTTTGACTGGGGCGGTCTCCTCCCAAAGAGTAACGGAGGAGCACAAAGGTCAGCTAATCACGGTCGGAAATCGTGAGCTTAGTGCAATGATATAAGCTGGCTTAACTGCGAGAATGACAATTCGAGCAGATGCGAAAGCAGGTCATAGTGATCCGGTGGTTCTGTATGGAAGGGCCATCGCTCAACGAATAAAAGGTACTCCGGGGATAACAGGCTAATACCGCCCAAGAGTTCATATCGACGGCGGTGTTTGGCACCTCGATGTCGGCTCATCACATCCTGGGGCTGAAGTGGGTCCCAAGGGTACGGCTGTTCGCCGTTTAAAGTGGTACGCGAGCTGGGTTTAGAACGTCGTGAGACAGTTCGGTCCCTATCTGCCGTGGGCGTTGGAGAATTGAGGGAGGTTGCTCCTAGTACGAGAGGACCGGAGTGAACGCACCTCTGGTATTCGGGTTGTCATGCCAATGGCATTGCCCGGTAGCTAAGTGCGGAAAAGATAAGAGCTGAAAGCATCTAAGCACGAAACTTGTCCCAAGATTAGTTCTCACTGATTTTTTTATTAAAAAATCCTAAAGGGACGTTGAAGACTACGACGTTGATAGGCCGGATGTGTAAGCATAGTGATATGTTGAGCTAACCGGTACTAATGACCCGTGAGACTTAACCTTACAACACCAGAGGCATTTTGAAAATATAATAAAACGTAAATTTGATTTTTAGCTTGTTGATTAGATTATTTTTGATGTATTTTAGAATTATAAATATGTTTTGCCTGACGACTATAACGCGATAGTACCACCTGAAACCATGTCGAACTCAGAAGTGAAATGTCGTAGTGCCAATGGTAGTGTGGAGTTTCTCCATGTGAGAGTAGGAAATCGCCAGGCAGGATTCCTTAATTAAATA
>NZ_PDKR01000006.1 GCF_002933345.1 Candidatus Pantoea edessiphila | reverse complement strand
ACTTAACCTTACAACCCACAAGCATTTCTAGATTGTAAGTGTTGAGAGTATATAAAAATCAAATAACATTTAATATAAAAATGTATCAATATTTATATTTTCAGCTTGTTTTAGATTGTTAAAGAACTTTTTATTACAAATTTTAATTTACATTAGCGCATTGCGTCCCCTAGGGGATTCGGACCCCTGTTGCCGCCGTGAAAGGGCGATGTCCTAGGCCTCTAGACGAAGGGGACAATGTCAAAACTATTATAGTACTTATATTGTTTTAAACAATATAAGTACTATAATCAAGTTTAAAAATAAAATTTAATTATATTGTTATTTTTTTTAAGTCTTACATCCTTTAGTCGATAAAAACAATATCCTTTATTTTATATAAATAGTCAAGTATTTATTTTTTTAATATCATTTATTTTAAATAATTATTATCAATTAATTAATTTTTTGAGTTTTAAATTTTTAAAATGATTAGCAAATTTTTTTACCTGTTCCCAATTAGTATATTCAACATCATAATTAATATTAGTTTCTCCACCTGTAATAAACATGATAAATCTAATAATAGTTTTATCAAATAAATTGTAACGTGAATATTTTAATGCACCACCAAAAACAGCACAACAATTTGGTTTCCAAGGAGAACTATTTAAAAATTTGTAAGTATAAGCATTAGTATATGGAGAACTTTTTTCTATTTTACGAGCTACAAGATTAACTGAAAAAAAACCGCTAAATATTTCTTTAAGAGTTAATACATTACGTTTTATAAATTCATTAACTATGGGATGAAAATGACCATAATGAATAGAAGCACCAATTAAAATACAGTCGTATTGTTTCCAATCAAAATCTATATTTATAGCATCTGATATATTAATTAAATCACATGGCTGATTGCTTCTAATAATATCAGCAATGTAAGAAGATATTTTTTCTGTTTGTCCATTACGACTATAGAAGATAATTAAAGCTTTCATTAATTATGAAAATCCTTGTTACAATATATATTTTCGTTATTAAAATATCTTAAATATAAAATCAATAATGGTTACATAATGTAATTAAATAATTTATCGATATTCTAATAAAGAAATAACGCATTTAGTATTTTTTAATTTTTATATTTTATTTAATTTTATTATTAAAGTAATAATGTGCAAGTAGTAAACCAATTTCAAACAAAAAGTACAGAGGAATAGCAAGCAGAATTTGGGAAAAAACGTCAGGAGTTAATAACATACCTATAACAAAGGTGCCAATAAAAACATAAGGACGATTTTTTTTTAATTTTTTTGTATTGGTAATATTACTCCAACACAATAATACAATTAAGATTGGTATTTCAAAAGAAATACCACATACAATGAATAACCATATTACAAAATCGAGATATTTTGTTATGTCTGTAGCAAGAACAACCCCCTTAGGTAAGGTTTCAATAAAAAATTTAAATGCTACAGGTAAAATAATAAAATAAGCAAATATTATACCAATATAAAATAAAAATGTTCCTAAAATAGCTACTGGTATCAATAAATTTCGTTCATGTTTATAAAGCGCTGGGGCTATGAACCCCCATACTTGATAAAGTATCATTGGAATTGAAAGGAAAATTGATATAACAGCTGTAAGCTTTATAGGAGTCATAAATGAAGAAGCTACATCTATTGCAATCATATTGGTACCGACTGGCATTTGACTTATAAGTGGTAATGCTACTAAATTGTAAATATTATTTGCAAAATATACTAAAGATAAAAAAACCACAAAGATTGTAACAAGACAATTTATTAAACGTCTACGAAGTTCAATTAGGTGTTCAATAATTAATTGGTTTTCTTCAATAATCATTATTATGTATCACTATTACAACTATAAAGTTAATATTTTATTTTAAATAAATAATTTTATTAATTGATATTAAACATATTTTTGATATTAGACCATTTACTTGATGGAATATTTTTATAATTTATATTATATCTATATGTTATATTTGAATTATTTTTATAAATATTGCTTCTGTTAAAATTTGTCATCATCATTTTAATATTGTTAATTTTTTATTTTTATGTATTCATGTCTAATTTTTAAATTATTATTTCTATAATTTATAGGAATAATTTAATCTTAACAAAGAAATAATTTTATGTTTTATTTTTAATATTAATTTATGATAAATTTTGATACGCTTAATTATAAATTTTAAAACATGAGGTAATCTTTGCGGACTCAAAATAATTAATTCAACAAGCAATATTAATTCTTCAAAATTAAATTTTTGGCATAACTTATACCTTTATTTTTTTATTCATCTTTATTCGTTTTTGTATTATTAAATTTATTTTTCGATTTATCGATTATTATCTGTTCATTAAAAATATCACTTTTTTCTTTTTGTTTATCATCATCTTCGTTCATAGCTTTTTTAAAATCACGAATAGAAGAACCTAAATCTGCACCTAAAGTACGTAATTTATCAGTACCAAATAGAAGTACGACGATAATTGCAATAATTAATAATTGCCAAACACTGATTCCATCCATTGAAGGTCCTTTTATCATATTAAAGAAGGATATAAAATAAGTATATTAATATTTATTTAAAATCAATGTTATATTTTATACAAATATTTTTGTATCTATTTTTTTAATTTAATTATTAAATTAATTTTTACTATTTATGTTTTTTAAATATATATTATAATTATTTTAATCTTGATCTGAAATGAATTAATTTTAAAATAAAAATATTATTTTTATATAATTTTTTGTTTGTTATTTATTAATAATTGATTTAATAATCCATTATTAAGTACTTTATTTAATTAATAATTTAAAAATTATTAATTTCGATAAATTTTTATATTTTATTCTAATATTTTTAATTTATGTAACAAATTAAATATTTTACAATCACATTGTTTAATCATAAAAAAGTACTATAGTAAAATTATGTTATATTTAAACTTTAATAATAAATTAAAATAATATTAAATTACGCATGTTAACTATTATATCTATTTTATTTAAATATTATTCACTTATTTTATATTGTTTAAATATATATAAAAACAAGAGAATAGTTAATTTACATTATTATAAACTCATAACTGAAAAGGCGCTTATAAGCGCCAAAATATCATAAGTTAACTGAAACTTAATTCAAACATTGTTACGTAAACTTATCGCTGCTTCAACCATATTTTTTAACGCATTGCGTACTTCAATCCAACTACGAGTTTTTAAACCGCAATCTGGATTAACCCATAAGCGTTCTTTTGGAATATATTTAGCTGCTTGCCTTAATAAGTTTTTTATCGATTCTACACTAGGTATATTAGGTGAATGAATATCATATACTCCTGGTCCAATTTCATTTGGATATTCAAATGATTCAAAGCACTTTAATAAATCCATATTAGAACGGGATGTTTCGATAGTAATTACATCTGCATCAAGAGCTGCAATAGAATCCATAATGTCATTAAATTTGCAATAACACATATGGGTGTGTATTTGAGTACTATTTTTTACAATTGATGAGCTAATATGAAAAGAATTAACAGCCCAACTCAAGTAATTATTCCAATTTGATTTATGTAATGGTAGTCCTTCACGTAATGCAGGTTCGTCAATTTGAATAATACCAATTCCAATTTTTTCTAGAGATTCTACTTCATCTCGCAAAGCTAGAGCTATTTGTGTAGCTATAATATCACGCGGTATATCTTCACGCACGAAAGACCAGCAAAGAATAGTTATCGGACCAGTTAGCATTCCCTTTACGGGTTTTTTAGTTAATGATTGTGCATATTTTATATATTCTGTCGTAATATCCTTTGGTCTAGAAATATCACCTATAATTATTGGAGGTTTAACACAGCGAGAACCATAACTTTGTATCCAACCATTTTGAGTAAACACAAAACCATTCAAGTGTTCACTAAAATATTCAACCATATCATTTCTTTCTGATTCACCATGTACTAATACATCTATTCCCAAACGTTCTTGTTCAAGAATAGTTTTTTTTATGTGATTTAAAATGCTATCATGATAATTTTTGTAGTCTAATTTTCTTTGTTTAAATTTTAGGCGTAGATTACGAATTTCAGAGGTTTGCGGGAAAGAACCGATAGTAGTTGTCGTCCATTCAGGTAAATTAAATTTTTTAATTTGTTCTTTAATTCGATCTTTGTAAGGACTTTTGCGTTTCATATTCTTTAAAAGAACATCTTTAACACGTTTTTTTACAGCAATATTATTTACTTTTTTTGAATACATGCGGGTGCGAATTGGTATGCTCCAGGATTCTAATAAAGATTTATCATCATTATTAAGAGCATCTTTTAATAAAGAAAGTTCTGTACATTTTTGTAATGCAAATGCAAACCAACTTTGTATTTCTTTATCTAAATGTTTTTCAAAACTTAAATCTATAGGAGTATGTAATAACGAACAAGAAGTACCAATCCATAGATTTTCACGTTGATAACTTAGTGGTTTTAGACGATCAAACCAGTGACTTAAATCAGTACGCCAAATATTACGTCCATTAATAACACCTAATGACAAAACCCATGATTTAGGAATTTTATAATTTAATAATTCAATATCATCATTTCCATGAATTACGTCAACATGTAAACCTTGTACAGGTAGTTCACAAATTAAATTTATATTTTGACTTATACTATCAAAATAAGTAGTTAGTAATAAATTATTTTTTGATTGTAATGTATCATATGCTATCTTAAAGGCATCACACCATTCCTTTGTTAACTCTAAAGATAATATAGGCTCATCAATTTGTATCCATTTTACTCCTTTATTAAATAATTCAGATAAAATATCTTTGTAAGCTAATAAAATGTCTTTTAATAAGTGAAGGCGATTAAATTTATTACCTTGCGTTTTACCTAACCATAAATATGTAACAGGACCCAGTAATATAGTTTTTATTGGATAATTTAATGACAATGCTTCGTCTACTTCATCGAATAATTGTGTCCAAGTAACTTTAAAACATTGGTTTTTTTCAAATTCAGGGACTATATAATGGTAGTTAGTGTTAAACCATTTTGTCATTTCAGCTGCAGAAGAAGATTTACCGCTGGGCGTAATACCTCTAGCTATAAAAAACAAAGTATCTAAATTTAAGATATTTTCTTTATTTTGATGACGTTTAGGTATATTTCCTAATAATAAGCTGGTAGTTAATACATGATCATACCAAGCAAAATCACCTACAGGCAATAAATCTATTCCAGCTTCTTTTTGTTGTTTCCAATGGCGTTTACGTAATTTACAACCTACTTTTAATAATTCCTTTTCATCTATATGACCAGACCAATAACTTTCTTGTGCTTTTTTTAGTTCTCGATGCGAGCCAATCCTAGGAAAACCAAGAGTATGGTTTAAAATAGTCATTTTATGTTCTCCAAAAGATTTAATTAAATATAATTATAATCAATATAATTATCAATTAGATTTCATTAAACATAAAAGATATAGATTTTATTTCAATATATTTTATAAAATCTATATCTTTTAATTAATAGCTTATAAATATCAGTTATTTTATGAAGATTAATAACAGATATTTATTAATAAATTAATATTGTTTTATTATTTATAATTTATAATTATATTTTAAATATAACTTATTAATAAAACCAATTAATTATCTGAAAATAATATTATGAATAAATAATTATATTATTGCTTGATAAAAATATAAAACTGGTAAATTTTTATCACCTAGAAAATCTTAGAAATCTAAAATCATCATTATAGACGATATTATATTTTCTATAGCCAATTTTTATGTTTGAAATAAAGATATGGTGCTATTCCAACTATAATCATTAAGAAAATTACGGCTGGATAACCAAAACTCCATTTCAGTTCAGGCATGAACTCGAAATTCATACCATAACTTGATGCTAAAAGTGTAGGAGGTAAAAACATTACTGAAACTACCGAAAATATTTTTATAATTCTGTTTTGTTCAATATTTATTAGACCCATCGCTGCTTGCATTAAAAAATTGACTTTTTGAAATAATGATTCATTATGAGGTAACAAAGATTCAATATCTCTAAGAACTTCACGTGCTTGCTCTAATTGATTATTAGGTAAACGACCCTTCCTGACTAAAAAATTAAGTGCTCTTTGAGTGTCCATGAGACATAATCTTACTTTCCAGCTCACATCTTCTAATTCAGCTAAACGCGAAAGTGATGAATTATATTCTTCTCCTTGTTGACCTTCCATTACTACACGGCTAAGCTTTTCTAAGGAACTATAGATACTTTCAATTTCATCTGCCAATTGTTCAATTTTAGTTTCAAATAAATCCAGTAAAAGTTCAAAAGCATTGCCATTAATTAATTTTTGATTTCGTGCTCGCATACGATATAAACGAAAAGCTGGGAGCTCTCTTTCACGTAATGTATATAATCTGCCTTCTCTGACAATAAAAGCTACTGTAGAATTACCAGCATGATGATCTTCAACATCTTCATAAAAGAAGAAAGAATGGATATGCAAACCATCCTTATCTTCAAAAAAACGAGCTGATGCTTCAATATCTTCTAATTCGGGGCTTGTGGCCAAACTTTGTCCCAATTCAATTTGTATTAGTTCTCGTTCATTTTCTTCTGGTTCAACAAGGTCTACCCAAATTGATGATATTAATTTATCATTTCCCTCTTCAAGTTCTAATCTTGCAAGACGACAACCATCTAACTTAAATGCATTTAACATAGTTATTCCACATTGCAATTTTTATTAATTAGATTTTTGTAATTATATTTAAATCAATTATTAACAAAATAATCCTATTTTATTTTAATTAATTCCAATTAAAATTAGTTATAATTATCTGTGTTAAAAATAGATATGATTATTTCTTTTTTCTAACAAAAGAATTATAGGCTTTTTCGTTGCTGTTATTTGACAAATAATTTATTTTTTTATATGTATATATTCTTTCTATACAATCTAATGGTAATTCCTTGATAAAACGAGATGGATTGCAGTAAATTTCTTTGCCATACAAACGTCGAGTTCTGGCATAAGTTAATATAAGTTTAAACATTGTTCTAGTTATACCAACATATGCTAAGCGCCGTTCTTCTTCTAATTTAATATGTTGATCTAAGGACATCCTATTAGGTAACATACCTTCTTCCATACCAACAATAAATACCTGACCAAATTCTAATCCTTTTGCTGCATGTAATGTCATAAGCTGTACAACATTATTTTCCCATGTATTAATTTGATTTTTATCATCTTCCAATACAGAATAAGATAAAAATGCTTGCAAAGGAGTTAAGTTTTCATCATTATAACTGAATTGTTGAGTAGCAGTTACCAGTTCTTTAAGATTTTCAATACGGTCATGAGATTTTCCTATTTCATTTTCATACATTGACCATAGACCAGAATCTTTTATAACTTTATCAGTTTGCATATAAAGAGGTAATCCATTTATTGTAATTGATAAATTATGAATCAAATCAAAAAAACGTTCTAAAGATAAAATTACACGACTTGTTAATAAATTAGATGTCAATAAAATATTAGCAGATTGCCATAAAGTTAGCTTTTGTTTTCTAGCTACTTCACGTATTATGTGAAGCGTTTTATGTCCAATTCCACGTTGCGGAGTATTAACTATTCGCTCAAAAGCAACATCATCTTTGTTATTATTTATAATACGTAAATATGCAAGTACATCTTTAATTTCCTGACGTTCAAAAAATCTCATACCTCCGTAAATACGATATGGAATTTTTTTACGTAATAATGCATCTTCTAATACACGGGATTGAGCATTACTACGATAAAGAATAGCACAGTCTAATAAATTATGTTTATCTTCATATAGTAACTTTATACAATTTGTTACAAAATAGGCTTCATCTAATTCATTATTAGCACAATAAATGTAAACAGGAGGACCATCTATTCTTTTAGTCCATAATTTTTTTCCAAGACGAATATTATTGTTAGCTATCAAAGCATTAGCTGTTTGTAAAATTTTATTAGTTGATCTATAATTTTGTTCAAGTCTGATTATTTCTGTATCCGGAAAATCGGTTAAAAAACGTTGTATATTTTTAACTTGTGCGCCTCTCCAGCCGTAAATTGATTGATCGTCATCACCTACTATTATCACCTTTCCATTTTTACCTGCTAATAAACGAGTCCACTTATATTGAATATTATTTGTATCTTGAAATTCATCTACTAAAATATTAGTAAAACGCCTTTGATAATGAAGTAAAATATTAGATTTTTTTATTAAAAGTTCATAACTACGCAAAATTATCTCTGCAAAATCAACTAAGCCTATACGATCACATATTTCTTGATATTCTTGATAAATTTTTAGCCATGTTTTTTCTACTACATTAGAGTTTGTAATATTTTTTGGACGTAATCCCTCATCTTTTTTATTATTTATATACAACATAGCCTTACTAGCTGACCATATTTTTTCATCAAAATTCATATTTTTTATTAAAGATTTGATAAAATGCAACTGATCCTCACTATCTAAAATTTGAAAATTTATAGGTAATTTAGCTTCAATATAATGAATTCTCAGTATACGATGAGCTAAACTATGAAAAGTACCAATCCAAATTTTATTTTTATTGGAATTCATTAATTTATTTATACGATTACGTATTTCTGCAGCAGCTTTGTTGGTAAAAGTTACAGCTAAAATTGAATCTGGAGAACAATTATCTATTGATAATAACCAAGCAATGCGATGTACCAGTATTCTGGTTTTTCCGCTGCCAGCACCTGCTAATACCAATAAATTACTTCTTGGTGCGGAGACAGCTTCACGTTGTTTATTATTCAAATTTTTTAAGATATTAAGAATTTCCATTATTAACAAACACAAAAATATAGAGTAAAATTTAACTTAATCATTTTTATTATATTAGGAATAAAAATGATTAAGTTATCTTCTTGTTTATAAAATTTTATCTAAATTTAATTGATATAATTATTAATGATTAATAACTACCTAACTTTATTAACCATAATCATATCGTGATAACCATTTAATACACATTTCAAATAAATTAATACAAAAATAATTTACAATGTTCGATTGTATGGATCTATCATTATAGAATAATACAATATTAGATTATTATATGTAAATACACCCATCATATATGTGTGTAGCAGGACCTGTCATATATATTGATTTTCCTTTTCCTTCCCATGAAATATATAACGTTCCTCCAGGTAAATCTACACGTACTTTTGATTCTAAAATACCTTGTTTAATCCCACAAACTACTGCAGCACATGCACCACTACCGCAGGCATAAGTTTCTCCTATACCTCTTTCATATACACGTAAACGAATATGTTCAATATTTATGATTTCCATAAAATTAACATTGGTTGATTCTGGAAAATAATGATGTTTTTCTATTATTGATCCTAGTAAGTCTACTTGAGTAGTATTTAAGTCTTTTACTTGAATTACACAATGAGGATTACCAATTGATACGATGTCAAATTTTAAAAATTTACCAGCAGCTTGAATATAATATAACTGTCCATTATCATTCATTTTGAATGGTATTTTACTATGATTAAAATTTGGCTTATTCATATTTACACATATTAAATTATTATCAATAATTTTTAAAACCATGTTTGTAACTTTTGTAGTTACTTTGATAATAGTTTTATCTGTTAGTTTTTTTAATCTAACAAAAAGAGCAAAACAACGAGCACCATTACCACATTGAAATACTTCACTACCATTTGAGTTAAATATTCTATAATGAAAATCAAAATTTGGAGCTACAGGTGGTTCAACAATTAATAACTGATCAAAGCCGATTCCTGAATGACGATCAGATATTTTATTAATTAATTTTGGAGAAAGAAAAAATTCTTGAGTTATGGAATCTATTATAACAAAATCGTTTCTTAAGCTATGCATTTTAGAAAAAATAATCTTTTGTCCCATAAAAATACCATGGAAATTAATTAAGCTATTATTATTTTATATAATATATCATTAAAATATTTTAAATATACTTAAAAATTAAATTTATTATCTACAACTTAATTTAACTAATATTTTACTGTTAAATAATTAAAAAAAATCAAAAACGTATTCATATAACTTCACTAATTACAATTTATTAATTAAATAATATAAATTAAAAATTAATCATTTTACTTATTATTAACAAATGTTTTCACAAATAATATCAATTATTTTTAGCAAATTAATAATTTGTTTCATATAAATTTTACCTTAAAAACTAAATATTTTAATTTTTAATAAATTTATATTATAAATATATCAATTTATAATTAAGATACCTATTTTGGGTTAATTGTTTATTTTAACTAATGATTTGTCAATCTTAATATAATTATTAAATTCCTATCTTACTTAAGTAAAAATCAATTACTTATTAATATTACTATCCTTTAATTATTATTTTAGATAGAAAAATTCGTAATGTTCATTATAATAGCTCATGAAATTATTTTATTTGATAGATATTTTAAATATAAATTTTAATTTATATACACTAATAAATTTATATCTTTACTTTTTAATAAAACTTTATTTAAATATCAAATATTTAAAGCAATATACTGCTTTTAAGTATAGTATGGTAAAATAGAAATTAAACAAATATATAATTTATAATCTCTTAATAAATTTAATTTATTATTTACTATAAATTAAATAAAATTTATATTTATTAAAAAATACAACTTAAGTAATTAAATTGATATGGTATGAAGTTAATTAATTACATATAGTATTTTGTGTTTGTTTATATATTTTATATTATTGATAATATTTTTCTAAATTATATAAAATATTTAAGATTTTACGTAATTAATTAAATATATGGTTTATAGTATTAAGAGTATAAATAAAAATAATCAAAAAAATTTAAAATAAACTAAATTTCGTGTTTAATTTTATTGATATTTGGTAATCTTCTTATCCATATAATTAAACTATTTATATAAACATACTATTTTATTTAGGCAATGTATAAAATTTAAACATAATTAATTTAATTAATGAAGATAAATATATTATATGTCAAAAAATATTTTAAAAATTGCAACAAGGAAAAGTCCTTTAGCTTTATGGCAAGCTAGTTATATAAAAGATCGTCTAAGTAGCATATATCCTAATTTAAACATAGAAATAATTCCAACCATGACTAAAGGTGATATTATAATTGATAAACTTATATTAAAACTAGGTGGTAAAGGTGTCTTTGTTAAAGAACTCGAACAATTAGTAATAAAACGTAAAGCTGATTTAGCAGTGCATTCAATAAAAGATTTACCTATAAATCTTCCAAAAGGCCTTGGTTTAGTTGCTATTTGTGAGAGAGAAAATCCATATGATGTAATTGTTTCTCATCGTTATCGTTCACTTGAAGATATGCCAAAAGGAGCGATTATTGGTACTTCAAGTATGCGTAGAGGATGCCAAATTATTTCTTATCGTCCAGATTTATTAGTTCGTTCGATAAGAGGAAACATTGGAACAAGATTAAATAAATTAGATATAGGTGAATATGATGCAATCATTATCGCTGCTGCTGGATTAAAAAGACTAGGTTTAGAAAACAGAATTAATCAAATATTATCTACTGATATTGTATTACCAGCAGTTGGTCAAGGTGCACTAGGTGTTGAATGCCGTTTAGATGATATTAAATTAATAAATTTACTTCAAGTATTAAATCATGATGATACTGCAGTGTGTATAAAAGCAGAACGTGCTATGAATAATTATCTTGATGGAGGATGCGAATTGCCTATTGCTGGTTTTGCAATATTAGAAGGTAGCGATATATGGTTACGAGGGTTAATTTGTGTGCCAAATGGTAATAGCAGTATAATTATTAAAAAAGAAATTAGAGGATCAAGATATCAATCTGAAAAAACAGGGATTTTATTAGCTGAAAAATTAATTTGTGAAAACGGTAAATTTTTCAAAAATAATTTAAATAAAATATATGACTATTTTAATAACTCGTCCTGAACCTGCTGCGAGAGATCTAGTTTTAAGTTTAAGGAAATTAGGAAAAAAAGCTTTTAGCTTTCCTTTGATTGATTTTATACCGGGTAACAATTTAAATTGTATTCCTTATATATTGACTAATTTTCTACATTCTAATGATTTAGTATTTATACTATCAAAACAAGCTTTGTATTTTGCTAACTTAACCTTACAAAAAGCTTCTATGTCATGGCCGATTGATTTAAATTATTATGCAATTGGTTACTCAACTGCCATAGCTTTTAAAGCTATTAGTAAATTAAATATCAAGTATCCTAAAATTAGAGAGGGTAGTGAAGAATTAATAGAATTATTAGAGTTAAATAACATCAAGAATAAGATCGCTTTAATTTTTAGTGGAAATCCTAGCAGAGAACTTTTAAAAAAAACACTTTTAGGATTTGAGGTAAAAGTATTTTTTGTTGAATGTTATCAATCAGTAAAAAAAAAATACAATGGGATAATTGAAGGTGAACGTTTAAGAAATCTTGGTATTAATACTCTAGTAGTAACTAGCAGTGATATGTTAAAACAACTATTTTATTTGTTTACAGAAAAAGATCGAAAAGAATGGCTAATTAAATGTAAAATTTTAGTTGTTAGTAATCGTTTGTTAGAAAATGCTCAAAAATTGGGATGGAAAGAAATTTATGTAACTGAAAGCGCAAATAATAAATCCATATTAAAAACATTATCCTATCTTTAATTTAGTGTATTATTCTGTAATTAAAGTAAGGTAATTTGTTAAATTATAACACAACATATGATATTAATTTAGGTACTAAAATATATCATTGGTCGGTGAGAGAGGATTCGAACCTCCGACCCACTGGTCCCAAACCAGTTGCGCTACCAAGCTGCGCCACTCACCGAAATTCCAGATATTTTTTTAATAATCACTTTAAAAATTTATGGGTGACTAGTGGGATTCGAACCCACGACAGCTGGAATCACAATCCAGAACTCTACCAACTGAGCTATAGCCACCATAAACGATTACTTTAATTAATAATATAACATATTTTTAATAGATTGTTTATCATTTTATTGATAGAATTAACTGTGGTGCGCCCGACAGGATTTGAACCTGAAACCTCTACCTTCGGAGGGTAGTGCTCTATCCAACTGAGCTACGGGCGCTAAAAATTAAATAATAGGGAGGAGGATATATTCAATAATAAATCCTATTTTATTAAATTAGTAAATAGCAATATTTTATTTATAGGTAACTTAACTAAATATATTTCAATTAAATTTAATATTAAAATTGTCGTTCTTACGAACGCTTCATCATATCGAAAAAATCATCATTAGTTTTAGTCATAGCTAATTTGTTAATTAAAAACTCCATTGCATCTATTTCTCCCATAGGATGCATAATTTTACGTAAAATCCACATTTTTTGCAGTTCTTCTTGCAGGGTCAGAAGTTCCTCTTTACGGGTACCAGAACGGTTATAATCAATTGCTGGAAAAACTCGTTTTTCAGCTATTTTTCTCGATAAATGCAATTCCATATTTCCGGTTCCTTTAAACTCTTCATAAATAACTTCATCCATTTTAGAACCAGTGTCTACCAATGCAGTTGCAATAATAGTTAAACTACCACCTTCCTCTACATTTCTTGCTGCTCCAAAGAAACGTTTTGGTCGATGTAAAGCGTTAGCATCTACACCACCAGTTAAAACTTTACCAGAAGCTGGAACTACAGTATTGTAAGCACGTGCTAATCGTGTAATAGAATCTAATAAGACAACAACATCTTTTTTATGTTCTACTAAACGTTTAGCTTTTTCAATAACCATTTCAGCAACTTGAATATGACGAGAAGCTGGTTCATCAAAAGTTGAAGCTATAACTTCACCTTTAACTAAACGTCTCATTTCTGTTACTTCCTCTGGTCTTTCATCAATTAATAGAACCATCAAAACACAGCTCGGATAATTATGTGCTAAACTTTGGGCAATATTTTGTAATAAAATTGTTTTACCCGCCTTTGGAGGAGCTACTATTAAACCACGCTGGCCAAGACCAATTGGAGATGCTAAATCTAATACACGTGTAGTTAAATCTTCAGTAGAACCATTACCACGCTCCATTTTTAAACGATGATTAGCATGTAATGGAGTAAGATTTTCAAATAGTATTTTATTACGTGAATTCTCTGGCTTATCATAGTTGACTTCATTAACTTTTAGTAAAGCGAAATATCGTTCTCCTTCTTTAGGAGGCCTAATTTTCCCTGATATAGTATCTCCTGTACGAAGGTTAAATCGGCGAATTTGGCTAGGAGATACGTAAATATCATCTGGACCAGCTAGATAAGAACTATCTCCAGAACGTAAAAATCCAAACCCATCTTGTAATATTTCAAGTACTCCATTACCAAAAATATCCTCACCACTTTTTGAATGTTGTTTTAATATTGAAAAAATGATGTCTTGCTTACGCATACGCGCTTGGTTTTCTAGACCCATTTTTTCACCTAATTTAATCAATTCAGAAACTGGTGTATTTTTTAGTTTGGTAAGATTCATATTGATTAATTCTTAAAATCAGGAGAAGGCCGTGAATAATAGTCGAAATATCTTTCGTAGTTAATATGATTAATGAATTTGTAATCACTTATAGCTACTAGTTAAAAAAATTTTGAAAAAAATAACAAACAACTATAAATAATGACAATTTATAGGTGTCAAAACAAAATCATAAACATTAATTTGTTAAAAATTTGAAATGGATGATAATCTACGATTAAAAAAATCTAAAAATTATCATATAAAACAAATCATATAAATATATTATAATAAATTCAAATAATTAGTAATTGAAAATAATAGACACTGTTAACCAAATATTCCTTTAATAATTTAATTATTTTATCAAATTATTATCTAAGAATTCTTTTAGTTGTGATTTAGATAGAGAGCCTACTTTTGTTGCTATATTTTTACCATTTTTAAATAACATTAAAGTTGGGATACCACGAACTCCATATTTTTGAGCTTTATTAGAATTATCGTCAACGTTAATTTTGGCAACGATTAATTTACTATCGTATTCTTCTGAAATTTCATCAAGAATTGGTGACATAGTCCTACACGGCCCACACCATTCAGCCCAAAAATCTACTAATGCAGTAACACCATCTTTTAAGATGTTTTCATCAAAATTATTATCGCTCAGATAAATAATCTTATTGCTATTCATTTGCTGTTCCCTCATTGGGTACACTTGAAAAGAAATAATATTTGTGTTTTGAATTAATTAAAAATAATACCCTTTGTATTCTAAATACAATAAATTATTAAAATAAATTAAATGATCTCGATCTAATCTAGCACTTACCATAATAAATAACAATAAAAAAATCAAGTAAAAATTATTTGCTATTAACTTGTTAAAATATTTTTATAAAATTAATCAGATAAAACTATATTTAACTCTAAAATTTTAATACAATGATGGGTTTTTTATAAATTCCAACCAGACATTTCTGACAAAATGACAATTTTTATAAAGATATTTTTATTTGTATTTAATACAATAATACTTAGAAATGAATTATAATCAATTTATAAAAAAAATCAATATATAACTTCATTTATTATATATGAAATCTTTAAAACTATTATAACTTATATTCCAATATGATGTATATTCTAACATAATTAAGAACAGAGAAAACATAATTATTTAAAAAATTATTAAATAATATTTATTGTTTAATATGTGTATGTTTGATAAATATATTCATCAAATGATATTAATCATACACATATTTATAAATTAAATTTTTAAATATTATTCATTATTTTGATATTTACAGTAAATAAAAAATACCACAAATTATTGCAATAATCATAATAAAAATATTTTAGATTAAAATTGCTATAAAATGTGGTACGATTTTAACTAAATAGTTACATTGTTTTTTTTATTGTAAAATTATCGTTAATAAAATCCTTAGTATATTATAAATATTTTTTGTTTTTTTATTAGTAATTTATTATAAATAAAATGCATATAAATCATTAATAAATAAAAGTATTTTTAATATAATTAATACAATTACTCTGAAATATATGCATGAAAATTAATTAATTATAAAAGTCAATTTAATCCTTCATATCAACTGTATCAAAATGATGTTTACCTAAAGGATCAATTAAATAACCAATAATATTTTTATTAACTGGTTCCCATAAATTAGAGTGTATTATTATTAAAGCTGGAACCTGATTGTTTATCATCGCTTGTGCGTTTTTATAACAATCAATACGTTTTTTTTGAGAATTTTCATTGCGAGCTAAATTTATTTTTTCATCATATGGTTTATAACACCAACGGGAATAATTACGGCCATATTTTAATGAATTACAGTTAAATAATGTAGAATAAAAATTATCTGGATCACCATTATCACTAATCCATCCATTTATGATGGCTTGATGCTCACCAGATTGTGCACGTTTTACGTATTC
This sequence comes from Candidatus Pantoea edessiphila, assembly GCF_002933345.1. GTDB lineage: Bacteria > Pseudomonadota > Gammaproteobacteria > Enterobacterales > Enterobacteriaceae > Pantoea_C. Next base: position 30,452 of record NZ_PDKR01000006.1, on the reverse strand, counting down.
ATCCCATTTATAATCAAAGATTTTAGTTTTCACTCCAATTTTAGCCCAATCAGCTTTAATCATTTCAGCCATGTAATGAGTATTTAGATTATATGGATGTTGCATTGGCATTACCCATAAATTAACTGAAAACCCGTCTTTTAGACCAGATTTTTTTAACATCTTTTTAGCTTCTATAATGTCATACTTGTAATTATTAGTTGATTTATTATAGCTCCACATGATAGGTGGGATTAAGCTGTCTGATATTTGACCGTTACCTTTATACACAGAATTTAAGATTGCTTTTCTATTTATAGCCATAGATAATGATTTACGAACTGCTAAGTTATTAAATGGTTTTTTCTCAGTATTAAATGAAATAAAACTAACATTTGCTCCAATTTGTTTTATTATTTTTATATCTTTATCTTTTTTTATGTTTTCAAAATCAGATAAACTGGGGTTAGACACTATATGACATTCACCTTTTTTTAATTTTGAATAACGAATAGAAGCATCTGGCGTAATAGAAAACATTAAATAATCAATTTTTGGTTTGGTTCCCCAATAATTAGGATTTGTTTGATATACAATCATTGAATCTTTTTTATAACTAAGTAACTGAAATGGTCCTGTACCTATGGGATCTATATCTATTTTTTCAGGATTACCTTTCTTTAATAAATTTTCTGCATATTCCTTAGAAAGGATAGATGCAAAATCCATGGCTAAATTAGAAATAAAAGGAGCATAAGGACGTGAAAGAAAAAATCTCACTGTATTATCGTCAACTTTTTCAAGTTTGTTTATTAATTGGGTCATACCCATATTATTAAAATATTTATAATCACCTCCAGATACTTTATAATACTTATTATTTTTATTTAATTGACGTTCAAAAGTAAATATTACGTCATCAGCATTAAATTCACGTGTAGGTTTAAAGTATTTGCTAGATTGCCATTTTACTCCTTTTCGTAAATTAAAAGTATAAACTTTACCATTTGGACTAATATTCCATGACTCAGCAAGTCCAGGCTCTATTTCAATGGTTCCTTTTTTAAATTCAACTAAACGGTTATAAATAGGAATAGAACTAGCATCATAAGTAGTATTAGAAGTAAATAATTGTGGATTAAATCCTTCTGGCGAACCTTCAGAACAGTATACAAGAGTTTTTGCTTGAGTATTAATAGATATTACTATAAAAACAAAACTAATAAATTTCAGTAAAATTCTATATTTATCGAAATAATTAATAACGATTGTACTTTTTTTACGATTTAAATTGATGCACATTAACTAATCTCCATTAGAGATATACTATTACTTACATTTTAAATAAAATGTCAGCAATGAGTTCTCGTTGTTTTAAATATAAAAATTAATCTTTGTTAAGATTTCATCAATAATAACTTTCATAGAGAAACTTTAATAAGTATCTAACTTATTCTAATAAATTATAATGAAAGTAAAGATAATGAACTTCTTTTTGTCAAAGAAAATATACTAGAAATTTATTACTTGTTAGATTTTTATATATATATTTTTTATACTCATAAGGGAAAATTACTTTAATTAAGAAAGGATAAATATTTTATTTATTGATCTGATAAAAAATAATTATCTTAAATCTATTAACCATTTTATATTAAAATAAAAGAAAATTGATGATTTTATAAATTAATTTAAGGTATGATAAACCGATGAAATTTCTTTCAACGGTTTATATTATTTATGACAATATTAGATTAATCACTTAATTCAAAACATTCTTTTGCTCTATCCCAGTCAACGATATTCCAGAATGATTTAATATAGTCAATACGTCTATTTTGATACTTAAGATAATATGCATGCTCCCATAAATCTAAGCTAATAATAGGAGAACCACAAACTCCAGAAATTGATTTACCCATCAACGGGTTATCCTGATTTGCTGTAGAAACTATTGATAACTTATTATCTTTTTTAACTAACCATACCCAACCAGATCCAAAACGAGATAGAGCAACTCTTTCAAATTCTTCTTGAAATTTGGAAATGCTTTTAAATTTATCCTCAATAGCATTTTTTAAATTTCCTTTTAGAATACTATTAATCTTTAAACCTTTCCAAAAAAATGAATGATTAGCATGACCACCAGCATTATTACGTACCGTTTCTCTAATTTCAACAGGAAATTCATTTAATCTAGTAATTAAAAGATCAATTGGTAATGAAGCAAATTCAGTATTTTTTAGTATAGAATTGACATTATTTATATAAGTTTGATGATGTTTTACGTGATGAATTTCCATTGTTTTTTTATCAAAATATGGCTCCAACGCATAATATGAATAAGGCAATGGTGGAAGTGAGTAACTCATATTATTAATCTCCCTTTGATATGTTATATTTAATATAAATCCTTATTATAAGGACGCATTTAATAAAATTTGAGAACACATCAGTTGTATAAATATAACGATATATCTCTATAAAATAGAGAAATAAAATATACTTTTAATTATTGTATTATTTTATAAATTTTATTAAATAATATTTTATTTAGACTTATATTATTCACTTATCTTGTTATATTTTTTCTAGTTAGTTCTATTTAACAGTTTTATAGTTAATATAAAAAATATCATACATGAATAGTGAATATAATTTTCTACAATTGAAAATAATTTTTTAATAGATCTTTTTTTGATATTATGATAACAATAAAATGTTACATGTTATGTTTGCTATTCACCGGGAGTTTTGTTAACGAATAAAATATAATATATATCGAATAAAACTTACAAAGTTTGTAAATTAAGTATTATTTTATTTCTTTAATAAAAACAGTTGCTTTATATTATCCCTTTTTTATAAAATCCGTCTTCTTCCTTATCTTAAGGATAGAAATATCAGCAACTTCAAGGAAAAGTATTTTTATTTTCATTAATAATGTTAAACGATTAAGATATACAGCAAAATCATTAGTATTAATTGTTACTTTATCAAAAAAATTATCAATAGTTGTTTTCAACATTGTTAATTCAATTAAAGCTTCTTTATACAATCCTTGAGTAAAATAAGGTTTTAGTTTAGTTGTTAACTTAGATATATAATTTGCAAGCTCAATCTCTTCTTTTTGTTTAAGTAAAGATAAATTTATTTCATTGTTTATGATTGTATTATTAGACTTCGTTAAAAAATTATTAACACGTTTATTTACAATTATTAATTCAGTTGATTCGTCAAGGGAAAGGAAGTGAGATAGTGCTTTCATACGTAGATCGAAATCTACTGGATATAATGGACGTACAGATAGAACGGCTTGAAACACATCTAAACTAAATCCATTTTCAAGATATAATTTTTGGAGACGAGCAAACATAAAATCTATAAGATCATTAACAGTATTATCATTAATTAAAATACCTTTATAAATATTTACTGCTTCTTGTGCCATATGTTTTAGATTTAAAGGTAAATTCATCTCAATAATTATACGTAATACTCCAAATGCAGCACGACGTAGCGCTAAGGGATCCTTACTTCTTTTAGGAAATTGGTTAATACCAAACATTCCTACCATGGTGTCTATTTTATCTGATATTGATAATGTACATCCTATTAAAGTAGAAGGTATCATATCTCCAGAAAAACATGGTTTGTATTGCTGACTTAATGCAATTGAAACATCTTCTATTTCACCGTCATAACGCGCATAATACATGCCTATTATACCTTGCATTTCAGCAAACTCACATACTATATTAGTAATTAAATCGCATTTTGAAAGTAAACTTGCACGCATGGAATGATTTATATCAGCACCTATTTTAGACGCAATCCATCTGGACAAATTTATAATGCGTTTTGTTTTATCTTGTAACGAACCAAGTTTATTATGAAAAATAATTTTATCTAAGAGATGTAAATTATCTGATAAACGATTTTTTTTATCAATATCAAAAAAGAACTTAGCATCAACTAGACGGGAATGTAAAACTTTTTCATTACCAATGATTATTTGCTTAGAATTATCACATTCAATATTGCTTACAAAAATAAACCTAGGTAATAATATTCCTTTATTATCATAAATTGGAAAATATTTTTGTTTGTTTTTTATGATGTGAACTAGTAGTTCATTAGGAATACCAAGAAATTCTTTATTGAAATTTGCAGCAAAGACGACTGGCCATTCAACTAAAGAATTAACTTCATCTAATAATTCATTACTCAAATCTACTATGCCACCTAATTTACTTGCAATTAACTTAGCATTTGTTCTAATTATTTCTTTACGTTTTTCATAATCTGCAATTACTTTACCACGTTCTAAAATAATTTCAGGATATTGATCGGCATCAACTAAAGTAATCTTACTATCACCCATAAATCGATGGCCATAGATAACTCTCTTAGATTTAATCCCTAAAATGATACTTGAAATTAGCTTTTTACCAAATATTATGGTAATAGTGTGAATAGGACGAATAAATTTTATATTATTATCCCCCCATCTCATTAATTTTGGAGCAGATATTTTTTTTAGCGTTTTTTCAATTATTATTGGTATTAATAATTCTGTTTTTTGACCTTTAACTATTTTACGAACAAACAACCATTCACCCTTGATATTACGTAAAGTTTCAATTTTAGAACTAATAATATTATTATTAGTAATCCAATTTTTAGTTTCTTTTGTCATATCCCCATTAAGATCAAATGCATTTGCTAAAATAGGACCACGTTTTTCAATTATTCTATCAAGTTGCTGTATCTGTAAATTTATTACTTTTATTGCTAAACGTCTAGGTGATGCAAACCAAAAAACTTTTTCGTAAGATAAACGAAAAAGTTTTAATTCAATAGTTACATAATCTAGGAATAACTTTGCTAAATTACGAAGTATTTTTGGTGGAAGTTCCTCTGTACCAATTTCTACTAATAAAGTTTTTCCATTCATTATCATCTCTTAATTTTTTTAAAATTACATAGTGGAAAACCTAATGATTTACGATAAATATAATAAGCTTCAGCCACAGCTTTAGTTAAACTGCGAATACGTAAAATATAACATTGGCGTTCAGTTGATGAAATAGCTTTACGAGCATCTAATAAATTAAAATTATGAATTGCTTTTAAAATAAATTCATAAGCTGGAATGGGTAAAGGAGTTTTTAGTCTTAGCAAATATAAAATTTCTTTTTCATATTGTTCAAAACAAGATAATAAAAAACTATTATTATCATGCTTAAAATTATAAGTTGATTGTTCTACTTCATTTTGATAAAACAAATCTCCGTAAGTAATTATACCATGTAAACCATTATTCCATATTAAATCATATACATTATTAGTATCTTGTATAAACATTGCAATTCTTTCTAAACCATAAGTAATTTCACCAGTAACAGGTTTACAATCAAGGCAACCAATTTGTTGGAAATAAGTAAATTGAGTAATTTCCATACCATTAAGTAAAACTTCCCAACCTAATCCCCAAGCACCTAAGGTTTGATTTTCCCAATCATCTTCTATAAAACGAATATCTTGTAAAGAAGGATTTATCCCTATTTTTTTTAATGAGTTTAAATATAAATCCTGAATGTTTTTTGGAGAAGGTTTTATAATAACCTGAAATTGAAAATAATATTGCAAACGATTTGGATTTATACCGTAACGACCATCGGTTGGTCTACGTGAGGGTTGAACGTAAGCTGCCGCAATAGGTTCAGGACCGAGTGCGTGTAAACAAGTAATAGGATGCGAAGTCCCAGCACCCACTTCTAAATCCAAAGGTTGAATAAGCATAAATCCTAAACTCATCCAATATTCTTGCAAAGTTAAAATTAAACCTTGGAATGTTTTTATATCAAATTTTTTCATTATAAATTTTGAATTCATTTAATATTAAATAAAGAACAACCAATAATAAGATTATTAAAATGATTGTTATTTAATAAATTTTTACATAACACTTAGAAAACGAATATTTAATTTCTTGCAATGCAAGAATAGATAAATAATTTTATTTTAAATAAAGCAATATATTTATTTTGTAATAATATATTCAAAAACATAAAGATTATTTACCAATACAAAAACTAGAAAAAATTTTATTTAGTAAATCTTCTGAAGTGAAAACACCAGTTATTGTATTTAATTCTTTTTGAGCAAGGTATAAATCCTCAGCTATCAGTTCGTAATTATAAAATTCTGATATTTTTTTCTTGCTTTCTATCAAATAATTATATGCTATTTTTAAAGATTGTAGATGACGGCGACGAGCAGTACAATTACCTTCTATAGTATTTTTAAATCCTATTTTTTGTTTTAGATGGTCTAATAAATATCTTATTCCATCTCCTTTTAAGGCTGATAGATGAATTATTGAAAAACCACTGATTTCAGTCAAACCTAACGGCTCTCCAGTAATATCTGATTTATTTCTAATAATTGTAATTTTCGGTTGTTTTTGCAAAGTTAGCAAAAATTCTTTTAATATTTCTACAGATTTTTTAGTATCAACCTTGGTTCCATCCACCATAAATAAAACATAATCAGCTTTATTAAGTTCATACAAAGCTCGTTTAATCCCGATACGTTCAACTTCATCATCATAAGATTCTCTCAGACCTGCCGTATCCAATATATTTAAAGGTATTCCATCAATATTTATACTTTTATGCAGCACGTCACGTGTAGTCCCAGCAATGTTAGTAACAATTGCAGTTTCCATACCTACCAATAAATTAAATAAACTGGATTTTCCAACATTAGTATTGCCAGTAATTACAACTGTTAAGCCTTCATTTAATAAACAACCTTGATTAGCTTCAGAAAGTAATTTCTTCAGATTATTTATAATAATGTCAATTTTTTTTCTAATTTTATTATTGGAGAGGCAATGAATGTCTTCATTAGGAAAATTAATTTCTGCTTCCATTTGAACTCTTAAATCAATGAGATTTTTTATAATTTTATTTATATGAGTTGAGAATACACCTTGCAAGGAGTTAATTGCAGAACGTGCTGCTTGCTCTGAATTGGCTTTAATTAAATCAGCAATCGCTTCTGCTTGTGTTAGATCAATTTTTTCATTTAAAAAAGCTCGTTCAGAAAATTCACCTGGTTTTGCAATACGCACATTAGGAAATGTCAAAATATACTTTAATAATAAATCTAAAATTATAGGCCCACCATGACAATGAAGCTCTAATACGTCTTCACCCGTAAAAGAATTGGGTTTAGGAAACCATAAAGCAATTCCTTTGTCTATGATCCCTCCATCAAAACTATTGAAATTTAAATAATCAGCATATCTTGGTTTAGGAATTTTACCTAATACTTTTTTTGTAATTTCTAAAGTTTTCATTCCCGAAATACGTAAAATACCTATGCCACCATATCCTATGGGGGTAGCTTGCGCAACGATAGTATCAATTTGGTTCATATTATTATGATGTTTTATATGTAATTTTTGGTTCATTAAAAACCATATTCTTTTAAACTCCGGAATATTACTTGTTGTTGCATAATAGTTACTAAATTACTGATAATATAATATATAACTAAACCTGATGGAAACCATAAAAAGAACATTGAAAAGATCATAGGCATATAAATCATAAATTTTTGTTGTATCGGATCAGTAACGTTTACAGGAGACATTTTTTGAATAAAAAACATAGTGATACCCATTAAAATTGGTAATATATAATAAGGATCCTGTGAAGACAAATCACGAATCCAAAAAATAAAAGGAGCATGTCTTAATTCTACTGAATTTGAAAGCATGTAATAAAGAGCAAGAAAAATAGGCATTTGAATCAGCAAGGGTAAACAACCTCCAAGAGGATTTACTTTTTCTTCTTTATATAAAGCCATCATTTCCTGACTCATTTTCTGCTTATCATCCTTTAAATTTTCTTGTATTTTTTTAATTTTAGGTTGAAGTTTACGCATCTTGGCCATGGATAAATATTGAGCTTTGGTTAATGGATACATAATTCCACGTACTATAAAAGTAATAATTATAATAGAAAAACCCCAATTATTAACAGAACTATGGATAAATTTTAATAATTTAAATAGCGGTCTTGAAATAAACCATAACCAACCATAATCTACAGTTAAGTTAAGATTAGGAGCAAGAACAGCCATTTCATCTTGTAGTTCTGGACCCATCCATAGTGTACTAGAAATACACTTCTCAGTACCAGCAGGAATAATCATTGGCGAAGATTGGTAACCTATAACTGCTATATTGTTATCAATACTATTAGTATAAATAGTACTTATATCTTTATTATTGACAATCCAAGCCGTTGCAAAATATTGTTGTATCATTGCTACCCAACCTCTTTTTGTTTCCATGCTTAGGTTTTTATCTTCTAATATATTATTAAATTTATATTTATGGTACTTAATATTGTCGGTGGAATAAGCAGCACCACGATAAGTATGTAAAGTAAAATTATTGCTAAGATTATTGTCTTTTATTGATTTTGCTGTTTGTTGTAATTGGCTAAACATTGATAATTTAATGAATTTTCTAGTAACATTATTAATTTTATAACGAACATTAACAATGTATTCTCCTCGCTTAAATATAAATGTTTTAGTATATATTATTCCTTTCTTGCTTACAAAAACCATTGGTACTTGTAGTTCATTTTGTCCTTTTAACATTTCAAAATGATTCTTTTTTGCTACAAATATAGGACGCACGTTCTTATCTAAATTATCTGTACCATCTGGACCAATCAAACCTGTTTGTACTTGATATAAAAATAATGGATTGGTTTTAAGTAATTTAAGATGTTTATTAGAATCAAGTTTCTCTGGAAAATTTAATAACTCCGATTGATAAATATCTCCTCCATTGGTATTAATATTTAATGCAAATAAATCAGTTTTTACAAATATATCCTGATTTTTATTTTTAATCACAATATTTGTGTTTGGACTCCTATTAGATAAATTCTCAGTATTATCGTTTTTTAATTTTTGACTTTCAAATAACTGCATATTATGATCTGTTTGCCAAATTTGCCATATAACAATAAATAATAATAAAAAAACAATCAAAAAAAGATTACGTTGTGAATCCATCTTTAATATTCTCTACTTTAATAATTAGTATTTTTTTGATGGTACAGGATCATAACCACCATTCCTAAGAGGATGACATTTAAATATACGTTTTAAAATTAAATAAATTCCTTTCACTAATCCAAATCTTACTAGTGATTCAATACCATATTGAGAACAAGTAGGATAAAACCTACAACATGGATTTAAAAAAGAGGTAATAACAACCTGATAAATACGTATCATCATTATTAATGATCTTAAGACAACTGACAATGATGAGTCCATAATCTCTCCAATATGCAAAATAAAATATGATTATCAACAGTACAAATTCCTTTTTTAGCTACTATAACAAAATCTTTAATTGGTAAATCATACTGTTTTAAACGAAAACTTTCTCTAATTAATCTTTTAATTCTGTTACGTTCATGAGCGAGTTTAACATATTTTTTAGCAATAGTAAGCCCAATACGTGGATATTTAAATTTATTAAGACGTCCAAATATAATAAGTTTCGATGAATGGGCACATTGAGGTTTTTCAAATACGAAACAAAATTCATTGGAAGTTAGTAATCGCAATTTTTTTGGAAAATGTAAATTAGACATAATTATAAAATTAAATAATACTAAAAACGTTTAGAAATAGTTAGACGAATACGTCCTTTAGCACGTCTATTAGCTAAAATTTTACGACCTTTTTTAGTAGACATACGTGCACGAAAACCATGTGAACGATTACGTTTTAAAACTGAAGGTTGATAGGTGCGTTTCATAATTTATTTAACCTTAAGATTTAAGAAATTTATAAAATAACATATTTAATAATATATTTTGTTGACTAAATTAAATATTGTTCTTTAGAATTTTTATATAAATAATATAAGCTTTATTGAATATGAGATCAAATTAATTTTACTTTCGATAATGCATGCTACTTATTTTAATATAAAAAGTAAATATAAGTTTATAGATATACATGATTAATGGTATCATCAAAAAGTTATTAAATTTAAAGTAATAAATTCTATATTCGCTGTCTATATTACTGCAAGAGGAAAGCTATATTTTTTAATGATTGAGATAGACCAGACCATATACATGTAAACCGTAAATAAATTAATATTATCTCAATATTAATTTAAATACCATAAAATGGTACGACTTGGAGTGTAAAGTGTCAATTAAGATTTGGCAACAATGTCTTTCCCGTTTACAGGATCAGCTTCCTGCTACTGAATTCAGTATGTGGATTCGTCCATTAAAAGCTAAACTAAATAAAAATATTCTTGCCTTATATGCTCCAAATCGATTTGTACTTGACTGGGTTAAAGATAAATACTATAAAAATATAAATGAATTAATGCAAGAATTCTGTGGCATTAATGCGCCATTATTAAACTTTAAGGTTGGAATTTGTAATATAGAAAAAAATACCACAGTAAAGATAGAAATACCTATTACATCGATAAAAAAAAAATATAAAAATAAAAAATTTAGCTCATCTATTTGGAATGATATTTTAATACAATCTAATACCTCTTATAATTCTACTTTAAATAAAAAATATAATTTTGATAACTTCATAGAAGGCAAATCTAATAAATTAGCACGGATTGCTGCATATCAAATAGCAAACAGTCAAATAGTAAGAAATAATAGGAATATAAAATATAATCCTTTATTTATTTATGGTGGAACAGGACTTGGTAAAACACATTTATTGCATGCCGTAGGTAATAAAATTATAAAAAAAATAATAAATATAAAATTAATTTATATACATTCAGAGCTTTTTGTTCAAAACATGGTAAAAGCTTTAAAAAACAAGGCTATTGAAGACTTTAAATGTTATTATCGTTCTGTAGATGCTTTACTTGTTGATGATATACAGTTTTTTGCTAATAAAGAAAGATCTCAAGAAGAATTTTTTCATACATTTAATGCATTACTAGAAGGTAATCAACAAATGATCATTACTTCAGATCGTTATCCAAAAGAACTTCAAGGCATTGAAAGTCGTTTAAAATCACGTTTTGAATGTGGATTAACTATAGCTATTGATCCTCCTGAATTAGAAACTCGTATAAAAATATTAATGAAAAAAGCCAATGAAAAAAACATCATCTTACCAGATGATGTAGCTTTTTTTATTGCAAGAAATTTGCATTCCAATGTACGTGAACTTGAAGGTGCTTTAAACCGTATAATAGCTAATGCTAACTTCATAGGATGTGCTATTAATATAGATTTTGTACGTAAAGTAATACAAGATTCATTATCTTTACAAAATAAATTAATAACAATTCATAATATTCAAAAACAGGTAGCCGAATATTATAAAATAAAAATTTCAGACGTGATATCTAAAAATCGGTCTCAATTGTTTACACGCCCTCGTCAAATTGCTATGGCAATAGCAAAAGAACTTACTAATCACAGTTTACCAGAAATAGGAAGGTCTTTTGGAGGACGTGATCATACTACAGTACTTCACGCTTGTCGTAAAATTAGAAAATTATGTATGGATAATTATGATATAAAAATAGATTATTTTAACCTTATTAAAAAAATATCTTATTAAGAATGTATTTTATGAAAATAATTATTGAAAGAGAAAAATTAATTAAACCATTACAACAGATAAGTAGTCTAATAAGTAGTCGTCCAATAAAACCAATTATTGGAAATATATTAATAGAAGTAAACGATAAATTTCTATTTTTAACAGCAACTGATCTAGAAATAGAAATGGTTACTAGTATAGATATAAAATCGGATCAATTAGGATCTATTACAGTACCTGGACGAAAGTTTTTAGAGATATGTCGAAGTCTTCCTAAAGGATCTTTAATTAATATTGAATCAAAAAATAATCGTATGTTGATCAGTTCTGGTTGCAGTCGTTTTTCTTTATCTACATTATCGTCTGAAAATTTCCCAAATTTAGATGATTGGCATATTGAAGTAGAATTTAATTTATTACAAAGTAATTTAAAAAACTTAATTGAATTAACTAAATTTTCAATGGGATATCAAGATATACGTCATTACTTAAACGGAATAATGTTGGAGACAAGTGATAAAAAAATTCGTGCTGTAGCTACAGATGGTCATCGTTTAGCAACTTGTTTTATCAAAATTGATTATATATTACCAAATTATTCCGTAATAGTACCACGCAAGGGTGTAGTTGAATTAGCACGTTTATTAAACGGAGAAAACACAAATTTAAAAATACAAATTGGTTCTAATAATATTAGAGTTTATACAAAAGAAATTGTTTTTACATCTAGACTAATTGATGGTTCTTTTCCTGATTATAAAAAAGTATTAAAAAATAATTATGATAAATTCTTAGATATAGATTGTATTTTATTAAAACAAGCATTATCTCGATCAGCTATTATTTCTTGCGAAAAATTTAAAGGTGTTCGTTTAAATATTACTAAAAATCAATTAAAGATTACATCAAATAATTCTAATAATGAAGAATCAGAAGAAATATTAGAAATTGGTTATCATGGTGATGAATTAGAAATATGTTTTAATGTTTTCTATGTTATAGATATATTAAATGTATTAAAATGTGAGGAAGTACGCCTATCTTTTATTGATTCTATATCTAGAATTCATATTGAAGATATAAAAAATCCATTCGCTTCTTATATTGTAATGCCAATACGGATATAAATTCATGTTTTATCATAAATCTATAAATCAATGATTTAAGTTGAAGTCAATATTTCATATTTGATATAATTAACTTATTATATTAAAATAGGAAATTTATATGTTAACTATTATAATTAATATGATTTAAATGAATAAAGTAATCTAGTTATATCCATAATTAATTAATGAGAAATAATATTGATGTTAACTTCTTATAATTCTTCTAATATTAAAGTTCTTCGAGGGTTGGATGCAGTACGTAAACGTCCTGGTATGTATATTGGAAATACAGATGATGGAACTGGTTTGCATCACTTAGTATTTGAAATAGTTGATAATGCGATTGATGAATCGCTTGCTGGTTATTGTAATCAAATTGAAATAACTATATATAAAGATAATTCAATTTCTGTGAGAGATAATGGACGAGGTATTCCAACTGATATTCATGAAGAAGAAGGTGTTTCTGCTGCTGAAGTCATAATGACAGTATTACATGCTGGTGGTAAATTCGACAATGATTCTTATAAAGTATCAGGAGGTCTCCATGGTGTAGGAGTATCAGTAGTTAATGCTCTTTCACAAAAATTAGATTTAAAAATATATAGAGAAAATAAGATATATCAACAAACTTATTACTATGGTATTCCCCAATCTCCTTTAAATATTATTGGTAATACCAAAAAAAATGGAACTAAAATTCATTTTTGGCCTAACTATGAAATATTTACTAATATAATTAAATTTGATTATATTATTTTAGCAAAACGTTTACGTGAATTATCATTCTTAAATTCTGGTGTTTTAATCCGTTTAGAAGACCAGCGCGAAAATAAAAATAATGATTTCCAATATACTGGAGGAATTAAATCTTTCATTGAATATCTAAATAAAAATAAAAAACCTATACATCATAATATTTTCTATTTTGCTTCTCAAAAAGAAGATATAAATATAGAAATAGCCATGCAATGGAATGATGGTTTTAAAGAAAATATTTATTGTTTTACTAATAACATCCCACAGCAAGATGGAGGAACTCATCTTGCAGGATTTCGTACAGCAATGACACGTACATTAAATTCTTATATTGAAAAAGAAGGTTATAACAAGAAATATAAAGTTAATACTACAGGAGATGATGCACGTGAAGGTTTAACTGCAGTAGTTTCAATAAAAATTAATGATCCACAATTTTCTTCTCAAACCAAAGAAAAATTAGTTTCTTCTGAAGTTAAGTCTGCAGTAGAACAACAAATGAGTGAACAACTTTTAGAATATTTATTAGAAAAGCCTAATGATGCAAAAATAATAATTAGTAAAATAATAGATGCTGCACGTGCTCGAGAAGCTGCACGTCGTGTAAGAGAAATAACTCGTCGTAAAAGCATATTAGACCTAGTTGGATTACCGGGTAAACTGGCAGATTGTCAAGAAAATAATCCAGTATTATCAGAAATTTATCTTGTAGAAGGCGACTCAGCTGGTGGTTCAGCAAAGCAAGGCCGTAATCGTAAAAATCAAGCTATTTTACCTCTTAAAGGTAAAATTCTTAATATTGAAAAAGCAAAAATTGATAAAATGCTTTCTTCTCAGGAAGTAATAACATTAATAACTGCTTTAGGTTGTGGTATTGGACAAGATGAATACAATCCAGATAACCTTAGGTATCATAAAGTAATTATCATGACTGACGCTGATGTTGATGGTTCTCATATTAGAACTTTACTATTGACTTTTTTTTATCGTCAAATGCCTGAAATAATTAAACGTGGTCATATTTATATAGCACAACCTCCTCTTTATAAAGTGCAAAAAGGGAAAAAAGAATATTATATTAAAGACGAGATTGAAATGAATAAATATCAAATTGAAAATGCACTTGATGGCGCTTTGTTATATACAAATCATAATTCATTACCTATAAGAGGAAAAGATCTAGAAAAACTGGTTTCTAAATTTAATAAAATAAAACAGATGATAAAAAATATAGAATTTTTTTTACCTTATAGTTTATTAAATGCTCTAATTAATAACCAACATCCTATCGATTTAAGTAGTGAATCAAAAATTTATGAATGGCTAAATAGTTTAGTTATATATTTAAATAAATATGAGAATAATAATGCCACTTATACCTTAAAAATTCATAATAACCAAGAAAAAAAATCTTTTGATCCAATCATAAATATTTGTACTTATGGTGTTAATACGGAATATGTAATTGATTTTAGAATTTTTGATAACTTAGAATATAAGAAGATTTATGAATTAAATAATAGTTTTCGTGATCTTATACAACCAGGTGCTTATGTAAAACGTGGTGATCGTTCTCAATTAATTGATAATTTTGAACAAGCTATTAATTGGTTAGTTAATGAATCTAATAATAAAATATCAATACAACGTTATAAAGGTTTAGGAGAAATGAATCCTGAACAATTATGGAATACAACTATGAATCCAGATCGTCGTCGTATGTTACAAATAACTATTAAAGATGCTATCATTGCTGACAATTTATTCAAAACACTCATGGGTGATGCAGTTGAACCTAGACGTATATTTATTGAGAATAATGCTTTAAAAGTTAACAATATTGATATTTAATGTAAATTTAATATTTAAATGAATATACTAATGACTTTAAAATTACATAGATATTTGATTATAATGAATTTAAATATCTTTACTTATTATCTTTTTATAATAACAAAAAAAATTAGCTATATAAAATATTAAACTATTTTAAATACTAAATAAGTAATTACGATGTTTGATCCAATAAATTTTTAATGATTTTAAATCCTCCTAAACAATTTCAAAAAAATAAGAAATAAAGATATACGTTAGTTTTAATTTTATGTTTTTATAATTGTTTTAGGTATCGTTAAACTTACATATTTCTTAATTTATACCAGGTTTCTTAATGCCAACAAAAATTTTAAGTTCAACAATTATAAGTCTAAGTTCATTTTGTCAAAATCCAGTTAATTCTTTAAGAAAAAGTGAAAAAGGTATTTTAACTATTTTAAAGAACTATCATCCAGTTATGTATGCTATTACGCCGAAACGTTTAGCTGAATTATTAAATTTAGAAGCCATGTCAAAACAGAACAATAATATGTTGATAGATAATAATTTTAATAATTATAAGATTAATTCAGATATATATACACCAATCGGTAAATATGCTATGTACGATGGTTGGAAACCTGATAATGATTTCATACGTCAGGCTGCTATTTGGGGTATAACATTAAACAAGCCGGTCACAAGTGCTGAGTTGTCAATATTTATATCTTATTGGAATGCTGAAGGTAGTTTATTTCATCATGTTCAATGGCAACAAAAATTAGCACGTAGCTTACAAATTAGTCGTGCAAATAATTTTGATAAACAAAAAAACCATATTATACAACTAACAAACCAAAATCTTAATATTCCCGAAGGTTTTCGAGGATAATTAATGAAAAAAACACACGATATTTTAAATCGGTTAAAAAAAATAATACCAATAAATACTCAACCTAAATTTACTAAAGGTAAAGATCTCTTAGCATGGAATCAAGAACAAGGTCGTCTTAATTCAGCAACGATTGAACGTGAAAATAAGGCAATGAAAATGCAACGCATTATGTGTGATTCTGGAATTCGTGAATTACATATAAATTGTTCGTTCGATAACTATAATATAGAAAATGAAGGTCAACTAAAAGCTGTTAAATTAGCAAAACAATATTCTATTGAATTTGATAAAAGTATTGCTAGTTTTATATTTTCTGGTCGTCCTGGAACAGGAAAAAACCATCTGGCAGCAGCTATTAGTAACGATCTTATTTTACGTGGTAAAAGTGTATTAATTATGACAGTTGCTGATTTAATGTCTAGCATGAAAGCTACTTTCAATGAAAATAGTGATCTTACAGAAGAAAAGTTAATTAAAAATTTAAGTGATGTTGATTTGCTTGTTATAGATGAAATAGGAATACAAAGTGAATCTAAATACGAAAAGATAGTAATAAATCAAATAGTTGATAGAAGATCTTCATCTAAACGTCCAACTGGCATGCTATCTAATTTAGATCATGCTAGTATGAATTTGCTTCTAGGAGAAAGAGTTATGGATAGAATGCGCCTTGGCAAAAGCATATGGATATACTTTGATTGGGAAAGCTATCGTAGTCGTGTAAAAGGTAATGAATATTAATTATTTATAGATTAAGTTATTCAACAGTAACCGATTTAGCTAAGTTACGCGGTTGATCTATATTTCTGGATTTAATTAAAGCAACATAATAAGATAGTAATTGTAATGGTATAGTATAAAAAATAGGAGCAGTTATATTTTCTATATATGGTAATGAAATTATTTTCATATTACGATCTTTTTCTATGAAACCTGTATTATTATCAGTAAATATATATAATAAACCACCTCTTGTTTTTATTTCTTCAATATTACATTTTAGTTTGTTTATAAGTTCGTTGTTGGGAGCAATTACAATAACAGGCATTCTATTGTCAATTAAAGCTAATGGACCATGTTTTAATTCTCCAGCTGCATATGCTTCAGCATGAATATAGGAAATTTCTTTTAACTTTAACGCTCCTTCCATTGCTATTGGATAATGATCACCCCTACCTATAAATAAGGCATGATTTTTATCAAGAAAATCTTTAGCTACTAATTGTATCAGTTTATCTTTTTTAAGAACTTGTTCTATACGATGCGGTAATATTTGAATTGATTTAATAATATTATATTGAAGTTCTAAGTTCATTCCATTGAGACTACCTAATTTAGTTGCTAGCATTAATAATACTATTAGTTGGCTAGTAAAAGTTTTAGTAGAAGCTACTCCGATTTCAATCCCAGATTTAGTTATTAAATATAAATCTGATTCACGTACAATCGAAGAATACAATACGTTACATATTGCCAATGAACCTATAAAATTAAATTTTTTTGATAAACGTAATGCTGCTAAAGTATCAGCTGTTTCGCCTGATTGAGATAAAACAATTAATAAACTATTCCTATGTACTTGAAATTTACGATAACGAAATTCAGATGCAATCTCAACATCACATGGTATGCGAGCTAAAGATTCAAACCAATAGCGAGCAACCAGACCAGAATTATATGATGTACCACAAGCAACGACTTTAATATGCTCAATTTTTTTTAAAAAAGCTGAAATATTAACACCTAGTTCACTAAAATTTATTTCTTTATTATTACAGCGACCTTTTAAAGTATTTTTGATAGCTAATGGCTGATCATAAATTTCTTTTTGCATATAATGACTATAAATACCTTTATTATTTGTTATCTCACAATTTACATTTAAACTAATTTTATTTCGGTTTATAATCTTTCCCATGATATTAAAAATTTTAATTTTATCAGAATAAATTTCTGCAACATCACCTTCTTCTAAATGAATAAATTTATTAGATATTGATAAGAGAGCTAATTGATCTGAGGCAACAAAATTTTCTTCCTTACCACATCCAATAACTAAAGGATTGCCTTTCCTAACAGCTATAATTAGTGATGGATTACGACTATCCATAACTACTATACCAAAAGACCCAGTCATTTTGGGAATTGTTTGTAAAACAACTTCGAGTAGAGGTCTATCCTTTTGTTTTTGTCTAAAATGTAATAAGTGTGCTATTACTTCAGTATCAGTTTCAGAGGAAAAAACATATCCATAAGATATGAGTTGTTTACGTAATGCTTCATGATTTTCGATTATGCCGTTGTGTACAACAATTATATAATCAGATAAATGTGGATGTGCATTAATTTCTGAAGGAATACCGTGAGTAGCCCAACGCGTATGAGCCAATCCGATTAAACCAATTAAATTATCTTTTTCAACAGCTTCTTTTAATTTTTTAACGTTGCCTAAACAACGTAAACGTTTAATATGACCATATTTATCAACTATAGCTAAACCAGATGAATCATAACCACGATATTCTAGACACATTAAACCTTTTAATAAAATTTTTGTAATATCACGTTGTGATACTCCAGCTATAATTCCACACATAATTATATTTTTCTTAAACTGTTTAAATTCAATCAAAAACAACTTTAATCAAAAGAGAAAGTACTATTTTTTTAAAGGACGTTTCCAATTTTTTCTATGAATTTGTTCTTTACGATCGAATATTAATCCGGGATTTTTAATATCTTTTAAAACAGTTGTACCTGCAGCAATAGTAACATCTTCTGCTATAGTTACTGGAGCAACTAATTGTGTATCAGAACCAATAAAAACATTATTACCAATAATTGTTTTTAATTTATTGTTACCATCATAATTACAGGTTATAGTCCCGGCACCGATATTAACATTTGAACCAATGTCTGCATTTCCAAGATAAGATAAATGATTTGCTTTAGAATGATTACTTAAATACACCTCTTTTATTTCAACAAAATTACCTATACATACATTTTGAGCTAAATTAGCTTCAGTGCGAAGATGAGAGAAAGGTCCAATTTTGCATTTTTTATCTAAGTTTGAATTTTTAATAATAGAATAAGGATAAATATTACAATCATCGCCTATAAAACTATTTTTAATTAAACAACCAGAACCAATTCTTACTCTATTACCTAAAACTACAATTCCTTCAATAATAACATTAGTATCAATTTCAACATCAATACCACATATCAATGTACCTCTAAGATCAAAACGAATTGGATCATGTAAAGTCACACCTGAAAGTATTATTTTTTCAACTTGTTTAGCTTGATAAATACGTTCTAATTTAGCTAACTGTATACGATCATTTATTCCTTTGATTTCATTAATATCTTTCGGATATACAGATTTAATTAAGCAATTATCTTTATATGCAATTTTAATTATATCTGTAAGATAATATTCTTTTTGAATATTGTTATTATTAATTTTTTTTGACCAACGTTTTAAATCTCCTATATTGACAATTATAATACCAGTATTAATTTCCTTAATGCTAAGTTGTTGTGGGTTTGCATCTTCATGTTCAACTATTTCACTAATAGTTCCATTCTTTCGGATAATCCTACCATATCCATCTGGATTATCTGATATCGCTGTTAATAAACCTATACCATTTTTTGGCTTTACATTACATAAATGTTTCAAAGTTTCTGTAGAAATTAAAGGAATATCACCGTACAAAATTAAAACATCTTCTCTATCATTAAGATATGGAAAAACTTCCTTAATTGCATTACCAGTGCCTACTTGCTCTTTTTGTAGTATCCATGTTATTGAAGATTCATTATTTAATGTTTTTTTAATTAATTCACCTTTAAAACCATATACAATATAAATTTTGTGTTTATTAATACTCTTAGCCGTATCAATTATGTATTTTATAATAGGTTTGCCTGCTAATTTATGTAAAACTTTTGGATTATCGGAACGCATACGAGTTCCTTTACCTGCTGCAAGAATTACTATATTTGTTAAATGGTGACACATAATATTATTGTATTTTATTTTATTAATTTCTTAGTTAATTCAATTACACGCAACTTAGCAATAGCTTTTGATAACTCAATATACGCTTCGGAAGAATTAAAATTCTTATCTTTCAAATGTTTTTCTGCTTCTAATTTATCTTCTAACGCTTGTGATTCATCTAAATCATTACCTCTTATTGCAATATCAGCTAAAACTATACTATAATTTGGTTGAACTTCAAATATTCCTCCAGAAAGATAAATAAATTCTTCTTTTCCTTCCTTATTTACTATACGGATCATACCTGGTTTAATAGTTGTAAGTAATGGAGAATGTCCAGGAAAAATTCCTAATTCTCCTTCAAAACCTGATAATTGAATTTTTTGTACTAAACCAGAAAATAACTTTTTTTCTGAACTAACTACATCTAACCGATATGTCTTAACCATAATAAATACTCTTTTTTATTTGTTCTATTGAAGTGTTTTTGCTTTGTTTAAAGCTTCTTCAATTGTACCTACCATATAAAAAGCCTGTTCAGGTAAAGAATCAAATTCACCTTCTATTATACCTTTAAAACCACGGATAGTATCTTTTAAAAAAACATATTTTCCAGAAAAACCATTAAATATTTCAGCAACAAAGAAAGGTTGAGATAAAAATCTTTCAACTTTACGAGCACGTGATACTAATAATTTATCTTCTTCAGATAATTCATCCATACCTAATATAACTATTATATCTTTTAGTTCTTGATATCGTTGCAAGATAGATTTAACTCTGCTAGCTACAGAATAATGTTCTTGACCAACGAACAATGGATCTAATTGACGACTAGTAGAATCAAGAGGATCAACTGCTGGATAAATACCTAAAGAAGCAATTTGACGACTAAGAGTTATAGTTGAATCTAAATGAGCAAAAGTAGCTGCAGGAGCAGGATCTGTCAAATCATCTGCAGGAACATAAATTGCTTGTACTGAAGTAATTGAACCAGTGTTTGTAGAAGTAATACGTTCTTGGAATAATCCCATTTCTTCTGATAAAGTAGGTTGATATCCTACAGCGGAAGGCATACGACCTAATAATGCCGACACTTCTGTTCCAGCCAATATATAACGGTATATATTATCAATGAATAACAGTACATTACGTCCTTCATCACGAAATTTTTCAGCTACAGTAAGGCCAGTAAGTGCAACTCTTAAACGGTTGCCTGGTGGTTCATTCATTTGACCATAAATTAAAGATACCTTATCAATAACATTAGATGCAATCATTTCTTGATAAAAATCATTTCCTTCACGAGTACGCTCACCGACACCAGTAAATACAGAGTATCCAGAATGTTCAGCTGCAATATTACGTATTAATTCCATCATATTGACTGTCTTACCTACTCCAGCTCCTCCAAATAAACCAATTTTACCACCTTTTATGAAAGGACAGATAAGATCTATTACTTTAATACCAGTTTCTAATAGTTCTTGGGTGTTAGACTGATCTAAAAAGGAAGGTGCTGTTTTGTGAATAGAAGAAAATTCTGGAAGGCTTCCATCGTCTTGCTTAAACTCACCTTTCATATCGATCGGCTCTCCCAAGACATTCATAATGCGACCTAGAGTAGCTTGACCCACTGGAACTTGGATCTGTTTTTTTAAATCTACTGCAATTAAACCTCTTTTTAGACCATCAGAAGATCCCATTGCTATTGTACGAACTACACCACCACCTAATTGTTGTTGCACTTCTAATATTAGTCTAATATTGCCACTTTGCACTTCAAGAGCATTATATAATAAAGGAACTGTATCTTGGGTAAATTCTACATCGATAACAGCTCCAATGATCTGGATAATTTTTCCAGTTGCCATTTTAAATCCTCTATTTAACTATAGTTATTATTAAACTGCAGATGCTCCTGAAACAATTTCTATCAATTCTTGAGTAATATTGCTTTGTCTTTCTTTATTATATAATAAATTTAAATCATCAATTAAACTACTGCAATTATCAGTGGCAGCTTTCATGGCTATCATTCTAGCAGCTTGTTCACTAGCTAAATTTTCTAATACTGCTTGATAAAATTGTGATTTTATATACCTACATAAAATATTATCTAATAATACTTTTGAATTGGGTTCATATAAATAATCCCAATTTTTTGATTTTATTTCTTTATTGGCAATAGGTAATAATGGAATCAATTGATTGATTAATGGAATTTGTTTAATTGTACTATTAAATTTATTACTTACTACATATAATTTGTCAATACGATGTTCATTATATGCACGTAACATAATTTCTATTAATTCTATTAAATCAGATAAAGAAAAGTCTTCTCTTATTCCAGTAATTTGAGCAATAATATTACTACCTGTAGAGCTAAAAAATAAAACTCCTTTGGAACCTAAAATTGCAAGTTCGGTTTCTATTTTTTTTTCTGCAAATGATTCTATATTTGTAAGTAATTTTTTAAACAGATTTATATTCAAACCGCTGCATAGTCCCCTATCACTTGAAATAAGTAAATAACCTACTTTTTTAACTTCACGCTCTATTAAATATGGATGTTTATATTCTAAATTACCTGACGTGATATTGCTAACAATTTTAATTATCATATTATGATATGGACGGGTAGCTAATATACGTTCTTGAGTTTTTTTCATTTTCGACGCAGCAACCATTTCCATTGCTTTTGTTATTTTTTGTGTATTTTTAATACTTTCTATTTTACTATATATTTTTTTTATACTAGCCATTAATTTATTATAATATCCTATTTTATCTTAAATATAATTATTATTAATTTTAATAAATAAGCTAAAAATTACCATGATTGCGTTGTTTTAAATGTATCTAAAAGATTTTTTAATCCGTTATGAATATCTTCATTATAATTTCCAGTTTTATTAATTTCTTGCATTAAATCAGCATAATTTCGTTCAGAAAAATTTATTAATGCATTTTCAAATGAATGAATTTCTATAACTTCAACATTATCTAAATAATTATTTACAGCTGAAAATAATAATAAACTTTGATGTGCAATTGACATTGGTTTATATTGTTCTTGTTTAAGTAATTCAGTAATTTTTTGACCATATTTTAATTGTTTTTGTGTTATTTCATCTAAATCAGAAGTAAATTGAGAAAAAGCTGCAAGTTCACGATATTGAGCTAATGCTGTTCTAATACCAGAAGATAATTTCTTTATAATTTCAGTTTGTGCACAACTACCTACTCTTGATACTGAAATACCAGGATTAACAGCAGGACGAACGCCAGCATTAAATAAATTTGATTCTAAGAAAATTTGACCATCAGTGATTGAAATCACATTAGTTGGAACGAATGCGGAAACATCACCTGATTGCGTTTCAATTATAGGTAGAGCAGTTAAAGAACCAGTATGTCCTTTTATTTTACCATGTGTTATGCGTTCAACATAATCAGCAGTTACACGAGATGATCGCTCTAATAACCTTGAATGCAAATAAAATATATCTCCAGGAAATGCTTCTCTACCTGGTGGACGACGTAATAATAAAGAAATTTGTCTATAAGCTATAGCCTGCTTAGATAAATCATCATATACAATCAATGCATCTTCACCATGATCACGAAAATATTCAGCCATTGTACATCCAGCATAAGGAGCAAGATATTGTAATGTAGAAGATTCAGAAGAAGATGCCACCACAACTATAGTATTTTTCAACGCACAGTGTTCTTCTAGTTTATGCACAACATTAGAAATTGTTGACATTTTCTGACCTATTGCAACATAAACACACTTAATACCAGAATTAAGTTGGTTTATAATAGTATCAATAGCTATTGCAGTCTTACCAGTTTGGCGATCACCAATAATTAATTCACGTTGACCTCGACCAATTGGAATCATTGCATCAATAGATTTATAACCAGTTTGCATTGGTTGATCGACTGATTTACGATCTATAACTCCTGGTGCAATTACTTCAACACATGAAAATCCATCATTAATGATAGAACCTTTCCCATCAATTGGAACTCCTAACGTATTTACCACCCTACCTAATAAATTATGACCTACTGGTACTTCAAAAATGCGACCTGTACACCTAACTTTCATGCCTTCAGAAAGATCAGAACAAGATCCCATAACTACCGCACCAATACAGTCACGCTCTAAGTTTAGTGCTATAGCATAACGGCTATTAGGTAAAGCAATCATTTCTCCCTGCATTACGTTATTTAAACCATATAATTGTATAATACCATCACTTACGGAAATAATAATACCTTCTTCATGATATTGAGTTTTAACTTCAAATTGAGCAATACGCTTTTTTATTAATTCACTTATTTCTGTTGAGTTTAGTTGCATATATTTAGCCATACCATTATGATTGTAAAAATTTTGCTAAATTAGAGAGACGACCACTGACACTATCATTAATAACTAGGTCATCTAAATAAATAATAACACCAGAAATCAAAGAACGATCTATTTGATGCTTCAATATAATTTTGGATAATAAATATTTTTCTAATACATTTTTTATATCAGCTAACTGTTTGTTATTTAATTGCTTAGCGGAAATTATGTTAACTTCTTTAGTTTCTTCATAAGAATTGCGTAATTTAATAAATTCATTTAAAACAATGGGTAATATATGTAAACGTTTATTTTCAGACATTAATTTAATTAAATTTTTGGCCGGTTTATTTAATTTATTACCACATATTGTATTAAATATAGTGTACATATCTTGAGCTGCTAAGTTCCTAGGAAAGATTTTTTTAATTTCTTTATCAATAGCGATTTCTGCAATTAATTTTAACATTTGATACCAATGCTCAACATCGTTATTTTCAACAGAAAAATCAAAAATAGCTTTGGCATAAGGACGAGCTATTGTAATCAATTTAAACATCGATATTTCCTTATCCTATTACTTTAGTTCAGCTATTAATTTGTCTATAATATCTTTATTATTATCTTTATCAACAGAACGTTCGATTATTTTTTCGGCACCAGCTATTATTAATTTAGCTAATTTCATACGTAATTCTTCACAAACCAAATTACGTTTTAGATTAATCTCATTTTGAGCACTTTCTATGATACGAATACGTTCATGATTGGCTTCAATTTTAGCTTCTTCTAAAATTTGTATTCTGTGTTTATTAACTTCTGTGATGATAGATTTGGCTTCTTCTTTTGCTTTTTTAAGATAATTATCAGCATTAATTAGAGCTAAATCCACATCTTGTTTCTTATTATTAATAGATATTATACTTTTATCAATTTCCTTTTGTCTTGTTTCAATTGCAATAATAATTGGTGGCCATACATATTTCATGCAAAATAAGACAAAAAGAATAAATGATATAGTTTGACCAAGCATAGTTGCATTAATGTTCACTCTATTAAGCACCTCTAAATAACATTTATTCTATAGTGGGTATTTAACTAAGTTTAGACATATTAGATATCAATTAAGTTACAGAGTTACTATAAAGACCCTTATATAAAATTTAATAAAAAATAGTTAAGCATTAACCTAATGTTTTTTAAGTTTTATGTAGCAAGAGCAAAAATCAACTTTTTAAGTAGCAAGAGCAAAAATCAAATAAAGTGCTATTCCAATAGTGATCATTGGAACTGCATCAATCAATCCCATTACAATAAAGAACTGAGTACGGAGTACAGGTATTAAGTCAGGTTGACGTGCTGCTCCTTCTAAGAATTTACCTCCAAGAATACTAATACCAATGGCTGCTCCAATTGATGCTAATCCCATCATTAGTCCAGCAGATAAATAGATAAAATCTAAACTTGTTTTTCCCATGTTAATCCTCAAATTGTTACGAATGATAAATTTAATCACTGGTGTTCTTCAGATGCCATAGATAAATAGACAATTGTAAGAACCATAAAAATAAAAGCCTGTAATGAAATTATTAATATATGAAATATAGCCCATGGTAAACTAAGAGACCATTGTAACCACCATGGTAAAAAGCTATTTATAAGAATAAAAATCAATTCACTAGAATACATATTTCCGAATAATCTAAGACTCAAAGAAATAGGTTTAGCAAAAAGACCAACACCTTCTAAAATCATATTGATAGGAATAAATATTGGATTATTAAAAGGGTGTAAAGTTAGTTCTTTTACAAAACCTAATACGCCTTTTATTTTTAGACTATAAAATAAAATAAGTATAAATATACCAAGTGCCATGGCTGTAGTAACATTAATATCTGTAGAAGGTACTACACGTAGAGTATGTAAACCCATTAGATTACCGATGTAAGGTAATAAATCAATTGGAATTAAATCCATTAAATTCATTAAAAAACACCATACGAAAATTGTCAATGATAAAGGAGCAATAAGTTTGCTTTTACCATTATAAATATCAATGATATTTTTATTTACGAAAATAACAACTAATTCTACTAATGATTGTAACTTCCCAGGAACACCAGTTGTAACTTTTCTAGCCGTTCTATGAAATAGAAATAAAAATAACATACCTAATATTAAAGAAAAAAACATGGAATCAACATTTAATACCCAAAATTTTTTAGATATATTAACATCATTGGGATTTATTAGCTTAAAAGTACATAAATCTAACTGAAGATTTAGAAGATGATGACTTATATATTCCTGTGAATTAGGAATCTTATTTATAGCCATAGTGGCTTTTACACCTTATTTATGTTGTTGTTATTAGTTGTTGCTACATTTTTATATAATTTTATTTTTATGTAAAATCACGATAATGTCATTTATAAAAATAAAAATTTTAGAGTTATATAATTAATAAAAATGATAATTTTCATATTAAACCTAGTATACTAAATTAGTCTAATATTTTAGATTATTAAATATTTGAAATAATTAACATAACATTAAAATTATTTGATCAATCTTAATTAGATTATAAATAGTAAGAAAATAATTTATAATGAAAAACTAGCAATAAAAATATAACTTAGAAAAAACATAATATCCAAAGTTATCTAATAAAACTATACCATCATTTTTACGTTTTAAAAAAAAATTATTTTGAATGATAATATTAAAATATATTATTTATCATTTTTCTTCTAATTAAATTATAATAAATGTCAATAGATAATTTTAAAAAAGTATAAAAAATAAAAAATTCTCTCCTAAATATAATAATAAACCAACTCAAGCAAAATTCATATAAAAAACTATAATTTTATATTATATGAAAATATCAGTTATGTAATAACCTAAAATATTCGCTATATAAAATATATTTATAATATAAGCATCAAATTATTATCAGAGAAACTTAATAGTAGTACAACTAACTATATGATAATTTTTTTAAAAAACCAAATTATAAATTTATAATGTAGTTATGTTTTTACTTGTTGTGTTATAGTAATCATAATTTTAATATGACAATAAACGTTATCAATAAGTTATTTGATATCTATTAGATCAAAAATAATAAATTATTTAAAATAAATTAATTATAAGATTCAATAATAAAATATTACTTTTATCTCATTTTTTTAGATAATTTGTAGCACTTTTATATATCATATATTTTTTTAAGTATATCAACAAAATAGAAATTGTCGAAGGAGTTATACCAGAAATATTCATAGCTTCACTAATTGAAGTTGGTTTATAATGACTTAGTTTAACGATTGCTTCATTGGAAAGACCCTTTACTTGATAATAATCAATCTCTTTTGGAAGAAGTAAATTTAAATTCCTATATTGACGATTAATTTCTTCATTTTGTTTCGAAATATAGCCCTCATATTTTATTTGAGTTTCTACTTGTTCAGCTGCATTTTTATCCAATAAACCAGGGCCAAATATTTTAATTTTCATTAAATTAAAGTAATTTATTTCTGGACGACGTAATAATGTTTCAGCATTAGTTTGTTTAGTTATAGATCTATTAATTATAAGGTCTAAATCTCTAATAAACTCAGATTTAGGATTTATGTAAATATTTCTTAATCTTTGACGTTCTTGTTCAATTAATTCTAATTTTTTATTAAAAGATTTCCATCTTACATCATCAATTATACCTAAATCACGTCCTATTTTTGTTAAACGCAAATCAGCATTATCTTCACGTAAGATTAATCTATGTTCGGAACGAGAAGTAAACATTCGATAGGGTTCTTTTGTCCCAACTGTACAAAGGTCATTAACTAATACACCTATATAACACTGAGTACGACTAGGAACCCAACATTCTTTATTTAAAGACTTACGAGCAGCATTTATACCGGCTAATAACCCTTGTGCAGCTGCTTCTTCATATCCAGTAGTGCCGTTAATTTGACCAGCTAAAAATAAATTTTGAATGTTCTTATTTTCCATAGTTTGTTTCAAACCCGTAGGATCGAAGAAATCATATTCTATAGCATACCCAGGTCTTGTTATTTTTGCATTTTGCAAACCTTTAATAGATTTTATTATTTCTGTTTGTATATCGAAAGGAAGACTAGTAGAAATACCATTAGGATAAATTTCATTACTAGTTATGCCTTCAGGTTCAAGAAAAATATGATGTGAATCACGATCTGAAAACCTTACTACTTTGTCTTCAATTGATGGACAATAACGAGGACCAGTACTTTTTATTTTTCCATTGTACATTGGACTTTTATTTAAATTGTTTCTTATAATTTCATGAGTTTTCTCATTTGTACTAGTTATCCAACATGGTAACTGTTGGGGATGATCTAATATATTTCCCATAAATGAAAATACTGGCATAATATAATCACTGTATTGTGGAGTCAAAACATTAAAATCTATGGTACGTGCATCAATACGAGGTGGTGTACCAGTTTTCAACCTACCAACTCTTAATATTAAATCACGCAAACGATTAGCTAAAGGAATAGATGGTCTATCACCAGAACGACCACCTTCATAGTTAACTGATCCAATATGGATTTTTCCATTAAGAAAAGTTCCTACTGTTAATATAACAGTTTTTGCTTTAAACATTAAACCGGTGTTTGTAATAATACCAATAACGATATGATTTTTAATAATTAAATCATTTACTTCTTCTTGAAAAATAACTAAATTTGGTTGGTTTTTTAGTTCATTAAATAATATTTTTCGGTAAAGCAAACGATCAGCTTGAGCACGAGTAGCTCTGACAGCTGGACCTTTACTAGAATTTAATGTTCTAAATTGAATACCAGAATAGTCGATTACTTTAGCCATTAAACCACCTAAAGCATCTATTTCTTTTACCAAATGTCCTTTACCTATTCCACCAATTGCAGGATTACAAGACATCTGGCCGATTGTATCAATATTCTGTGTAATTAATAAAGTATTTTGACCTATTCGAGCAGATGCCATAGAAGCTTCTATTCCTGCATGACCTCCACCTATTACGATAACATCAAAATTATCTTGATAGGACATAAGCACCCCATAGTAATTGATTAATAATAACTATAAAATAAACTCATCATTTTATGAAAATGTTATTATTGAAACAAGTAAATAATTAATATTATTAAGGTTTAATTTAAAATTTAATGTTAATAAAATATATAATTATTAAAATATTATTGCTTAATATTACATTCACTAATAAAAGATTAAGACTAACCAACAAATAAATATTATTAGACATCATATAATAAATATTTTTTATTTAAACACATATTAAATTAAATTATAAAATAATTAAATCCATTCTATATTATTAGATAAATTAACTTAATAAGTTTTATAAAAATAATGTATTACGAACAACTTATTATAACATATAAAGAACAAGATACGACTGAATATCATTTTTATTACATTTATGAAAAATTAAAAAAATAATTTTTAATTAAAATATTATTAACCGAATAATTGTATTTTTTATTAAAAAATAAATACTTGATTATTTATATAATTATAAAGGATATTATTATTAAATAATAAGTACTATAATAGTTTTGACATTGTCCCCTTCGTCTAGAGGCCTAGTACATCGCCCTTTCACGGCGGCAACAGGGGTCCGAATCCCCTAGGGGACGCAATGCGCTAATGTAAATTAAAATTTGTAATAAAAAGTTCTTTAACAATCTAAAACAAGCTGAAAATATAAATATTGATACATTTTTATATTAAATGTTATTTGATTTTTATATACTCTCAACACTTACAATCTAGAAATGCTTGTGGGTTGTAAGGTTAAGT
>NZ_PDKR01000005.1 GCF_002933345.1 Candidatus Pantoea edessiphila | reverse complement strand
TAACAAGGTAACCGTAGGGGAACCTGCGGTTGGATCACCTCCTTACTTATTTATATAAAAATGCTTTTCTGCGAAGTACCTACATAAATTGTCTGATAATTAATTTGTTGTCTTAATAATAAAGATTAAAAAATTTAAATTATATTTCATATCCAAAATCATAATATGTAGGATTTTTTGCTATACTACGGGCTAATGCATCACAACGATTGTTTTCGGGATGGTTTGAGTGACTTTTTATCCATTTCCATTGAATTGTATGATGATTAATTGCTATATCAAGTCTTCGCCAAAGATCTATGTTTTTTACTAATTTTTTTTTATATGTTTTCCAATTGTGATTTTTCCAACTATGAATCCAAGTAGTAATACCGTAACGTACATATTGACTATCAGTATTCAAAACTATATCACAGTTTTTTTTTAAAATTTCTAATGCAATAATAGTTGCCATGAGCTCCATACGGTTATTTGTGGTAAGATAATAACCAGCGCTAAATATTTTTTCATAAGAACCATGTTTTAAAATTATAGCGTATCCGCCAGGTCCAGGATTTTTTAAACAAGATCCATCTGTAAATATTTCTATTTTTTTATACATTTTTATTATACACTCAATCAATATATTATTAATAGAACAAAATTTATATATGAGTATTATATCTAATCGTCAAATATTTTTAGATACTGAAACAACTGGAATAAATAAGACTGGAGTTTATTATGAAGGTCATAGAATAATCGAAATAGGTGCTGTTGAAGTAATTAATCGTCGTTTAACAGGAAATAATTTTCATAAATATTTAAATCCAAATAGATTAATAAATAATGAATCATTTAAAATTCATGGCATTTCTAATCATTTTTTATATAACAAACCTACTTTTAAAGAAATAGCTCTAGAATTTATTAATTATATTAAAGATTCTGAGTTAGTAATTCATAACGCATTATTTGATATTGATTTCATAAATTATGAAATGAGTAAATTGAAAATAGGTATAAAAAGTATTGAAAATATTTGCCGCATTACAGATAGTCTTGAAATATCACGCAAAATGTTCCCTGGTAAGAGAAATAGCCTTGATGCTCTTTGTATGCGCTATAAAATAGATATTAGTAATCGTAAATTACACAGTGCAATAATAGATGCTAAGCTTTTATCTGAAGTTTTTTTAATGATGACTGGTGGTCAGATATCCTTGTCTTTTTCAAAGGATAATGAAAAACAAAAATATCAAGATTATAATGTTAAAAACATTAATAAAAGAGAATCATCTTTAAAGATTATTCTTGCTAATGACAAGGAAATATTAGCTCATGAAAAAGTTATAGATTTAATTAAACAAAAAAAAGGTTTTTGTTTATGGCTTAAAGCATAATTGATTTATTAAGTAAGCATATGTTTTTTATACTTATAAAATATTTAATTAATAAAAATTCTAAAAATAACCATCTTTAAGTTCAAAACAAAAAAATAAATAATAAATATCTTTTCCATCAACATAATGATAAATGATTAATAATCACCATAGTCTATAATACCTATTAATTATTAGATAATATAAATTTTTGTCAATAAAATTTCTTTATAAAATATTATTAACCAATAATATACAGTATTATATTGTTGATATTAACAATAATATTCTCATCAAAAATTGTAATTATAAATTAGAATTGGTCAATTTTAAATTGTGATTTTTAATAATTATTAAAACATTTTTATGATTTATTTTAACAAAATTTTTGTTTCAAAGGGTGATATTATGCAATTAATTCAAGTAATTAATCCTAATACCAGCATAGAAGTTACCAAAATTATCAATCAGACGACTAAAAAAGTAAAATTAAATAATATTGATATTACAGTGGTTTCACCAACTAAAGGAGGTGTATCATCGATTGAAGGA
The DNA here is from genome assembly GCF_002933345.1 of Candidatus Pantoea edessiphila. Lineage (GTDB taxonomy): Bacteria > Pseudomonadota > Gammaproteobacteria > Enterobacterales > Enterobacteriaceae > Pantoea_C. The sequence continues at coordinate 68,070 of NZ_PDKR01000005.1, read as the reverse complement.
AGTTTTGATGGAATAATCGCTGCTATGAGTGTATTAGATCAGGTAAAACTTGGTAGGTTACAAGGTGTGTTAGGTCATGTTATAGCCTGTTTTGGAGATCCAGGCCTAATAGCAGCACGTGAAATATCTGTCAGACCTGTAATTGGTATGGCTGAAGCAGCTATGCATGTTGCTACATTTGTATCAACTAGATTTTCTATAATAACTACACTTCCACGTACTTTAATAATAATAAAACAATTATTACACCAATACGGTTTTATGCAACATTGTGCTGCAATACATGATATTAATTTTTCAGTATTAGAATTAGCAAAAAATAAAGAACAAGCATACCAAAAAATAATTAAGTGTTGTATGAAAGCAAAAAATAATGATGGTATTGGTGCTATCATTTTAGGTTGTGCTGCTATGTCTAATTTAGCTCCCTTATTAACAGAAGAACTTCAAATACCAGTTATAGATGGTATTATTGCTGCAATCAATATGGTTGAATTACTCAATAAACTATCTTTAGGTATTAGTAAATATGGTGATTTAGATTTTCCTTCTTATAAGAAACTTTCAGGTATATTTCAACATTTAAGTTAAGAAATTATAATATTAAAATAAGTTTATGATAAATAATAATTATATAAAACAAATTTCGTCAGATAAAAATTATCCAAGAGATTTAATTGGTTATGGATCTAATCAACCTCATGCTAATTGGCCAAAAAATGCTCGTATAGCAATTCAATTTGTTTTAAATTATGAAGAAGGAGCTGAAAATCATATATTACATGGTGATAAATATTCTGAAAAATTTCTTTCTGACCTTATTATTACTGATAGTTATCCAAATCGACATATGTCTATGGATTCACTTTATGAATATGGTTCACGTGTAGGATTTTGGCGAATTCACAACGAATTTCAAAAGAGAAAGTTACCATTGACAATTTTTGCAGTATCTATGGCTTTAACTAGAAATTATGAGATTGTTAAAGCAATAAAACAAGCAAATTATGACGTAGTTAATCATGGATTTCGTTGGATTAATTACCAAACAATAGATATTGAAATAGAACGTGAACATATTCATAAATCAGTTGAATTGTATTCAGATATTTTTGGAAAACTTCCAACTGGTTGGTACACTGGTCGCGATAGTCCAAATACAAGAAGTTTGCTAATAGAACAAGGTTGTTTTACTTATGACAGTGACTACTATGGAGATGATTTGCCTTTCTGGACATATGTAAATTGTAAAGATGGAAGTTTAAAAAAACACTTAATTATTCCTTATACTCTTGATTGTAATGATATGCGTTTTACTTTACCACAAGGGTTTAATACCGCTAAACATTTTTTTATTTATCTAAGAGATACATTTAATGTCTTATATGATGAAGGTAAAATTAAACCTAAAATGATGTCTATTGGTATGCATTGTAGGATTATAGGACGACCAGGAAAGTTTAATGCTTTAAAAAAATTTCTGAATTACATTCATAATTATAAGGATATATGGATTTGTACTCGTCAGCAAATATCAGACCATTGGATAGATAAACATTCTAATACTACAATAAAAAATAACTAATTTATACTATAGATAAGTTATAATATACAATATGTAATTATTTGTCTGTCATACTAATTTGCGGCATGGTTAATCCTTTTTTTTCTAAGATATGTGCTGCATATAATGTTAGTTCTTCCTTAAAAGGAGCAGCAATAAGTTGAAGACCAATTGGTAATCCACTTTGTGTGAGAAATGGCACTGTACAAACAGGCAAACCAAGGAAAGAAATAGGTTGGGTTAACATACCCATACTAGATTTTGCAGGTAAATCATGACCATTAATACAAATATTTTGTTGGCCTATAGAAATAGCAGTACATGGTGTTGCAGGGGCAATCAATACATCGAATTTTTTAAATAATGGTAATACTTGTTGTTTGAAATAGTAACGAAAACGTTGTGATTGTATATACCAGGCAGCTGGCATTATTGCACCAGCCAGTAAACGTTCTCGAGAATTTGGTTCAAATTTTTCTGGTATTTGCCTTAATAAAGGTAAATATTGATTACCACTTTCTCCTGCTGTTATTATAAAAGCAGCAGAACGTGCTAATTCTGCTTCTGGAATAATAATTTCATCATCAGCTCGTAGTTCTTTTCCAGCAACATTCATCGCTTTATGAGCATCTTCATTACACCAATATGAAAAAAATCCTTTTAACAAACCACATCTTAATTTATTTCTTTTTTTATTCAATTTAATTAAAGTTAGATTAGTAGAACATTTAACTTGGAATAAGTCTTTAATATCTTTGCCTTGAACATGATCATATACTATAGATAGGTCTTCAACTCTACGTGCGAATAAACCAATGTGATCAAGGCTAGAACAAAAAGTATGAGTTCCAGTACGAGATAATCTTCCAAAAGTAGGTTTTAAACTAAATATACCACATAATGAAGCAGGAACGCGGACTGAACCGTTAGTATCTGTACCTAACGAAAAATGAACTAATCCTGCTGCTACTGCAGCAGCAGAACCGCCAGATGAACCTCCTGCTATACGAGTTAAATCGTGAGGATTGTAAGTAGTTCCAAAATAACTATTCTCTGTAGTAAATCCATAAGCATAAGCATCCATATTCAGCATGCCTGAAAGAATTGCACCTAATTGAGATAACTTTGATATAATCCAAGCATCATTATGAGCTATAGATTGTTCAATAAATAAACTAGCTCCAGATAAAGTAGTGTATCCGCACACATCAAATAAATTTTTTACTGCATAAGGAATACCTGATAACAATGTTAATTGTTCACCTTTTAATCTTTTTTTATCTACAATATCAGCTTCTTTTAATATACGTTTTTTAGTAATTTCAGTCCAAGCATTTAATTTTGGGTTATTTTTTTCTATCATTTCAATAGTTTTATTTGCAATTTCATTTGCACTGATATCTCCTTTTTGAATTGCTTTATTTAAAGTTAAAATTGAAACATTACTTAATTTCATAAATTATAAACTCCTGCTACTGGTATACGATCTTCTAATGGAAATGCCATTAAAGGTGTTGCTATATTAGAAATATTTTTTATTTGTTTGATTATTTCAGAGTGATTGAGTTTATCTAAATTAAAATTCATCAATATTTCCATTTGCATTACATATTCTTGCCAATCAATGATGTTGTTCATATTTATTTATATCCTGTTATTAAAATCCAGAAGCACTTCCATTACAACGTGGATCACTTCCCCCTTCTAACGTACCATTATCATGACGTACTATGACACCAGCATGACCAACTTCCTCGCTAAAATTAGATAAAAGTTCTATTTTATGACCTAGATATTGTAATTTTTTGATATTTTTGAATGTAAAACGTTTTTCAATTTTTAAAGAACTCGAAGAATCTCCCCAAGTTCTTCCAAGTATCCATCTTGGCATAGTTATTGCTTTTTGAAGTTGGAAATCTTGAATTACATACCTAGTGAAGATAGCTGCTTGAATTTGAGGTTGACCATCACCTCCCATTGAACCATAAACCATAATACGTTTGTCTTTAAGTTTTGCAGCAGCTGGATTTAATGTGTGAAATGGTTGTTTTCCAGGTGATAATGCTAAAATATGTTTTGGATTCAAGCTAAAAGCTACACCACGATTGTGCCAAATAATACCAGTATTTGGTATTACGACTCCACTACCAAATTCATGATAAATACTTTGAATAAATGATACAGCTAACCCATTTTTATCTATTGCACCTAGCCAAACTGTATCACCAGAACCACATTCTGTTTTTCTCCAATATGAAGCCTTGTTATCATTAATTTGATTAGCTAATTTAATAAAATTTTCTTCAGTAAGAAGCAATTTTAAATTTTTAGAAATATATTTAGGATCAGTAATATATTTATCTCTTAATGAAAAAGCTTTTTTTGTAGCTTCTACAATACGGTGTACTGTTTGTGTACTATTAGCATTTTTCATATTTAATTTATCAATAATTCCTAAAAGCATTAAAGATGCAATTCCTTGTGTTGGTGGCATTGTATTCCATATATCCCCTGTACTATGAGCAATATGTAATGGTTTATATCGAAAAGCATTGTATTCATTTAGATCTTGAAGATTTATAGGCATTTTAAGTTTTGACATTTGTTTTGCTAGGTGATTTGACAAATTTCCTCGATAAAAACTATCAATGCCTTCTTCAGTTAATTGAACTAATGTTCTTGCTAATTCCGGTTGAATAAAGCGATCACCTACTACAGGTATTTCACCTTTCAATAAAAAAGTTTTAGCAAAACCTGGTTGGTTTTTTAATTCTGTCAATTTTTTTTTAGTTGCATTAAATTGTGATGTAGTAACTGGAAATCCGTATTTAGCATAAAGAATTGCATCATTTAGTAAACGTTTTAATGATATTGGTGCAATTGATTTATTTATATTTAATTCAGCAGAAATACAAAGTGCTTCTTTCCAACCACTTAGTGTGCCAGCTATAGTTAAAGCTGATTTTGGACCACGATGTGGAATACAAGATTCATTACGATAAAAATCAAAATCAGCTAAAGAGCCAGCAGTACCGCTAGCATCAATAGCTATTGGTTCTCTTTGAGGAGGTATTATTAACCAAAAACCATCTCCACCTAATCCATTCATATGAGGGTAAACAACTGATATTGTTGCTGCTGCTGCAACAATAGCTTCAATTGCGTTTCCACCTTCTTTTAATATTGATAATGCAGTTCCACTTGCCAAATGATGAGGAGTTACTACCATTCCTGATAATGCCATTTTACTATAAATCATTGTTTTTTTAAATTAAAATTATTATAAATATTGTATATTATAAACAAATATAAAATTATTATTTATTATAAATAATTTGATATTCATAATAATTAATTATTAGAATAAATTAAAATATTTAATATTTGTTGTTTATAAAACATAAATTTATATTAATTTAATATTTCTCATAGTAAAAATTTATTTTTGATCATAATACATAGTAAATTAAAAAACACATTAAGAACATTATTAAAATAATTTATTATATTATCTTTGTTAAAGATAACATTTACTTTCTTTATATTAATTAATAATTATTTAACAGGGAACTAAGAAATGGATATTATAAAATATAAGCAAATTAATTTACCACAACGTTTACTTATGGGACCAGGACCTATTAATGTCGATCCTCGTATTCTACACGCTATGTCAAGTCAATTGATAGGTCAATATGATCCTGCTATGAATCATTATATGAATGAAATCATGATACTTTATCGTAGTTTATTTCGAACAAGAAATAATTGGACTTTATTAATAAATGGAACTTCTCGAGCGGGTATTGAATCTATATTAGTATCTGTAATCCATCCTAATGATAAAGTATTAGTTTTAGTTTTTGGAAGATTTGGTTATTTATTATGTGAGATTGCACGTCGCTGTCATGCAAAAGTTTATAGTATAATAGTACCATGGGGAGAAATTGTAACCCCTGATAGAGTAGAAGATGCTATAAAAAAAATAAAACCAAAATTATTACTTACAGTACATGGCGATACATCAACTACCATGTTACAACCTCTAAAAGAACTAGGTATTATATGTAAAAAATATAATGTATTGTTTTATACTGATGCTACTGCATCATTAGGTGGTAATATATTAGAAACAGATAAATGGGGGTTGGATGCTGTATCTGCTGGAATGCAAAAATGTCTTGGAGGACCTTCAGGTACCTCACCTATTACTTTAAGTCCTAAAATAGAAGGAGTAATTAGAAAACGTAAATGTATAGAAGAAGGTATTCGTACTCAATTACATAAAAATGGTTGTAATGAAATGATATATTCTAATTACTTTGATCTTGGAATGATCATGGATTATTGGGGTCCAGAACGTCTTAATCATCATACTGAAGCTACTACTGCACTTTATGGAGCTAGAGAATGTGCACGTATTATTTTACAAGATGGATTAGAAGAAAATATTTATCGTCATAAAATACATGGTGAAGCTATATTGCAAGGGATAAAAGGCATGGGGCTTGAAATTTTTGGCAATACAAAATATAAAATGAATAATATTCTAGGGGTGATCATTCCATCAAATATTAATGGCAATCAAGTAAGAAGGTTGATGCTAGAAGATTTCTCAATTGAAATAGGCACTTCTTTTGGTCCATTAGATGGTAAAATTTGGCGCATTGGTACAATGGGTTATAATGCTCGTAAAGACTGTGTAATGCAAACTCTTTCTGCATTAGATGCAGTTTTAAACCATCTTGGATATATTACAGTACAGGGAGCTGCATTACAAGCTGCATGGAACTATTATGACATTAAAAAACAAAATGATAGGAATTGATGAAGCAATAATATCTGCTAAACGTGTTATGTTTCGTTGTAATAAATTAGCTAAAATAACATGTATGAAAATTGGAATAACACGTCTATATTTATCTCCAGAGCATTCATTAGTTAATGAATTAGTAGGAAATTGGATGAAAAAAGCAGGTATGATAGTCAGACAGGATGAAGTGGGTAATATTTGCGGTCGCTATGAATCAAAGTATATTAATTCTCCTGCAATTGTTTTAGGTTCCCATTTAGATACAGTAAGGAATGCTGGTCGTTATGATGGTATATTAGGGGTCTTAACTGCTATTGAGATAGTATATTGGTTGAATAAAAACCAAACAAGATTAAAATTAGCCATTGAAGTTATAGGATTTGGTGATGAGGAAGGTACTAGATTTGGAATAACACTTCTTGGCAGTCGAGGCTTAACTGGAACTTGGAAAAAAGAATGGTTATTATATACTGATAAGGATGGAATTACTATAAGTGAAGCTATGACTAACTTTGGACTTGATATCAGGAAAATTAAAGATGCTTCTAGAAATATAAAAGATATTGTGGCTTATATCGAATTTCATATAGAACAAGGTCCTTGTTTAGATAATGAAAACCTACCACTAGGTGTTGTAACAACTATTCATGGTGCACGCCGTTTTAATTGCAGATTTATTGGACAGTCTGGACATGCTGGTACCGTTCCGATGTACTATCGTAAAGATGCTTTAGTTGCTTTTGCTGAATGGATGACATTCGTCGAACACAATACTTGCAAAAAACATCCCCAATTAGTAGCTACAGTTGGTTTTTTAAATTGCAAACCTGGAGCAACCAATGTAATTCCTGGAGAAGTAGATTTTTCATTAGATATAAGAGGTCCTAAAGACAGTTTGTTAGAATCTTTATCTACTACTTTACTAAAAGAAGCTAACATTATTGCTAATAATAGAAAATTATCTTTTGAATTTAAAGAATATTATAGAACTTCTGCAACAGTATGTGACATTAAATTACAAAAAATTTTATTTAATTCAATACAAGAATTACAAGGAAGATGCTTGTTATTACCAAGTGGAGCAGGTCATGATGCAATTGCTATTGCAGAATGTTGGCCAATTGGTATGTTATTTATACGCAATCATTTAGGTATTAGTCATAACCCTAAAGAATCAATAAATCTAGATGATTTAATTATATCCTTACAAGCTTATTCATATGCAGTTAATAAAATTATTAATAAAATATAAATTCTTAAAATAATATTGGATACTTGTTTAAATAAGTATAATCGTTTATATTTAAGTTGTATTACATAATATTAACTATTAGTAAACAATAATTAAATATTTAATTTACAATTATGTATCTTTTTTTATACTTATATACTATTAAAACACTAAAAATAAACAAATTTTTATATAATTTATTAATTAGTAATCCTATAATTTTTTATTGATTATAATATAATAATAGTTAATTAGTAACTACTAAAATAAGATAGATAAAATATCTTTAACTTAAAAAGTTAAACAAAAATAAAAAATAGTTTCAATAAAATATATTTTAAATACTTAATTAGTATTTTAGGTTTTATTTCATTAACATTTTAAATGTACTAGCTATTTTTACTTTAATCTTAAATAAAGATTATGCTTAATATTTTAAAGAATTAATGTGTTTGAAATTAATGCGTTTATTAAAATTAAATTAAAATTTGTTAAAATAAAAATATTATTTTTTTAGATAAAATTATTTATTAATTATTAAATAATTATGTTTATTAATTTTGTTTACATAATTGTTTAAAAATCTATATTAATTTTAAATTAGGTAATATATTTTAACTTCTTTATTCTTGATACTTTAAAAAAATAACTATTATTTAACTTTTTTTAAAATTGTTGCCTCTTATTTAATTTTATAAAATAAATATATCAATTAGACTAGTTCTTAAATATTATAATAAATTAAATTTAATAATTTAAAAAATAATTAATCTAATATCACTCATGCTGCTAATGTATTAAGATTAAATCTTATAGCAAAATAAATTTATATAGAGGAAATAAATATGCATCATCCAACACCATTAATTAATACTATTGTCGGTGCATTTATTTTATCTTTTATTTTTGGAATGCTAGCAAATCGTTTAAGAATTTCTCCTTTAGTAGGTTATTTAGCTGCAGGTGTTTTAGCTGGTCCTTTTACTCCAGGATTTGTTGCAGATATTAATCTAATACCTGAATTAGCAGAATTAGGTGTAATTCTACTTATGTTTGGTATTGGTTTGCATTTCTCTTTAGTAGATTTACTATCAGTAAAAGATATAGCAATTCCTGGAGCTATTGCTCAAATTACTATGGCAACCTTATTAGGAATGGGTTTATCATGGATGATAGGTTGGTCATGGTCAACTGGTTTAGTTTTTGGTCTATCTTTATCAACAGCAAGTACAGTAGTACTTATGCGTGCATTAGAAGAAAAAAAATTAATTAACAGTCAACGTTGTCAAATTGCTATAGGTTGGTTAATTGTCGAAGATATAGTAATGGTACTTGCACTAGTCTTGTTGCCAACTATAGCTAGTATATTAAGAAAAGGTAATACAAATTTTAATATGTTGTTAATAGATTTTTTATTAACAGCAAGCAAGGTTATTACCTTTATGGCATTAATGATGATCGTAGGTCGTCGAGCTATACCTTGGATACTTGCTAAAAGTGCTGCTACAGGTTCACGTGAATTATTTACTTTAGCAGTTTTAGCATTGGCACTAGGTATTGCATTTGGTGCTGTAAAATTTTTTAAAGTTTCTTTTGCTCTTGGTGCTTTTTTTGCTGGAATGGCATTAAATGAATCTGAATTAAGTCATCGTGCAGCTCATGATACTCTTCCTTTAAGAGATGCATTTGCTGTATTGTTTTTTGTTTCTGTAGGAATGTTATTTGATCCAATGATTTTGATTAAACAACCTATGGCAGTATTAGGATCATTAATCATTATTATTGTTGGAAAATCAATAGTAGCTTGGACTTTAGTTATATTATTAGGACATTCACGTCGAACTGCTTTAACAATTTCAGTTAGCTTAGCACAGATTGGTGAATTTGCATTTATTCTAACTGGATTAGGTATTGCTTTAGGATTACTAAATAATGAAGTACGTAGTTTGGTTTTAGCTGCAGCTATTCTTTCAATAATAATAAATCCAATATTATTTTCTTTAGTAGAACGTTATTTAGCCAAAACTGCAGATATACAAAAACAAAATTTTAAAGAAAAAGAAGAAAAAAAACAACAAATCCCAGTAAATATTACTAACCATGCAGTAATTATAGGCTATGGTCGTGTTGGAAGTATAGTAGGAAAAAAATTAAATGAGATAGGTATACCATTAGTGGTTGTTGAAAATTCTGGACCAATGGTTGAAGAATTAAGAAAAAAAAATATTAATGCTGTTCTTGGAAACGCTACTCATGAAGATATTATTAACTTGACTAATTTAGATTATGCACGTTGGTTATTACTCACCATTCCAAATGGATATGAAGCAGGGGAAGTTGTTAACACAGTAAGAGAAAAAAATCAAAATATTGAAATTATTGCAAGAGCTCATTATGATGATGAGGTAAATTATATTATGGCACGAGGTGCTAATAAAGTGGTCATGGGTGAGCGTGAAATTGCTAACAGTATATTAAGAACTCTTAAAAATACTTTTGAAAAAGATAATACATCATTGCCAACGAATTTATAAAAATTGATTTACTAATTGACACATCATATCAATATGAGCACTTTCTGCATTTAGAGCAGGAATATATTCAAACCTCTCTCCTCCAGAATTCATAAAAAAATTTCTATTACGACTATCTAACTCTTCTAGCGTTTCTAAACAATCAGAAGAAAAACCAGGGCTAATTACTTGGATATATTTAATTCCTTTAGAAGGTAGACTTTGTATAGTTTTATCAGTATACGGAGTTAACCAAGGTTCATATCCAAAACGTGATTGAAAAGTTATTATAAACTGTTTATTAGTCAATCCAAGTTCTTTAATTAATGCATTAGTAGTGTCTAAACAACGTTGATGATAATCATCCCCTTCCGCAACTAATCGTTGTGGAATTCCATGATAAGAAACAACTAATATATCTGGTTTACCATGTTGTTTAAAAGAACGTTCAACGCAAATTTTAAGTGCATTTATATAGGCTGGATGATCTGCATAATCTCTAATAAAACATATATCAGGCAACGATTTATAATTTTTAAATACTTTGCTTAAATTATCCCATACTGCAGCTACTGTTGCAGAAGAAAATTGTGGATATAAAGGCAGTACAATTAGTCTATTTATGCCTTTTTTTATTAATTTGTATACTGAATTTTTTATACTAGGATTGCCGTAATTCATTCCAATTTCTACTGGTATATTTAAAGCCAATTCTAATGCATCTCTTTGATGTTTAGTATTTATAAGTAGAGGAGATCCTTCATTTCTCCATATGGAAATATACATTTTTGATAAGTATATAGATCTTAATGGTAAAATAATACCATTAAGAATTGGCCACCAAATTAAATACGGTATATTGATAACGCGCTTATCACTTAAAAACTGTCTTAAATAACGCCTAATTGCTGATCTAGTAGGACAATCGGGAGTACCTAGATTAACTAATAGTACACCAGGATTAATTTTACTCATAATTATTCCTCGATAGTTTATACAAGCTTATTTAAAAAAATAATATTATAACTATAATATTTTTGTATTTTTAATACTAATATTTTTACTATCCAAGAATTTTAATTACTTGTGAGCTTACTTCAGATACTTTTTTAGAGCCATCTATTTTAGAATAAACAACATTACCTAATTTAGCTTCGTTTTTATAATATTTGATCAATGGAGCTGTAATTCGATGATATTCTTTAAGTCTATCGAGGAGTACATTTGCTTGATCATCTTTACGAATATCTAATTTTTCACCAGTTATATCATCTTTGTTTTCTAATTTAGGAGGATTAAATAATACATGATAAACTCGACCTGATGGTATGTGTATCCTGCGACCTATTATACGTTTCATTATTAATTCATTAGGAACAATAAATTCCAAAACATTATCTATTTTTATACCTATTTTTTTCATAGCATTTGCTTGACAAATGGTTCTAGGAAAACCGTCTAATAAAAAACCATTTTTACAGTCTTTATGACAAATTCGATCATTTACTAATGAAATAATTATTTCATCTGTAATTAACTTTCCTTGATCCATTATAGTTTTTGTTGATTTACCAATTTCTGTATTTTTATTTATTAGATTACGTAACATATCTCCTGTAGAGATTTGAGGAATACCGTATTTTTCTATGATGAATTGAGCTTGAGTACCTTTACCTGTACCCGGAGGTCCGAGCAAAACGATACGCATCACAAAAATCTCCTTGAGTATAGATATAATTTATTTAATAATATATTATAAATTATACTATGCCCATTATTATAGCAAAAACAATACCTCTTACTATTATTATCATTTATAACGAATACTAGTCATTGTTATTTATTTTATTAAAAAATAATGAATTTAATTAAATTTTATATCATTAATAATTTATTCATTCTAATAATAAATTTATTAGGATCTTCTAAAGTACCACATTCTGCTAAAAGAGATTGTTCTAACAATAATTCAATCCATTCATTAAAATCAATATCATTTTTAATATCTGATATTCGTTTTACCATTGGATGGTTCGGATTTATTTCAAAAATATACTTAACATCTGGTAAATCTTTTCCAGCTGCTGATAATAGTTTTGCCATTTGTGTTGTCATTTCATTTATATCAGTCGTAACAACTGCTGGAGTATTAGTAAGACGGTGAGTCAATCGAACTTCTTTTACTCTGTTATCTAACAAATCTTTCACTCTTTTTACAAATGGTTCTAATGTTTTTTCTATTTTTTTCTGTTCTTTAATTTCTTTATCTAATAATTTATTTAATGAATCATCTACTTTACTAACAGATTGGAATTTTTTACCTTCAAATTCATTTAAATTATTCATCATCCATTCATCTATACGATCTGAAAGTAATAAAACTTCTATATCTTTTTTATGAAACAATTCTAAATTAGGGCTGCTTTTAGCTGCAGTATAACTATCAGAGGTAATAAAATAAATTTTATCTTGACCTTCTTTCATTCGATTAATATAGTCTTCTACTGAAATTGTTTGCTCACTAGTATTGTTTTTTGTTGAAGTAAATCTTAGCAATTTAACTATATTTTTGTAATTAATACTATCTTCAGCTGGACCTTCTTTTAAAACCAAACCAAATTCTTTCCAAAAGATTTTATATTTCTCATTATCATTTTTAGCTAATGTTTCTAACATTTGAAGTACACGTTTAGTTAATGCTGTACATAAATTCTTTGTGATTTTACTATCTTGTAAAATTTCTCTGGATATATTAAGTGGAAGGTCACTAGAATCAATTAAGCCACGTACGAAACGTAAATAATTAGGTATAAATTGTTTAGCATCATCCATTATAAAAACACGTTTTACATATAGTTTAATTCCACTTTTATGATCACGATTCCACATATCAAAAGGTGCATGTGAAGGAATATATAATAAACTAATATATTCTTGTTTACCTTCTACTTTATTATGACTCCATGCTAATGGTTCTTTAAAATCATGAGTAATATGCTTGTAAAATTCATTATATTCTTCATTTTTAATTTCAGATTTATTGCGAGTCCATAATGCTTTTGCTTTATTTATCTTTTCCCATTCAGTAGTATTATTTTCTTTGTTTTGTGTTTCAATTTCTACTGATAAAGCAATATGATCAGAATATTTACTAATAATTCTACGTATATTCCATATGTCTAAAAAATCATTTTCTCCTTTACGTAGATGTAATGTTATTTCAGTGCCTCTTTCTGATTTTCTAACATTTGCAATAGTATATTCACCTTCGCCTGTTGATTCCCAAAATACTCCTTCATCTATAGGCAAACCAGCTGCCCTACTACGTATGGAAACTTTATCTGCTACAATAAATGATGAATAAAAACCTACTCCAAATTGACCAATAAGTTTATCTTTGGAATTATTAGAATCAATTGATTCAAGAAATAATTTAGTACCAGATTTTGCAATAGTGCCAATATTATCGATAACTTCTTGACGACTCATTCCAATACCATTATCATTAATCTTGATTGTTCGATTATTTTTATTAATCGAAATTCTTACATGTAATTCACTATCATCTTCATATAATTTAGAATTAGATAAAGCAAGAAAACGTAATTTATCAGCTGCATCTGATGCATTGGATATCAGTTCTCTTAAAAAAATTTCTTTATTAGAATAAAGGGAGTGAATCATTAAATGTAAAAGTTGTTTAACCTCTGATTGAAAATCTCTAGTTTCTTTTTCTTTCATAGCAATTTATACCTCAATAAACTTGATATCAAATGAAATAAAAAATATAATATTTAATGATAGCATCTAGCTAACTCGTAGAATAAAAACTTATTTATTAAATAAGTTACTAATATAAATGACAGTTTTATAAAAATTTATTTTTTTATTACATAATAAACTATTTTAATATATTTATTAATAATATAAAATATAAATTTTTATTTAATTATATTATCAGGATAATATAATAATTATTAAATATTACTTTTTTATTAATCATTCATTATTTTAATTAATAATTTTTTTATTTAAAAAGGCATTTTAAAACCTAATGGTATTTCCATATCTAAAGATAAAGAAGCCATTTTTTCTTTTTGGATATCATTAATACGACGTGCAGCATCATTGAATGCTGCTGCAATCAGATCTCCTAACATATCTTTATCATCTTCTAGTAAGCTTTGAGCTATTTCTATTCGTTTACAGTTATATACACCGTTGATAGTAACTTTAACCAAGCCTGCACCTGATTCACCAGTTACTTCTAATATTGCAATTTCTTTTTGAACTTTAGCCATTTTGTCTTGCATTTGTTTAGCTTGTTTCATTAAATTACTTAATCCGCCTTTGCCAAACATAATATTCTCTCAATTAAAGATAAATTTATTTTTTATTTAATGTAAGCTATTTTAAATACTTAATTATAATTTTTTTAGAATAATTAATCATCTTAAAATATATTTTAATATCTATTAAGTATATGAAGTACTTATTTTAATCATAATTATGCAATTATTACATTTTTGTATTATTTAATGTTCAATGTATTATTTTATATTCAATATAGGATTGATAATAAAATATTTTAATCTATTCAATTTTTAAAACGAAATGCTAATGCACGTAATAATGTTATATCAATTCCTATACGGTAGTTTGGAGCGATTAATAGGTCTTTTCGTCCCATTAAAATTATTTGGTAATAAAGTTGTAATTCATTAGGAGATGCTGTTTTTGCTAATTTATTTAAACGCGAAATATTGTCATATTTTTCTTCATTTGATGAAGAAGGTATTAGTTGAATCATTAAAACACGATGTAATAAACGTAACATATCTATTAACAATACTTCCCAATCTACACATCCTATAGATGAAATGATATCTAATAAATTCATAATTTTTTCACCATCACCTTCAACTAAAGCTTCAATTAAGCATAAAGGATATTCATTGTTAGAGATACCTAACATTGAATTTATGCCAACATTAGTAATGTGGCCATTACCTATTGCAATAGCTTGATCAGTGAGACTTAAAGCATCTCTCATGCTCCCATCTGCTGCTCTAGATATTATCTCTATTGTACCTGATTCACTAAAAATTCCTTCCTTTTGTAAAATATAATTAATTTTCTTACTAATCTGAATATCATCAAGTTTTTTAAGATGCAGTTTCATACAACGTGATAATATAGTTGCAGGAATCTTGTCTGGATCAGTAGTAGCAATTAAAAATTTTACATGCAAAGGAGGTTCTTCTAAATTTTTTAACAAAGCATTAAAACTATGACGTGATAGCATATGTATTTCATCTATTAAATAGATTTTAAATCTGCCATTTACTGGTGCATACTGAATGTTATCAAGTAAATCACGCATATCTTCTACTTTGGTTCTAGAAGCAGCATCAACTTCAATTAAATCTATAAATTTACCTTTTAAAATTTCTAAACAATTAGTGCACTTACCACATGGAATTACTGTAATACCAATTTTACAACTAAAACACATAGCTAAAATACGTGCAATAGTTGTTTTACCAACACCTCTTATGCCTGAAAAAAGATAAGCATGATGAATTCTTCCTAAAGACAACCCATTCATTAATGCCATTAGAACATGTTCCTGTCCAACAACGTCAGAAAAAATTTTGGGTCGCCATTTTCTCGCAAGTACTGTATAAGTCATAAAATAAAAATTTTGTTTTAATAATTATATATAATATCTTCTTATAAAGATAAATTGTACTGTACTAATCAAATAATCAATCCAATATGATTAAACTTATCTAAATAATATACATAAAATAAAAATAAATCATAATTATCTAATAAATATTTAAATTATTAATAATTTAAATATTTAACATACAAATACTTGTTTTTTAAAAAACATATCTAAAATTAACAATTTTTAAAATCACAATAATACAAATTAAGTTATTTATAAATCATACAAGACATTATCATTAATGCAATTTAAAAAGCACAATATATAAATTTTACTATACTTTTATTATATATACATTGTATTAATTCACTATCTAACTATTAAAGATAAAACATAATAATTGATATTACATTTGTTTTAGTAACAAAACATACGTTAATAAATGAATGCACATCTACAAGAGATTGATTTAAAATTATTTATTAATTTAACTATTTATTGTATAAAAATACGTATTTTAAAATGGTTTTTTTATGAACAAATCCTTAACAAAAATAGATTATTTAATGAGACTTAGACGTTGTCGTTCAATTGATACTCTTGAAAGAATTATTGAAAAAAATAAATATAAACTATCTGATGATCAATTAGCTATATTTTATTCAGCAGCAGATCATAGATTAGCAGAGCTAACAATGAACAAACTCTATGATAAAGTTCCTAGTTGTGTATGGAGATTTGTACGTTAATTTAATATTATTATTAATAGTAAATCTTTTTATATATGGAATTTTTTAGTTAATTAATAAACTGGTATAGGAACATTAATACTAGTATTGGTGTCCCTGTTAGTTACATTTCAGCACATGTATAACTTGTTATGGTTGCTTCTTTCCAGACCTGACCTAGTTAACAAGCTGACATTGCAAAAGAACCAACAAGCACACCGATTTTTTGGTTATTTATAAATAAACAATCACTTAATATTTTAAGTATAAAAGTTAAAAATTGCAAGTTTTATATGAATTTTATGTTGATATAATCATATTAATTAACATATTAATTTAATAATTTAGTATATTGTAATCATAGAATGAACTTATAAGTTACATTTATTATATAAAATTGTTTTTAGCTTGTTGTAATTGATACATTTGCCAATATTGTCCTTTATTTAGTATTAATTGTTGATGTTTTCCTTTCTCTGTTATCTTTCCTTTTTGTAGAACCAATATATTATCAGCATTCATTATAGTGGAAAATCGATGTGCTATAACTATTAATGTAATATTGTTTTTTAGTTTATATAGCGTCTGTTGTATAGCTTTTTCAGTACCATAATCAATATTAGCAGTGGCTTCATCTAAAATAATAATTTTAGGTAATTTTACTAATACACGTGCTAAAGATAACAATTGTTTTTGTCCTGCTGATAAAGTACTACCTCGTTCACCTAATTTAGTATAAATGCCTTTAGACATAGAATTAACTAAATTTATTAATTGTACTTGTTCTAATACATTCCAAATTACTTTTTCACTAATATCTCGACCCAAGCTTATATTCATTAACATACTTTCTGCTAGAATTATTGGATCTTGATGCACCATTGCAATACCGTTCTTAAGTGCAGAATGTGTTAATTGATTTATTGGACGATTGTCAATATAAATTTCACCGTAATTAGTTGGATAATAACCCATTAATAAATTTGCAAGTGTGCTTTTTCCACTTCCAGTATATCCAACTATACCAATAAAACTACAAGATGGAATTTTTAAATTAATATCAATTAAAACATTATGTTTGTGATCATACGAAAAATTTAATTTTTTAAGCTCAATACTTCCTGAACTTAACTGACAATTATCCCAACCATATTGTTGTTTTGTTGAATCCATTAATTCGAAAATACGTTCACCTGAAACAACTGCTTGCTGCAATACTGATTGTTGTGCAGCAAATTGAACTAAAGGTTCATTTAAACGACTAAGGTATGTTATAAAAGCATAAAGAACACCTATTTTGAAAATATTATGTATGTATAAATTAAATAATATCAATAAACTACACAATATCAGAGTAGATAATAAATTAAGTAAAGGTCTAAGCAAACAACCATCTAAACGTAATGTTTGCATTCTAGCTAAATAATGCAATTCACTAATTTCACGTATACGTTTTCTAAAACGCTTCTGTTGATGGAATTGTTGTATTACATCGATACCAATTATTACTTCATTAAAGATATTATTAATATCAGCAAAATAATTTTTTACTTGACGAGTAATAGGAGTACTATAATACTGATAAACAATTATTACTAATAAAACCATTGGAAACAAAATCATGGCTAATAATGCCATCTTCCAATCTAACAGCAACATAGCAATTAACATAGTAACAATTAGAATTGTACTTCTTAAAATTGTTGCTATTACGGATACATATAAGTCTTTAATTACTTCTGTATCATTAGTCATACGTGAAATTATTTGACCAATAGGTTTTTTATTAAAAATATTAAGTGGTTGATATAAAGCTACTTGCATTAAGTCCGTACGTAACTTTTGAATTACATTAATAGATAAATTATTAAATAAAAAAACTTGCCAATAATGTAATATAGCTGCTAATAATTGTAAAAAAACAACAATAATGATTAAACATTTAAATAACATTCCTGGTATTTGATGTTTAGAGACTAAATGATCAATAAAGTAGGTAATTAAAATAGGTCCACTTACTTCAATAACTACAGCAAACCATAGTACCGCTATGGCAAATAAAAAATATTTCTTCCAATTTTTTCCATAATATAACAAGCGTTTTAAAACTGGCCACCAATGTTGTGATTTATACATACAGCACTCCTATGTAATATCTTATTTATACAGCGCTGTTTCCAACTTTTGATAGGTATACATATTTCTATACCAACCAGGTTTTGTTACAAGTTTAATATGGTTTCCATGACTTATTATTTTACCTTCATTCAATACTAAAATTTCATCAGCTTTAATTAAAGATGATAAATGATTTGTGACTATAATTAGAGTATAATTTTTATTAAAATTTTTTAAATTATTTAAAATCTTATTTTCAGTAGAACTATCAATTGCCGATAGAGCGTCATCTAAAATTAATATTTCAGAATTAAGTAATAAAGCTCTAGCTAAAGTAATACGTTGTCTTTGTCCTCCTGATAGCAGAGTACCTCTTTCACCAACTTTTGTTTTATAACCTTCTGTTAAAAGTAATATATCATCATGTACACAAGCAATTTTTGCAACATTTTCTATTTCTTTTTGGTCTGCATTTGGTTTGCCTAAATTAATATTATCAGATATGGAATCAGAAAATAAAAAGGGTGTTTGATTTACAACTGCTAAGCGATTACGCCAAATATCTAATTTTAATTCTTTTAAAGATATACCATGATATAATATATCACCGTCTTTAACATCAAAACAACGTTGGATTAAACTAAGTATCGTACTTTTACCGCTTCCAGTAGGACCGCATATTCCTAAAGTTTTTCCTGGTTTTAGCTGAAAATGTAAATTTTCTAATACTAAGTTTGAACTATTAGGATAATAAAATTTATTAATCGAAACTTTTAAAATTCCTGGGTAATCAGGTAATATTATTTTTTGTTGTACATCTGTAACTGAGGGTTTTTCTGATAGTATAGTATTAATACGATTCCAAGAAGCATTTCCACGTTCAATTATATTAAATGTCCAAGCTAATGCCAACATCGGCCAAATCATTAAGCCAAGATACATTATAAAGCGTGTAAGTTGTCCAAGAGTCATTTGATTATGCCATACGGACCAACTTCCAGCACCTATTGCCAAGATATTTGATATTCCTATAGCAATGTAAATTGTAGGATCAAAACGTGCATCTATTTTAGTAACATTAATATTTTTATTGCTATTATCTTGCGCAATTCTAATAAATTTTTTTAGTTGATTTTTTTCAATACCAAACGATTTAATCATACGAATACTAGTCATACTTTCTTGTATGTAATTATTAAGAATAGAAAAAGATGATTGGGCTATTTTAACATTTTGATATAATTTTTTTCTGTAATAATGAATAAAACAAGCCATAATAGGCATAGGAATTAAAGATATTAAAGTTAACTTCCAATTTATTTGTATACTCATAATTGTAAGAACCATAGCGCTCATTACTATAGAATCAACTAAGGTTAATACACCTTCGCCTGCAGCAAATACTACACAGTCAACATCATGTGTAACACGAGCAATGAGATCTCCGGTACGATATTTTAAATAAAAAGATGTTTGTTGGATACTAAGTTGTCGGTAAAAAACATCTCTCAACTCAACTGCTAATTTATAAGATGCTCCAAATAATAAAATACGCCAAACATAGCGTAATATATAAATTATTATTGCCGTTATTAATGTTATAATAATCCACATAAATATGTGGTCATTGCTCATGTGTTTATAGGTAACTCCATCGATTACTACACTAACAACATATGGTGGTAATAATTGCATAATAGCGATAATAATTAGTAAAATAATTGCACCTAAGTATCGTTTCCATTCAAGTATAAAATACCAACTTAATTTATTAAATAATTGCACAAATTTATTCTCAGTTTTTTAATATTATTAAATAGAATAATAAATTATTTATTTTTTATCTAATTAATTATAACTATATATTTTTCAATGATTTTTATATAAGAAAGGATATCTTTTATTAAAGATTTTTAACTTATAGAAAGTTTTTTTGAGTAGTAATACACGAAAAATTAACATAAATAAGATTATTTTATGCTTAAAAAACATTTAATTCTTGATTAACTATTATAATTAGTTATTTTTTATTATTAAACACAAATTATATAATTAAACAATATATTTAAATAATTATTTTAATTTATAAATTTGTGATTTAATTATAATGATGATTCATCGGAAGACAGGATTTTATTAGATTAGAATTTATATATAAAATATCGTCAATAAATAAATTATAATTTTGAATTTTCTTTGAGAATTAATTAGCTCTTAGTACTTATGAAGTATCAACTCCATAATTATATGTTACACTAGCATGTTTAGATAAATTATTTAATAAAATCTTAATCATTATTTGAGAATGATCTTTTTCAATTATATCAATGAGTTTATTGATTTGATTTTTTTGCAGATGTTGTTCTTTAACTATTTTGTTCAACATAATTAATACTATGTTTCCTTTTTCATCTTCTACAAAACCCCAAGAAGCATTTCTATTGTTATTTTCAGAACTATTTTCTAAAAGTTCGAAGACCTTATTGTTAATAGGATTTTTAAAATTACGGCCGATAATTTTATATTTACTTAAAGTTATTCCTTCTTTAGCTAATGATTTTTTTATATCTTTGGCATTTAATAAATTTAAAGCTTTAAGTTTTGCTTGTTGCTGCGCTTTTTTTTGTTTTATTATGTTTATGATTTTTAATCTCACCTGGTTAATAGGTTTTAAACTTTTTTCTTTGCGTTCATCGATATGAATTACAATAGAATTGTAATTATCTAGTTTTATAACATCAGAATTAGTACCTACAACACTAACAGTGTTAGATAAAGCTTCTTTTATAACATTATAATTAATATCTTTAGGTATTTTATCAATAGTGAACCAAGTAGTTTTATTTGCTTTTATATTAGCTTGTGTTTCCACAGCATTTAAAGAATCGTTATTGAGAGCTGCTGCACTAACTTTTTTATTAATATCATTAAAACTATTGAACATATTTTCTTTTTTTATTTCATCAACAACAACACCATAAACCTCTGATAAAGATTTAGTTCTTCCTTTTTTAATATCATCTAAGTATACAATTAAAAACCCTTCAGGCAATTTAATTATATCTGATACTTGCCCCTTTTTTGTAAGATTAGAAGTTTTTATTTCTTGTGGTATAGCTGATAAATACATCCATCCTATATCCCCTCCTTTGCGAGCAGAGATTGGATCTACTGACATTGTCCTAGCTAATGTATAAAAAGATACACCTTTATTCAACTGTTGTAAAATATTTTTAGCATTGATTTCGGTTTTAGTTTGTATTATTCTATATCTATTTCTACCTTCAATGTAATAATTATCTTTATGTTTATTATACCAATCCTTAATATCAGATTCATTAATAGTTTTCTGTTTAATATTATTAGCATTTAATTTTATGTAACTAATGCGAAATTTTTCAGGTATCACAAAATCATCTGCATATTGCTGATAATATTCTTTTATTTCTTCGTTATTTACAGTTTGTTTTTTAGCTAATAAATTTACATCAATAATAGCTTGACGAATAATTCTTTTCTGAAAAAATAAATTCCCTAATTTTTTAGCTTCTCCTTTCAATATAAAATCACTATTTATTAGTATCTGTATCAACTGTTGAATTGAAATTTCTTTTCTTAATAATTCCACATATTGATCAGCAGTTAATCCTGTTTTGTTAATGATATTATTATATTTATCATTATCAAATTTACCATCTACTTGAAAAATCTGTTTGTTAAAAATAGCCTTTTTAAGTTGATCATCATTTATACATAAACTCAAATCATTTGCATAATTGCTTAATAATAATCTGTTAATTAAATAATTGATTACTTGTTGTCGTATATTATTTAAATATAAATTATTTTTTATTAAATCATTAAAAGAATTACCTAAATTTTGTCGTTGTTGATTTAGTTCGTAATTAAACGCACGCTCTAATTCAATAGATGTTATCTTTTGGCCATCAACCTTAGCTATATAATCTCTATTATGAATTAAATAACCACTAATGTTAGTAACAACAAATATTAATATTACCAGCCCCAAAATAATTCTAGTTATTAATGAATTAAATAATGTACCAAAACTGCTCATCTTGTAATAAAACTCAATTTAAGAGATATTGAAAACATTTTGAATTAACATTCAAAATGTTAATACTATCATAATTTTTATTTTTAAGTAAAGATTTAAAATAAATTCTTAATTAACATCAAACTTGATCAAAGCTAGTTATATATATAATATGGCTAAAATATAATATTTACTAAGTATTTTTGAATTTATGTTATTATAAATTGATAGCATTTTTTAACGTTTTACCAGCACGAAAACCAGGTATTTTACCTGCAGGAATATTAATTTCTTGACCTGTTTGGGGATTTCTCCCTATACGAGCAGCACGGTTTCGCACGGAAAATCTACCAAAACCAACTATGACAACTTCATCACCACTCTTTAATGCTGTAGAAATTGAACATGTTAGTGCATCTAAAACACGACCTACTACAGATTTAGAAATATCTTCATCTAAAGCAATTTTATTAATTAGTTGGGATTTATTCATTTTATGTCTCCTTAAATCATTTTATCACGTTATAAAAAAATGATTTCACATAATACATGGTTCATTTTCTAATGCTATGTTCAGGACTTCTTCAATACGTTTTACCGGTTGAATATTTAATTCAGAAATTATGTTTTTTGGTATTTCTTGTAAATCACGTTTATTATCATTTGGAATAAGTACTGTTTTTATATAACCTCGATGTGCAGCTAATAATTTTTCTTTTAATCCACCAATTGGTAATATTTGACCTCTCAAAGTAATTTCACCTGTCATTGCTACATCAGATCTTACTGGATTGCAAGTTAGACAAGAGACTAAAGCAGTACACATAGCAATTCCAGCACTAGGACCATCTTTTGGTGTTGCACCTTCTGGAACATGAACATGAATATCACTGTTTTCGTAAAAATCTTTATTTATGCCTAACTTTTTAGCACGTGCTCGCACTACAGTTAATGCAGCCTGAATAGATTCTTGCATAACTTCACCTAAGGAACCCGTATAAGTAAGTTTGCCTTTTCCAGGGATACATGCAGTTTCTATAGTTAATAAGTCTCCTCCTACTTCTGTCCACGCTAATCCTGTTACCTGACCTATTCTATTTTTATCTTCAGCACGACCATAATCAAAGCGTTGGATTCCTAAAAAATCTTTCAAATTTTGAATATTAATTGAAATTCTTGTTTTTGTTTTATCCATTAACAAATATTTTACAGTTTTACGACATAATTTCGAAATTTCACGTTCCAAATTACGAACGCCGGCTTCACGTGTATAATAACGAATAATACCAAGTATAGCATCATCTTCTATAATTATTTCTCCTAATTTAAGTGCATTATAATTAATTTGCTTTGGTAGTAAATATTGTTTTGTTATATTTAGTTTCTCATCTTCTGTATAACCTGAAAGACGAATTACTTCCATTCGATCTAATAGAGGTGCTGGTATATTCATTGAATTTGAAGTTGCAATAAACATTACATCAGAAAGATCATAATCAACTTCTAAATAATGATCATTAAATGCAATGTTCTGCTCTGGGTCAAGAACCTCTAGTAAAGCAGATGCTGGATCACCACGCATATCAGATGACATTTTATCAATTTCATCTAATAAAAAAAGTGGGTTTTTTACTGTTATCTTAGCCATTTTTTGGATTATTTTGCCTGGCATAGATCCAATGTATGTTCTTCTATGACCTCTAATTTCTGCTTCATCTCGCACTCCACCAAGAGCCATTCTAATATATTTACGACCAGTAGCTTTAGCAATAGATTGACCTAAAGAAGTTTTACCTACTCCTGGTGGTCCAACTAAACATAAAATCGGTCCCTTAATTTTGTTTATCCTGCTTTGTACTGCAAGATATTCTAATATGCGATCTTTGACACGTTCCAAACCATAATGATCTGAATCTAATATTTTTTGAGCGCTATATAAATCTTTTTTTACTTTACTACGTTTATTCCATGGTACTTGAATCATCCAATCTATATAACCACGTACAACAGTTGCTTCTGCTGACATTGGTGACATCATTTTCAGTTTTTGTAATTCAGATTCCGCTTTATTACGCGCTTCTAACGGCATTTTTGCAGACTCTATTTTTATTTTTAGAGTTTCATATTCATCTGGAGTTTCCTCCATTTCCCCAAGTTCTTTCTGAATAGCTTTCATTTGTTCGTTTAGATAATATTCTCGTTGACTTTTTTCCATCTGTTTTTTAACTCGATTTCGAATACGTTTTTCAACTTGTATCAAATCTATTTCAGACTCCATCATTGCCATTAGATATTCTAGACGTTTATTAACATCATACATTTCTAAAACTGATTGTTTATCTCCAAGTTTTAAAGGGATATGTGCAGCTACAGTATCTGCTAATCTAGCTGCATCATCAATATTATTTAATGACGTTAGAACTTCGGGAGGAATTTTTTTATTAAGTTTTATATATCCTTCAAAGTGATTAATAGCTGTGCGAACTAATACTTCTTGCTCTCTTTCTTCAATTTTGGGCGAAATTAAATACTCAGCCTTCGCAACAAAATGATAACCATTATCAGCTAGTGCATTAATATGAGCTCGTTGTATACCTTCAACCAAAACTTTAACTGTTCCATCTGGCAATTTTAACATTTGTAAAACCGATGCTATAGTTCCTACTGAAAAGAGATCATTAATTCCAGGTTCATCTGTTGAAGCTTCTTTCTGTGCAACCAACATAATTGTTTTATCATGATCCATGGCAGCTTCCAGACATCTGATTGATTTTTCCCGACCAACAAATAATGGAATTACCATATAGGGGTATACTACTACATCCCGCAAAGGTAATACGGGTATTTCAATGCATTTAGAACGCTCAGGGTTCATAGAGCTCTCTCTTAATTCTAAATTTACAAGATAGAAACTATAGATTATTTGTTCAAGCTTTCATTTAATTTATTTAAATCTTAAAGATATCTAATCATATGGGGATGATTGTTAGACATTCAATATTATTGATAGTAAGAAAAGAAAGGTAATTATCCTTTATTTTTATTTGCATGAATAATAAGTTATTCCAAATATTCATTTACAAGACTCTTTAAATTCTGAGCAATAATCTTGAGATTTTAAATCTATATAAACCAAAGTCGGAGGTGATTTTCCTTCAATTACTAATTGGTCAATTAATACTTCTGATACTCCTTTCATTGAAGGTAGGTTATACATAGTATCTAATAATATACCTTCAATGATTGAACGTAACCCACGTGCACCTGTCTTATATTCAATTGCTTTTTTAGCAATTGAAATTAAGGCACTATCTTTAAATTTAAGATCCACTCCTTCCAGATTAAATAAAGTTTTGTATTGTTTTACAAGTGCATTTTTAGGCTTATGTAAAATTTGAATTAATGTTTCTTCATTTAATTCATTTAAAACTGTAATAATTGGTAACCGCCCAATAAATTCTGGAATTAATCCAAATTTAATCAAATCTTCTGGTTGACATTGTGAAACTAATTGATTTCCAAAAGGATAACTTGATTCATTTTTTACATTAGCTATAAAGCCTATTTCAGAACCTATTTTAATACGTTGAGAAATAAATTTATCTAATCCTGAAAATGCTCCACCGCAAATAAAAAGAATTTTTGAAGTATCTATTTGTATAAATTCTTGTTGTGGATGTTTACGTCCACCCTGAGGAGGTACCGCTGATATTGTACCTTCAATTATTTTAAGGAGAGCTTGTTGAACACCTTCTCCAGAAACATCTCTAGTTATAGAAATATTTTCAGACTTTCTAGAAATTTTATCAATTTCATCAATATATATAATGCCGTGCTGTGCTTTTTCTACATCATAATTACATTTCTGCAATAATTTTTGTATTATATTTTCTACATCTTCACCTACATAACCAGCTTCAGTTAAAGTGGTTGCATCTGCTATGATGAAAGGTACATCTAGTAATCTTGCTAGAGTTTCAGCTAGTAGAGTTTTGCCACTACCTGTCGGTCCTATAAGTAATATATTGCTTTTGCCTAGCTCTACATTATTGGTCTTATTACTAAATAGTCTTTTATAATGATTATAAACAGCTACAGATAATATTTTCTTTGCTAATTCTTGACCCACTACATAATCGTCAAGATAACAGTTAATATCATGCGGTGTAGGAATTTTATTTATTTTATAATCTTTTTGATTTTCCTTTTTATTTTCTTCGTAAATAATATCTCTACACATAAAAACACATTCATCACATATATAAACTGATGGTCCCGCTATTAATTTTCTAACTTCTTTTTGATTTTTATCGCAAAAAGAACAGCAGTGTTCTTTATCTGGATTGCCTTCATTCTTGTTCGTCATCATTCAAGACCCTTCCGTTATTTTGTTTTTTAATAGAATTAAGTATGAATGTGTTTATTTATATTAATTTTGTCTGATCTTCATAATTGTTTTCTTAAGTTCTTTATTTTCTTTACTTACGATATGTCAAAATTGAATCAATTAATCCGTATTCTAATGCTTCTGGTGCTGATAAAAAATAATCTCTTTCCGTATCATTATTTATTTTTTTTATAGATTTACCGGTATGTTTAGCTAATAATTCATTCATATATTTTTTTACTTTTAAAATTTCTCGAGCATGAATTTCAATATCAGTTGCTTGTCCTTGATATCCTCCAAGAGGTTGGTGTATCATAACACGTGAATGTGGTAAGCAAAAACGTTTTCCTTTAGTTCCTGCAGCTAATAAGAAAGCACCCATTGAACAGGCTTGACCAATACAGATAGTATTGATATCTGGTGTAATGAATTTCATAGTATCATAAATAGACATACCAGCCGTAATAATTCCTCCAGGAGAATTAATATACAAATTGATGTCTTTTTCCGGATTTTCTGCTTCTAAGAATAACATTTGAGCAATAATTAAGTTAGACATATGGTCTTCTACTTGTCCAGTTAAAAATATAACTCTTTCTTTAAGAAGACGAGAATAAATGTCATAAGAACGTTCGCCATGAGCAGTTCCTTCAACTACCATAGGTACTAAAGTATTTTGTGATACATGGAATTTACAATTATTGTTGCTATATAACACAAGTAACTACCTCCTAGATATTTTTACATATATTTCTTATCTATTCATAGCAATTTGGTTTTATTGTATCATTTAAAGCATACAAATTATAAAAATTTGTCTGATCTTTATTTACTAACTCATGAAAATTAATTTTTTTCTCTTTTACTTCAACTTTACTAAGTATTATATCAATTGCTTGTTTTTCTATGCTTATATTCCTAATATTATTTAACATTATCTTATTATTTTTATAAAAATTAATAACTTCTTTATTATTATAAACAGAAGCTATTTCGCTTATTATTTCATTAACAATATTTTCTTCAAAATTTAAGTTAAACTTTTGTTTTATATTATTTAATAATAAATCAATGATAATTCTTCTTTTTGCTTTATCTTCTAACAACTTCCTTGATAAATTATGACATTTTCCTGACTTTTTGTCAGCATTGAATTTTTGTGCTAATTGATGATTGATAATGTTAATTTCATAATTAATTAATTTATTTGGTATATTAATTAAATTTAATTTTATTATTTTTTCAATTATTTGATTTTTGATTGTTTTATGCATTACAGAATTAAGTTCTAATTTCATATATTTAAGAATTTTATTACGAAAACTAGCTATTAGTCCATCTTGTATTCCTAAACGTTCAATTAAATCTTTATTTAATTTAGGAATAACAGGTTTTTCAATTTTTTTAATTGTTACATAAAAATCTATTCTTTTTCCTTTGATATCTTGCAAGTAATAATTATTTGGAACATTTATATTAATAATAAAATTATCTCCCAATTTATGACTAATAATGCTTTCTTCAAAAGCAGGAAACATATGTCCTTGCCCTAAAGGTAAAACAAAATTAGATACTGTTCCATTTTTTAGTTTTTTTCCGTCAAAATAACTAATAAAATCAATGGTAACACGATCTTCCTTTTCTATATCTACATCATTTTCTATCCAATTTTTTATATTTTTTTTTCTAATGAGGTCTATAGTTTTATCGATGTCAGATTCAGTAATCTCAACTATTGGTTTTTCAACTTTAATTTTCTTTAACTTTTCTAATTCAATTATCGGATACACTATAAACTCAACTGTATACGTAAAATCTTTATTTTCGATATATTTTCCTGGAATATAAATTGGTTTACTAATTACATTGATTTTCTGTTTAGTTATTATATCAATAAAATCGTTCACCATTAATTTATTTAGAACATCTTGAGTTATATTACTTTTATATCTTTGAAAGATTACATTTATCGGTGCTTTGCCTTTTCGAAAACCATTTATTTTAATTTGTTTTGAAATATTAATCAGTTCTTTTTCTATAGCTGTATTAATCTTTTCAGAACTTATTGTAATCGTAATTTTAGAACTTAATTCCTGATTAATTTCTATTAAAGCCTGCATTTTATCTCTCCATAATTACCGATATTATTCTAAAATATTTTTGTATTATTCACTTAGATAATAAATTAAATTTCATTTAATGAATGATAAAAGGTTTATAAGAACATTATTATTAACAAATTAAATTTTAAATAGTCTTACTTAAAAATTTAGCAATTGCATCTATGAATAAGGGAAAGTAGATTTATCAAAATTTAAGGAGAAACGGCCCTGAGGCCGTTTAAAATAAAACAACTTGCTAAGCAAGTTGAGTTTTATTACCATTACAATGAGGCGAAATAGGAACAGTATGTTGCAATACCGACCATTCTTTTAATGTATATGTATGTAGTGCCAAAGAATGTATGTTTCCTATTATTTCATTGGTAAGTTCACTATAAATAGCGCGGTGACGTATTAAAAAACGTTGACCTTTAAAGTGATCGCTAACAATTATTACCTTAAAATGACTTTCTGAACCTGCTGGTACATTGTGTCTATAACTTTCATCATGTACTTCTAAATGCAATGGATTAAAGGCTAAGCTAAGTTTTTCTTCTATCTGTTCGCGAATCATTATTTTGCTCCTTTAATAAAAAGCGCCAGATCGCATATAATTTAATATTAGTAGCTATAAAAACTCTTTAGCTGAATATAAGATAAGAATGATGTATTAATAAAAATTTTTATTTAAAATATTTATATTAGAATATCAAGTTAAAAAATGATTTTTTAATAATTAATTGATTATTCGTTAAAATTATGCTTCAAATTAAATAGAAAAAATACAAAAAAATATTATTTGTTAATAAAATTTCAACACCTATTTCAACATCTATAAGATATACTATATTTTTCAGATATAAGTTATTTAATTTTATTGACAGAATTTTTAATATTTTAATTATTTTTTTAATCAACTTAACTACCAACTTTAGTAAATAAGTTATTATGTTTCAATAAAAATAATTAATGAATTATTGTAATTTATTTTAAATAAAATCAATTTATCAAATGCTTTAATAAGACCAAACATCATTATTAATTTAAGTTTTATGTTACTATAAGTTTTGCTTATTCAAGTTATGAATGTAATTCATAATAAATTATTATGTAATTTTTAAATAATAAGATATTATGTATAAAAATAAAATACTTTTATGTCATTAATACATTATTTTTAATTAATAAATTATTACACAATAACGAGTTATTAAAATAAATTTTTGTAGTATGTATGTTACTATTATGTTTTTTATAGTTGTTTTATATAAATTCAAATAATTAACAATTGAATTTAATAATTCAAAAAAAATAAGTAAAATAACTTATTAATTAGGTTAAATTTTCTAAATTATTCTCGTGTCAATAAATTATCTTATATGATAACCAATTAATTTGAAATAAATAATAATTGCTTATTAATAAATAATTATTTCTAACCAATATATAACAGAATTAAATATATTAATTTTCTTTTTTTTATTGTTTTATTGAAACATAAAGTAATAGTAACTATACATATAAAATAACAAGATAATGGGTTATATATAAAACTGAAAAAACTTCGTTAATGGTTAATGGGGTGACTAAATGATATTTATAAGATACAAAAAAAAAAAAAAAATTTTATTTTTTATTTTGTGTATTCCATTATTAAGTGGATGTGATAGTGCATTATTAAATCCAAAAGGACAAATTGCATTAGAACAACGCTCTCTCATATTAACTTCTTTTTGTCTAATGTTAATTGTAGTTATTCCTGCTATTTTTTTAACAATACTTTTTGCATGGAAATATCGAGAATCAAATATAAATGCAAAATACAGTCCTGATTGGTCACACTCAAATAAGATAGAATCGATAATATGGACTGTTCCAATCATAATTATTCTTTTTCTTAGTTTATTAAGTTGGAAATCAACTCACGAACTAGAACCTAGTAAACCAATTTTATCTAAGACACAAGCTATAGAAATAGATGTAGTTGCTTTAGATTGGAAATGGATGTTTATTTATCCAAAACAAGGGGTAGCTACTATTAATCAAATAGCTTTTCCGGTAAATACTCCAATTAATTTTAAAGTTACTTCCAACTCTGTTATGAATTCTTTTTTTATACCAACTCTGGGAAGTCAAGTTTATGCAATGGCTGGAATGCAAACCAATTTAAATTTAATTGCTAATCAGAAAGGTATTTATAATGGAATTTCTTCAAATTTTAGTGGTCTTGGTTTTTCTAATATGAAATTTAAAACCATCGTTACTGAAAATAACGAGGAATTTAAAAAATGGATATATAAAGTTAAAAAATCTAACAATGTATTAAATAATATGAATGATTTTGAAAAAATTGCATTAGTCAGTGAAAATAATCCAGTAGAATATTTTTCTACAGTAGATCCACATTTATTCTTGAAAATAATTGAAAAATTTAAGATGAACCACACAATGAATCATAAATAGAACTTCAATACATTTAAAAAATTTTAAAACACTTAAAAAGAAAAAGATGAAAGTTACTTTTTCAAAAAAATTTAAGGTAAAAGGATAATAATATGTGGGGAAGATTAACATTAAATGCAATACCTTATCACGAACCAATTATTATGGTTACGGTATGTTGTATTATATTTGTTAGCCTATTAATAATTTCTACAATTACTTATTTTAAAAAATGGACATATTTATGGTCAGAATGGTTGACATCTTTAGATCATAAAAAAATAGGAATAATGTATATTATTGTTGCATTCGTTATGTTATTACGAGGTTTTGCTGATGCAATAATGATGCGTATTCAACAAGTATTGGCTTCTGCTGGTGAATCAGGTATTTTACCACCACATCACTACAATCAAATATTTACTGCACATGGTGTTATAATGATATTCTTTGTAGCGATGCCTTTAGTAGTAGGATTGATTAATATTATTGTTCCATTGCAAATTGGCGCACGAGACGTTGCTTTTCCGTTTTTAAATAGTTTAAGTTTTTGGTTTACAATAATTGGTGTAATATTAGTAAATTTATCTTTGGGCATTGGAGAATTTGCACAAACAGGATGGTTAGCTTATCCTCCACTTGCTGGAAATGAATACAGTCAAGGTGTTGGAGTAGATTATTGGATTTGGAGTATACAATTATCTGGAATCGGCAGTACTTTAACTGGAATTAATTTTTTTGTTACTATTTTAAAAATGCGTGCTCCAGGAATGGATTTATTTAAGATGCCAGTATTTAGTTGGACTGCTCTTTGTACAAATATTTTGATTATAATATCATTTCCTGTACTTACTGCTACATTATTTTTGTTGACACTTGATCGTTATTTAGGTTTCCATTTCTTTACAAATGAAATGGGTGGAAACATGATGATGTATATTAATTTAATTTGGATATGGGGACATCCAGAAGTATATATATTGGTTTTGCCAGTATTTGGAATATTTTCAGAAATTACTTCAACTTTTTCTAAAAAACGACTATTTGGCTATACATCCTTAATATGGGCTACTATTGCTATTACTATCCTATCCTTTATTGTTTGGTTACACCATTTTTTTACTATGGGAGCAGGAGCAAATGTTAATGCATTCTTTGGTATTATGACTATGATCATAGCCATTCCAACAGGAGTTAAGATATTCAATTGGATATTTACTATGTATCAAGGAAGAATCAAAATGCATTCTTCTATGTTGTGGACAATTGGATTTTTAATTACTTTCTCTATAGGTGGAATGAGCGGTGTTTTATTAGCTATGCCAGGTGCTGATTTCGTATTACATAATAGTCTTTTTTTAATTGCGCATTTTCATAATGTAATTATTGGTGGTGTGGTTTTTGGTTGTATGGCAGGCATAACTTATTGGTTTCCAAAGATTTTAGGCTTTACTCTTAACGAAACTTGGGGTAAAATTTCATTTACGTTTTGGATTATTGGCTTCTTTGTAGCTTTTATGCCTTTATATGCACTAGGTTTTATGGGTATGACTCGTCGCATTAGTCAAAACATAGATCCTGCATTTCATTCATTTTTAGTTATAGCAGCATTCGGTGTTGGTTTAATTGCAATAGGAATTATATGTCAATTAATTATGTTTTATGTTTCTATTCGTGATAGAAATGAGAATAAAGATTTAACTGGTGATCCATGGGATGGACGTACACTTGAATGGTCTATCTCTTCTCCACCTCCTTTTTATAATTTTGCTATTATTCCTTACATTAAGGATCGAGATGCTTTTTGGAGTATGAAAAAATCAGGTAAATTCTATAAAACCCTTAATAAATATGAAGAAATTCACATGCCAAAAAATAGTAGTTCGGCAATTATTATTTCAGCTTTCGGTACTATATTAGGATTTTCATTAGTATGGCATATTTGGTGGTTAGCTATTATAGCTTTTTTTGGTATGATTGTTACATGGATTTTAAAAAGTTTTGATTATAATACAAATTACTATGTTTCAGTTACTGAAATTGAAAAAATAGAAAAACAGCATTTAGATAATATCAGAAAAGCAGGTTCTCACTATGACGATTGAATCTCTAAAACATTATAAAAATATAGAGTCTAACAAAATATTTGGATTTTGGATTTATCTTATGAGTGATTGTATTATGTTTGCAATTTTATTTGCAACTTATTCGGTCATGGTTAATAACATAGCTGATGGTCCTGCAGGCAAAGATATATTTGAATTACCTTTCGTATTAGCAGAAACCTTTCTATTACTTCTTAGTTCTATTACATGTGGTATGACCTTAATTTCAATAAATAAAAATATTATTTTTTGGTTAATTACAACCTTTTTATTGGGATTGGGGTTTATAAGTATGGAGATTTATGAATTTCATTCTTTGATTCAAAGAGGTTATAGTCCAGATAGAAGTGGTTTTTTATCTAACTTTTTTACTTTAGTAGGTACGCATGGGTTTCATGTTATCTGTGGTTTAATTTGGATGTTAGTTATGATAATTCAAATTCTAAAATATGGTACTAGACCAAATAATGTTACACGTATTATTTGTTTAAATATGTTTTGGCATTTTCTAGATATAATTTGGATTTGTTTATTCACTGTTGTTTATCTAATGGGAGTGATTTAATGAATCATGTCTTAAACAAAAGCAAATGCAATGATATATCATTGCCACATAAAAATATAAAATCATATATTATTGGTTTCTTTTTATCTGTTATTCTAACAGTAATTCCTTTTTGGATAGTAATTGCTAAAAACACTTCTTACCATATTGCTATTAGTGTTGTTGTAGGTTGTGCAATAATTCAAATTTTAGTTCATTTATTTTGTTTTCTCCATTTAGATAATAAATCTGAAGAGGGATGGAATTTGATTTCTTTAATTTTTGCCTCTTTAATTATTCTAATTATAGTTACGGGATCAATTTGGATTATGTGGAATTTAAATTACAATATGATGATTAGATAATATTAATTTTGATGCTTAAAAAATATTTGCAATTAATTAAGCCAAAAATTATTTTTGGTAATTTAATTTCTGTTATAGGAGGATTTTTACTTGCATCAAAAGGTAATGTTAATTATGCACTATTCTGTAATACTATAGTTAGCGTTGCTTTAGTAATTGCATCAAGTTGCATTTTAAATAATATTATAGACCGTGATATAGACAAAAAAATGGAAAGAACTAAATATAGGATACTCGTATCCTATTCTAACTCATTAAAAATGATTGTTTTTTATGCAATTATATTAGGTATTTCCGGTTTCTTTTTATTATATTTTAATGTTAATTTTTTATCAATGGGATTAGCAGTTACTGGATTTATTATTTATGTATTCGCTTATAGTTTATATATGAAACGTAAATCCATACATGGTACTTTAATTGGTAGTATAGCAGGTGCTATGCCTCCAGCTATTGGTTACTGTGCAGTAACTAATAGGTTTGATATTTGTGCATTAATCTTAACATCTATTTTTGTTTTATGGCAAATGCCTCACTCTTATGCTATTGCAATATTATGTCTTAACGATTATAAATTAGCAAAAATACCTATACTACCTGTAATTAAAGGTATAACCACAACAAAAAATCATATTATTTTTTATATTATGATTTTTTTTGTGTGCATGTCTATGCTAACAATAACTGGATATACTAGTTATCAATATTTAATTGTCTCATCTGTAGTAAGTTTATTATGGTTTTTTATAGCATTATCAGGTTATAAAACGTCAAATAATATTATTTGGGCTCGTCAATTATTTATTTTTTCTGTTTTCACAATTACTGTATTGAGTATAATGATGTCAATTGATTCAATAAAGTTAATAAAATTATTAACTTTGTTAAGTTAGTATAAATTAATAATACTTGAAAAGAACATTTTTTAAAATCTAAGTCAGAATTGAGATTATCTAATGAATGATAATAAACTAAACTCCACTGAACTACGTGCTATCTTTGGTCTTGGTATGATTTTTTCTTTACGCATGTTGGGAATGTTTATGGTTCTTCCTGTGCTTACTACTTATGGTATGGCATTACAGGACTCTAATAAAACCCTTATTGGTATAGCAATAGGTATTTACGGATTTACTCAAGCAATATTTCAAATTCCTTTTGGTTTAATTTCTGATTATATAGGACGCAAGTCATTAATTATATTTGGTTTATTATTACTTATATTAGGTAGTGTAATTTCTGCTAATAGTTCTTCTATATGGAATATTATTTTTGGCCGTGCATTACAGGGATCAGGTGCAATTTCTGCTGTTGTTATGGCTTTACTATCCGATTTAACCAGAGAACAAAATCTTAGTAAAGTAACTACTTGTATAGGAATTAATTTTGGTGTTACTTTTGCTACTGCAATGATAATTAGTCCTGTTATTACTAATTCATTTGGTCTTCATTCTTTGTTTTGGATAATTACATTTCTTTCAATAATTTCTATTTTTATAGTAATTTTTTTTGTTCCACATGAAACTAATCATGTAATTAATCGTGAAGTAGGTATAGTTAAAGACAGTTTGTTAAAAATTTTAGCCAATCGTAAATTAATTAATTTAAATATTAGCATTTTTTTCTTACATACATTATTAATGTGTATTCTCATTATTTTACCATATCAACTCAGACAAGTTAATTTTCCTCTATCAAAGCATTGGCAAATTTATTTAACAACAATGACAATTGCATTTTTTTTAGTAGTTCCAAGCATTATGTATGCGGAAATAAAGAAAAAAATAAAGCCAATATTCATATCTGGAATTATAATTATTTTAATTTCAATAATAATATTACAAAATAGTAAAAATTATTTTTGGATTTTGATTATTGGAATTCAACTTTTTCTTTTCGCTTTTAGTTTAATGGAATCTATTATACCTTCTTTAGTTAGTAAAGAATCGCCTTTAGGTTATAAAGGTACTGCTATGGGATTTTATTCAACTAGTCAATTTTTAGGTGTGTCTTTTGGAAGCAGCATAGGTTCTTGGATATATGCTAATTTTAATAGCGGAACATTACTCCTATTTTGTATAACTATTACAATAATTTGGTTGTTAATCAACCTAAATATGAAAGAACCACCTTACATAATTAGTATGCATATCAAAATGAATAAGGAATTATTAGCAATCTCCGATATAGAAAAAAAACTTAAAGAACAACCAGGGATTTCAGAAGTATTAGTAGTTCTTAAAGAAAAAAGTTTATATATTAAAATTGATAACAAAATTACTAATAGAAAGAAAATAGAAAAAGTTCTTTCTACTTTTTAAGTTCGTTTTATCATATTTAATCTTTATGACTATAAAAAATCATGATATTAAAATGGATTATAAATCTTCACATTTTTAAAACCTTGTTCTTTTAAATATAGAGTTTGCAAACGACTCATCACTCCGTTATCACAATAAAGTAACCATATTATATTTTTATCTAATTTTTTAAAGTGTGTGTCAAGTTTGTAAAAAGGAATTGATTTAATTTTAATATTAGTTAGTCTTAATGGTTTTTTTTCTTGTTCATCAATAGAACGAATGTCAATAATAATTTCATTATTATTTGATTTTATTTCATTTTGTATTTTCATTTATTTCCTTGATTTAATAAATAATAATTTAATATTATAAAAATATTTTATATTTGATGTAAATAGGTTAAAACAGAAATAAATATAAATAAAATTTTATTATATGTGATAATCTTATATGAATTTATAATTTTATTTTTACAAAAATATGAATTACCATTTATTTAGTATTAGAATTGAATAATTATATGTAAAATAGTAAAAATATATTTTACTATTTGATTTTATTAATAATAAATAAAAATATTAAAATTATTGAATAATAATTTCATTATTATAAGAACGAAAGTTAATTTTATGATTTTTTATTTCTTAATTACGGTTAAGTGTTAAAATATCAGTCAATGAGATTAATAATATTTTAAAGCAATGGACATCACATGGTATTTAATCCAATAAAATATCCAATATTATCTTTGGTAAAAACAGTAAAAAAACTTCGGTGTTTATCTACAGAAATGTTATTTGGACTGTGCGATGAATTACGTCACTATTTACTGAATAACGTAAGCTATTCTAGTGGACATCTTTCTTCTGGTTTGGGAGTCATCGAATTAACAGTCGCATTACATTATGTGTATAACACTCCTTTCGATTATTTAATATGGGATGTTGGTCATCAAGCTTATCCGCATAAAATTTTAACTGGAAGACGTGAACTTATAAGCACAATACGTAAAAGATACGGTTTGCATCCTTTTCCCTGTCGTAGTGAAAGTGAATTTGATGTTTTGACTGTAGGACATTCTTCCACATCTATTGGTGTTGGAGTAGGTCTAGCTATAACAGAGAAATACGAAAATGAAGGTCGTCATGTTGTATGTGTCATTGGTGATGGAGCAATAACTGCTGGAATGGCATTTGAAGCGATGAATCATGCAGGTGATATTAAACCTAATATGCTTATAATATTAAATGATAATAAAATGTCTATTTCTAAAAATGTAGGTGCTCTTCATAATCGATTAACAAAGGTTCTTTCTGGAGATAATAATTCCAAATTACGTGAAAATAGTGAAAAAGCCTTAACTGGAATTCCTCAGATTAAAGAAATTTTTAAACATACAGAAGAATGCTTTAAAAATATTGATGTGCCATCAGGAATTATTTTTGAGGAATTAGGATTGAATTATATAGGACCCATTGATGGACATGATTTGTTAGCTTTAATTCATACTTTTAAAAATATGCGTAAATTAAAAGGTCCTCAATTATTACATATAATTACAAAAAAAGGTAAAGGATATGCTCCTGCTGAAAAAGACCCTACTACTTGGCATTCAGTTCCTAAATTTGATTTAATAAGTGGTGTTTTTGAAAATAATTTAGATAAGTTCCCCAGCTATTCAAAAATTTTTGGTAATTGGTTATGCGAAATGGCAGAAAAAGACTCTAAACTTATAGCTATTACACCTGCAATGAAAGAAGGTTCTGGTATGGTAGAT
This sequence comes from Candidatus Pantoea edessiphila, assembly GCF_002933345.1. Taxonomy (GTDB): domain Bacteria; phylum Pseudomonadota; class Gammaproteobacteria; order Enterobacterales; family Enterobacteriaceae; genus Pantoea_C. Next base: position 29,347 of record NZ_PDKR01000005.1, on the reverse strand, counting down.
TTTTCACGTAAATATCCAAATCAATATTTTGACGTTGCAATTGCTGAACAACATGCAGTAACATTCGCTTCTGGAATAGCGATTGGTGGTTATAAACCTATTGTTGCGATTTATTCTACTTTTCTACAACGTGCTTATGATCAAGTTATTCATGACGTAGCCATTCAGAGATTGCCTGTACTTTTTGCTATTGATCGAGGAGGTATAGTTGGTACTGATGGACAAACTCATCAAGGAGCATTTGATTTAGCTTACTTAAGATGTATACCAAATATGGTTATTATGACACCAAGTGATGAAAACGAATGTCGACAAATGCTCTATACAGGATACAAATATACAGAAGGACCAAGCGCTGTACGCTATCCACGTGGAAATGGTATTGGAATTCCTTTAACTTCTTTAAAGAAAATACCATTAGGTACTGGCATTATTAGGCGTGCAGGAAAAAAAATAGCAATTCTTAATTTCGGTACATTATTAATAGAAGCTATTAATGTCGGTGAAACATTAAATACAACAGTCGTAGATATGAGGTTTGTCAAACCCCTAGATGAAACGTTAATATCAAAATTAGCAACTAATCATGAGGTATTAATTACTTTAGAAGAAGGTAGTATTAAAGGTGGAGCTGGTAGCGGAGTTAATGAATTTGTAATGATTAAAAAACTTAAAATATTAGTTTTAAATATTGGATTACCTGATAAGTTTATTCCTCAAGGTAATCAAGATGAAATTCGTGATGAATTTAAACTTAATTCCAATGGAATAATACAACAAATAGTTGAATGGTTAGCAAAATAACTATTTACCAATTAATTATATTTAATATTTTTAACAACCAAAATGATCAAATCCTTTTTTATCAAATTTGAAAGTTTTTCCATTTCTAAACAAGACTAAACCTTTTGATTTATGTACAATCTTTCCTATACAAGTATAGGGTATTTTTATATGATTTAATGCTATCTTTAATTTATTTCGCTTTGTTTCTGGTATAGTAAAACATAATTCATAGTCTTCACCTCCACTTAATGCCCAATTTAAAATATGATTTAATTTAAAATTATTAGTTAAATAAGATGATAATGGAATATCATCTAAATTAATATAGGCGCCGCAGTTACTGCTATCTAATATATGACCTAAATCAGAGATCAAACCATCTGAAATATCAATTGCTGATGACGCAATATAACGCAGTGCTTGTCCTTGCAATATACGAGGTACTGGACGTAAATGACGATTAACTAATGCATTATATATATTGATGTTTTTTACTTTAATTTTTTTTTTCAATAAATTCAAACCTGCTGCGCTATCTCCTAAAGTCCCAGTAACGTAAATTAAGTCATTTATCTTTGCACCTGAACGTTTTATTGCAAAGCCTTTTGGTATAAGACCATAAACATTAAAGGTTAAACTTAATGGACCACGTGTGGTATCTCCGCCAATTAACTGTATATTATATTTATCTAATGATTTAAATAAATTTTTACTAAAACTAAATAACCACCGATTATTTAGTTTAGGCAAAGTTATTGACAATGTAATATATTTTGGATCGGCACCCATTGCAGCTAAATCGCTAAGACTAACCGATAGTGATTTATAAGCTAAATCAGAAGGATGAATATTTTTTAAAAAATGAGTATTAGCAACAAAAGTATCATTACTGACTGCTAAAACTTTATTTTTTTTGAATTCAATTAATGCACAATCATCGCCAATACCTAATTCAATATAATTACATTTGCACTTTTTTTTACTTGTAAAGTATTTATTTATTAATTCAAATTCACTGGAAACCATATTTATTAAATCTTTATATAATTAAATAATTATACAATAATGTATTAATTATTTATGACCTAATCTAATTTGTAAAGCAGCTTTATCTAATACTCCATTAATAAATTTATGACTATCTTGGGCTCCAAACATTTTTGCTAATTCAATGCCTTCATTAATTGCTACCTTATATGGTAGATCATTGCATTTAGTAATTTCGTATAAAGCAATACGTAAAATAGCTTTTTCAATATTTCCTAGTTTTCCCAAATGACGTGATAAATATGGTTTCATTAATTGATCTAAGTAAACGTTATTGGCTGTTACTCCAAATATTAATTTATGAAAATAATCGATATCAACATCAATAACATTCTGTTCTTCTAGGAAATGTAATTCTACCTCAGATATGTTATTTTTAGATAATTGCCAACAATAAAGTGCTTGTACAGCACATTCACGAGCACGACGACGAGCACATGGATTCATTTATAAATCCTCTTTTTCATTGTTGTTGATTAATTTTAGTATATTAATCATCTCAAGAGCAGCTAAAGCTGCTTCCGAACCTTTATTTCCAGCTTTAGTTCCACAACGTTCGATAGCTTGTTCAATATTTTCAGTAGTTAATAAACCAAAAGCAATAGGAATCTTACCATTTATTGCAAGCTTAGCAATGCCTGAACTAACTTCTTTAGCTATATATTCGAAATGAAAGGTTTTGCCACGAATGATAGTTCCTAAAACAATTATCGCATCATATTTATCAGTTTTAGTTAATGTATATACTGTTAATGGTAATTCATAAGCACCAGGTACCCAAACAACTGTTATTTTTTCATGTTTTACCTGACCAATAAGTTTTAAAGATGATATTGCTCCATTTAAAAGACTGTTATTAATAAAATTATTAAAACGTGCAATAACAATAGCAATACTAGCTTCAGGTGCTGCAACAGTAGCTTCAATAACTTTCATATTTATCCTTCTTATTTTAAATAAGTTTATTTTGGTATTAGTGTTAATCTAATATTACTACCAACCTTACGTATATCACTAAATGAAAAATTTGGCACACTGTTTAAATTATTTATGCCTGGTAATTTGCAAAGGCAAATACTATCATGTCCTAATATTTTTGGAGCAACATAAATAATTAATTCATCAACAAGATTAGCTTCGATTAAGGCACCAGAAAACGTCGCACCAGCTTCAACTAATACATCATTAATTTGATACTTACCTAATAACAACAACATTTGGAATAAATTTTTTTTTTGACAGCCACCTGGTAAGATCATTTGAATTACGTTATCAGGCCAAATATTATCATCATAATTTTGTCTTATTAACCAAGTTTCACCAGGTTGAGTAATTATTTGATGTTGAGGTGTAACCTTATTTTTTCTATCCATAATTACTCTTATAGGTTGTCTTAGTGATTCTTTGTTTGAAATAAATTTATTTTCTTTTTTTAATTCTGACCAACGAACTGTAAGTAAAGGATCATCTGCCAATATTGTAGCGCTAGTGCTAATTATAGCGGAACTTTGAGCTCTATAATACTGGACATCATGACGAGCACTCTTTGATGTTATCCAACGACTTTGACCATTATTCATTGCGATTCGACCATCCAATGATGAACCAAGCTTTAATTTCAACCATGGCAATCCAGTACACATTCTTTTAAAAAAACCACGATTTATTCTTTTACTTTCATTCATCATTAAACCATGACTAACTTTGATTCCAGCTTTTTTAAGTAAATAAAAACTCTTTCCAGAAACTTTAGGATTAGGATCTTGTGCTGCAATTACAACTCTATTGACTCTAGCCTCAATTAATGCATCACAACAAGGCGGTGTTAATCCATGGTGATTACATGGTTCTAACGTTACATAAACAGTAGATCCCTTAGCTTTATTACCAGATGCATTTAACGCATGTATTTCCGCATGATCTTCGCCTGTTTTTTGATGCCAACCTTCACCTACAATATTACCATCACGTACAATTACACAACCAACATTTGGATTAGGAGTAGTACTAAAACAACCCCTTTCTGCTAATTTTAAAGCACGTGCCATATATTGTTCATCAATCACAATTTATTCCTGTAATATTGATATATTTTATAATATTTTTAAAATTAAAATATATTTAACAAAACTTAAATAAGTTATCTATTTTCAATAACTTAATTGATATTAAATAATAGACAAAATCCATTTAATGGAATATAATTAAGTTTAATGCAATAAATATTTTGTTTTTTTTAAAAGTATTTAATAATTTTGTGGTAATTAATTAATACTAATTTATATTTATAAATAATGTCCAATATAAAATTCTTATTATTCAATGATGTAAATTAGTAATTATAGTAAAGTAAATTATTTTAGTTGATTTGTTTAAGAACATTTTTTATTTACTATTAATGATATAGGTAAAGAAATATAAATTGATGATATAGTGCCAATTATTATACCAATAAGCATAGTTAATGAAAAATCTTTTAATAGAGAACCACCAAATATCAATAAAATTAAGACCATTATTAAAGTGACAAATGAAGTCATTAATGTACGATTTAATACTTGATTTAGAGAAATATTAATAATCTTATAATAAGAAATGGATTGCATTTTATTAATATTCTCGCGAATACGATCAGAAATGACTATTTTATCATTTAGTGAGTAACCAATTATTGACATTAAAGAAGCAACAATAGTTAAATCAATTTCTATATAAAAAAGAGATAAAAATCCAAAAGTAATGATAAGATCGCTTAATAAAGCAATTACTGTGCCAGATGCAAGACACCACTCAAATCTATAACTAATATAGGCAAAAATAGCAATTATTGCAAATAAAAGAGCTATTAAACCATTTTTTATTAGCTCAGTACCTACACTTGGTCCAATAAAATCAATACGATTTATTATTACCTTTTGTCTTTCATATTTATTAACTATTGAAACTAATTTAGTAGATAATTTATTAGTATCAATTGAACTAGGGAATGAGCTAACTTTAATCATTATATTTTTACTGTTATTTAATTTCTGTACTATAGGCTTTTTAAAACCAGATTCCATTAATTTATTACGTAATAAATCAATATTTATCGATTTTTCAAGATTAATTTCAACTAATGTACCTCCAGTAAAATCAATACCCCAATTAAAATTAAAAATAAAAATGATTAAAATAGAAGATATAATTAGCAATCCTAAAATTAAGAACGCTAATTTATTCCAATACATAAAATCAAATATTTTAAATTCTTTCTTTGATTCATCAATATCATTATGTTGTAACAAAAATTATTTCCTGTCATTATATAGATAATGTTTTTATAGATTTATTACTGTAAACTAAATTAACAATAGTTTTCGTTACCGTAATTGCAGTAAACATGGATGTTATAACACCTATAGCAGTCATTATAGCAAAACCCCTGATAGAACCAGTACCAAACGTATAGAGAATAACAACCTTTATTAATGTAATTATATTTGAATCTATTATGCTTGATAAAGCATTTTTGTAACCCTTATGGATTGCTTTTTGAATAGAATATCCATTACAAATTTCTTCTTTGATCCGTTCATTTATTAAAATATTAGCATCTATAGCTACTGCTAAAGTTAAAATAATACCGGCAATACCTGGCATGGTAAGAGTTACACCTGGAAGAAGTGAAGTAATAGCTATAATAATTATTAAATTTATTATTAATGCAGCAATTGAAATTAAACCAAATTTCTTATAAAAAAATACCATAAAAGAAAAACACGAGATCAATCCGCATAAACATGCTTCTAAACCCTTTTTGATATTTTTTCTGCCCATGGTAGGACCTATAGTTCTTTCTTCTACAATATGAATTGGAGCTATTAAAGTTCCTGATCGAAGTAACATAGAAAGTTTATGTGCTTTATTAAAATTTTTAATTCCAGTGATACGAAATCTATTATTTACTTGAGATCTAATATTTGCAATATTAATTATTTCTTCATTTTTTATTAAAATTTCATGACCCTTAGAATTTTTTTTATGACTATTTTTATATTCTACAAATAAAGTTGCAATTGATTTGCCAATATTATCTCTTGTAAAAGCAGACATGATATTACCACCTATACTATCTAGTGTAATATCTACTTCAGGATTATTATATTCATCAATACTTGAAGTTGAATATGTAATATGATCTCCAGTTAAAATAACATTTTTGTATAATAGAACTGATTGACCATCAGTCATATATTTAATTTCAGAATCTAATGGTACAATATTTTTAGATATTAAATTTGAGTCAACACTGGTATTTACTAAACGAAATTCCAGTGTTGATGTTGCTCCTATCAGTTCTTTAGCCTGAGCTATATTTTTAATTCCTGGCAAATTAATTCTAATATGTTCAGATCCTTGACGCTGAATTGAAGACTCAGATATTCCAAGTTGGTTTATGCGATTACGTAAAATTTCAATATTTTGTTGAATAATATTTTCACGTAATTTATTAAGATAAACTTTATTTATCACTGCACTTATACTGTTATTATCATTATTTCTTAATGATAGATCTTTATATGTGGATTTTAAATAAATAAAAGCATTATTAAGATCTTTAAAATTTTTAAAATTAATATTTAAGCTATCTTTCTTACTAAGATATATTTTTGTATAAGGTATAGCCTTCTTACGTAAATCATAGCTTAAGCTGTTAATATTTTTATCCTGAATTTTTTTTATTATGCTATCTATGTCTACTTCAATTAAAAATTGCACCCCACCACGAAGATCAAAACCCAGCTTAATTGGTCTAGCCGATATTAAACTAAGCCAACTAGGTATTGCTGGAACTAAATTAAGTAAAGTACTATATTTTTTGCCAATTGTTTTTGTAATAATTTTATGAGCTAAAAGCTGCGTGTCTGTATTATTAAATCTCACTATAATAGTTTTATTATCTATTGAAATATCTTTATATTTAATAAAATTTTGCTTTAGCGCTTTTTTTATATTATCAGAAATATCTTGACTGGCAAAATTACCATTTTTACCAGTAATTTGTATAACAGGATCTTCACCATATAAATTTGGAAGCGCATATAATAAACTTATAACAAATATAAAAGATAAAAAAACATACTTCCATGATGAATAGCAGTTTAGCAAAATTATTACCCCTAATAAATTATAGATTTTTTATAGTACCTTTTGGTAAAATAGTTGATATAAAATCACGTTTTATAATGACTTCAGTAGTTTCATTTAATGCAAGAGTAACATAACCTAATTTTGTTATTTTTGTTACCAAACCTACTAAACCACCATTAGTAAGTACTTCATCTCCTTTAGAAATAGATTCCATCAATTGTTTGTGTTCATTTATACGTTTCTGTTGTGGTCTTAATATCATAAAATAAATAATTATGCTAAATGTTACTAACATAATTATCAAAGAATAATAATTTCTCTGAAAAGGTGAATCTGATGCAGCAAACGCGTCAGAAATGAAATAGTTCATTGAAAGTACCCCACTAATAAATAATTATTTTTTTAAAGAAAGCCTTTGTTTGCCTAATTTTTTATAAAATTCATTAATAAATTGTTCTACTTTGTTATCTTCAATAGATTTTTGTAAATCTATCATAAGACGTTGATAATAATATAGATTATGAATAGTATTTAATCGAGCACCTAACATTTCATTACATTTATCTAAATGATGTAAATAGGATCTAGTGTAATTACAACAAGTATAACAATTACACTCTGTATCTAAAGGCATAACATCATTTTTATGCTTAGCATTACGAATTTTAATTACACCATTATTTGTAAATAAATAGCCATTACGTGCATTACGAGTAGGTATAACACAGTCAAACATATCTACACCTCGGATAACACATTCAATAATATCTTCAGGTTTGCCAACCCCCATTAAATAGCAAGGTTTATTAGATGGGATACGTTGACAAATATATTTGACTGTATTGTACATTTCTTCTTTTGATTCACCTACTGCTAAACCTCCTATAGCATAACCATCGAAACCAATTTTTAATAAATTATTTAATGAAATATTACGCAAATCTTCATATATAGATCCTTGAATAATACCAAAAATTAAATTTTTATTACCTAAACTATCAAATCTATTACGACTACGTTCAGCCCATCTTGAAGACATTTCCATAGAACATTTAGCATAATGCCAATCCACTGGATATTGTGTACATTCGTCGAATACCATCACAATATCTGAATTAATATCATTTTGAATCTCAATTGATTTTTCTGGAGTTAAAAAAATTTTGCTACCACTATTTGGATTACGAAAATAAACTCCTTCTTCAGTAATCTTGCGAATATTACTTAAGCTAAAAACTTGAAAACCACCAGAATCTGTTAAGATTGGACCTTTCCAATTCATAAATCTATGTATATTACCATGCATTTTTATAATTTCTATTCCAGGACGTATATAAAGATGAAAGGTATTAGATAAAATTATTTGTGTACCAGATTTTAACACCTCTTCAGATGTAACACATCTTATAGAACCATAGGTACCTACTGGCATAAATGCTGGAGTTTCTATTATACCGCGATCAGAAATAAAATGACCTCTACGAGCATAACCATCTGTACTATTTAGCTTAAATTTCAAAATCTTTAATCTCCTGATTATTTAATATCTATTTAAAACATATTAAATTTTTCTTGAGGTGCTTTAGGATTTTTAGTAATAAACATGGCATCACCATAACTAAGAAAACTATATTTTTTAGCAATAGCAATTTGATATGCATTCATAGTATGATTATAACCAGCAAAAGAAGAAACTAACATAATTAAAGTTGATTTAGGTGTATGAAAATTAGTTATCAATGCATCTATAATTTTATATTTATAACCGGGGTAAATAAAAATTTTTGTGTAATCATAATAGGGAGAAATTATTTTTTTTTTGTTAGCAGCACTTTCAAGAGAACGTACACAGGTAGTGCCAACTGCTACAATCTTCCCCCCCCTATTTTTACAATCTATCACTGCATTTACTACTTCTTGTGATACTTCAACATATTCAGAATGCATTTTGTGGTCTTTGATATTTTTAACATGAACTGTTTGAAAAGTACCTGAACCAACATGTAATGTAACAAAAGCTATATCAACACCTTTTTTTTTTAATTTATCTAACAAATTTTTATCGAAATGCAATCCAGCAGTTGGTGCAGCAATAGCACCAAGACGAGTACCATAAACAGTTTGATAACGTTTTCTATCAATATAACCATCAGGTCTCTTGATATATGGTGGTAACGGAATATGTCCAATATCATTTATAATATTCATTATGTTACGATTATCTTTAAAAATAATTTTAAATAGTTTATTACAGCGTTTTATAGGAATTGCTATTACGTTTTTATCATCTCCTAATTGAAGTTCAGTACCTAATTTTAGCTCTTGTGACGTGCGAACATGTGCTAAAATACAATTTTTATCTAATATACTTTCTATTAATATTTCAATCTTTCCTCCAGTTGATTTTTTAAGACCAAATATCCGAGCTGGAATGACACGAGTATTATTTAGAACCAATAAATCCCCTTTATTAATTTTATCTAATATATTACTAAAAACACCATGAGTTACAGAACCATTTAATCCGTTAAGAGATAAAAGTCTACAATTACTTCTATTCTCACTAGGAAAACAAGCAATTAGATATTTAGGTAATTCAAAACTAAAATTAGTTACAAGCATTAAGATTTTACTCAAAAAAATAACTTTATTATATAATAATAGTATAATAGTTATATAATTTAGTTAATATTTTGTTAAAATCACATAATTAATTATTCAAGTTTTAACAATTTATTTAATAAGTAAGATTATAGTTAATTCAATATAAACAATATGTTTATTTGAAGTATTATTAACAATAATAAAAGATAAAAACAGTAATAAAATATCTTTTTTAGTTATTTAACTGTACCCTTTAACAAGATCTACTACAGCACAGATAATTAAGACTATAATTACAGGTAAAATCCAAGAAATATTGACCATAAATGGAAAATGAATTACTAAAAATTCACTATTATAAAAAATAGTTTTTAAAGAATCTAAAATACTAAAAATAAAACTAACTAATATAGTTGGTTTAAAAACTCTTTCGCTTTTATACCACCAATTTTTGGTGAAACTTAGCATAATCAATAAAATCCAAATTGGATAAATTATAGTTAATACTGGAATAGAAAATTGTACTAAAATATTTAATCCAATAGAAGATAATAACATTGAAAAACAACTAAGAATACAGACTAATAATTTATAATTTAATTTATAAGTTTTAGAAAAAAAATCTGCCCAAGCACAAGTTAATCCTACCGATGTTACTATACAGGAAATAATAATCAAAACAGAAAAAAATAAATCACCAAAAATTCCAAAATCATGGTGAATATATCTATTCAAAATAGATATTCCATTCGAATGCTGATCTATTAACGATGCATAGATATACCCTAATTTAAACAGACTTATATAAACTATTGTTAGACCAATACTAGCAATTATACCAGCAATTATAGTATAACGCATTAAAAGCTTGTGTTCTTGTATACCACGAAATTTCATTGAACTAATAACAACACTACCAAATACTAATGCACCTAGTGCATCCATAGTAAGATAACCATTAAGAAATCCATTACTAAATGGTGCATTATTATAAGGTGTAGTAGGTGATATTAATGTATGATTCTTTGATGATATTAAGAATATTGAAAAAATAAGAATAATTAGTGATCCAATTTTTATTGGAGCAAGGAAAAAACCTATTATTTTTAATAACTTACTAGGATACAAAGAAAGTAAAGCAACTATTATAAAATAAATTGCAGAGTAAATTAAAAATGCTAGTAGCGTATTATTGCAATGAAACAAAGGTTCAATACCTGATTGAAATGAAATCATTGCAGTACGAGGTAAAGCAAATAAAGGACCAATAATTACATAACATGCAATTATTAATAATAAACCAGCTTTTTTTCCTACAGGTTCACAAAGTGCTTCCATGCCTCCCTCAGATCTTGCTAACGCAATTATAGTGCAAATTGGTAATCCAACTGCAGTAATTAAATACCCAAAGCCAGATATAAATATATTTTCACCTGATTGAATACCAATCATAGGAGGAAAAACTATATTTCCTGCACCAACAAACAAAGCAAAAGTCATAAAACTAAATGCTATAATATTTTTTAAAGTTAAAGGTTTTATCATATAGTTTTGTAATTAAATTTAGTTTATTATTAATGGTTAATTTCAATTAAATAAAATTTTAATATATTGTAATTAATTAAATTTAATAGACAATTGAAACATCAATTCTCCTCAGACTGTAATTAAATTTTAATTCAAATAAAGATCTAGAAATAATTAAAGAATTTATTAAATAAATTTATTATGGATGACTGATATATTAGACGTAATATTATGTTTAACTTTAAATTTAGGTAAACTATTTAAATTTAGGTAAACTATAACTAAGCTATATCTTTTAATTTATGTAATTAAGTTTAATTATAAAAATGGAATAGAATAATAACTAATCTATTAATTACAATCTAAATAAAATCTAATTTTTTAATAACTGAACGGTTATTTTATTCAATTCATAATATAGTATATAATTATTAATAAATTTTCTAGTACTATTAATAATACTATCTAATCTAAAAATATAAAAAAATCAACTATTGATAAATTATTTTTGATTTAAAAATTAAAAATAATTTATCAAAAACGATTTAAAGGGAAGAATAAAATTGAAAAAAAAAATTGGTTTTATCGGAATAGGTACTATTGCAAAAGCAATTATTGAAGGTTTGCTAAAAAGTAAACACATCTTATCTTCTAATATATGGATATATGATCATAAACTAAATATTAATAAAGAATTAAGTACTAAATATAATATAAATTATTCCGAAAGTGATAAATATTTAATACAAGAGATAGATATTTTATTTTTAACAACAAAACCTAATATAATATTAAAGGTATTACAAAATATTGCAGAAAATGTAAATAAAGAAAAAATAATAGTGTCAGTTGCAGCTGGTATAACTATTAATAAAATAGAATCAGTAATAGGCAGTGATAATAAAATTGTTAGAGTAATGCCCAATATTGCTTCACTTGTCTGTGAAGGAATGACTTCAATAACACCAAATAAATCGCTAAATAAAACTGAAATTAATTTAATTGTATCTATATTTGAGAGTATAGGTAAAACTGTTATAATAAATGAAAATTTAATTCATTCTGTAATAGGTATAAGTAGTTCAGCACCAGCATACGTTTTTATGTTTATAGAGGCTATGGCTGATTCAGCAGTATTAAGTGGAATGACTTATCCGGAAGCATATAAATTAGCTGCCCAAGCATTAAAGGGTTCAGCCCAAATGTTGTTAGAAATCAAAAAACATCCAGGAGAACTAAAAAACATGGTTTGTTCACCAGGAGGTACAACCATAGAAGCAATTAAGATATTAGAAGAAAAAAAATTCCGTTCTGCAATAATAGAAGCTGTACAGCAATGTATAAAAAAATCTAAAAAATTAAGCTAAACTTATCATAAAATGATAGAATTTTTATTCTTTGAATTTTTTATTTTAATAATTGATGCTTTGCCATATTAATTACGCTATGATTTATCAATTTAATTAAGTTTATATTATTTAAAATTTTAGTTAATTAAATACTTATAATTATCATATATTTTAGATAACATTATTTGATAATTATTAGAATTTAAAATATTATTTTTTTATAAATTACTTTATCATATCAATGATCTATCATTATTAAATAAAACTAATAATGATTATTAATCATATCATTACCTTGACATAATTACTACAATTAGGCAATTTCATTAATTTTGCCTATAATCAAATGTTATTTGTTTAGAAAAATATTAATTTATAATTAACAATCTTTAATAAGATGTCAAATTATGTTTTTTATGCATTATTACAACATCTTTAAACTGCTAGTATCCAGCTATTTCTGGAAGAAATGTACTGTAATTTCAAAGTAATTTACTATAGTAATCTTATTAAGAACAATTAAACCTTCTATATTTTTATATAGAAGGTTTAATAATAGTCAAATCACTGGTAAAATCTAAACGATTACAAATATTGTTTTAATTATTAAATAATATTATATTAATAATAAAATATGTATTTTTTGAGAAAGTATTTTTCGTTAAATATAATTTTGTTAATTATATAAAACTATATGATGTTATTGATATGATATTAATACTATATTATCAATCTATTTTAAGATTAAGTATTATCTAAGATTTTTAATTTATAAATATCTTAATAATTTTACGTGATTTTAAAATTAGCATTAGTGTTAAAAAATAAAAGATATAATTTAATTTATTATCTCGTAAATAATTTTACTTCATATAATTGATCATTTTAATCTATTTAAAATAATATCTTATTGTAGAGATTAGGGATGAAATTAATTTTAATAAAATAACTTAATATTTAATAATGGAAAGTACAAATGCTTAAAATTTATAATACTCTAAGCAATAAAAAGGAAATATTCAAACCAATTTGTTCAGATAGAGTCAATATGTATGTTTGCGGAGTTACCGTATATGATCTATGTCATATTGGTCATGGAAGAACGTTTGTTATTTTTGATGTAATTGCAAGATATTTACGGCATATAGGTTATAAATTAAATTATGTACGTAATATAACTGACATAGACGACAAAATTATACGGCGTGCTAAAGAAAAAAATCAGAATATTAAAGAACTTACCAACCTTATTATTAAAAGTATGCACAAAGATTTCTCTTCTATAAATATTTTATCACCAAATAGCGAACCAAGAGCTACACAATGTATATCGGAAATAATTGAAATTATAAAAAAAATTATAAAGAATGGATATGCTTATATTGCTAATAACGGTGATGTTATGTTCGATGTAAAAAAATACCGTAATTACGGAATGTTATCTCACCAAAATTTAAAAAAGTTATATATTAGTAATCGTAATGAAACATTAGAAGTAAAAAGAAACGCAATCGACTTTGTATTATGGAAAATATCTAAAACACATGAACCCTATTGGATTTCTCCATGGGGTAATGGCCGTCCTGGATGGCATATAGAATGTTCTGCTATGAATTACAAGAACATTGGTTTGCATTTAGATATCCATGGTGGAGGATCAGATTTAATATTTCCACATCACGAAAATGAACTTGCACAATCTATATGTGCTAATAAAAAAACTATTGTTAATTATTGGATACATTCTGGTATGGTAATGGTAAATAATAAAAAAATGTCAAAATCAGTAGGAAATTTTTTAACATTACGTAATTTATTGAAAAATTATGATTCAGAAACTATACGTTATTTTTTAATGTCTTCTCATTATCGAAGTCAATTAAATTATTCTTTAAAAAATTTATATCAATCTAGATTAGCATTAAATAGTCTATATAATGCTTTACGTGATACTGATATTAGCAATAATACTATTAAAGAAGATAATGATACTAATAAAATTTTTGAAAATCGTTTTTATAGTGCTATGAATGACGATTTTAACATACCGAAAGTTTATTCAATAATATTTGATATGGCACATGAAATAAATAAGCTTAAAAATAAAAATATAGGATTAGCAAATTCAATAGCTTTAAAATTAAGAAAAATAGCTGATATTTTAGGAATTTTACAAAAAGATCCAGATGATTTTTTACAGAAAAATAATAAAATTCATTCTAATAAAAAAGCTGAAATTGATTCTTTGATAGAAATTCGTAATCAAGCAAGAGATTCGAAAAATTGGACAAGAGCAGATATCATTCGTAATAAGCTTAAAGAACTAGGAGTTATTATTGAAGATCATTCATACAAATCTACTTGGAGATATAAGTAAAATATATTTGTTATATTTTAATTTAACTCATTATATCTTTAATCATGAAAAATTTCGCATGCTTTTAAAGTATTTTGAATCAACATAACGACAGTCATGGGGCCAACTCCACCAGGTACAGGGGTTATAAAAGATGCTCTTTTATAGGCTGTTTCAAAATCTACATCACCAACTATTTTACCGCTTTTTAAACGATTTATACCAACATCAATAACAATTGCACCTGGTTGAATCCAATCGCCAGGAATAAACTGAGGTTTACCAACGGCTACAACTAGAAGATCTGCATTTTTTACATGTTGATAAAGATTTTTAGTAAAACGATGTGCTATGGTAGTAGTACAACCTACTAAAAGTAATTCCATACTCATTGGTCGACCTACTATATTAGAAGCTCCTATAATTACAGCATTAAGACCATAAGTATTAATATTATAATGTTTAAGTAAGGCAATAATACCATGTGGAGTACACGGACTTAATTTAGGTATTCTTTGACATAAGCTTCCTATATTATAAGGATGGAAACCATCAACATCTTTATCAGGCTTGATTTTTTCTAATACCTTAAAATAATTAATATTTTTTGGCAAAGGCAGTTGAACTAAAATACCATCAATTTTATTATCATTATTAAGTTTGTCAATTAAATTTAATAGTTCAAATTCAGTAGTAGTTACAGGAAGATCATATAAAAAGAAAAGTAAACCAACTTCTTTGCATACTAGACTCTTATTAATGACATAAATTCTTGATGCAGGATTGTCTCCTATAAGGATAATCGCTAAACTTGGCAATCTTTTTCCTATTTTTAGACGTTTTTTAACTTTATCTGCGATTTCGTCTTTTAACTTTTGTGCAACTATTTTGCCATCAATAATTTTAGCTACCATAAATTATTCCACTATGTTTCCTAAAAGTTATAGTAATAGTAATATATTGTATATTAACATAATTAAATATTTCATATTTTAATAAAATATGAAATATTTAATTTAAGCCTTTGGTATAAGAAGCTACATCTTGTTAAATTATATTTTTTAATATAGAATTAAGCTTTGCGCCCTTAGCTTAATTGGATAGAGCAACAGCCTTCTAAGCCGTAGGTTACAGGTTCAAATCCTGTAGGGCGCATTTTATAATAATTTATTTTTATTGAATTATTATAATATTTATATGTTATATATAACCAATACATCACTGGTATTAAATCATATAAATTTATTATGTAGTGGATTAATGATTATTATTAAATAATAATAAATTAACGATTATTATTATTTAATAAAATACTTATATCTTTTTTTTTTTAAATAATATTTTATTACAACATAATATTTAATATATAATATCTATTAGATAGGTTGTATTGATTTAATCAATATATTGATTTATATATCTATTTGTTTATAATATATAAAAAATGTAGTTATATAGCTAATGAAAACATTAAAAATTAATTAGTGATTAATTAATATATCAAATTATAAGTAATAATAACTAATGCTATAAATGCTATATTTGCATCATATAATAATACATCAATATTATTGATTTTATTAAATATTTTAAAATTCAGATTCCCTCCATCAAATGATAAAAATTACAACCAATAATATTAATAAGGACTTATTATGGAAAAAAGGAATGCTATATACCCAGGTACATTTGATCCAATTACATTAGGACACTTAGATATTATTACGCGTGCTACGAAGATTTTTGATTGTGTAATTATAGCTATAGCAGCTAAATCTAATAAAGAACTCTTATTTACATTAGATGAGAGAGTTTATTTAACAAAAATAGTTACAAAACATCTATCTAATATTAAGGTAATAGCATTTAATGATCTAATAGCTAAATTTGCAAAAGTACATAATGTGAATGTCTTAATAAGAGGATTACGTATATTAACTGATTTTGAATATGAGATACAATTAACACATATGAATAGATATATATCTCCTACATTAGAAAGCATTTTTTTTATGACTTCCAAGGAATTTTCTTTTATTTCTTCTTCATTAGTAAAAGAGGTAGCGTATTACGGAGGTGATGTATCAAGTTTAATTCCAAATTCAGTAAATAAAGCTTTAACAGCAAAAATAAAAATTTAAAACATTAGCATTGACAGTTTGGACACCAGTAACTACTTCTCTTTATATGCATTTCTTTTATTATATATCTTTTACAAATTAAACAAGGTTTATTGGCTCGTCCATATACTTTTAATTTTTCAGTAAAACAACCAGGTTTTCCATTACTTTGTAAAAAGTTACGAAAAGTAGTACCTCCTTTTTCAATTGATTGTAATAATATCATTTTTATACTATTTACAAGTAATTCTATTTCTTGAATATTTAAACTAATCGAAGGTCTCATTGGAATAATACCTGCTGCAAATAATGACTCATTAGCATAAATATTTCCTATACCTACAACAATTTTATTATTCATTACTACTTGTTTAATTATGGTTTTTCTGGAGCTTAATTTTTTTATTAAATAATTAGTGTTAAATTCATCACTTAAAGGTTCCACACCTAAATGTTGAAATAAACGATTTTTTAACAAATCATCACTCCAGAGAAACAATCCAAAACGACGTTCATCTGTATATCTTAGTATATTACCATTTTTTATAAACACATCAATATGATCATGCTTTTTTGGAAAAATATATCTATTAAGCAAAGTCAGCTTGCCTGACATACCAAAATGGATTATAATAAATCCTTGATTCAATTCTAATATTAAATACTTAGCCCTGCGTTTAATACTTAATATGACTTGATTTTCTATTTTTATTATTTTATCAGAAACTGGATATCGTAAATTCACATTACGTACTATTATATGAGTAATTACTTGATTAAGTAAATAAGGTTCAATACTAATACGATAAGACTCTACCTCTGGTAATTCTGGCATTATTATCTACAAATTATTTAATTTTTGCTTCTTTATAAATAACATGTTTCCTTATAATAGGATCAAATTTCTTCATCTGCAATTTATCAGATTTATTGCGCTTATTTCTAGTAGTAGTATAGAAATGTCCTGTACCAGAAGAAGAAATTAATTTAATTTTTTCACGAACATTCTTTGCCATAATTAAAATTCCTTATTAATTTTAATATAATTTAAAATTACCTCAATCCCTTTTTTATCTATGATACGCATACCTTTCGCAGATACTCTCAAAGTTATGAAACATTTTTTACTTTCTATCCAAAAACGATGATAATGTAAATTTGGAATAAATCTACGCTTCGTTGCATTCATAGCATGAGATCGATTGTTACCATATAGAGGATGTTTTCCAGTTACTTGGCATATTTTTGACATATCTAATTATCCAATATTATTGCTGATATTATATATTTTACAAAATAGTTTTTATTTTAACATAAATATTTAATAGAAAATCTAAGTTTTTATAAAATAGTATACTAATCTAAAAATAATATCAAACTAATATTATTAATTGTTTAGTTTTAATTTACTAATGAATAATATAAAACAATTAAATAATAAAAAATTAAGATCTTTATACATCTTGAAATCAAGATATTAATTTATTTTAAAATTAAAATGAAATTAGCTATAATAAAATTATTTCAAGTAGTGCAGGTATATTTAAACTATAAAATATTAAGAACAATGATAATAGATTCAATAAAATATTTTATTTTATCTTCTTTAAAAACTAACTATAGTTCTAAATTGTTCGGTATTACATAACTAATATATTTGAATTATGTTTTTATTAATTTTATATTAAATTATATCTATTTGAGAAATAAATAAAAATATACACTATTGCATATTTCATTAAGATATTCTCTATTTGTGGCTATTTTGTAGTTATCGTATTGATCAGTATAATAATATGTATTTATGATTATTTAAAAAATTTATAAAAATTACTATAAACTTGATAAAATTATAGTTTATTAATATAGGTATTATGATTTATTAGATATAGAATATTTTAAAAATTTATTAAATAACATTTGTTAACCCTGTAGTTAACTATTTTTAATTTGATATAATAGTATTAATAATACATATTATTACATTTTATAATAATAGAAAAAATATTAAATAAATAATATTGAAATCTTATCATCTGTCATTTACTAAATGAGATTATAAATTTATATGAAAACCAAAATAAATATAAAAATACTTGATGATCGTTTAGGTAAGAATTTTCCATTGCCTAATTATACAACTTCAGGATCTGCTGGATTAGATTTACGTGCTTGTCTTGATAACGTTTTAGAAATAAGGTCTAATACTACTAAATTAGTACCTACTGGATTAGCAATTCATATTGCAGATCCTAATATAGCAGCATTAATCTTACCTCGTTCTGGTTTAGGTCATAAAAATGGTATTGTATTAGGTAATTTAGTAGGTTTGATAGATTCAGATTATCAGGGTCAAATAATGATATCTATATGGAATCGCGGAAATCAAAGTTTTTTTATTAATCCTGGAGATCGAGTAGCACAAATAGCTTTTATCCCAATTATTAAAACAGAATTTAATTTAGTTAAATGTTTTAATTTTAGCTCACGCGGAAAAGGTGGATTTGGCCATTCTGGTAATCAATAAAAATAAAGTATTTTAATCCAGAGTATTAATAAAGATTTAATATAAATATGTTTATATTAAAAAGAAAATCAATATCATTAATTTTCTAATTATTATTTATTTGGTTATTTGTAATCATAGTATTTTAAGTATATCATGCTGTTAACATATAAGTTATTAATTATTTTTACAAATTAAAAATTTTATTATGTATTTTAATACATATTTTATTAGCAATAATAAATATATTATTCATTCAATAAATAAGATAATATTTAACATAAAATATATGTTCATATTAAGTTACGTTTAATAAATAACTTATAATTGTCGTTGATTTATATCAAGGATTATTAGGAAATATATTAATGACTCGAAACCTTAAATTTATAAATTTAGTATTATTAGGTGGAGAAATAGAACAAAAATTAAAAGCAGCACATAAAGCTGGTTTTGATCAGGTTGAAATTTGGAGAGAAGATATAAAAGACAACTTCAATATAATTTCCTCTATTACAAAATTTTCTATAGAAAAAGGAATAGGTTTTACTAATTTACAAGTACTAAGAGATTGCACTGGCATTCCTAATGAAGATCATAAAAAAAAACGAGAAGAATTACGTCAATTTATAAATCTTGCACAAACAATTGGCTGTAATGCTATTCAAGTTCTTGCAAGTACTAGAGAAGATTGTCTTGTAGATAGAGTAGATGATGATTTATGTTGGATAGCATCTGAAGCAATTAAATATAAAATAAAAATTATGTATGAACCTATAGCTTGGTCTAGTGTAGATAATACATTACCACTAGCATGGGAACGTATAAAGAGACTTAATCAGCCTAATATTGGCTTGGTAGTTGATTTATTTCATATTTATGCGCTAGGAGGAGATGCTTTTCAATTGGATGAAATTCCAAGAGATCGTATTTATGAAGTACAATTATGTGATATTGCTAAAAAATTACCTAGGGATAAAAAAAGTTTAATGAATATAGCAAGACATGAACGTCAACTTCCTGGAAAAGGAATAATTAAGATTGAATGTTTTATAGATAAACTAAAAAGTATTGGTTATAAAGGTCCAATTGGAATTGAAGTGTTTAATGATAAACTTAAATGTTTATCACCATATGAAGTTGCACGTCAAGCATGGATTTCTTTAAATAGTTATTGGCCGTCGTAATAATTTAATTAAATATAATTATTATTAACTAAATAGTAGTCAAGCTTAAATATTAAAACCAAGAAACTTTGTGTTACATAATCAATTTTTAAAAATTAAATCAATTATTGTAAAATTAATCACTCAATATTTTGGATTTGTTCTCTTATTTGTTCTATTAAGACCTTTAATTCAATTGCATATGTAGTAATATCTGAATTGATGGATTTAGAAAGCAGAGTATTAGATTCTCGGCTCAGTTCCTGCATCATAAAATCAAGTCTTCGACCTACTGCTCCTTGCATCTCTAGAATATTAAATGTTTCATTAATATGAGCATCTATTCGATCTAGTTCTTCTGTTATATCAATTCGTTGAGCAATCATTAATAATTCTTGCTCAAATCTATAATTTTCTAATTGAACTTCAATATTTTTTAATTTTTCTAACACACGTTTATGTTGTAACTTTAATACTTCAGGCATGTGAAAACGAATCTTGTTTATTTCTTTTTTTATACTTTCTAATTTTTTTTCAATTAATGACTTTAATACAGCACCTTCATTTTCACGGGTTTTAATTAAATTATTTATTGCATTATCCATTGTATTTAATATCTCATTGTCCATTACAATATTATTATCTTGTTCTGAATCAGATATAACGCCTGGCCAACGTAAAACTTCTAATGGATTAATAATACCTTCATTACTTTGCATTTTTACTAAATTAGCAGCATATATTACTTTTTTAACTAATTCTTTATTTATCTTTAATTCAGTAATTATATAGTTAGCATTAATTTCAAGATGTAAAATACCTTCAATTCTTCCTCTTATAAGATGCTGTCTAATTCTTTTTCTAATTTCAAATTCCAGTCTACGCCATTTATCTGGTAAATGGATATATATTTCTAAGTAACGTTGATTAACTGAACGAAATTCCCAATTAACGATACCCCAATGACTTTTTGTTTTATAATTAGCGTAAGCAGTCATACTTTTAATCATAAAAGATACTCGTATTTATAATTTTTTAATTAATTATATAACAATAAAATTAAAAACAGAACTTATATGAGATATAATAAATTGGTAACGATGTTTAATACGATAATTAATTATTATATAAAGTTTTTATTTTTATATATTATATTATTTATTATAAATAATAAGCTTTAAAATAATTTTGTTTTATTTAAAAATTTAAAGTGATTTAATAACTATATTTAATTTTCTTCTTAAATCTTTAAGATATAAATTTATTGGAATATAAAATGAAAGATTGGCAACATCAATTCATTGAATTTGCTCTCAACAAAAAAATAATAAAATTTGGTAATTTTACTTTAAAATCAGGGAGAAAAAGTCCATATTTTTTTAATATAGGTTTATTATCAAATGGAAAAGATTTGGCTACATTAGGATATTTTTATGCACAAGCATTAATAGATAGTAAAATTGAATTTGATGTATTATTTGGTTTAGCTTATAAAGGGATTCCAATTGTAACTGCTACTGCTATAATTTTGGCTGAAAATTATAATATTAAAATTCCTTATTGCTTTAATAGAAAAGAAATTAAAGATCATGGAGAAGGTGGTTTACTAGTAGGGAGTAAATTATATGGACGTATAGTGATAATGGATGACGTAATAACTACAGGAACAACGATTTATGAATCGTTGAAGATTATTGATGTTCATAAAGCAAATTTAAGTGGTATATTAATTTCACTTGATAGACAAGAAAATAGATTAAATAAAAATTATGCCATTAAAGAAATTGAAGATAATTGTAAATGTAAAATAATAGCAATTATAACTCTTTCTAATTTAATAGATTACTTGAAAAAAAAACCAAATATGTCTAATAAATTAAAATATATTTATTCTTATCAAGACACTTATAGTCTTTAATAATTATTTAAAAAATCAATAAAATAATATTAAATCAACTTGTTTAAAATAATAATTTTCTATTAAGTTATATAAATTAATAAATATTTTTTTTCAATTTGTCTTAGCTGCTCGTAAACTGATAATATTTTTAAAACTATTTAAAGAACATAATTCATTATTAAAATTAAGAAATAATTTTCTATATTCTATATTATATTAAATAAACAAGCAGCTTATATTTCAATTACATTGAAATATCATTAAAATTATTAATTAATAATATTACTTATTAAGTTTAATACTTTTCATATTAGTCATATAATTTCTTAACTTGCGTCCAATTATTTCGATCGGATGATTTCTAATTAATTCATTTATATCACGTAATTCCTCATTATTAATGATATTATTTCCTTCATTTTTATTTATTAAATCACCTAATTTTAGGTTTTTCATAAATTCCTTTAATAAAGGAACAGCTCTAGAAGTAAATAAATAATTGCCGTATTCAGCAGTATCAGATATTACTAAATTCATTTCATAAAGACGTTTGCGTGATATAGTATTTGCAATAAGAGGCAATTCATGTAATGATTCATAGTATGCAGATTCTTCTGCAATACCAAGTTTAATCATAGTTTCAAATGCTAATTCAACCCCGGACTTAATCATTGCGATCATAATTATACCATTATCATAATATTCTTGTTCTGTAATATCTTTTTTATATTTAGAGGTAAATTGTTCAAAGACAGTATTTCGAGTTTTTTCACGCCAAATAAGCAAATTTTTATCATTATTATCCCAGTCTAACATCATTTCAGAAGAAAATTTACCCGAAATAATATCATCCATATGTTTGTGAAATAATGGAGTCATAATTTTTTTTAAATCTTCAGAAATTTTATAAACTTTAATTTTTGCTATATTAGACAATCTATCCATCATTAAACTAATGCCACCAAGTTTTAATGATTGAGTAATAGCTTCCCATCCACATTGGATAAGTTTTATTGCATATGCAGTATCCAAACCTTCAGATATTAATTTTTCAAAATATAATAATGAACCTGTTTGCAACATGCCACATAAAATAGTTTGTTCACCCATTAAATCTGATTTTACTTCAGCTACAAAAGAAGACTCTAAAACTCCAGCTCGATCACTACCTATAGCTACAGCCCAAGATTTAGCAATATTTATTCCTTCTTTTCTAAAATCATTTTCTGGATGTACTGCAATTAAAGTAGGCACACCAAATTCACGCAAATATTCTTCTCTTACCTCGCTACCTGGACATTTTGGAGCTACCATGATTACTGTGATATCTTTGCGTATAATTTCTCCTACTTCAACAATATTAAAACCATGTGAATACCCTAATACAGAGCCGTATTTCATTAATGGCTGAATAGATCGAACCACCATTGAATGTTGTTTATCTGGTGTTAAATTAATGACTAAATCTGCCTGTGGAATTAGATCTTCATAACTTCCTATTCTAAAGTTATTACTAGTAACGTTAAGCCATGATTGATTTTTATTATATATAGATTCCTTACGTAAAGCATATGCAATATTTAATCCAGAATCACGCATATTTAAACCCTGATTTAAACCCTGAGAACCGCATCCTATAATAACTATCTTTTTACCTTTTAGTAAATTAATTCCATCTGTAAATTCATTTTTATTCATAAAACGACATTTGCTTAATTGTATTAATTTATTTCGCAAGTTAAGTGTATTAAAATAATTATCCATAATAACTCCAGTAAATTTATATATTTTAATATTAGTTATTGATTAAATTATTTCATTAAAATTATTTATATCTAATTAAATTATAGAATTATGTTTATTGATGTTGATTTTCTATTAATTAAAACAGTTTAAAAAACATAATTTATTTATTTTTAATAATTAAAATTTTTATTAAAAAAATTAATACAGAACAAAATAATATTTTTTATTAAATAACTATTTAATTTAATAATTATTTTAAGATGAACATGATTAATTATTTTATGACAAAATATTATTTATAATAATTTTTAAAGATTATTTAAATAACATTTAATATAAAGTATAAAAATCCTTGTTAAAGGATGATAATTTTAATGAAATAAGAAAGATTATATCCGAACATACCATACAATATTTATAATGTACATGTATGATTTTGTATTAATTATTGCTTGCATAATAAGCAAAACTTATTAATAAATAATAAAATTACGAATATGTAAATGCCTGATTAATTAGTGTATATTGATACTTTAAATTTTAATATCTCAGATACATAAGATTCCATTATTATCAATATTAATATAATTTAATTATAATTTGTTAAAAAAAAGTGAAAAGCTGGATTGTTTGTTTCTTCATGAAAATTATAACCTAAATCTATAAGATGTTTCTCAAAACAAAAATTGATATTACTAGTTTCAAAAGCTGCTAATACACGTCCATAATCAGTACCATGACTACGATAATGAAACAATGAGATATTCCAATTAGCACCTAAAGTTTGAAGGAATTTTAATAATGCACCAGGTGATTCTGGAAACTCAAAACTAAATAGACGTTCCTCTAAACGTTTTAATGGTCTTCCACCTATCATATAACGTATATGTAATTTAGCTATTTCATTATCAGAGAAATCTATTATTTCATATCCTTTACTAATCATTTGATTTATTATTTTATTTCTTTCTTGGATGCCGTGTGTTAAACGAACACCAACGAAAATATGTGCTTGATTGGTGTTCAGATAACGATAGCTAAATTCAGTTATAGGATATACACCTAAATTCTGGCAAAATTTTAAAAAACTACCATGTCTTTCTGGAATTACTGCAGCTAATAAAGCCTCTTTTTGTTCACCTAATTCACAACGTTCTGATACATAACGTAAACCATGAAAATTAACATTAGCACCTGATAATATATGCACTAATCTTTCATTTTTTATTTTATTTTGTTGAATATATTTTTTCATTCCAGCTAATGCAAGAGCTCCTGAAGGTTCAGCTATAGCTCTTATATCTTCAAATAAATCTTTCATAGAGGAACATATAGCATCATTATCTACAGTAACTATATCATCTAATAAATATTGCTTACATATACGAAAAGTTTCTTTACCAATGCACTTTACTGCTACTCCATCGGCAAATAATCCTACATCTGTTAGATTTACTGGTTGACCAATATCTAAAGCTGCTTTTAAACATGCTGATTCTTCAGATTCTACTGCTATCACCTTAATTTGAGGCATTAATTGTTTAAGTAAAACTATTACTCCTGCTATTAAACCACCACCTCCAACAGGTACAAATACTCTATCAATAAGAGCATCTTGCTGTAACAATTCCATGGCTAAAGTAGCTTGTCCAGCTATCACTGATGGATGATCAAATGGAGGGATAAAAGTGTAACTATGTTGTTTTGCGAGTTCAATAGCTTTATATTTTGATTCATCAAAATTATTACCATATAGGAAAACCTCTCCTCCAAATGAATAAACTTCATCAATCTTAATATCCACGGTTGATTTAGGCATTACAATTAATGATTTAATTCCTAATTTACTAGAAGAATATGCGACACCTTGTGCATGGTTACCAGCTGACGCTGTAATAACGCCACATGATTTTTGTTCTTGATTTAAAGATGAAATCATTGAGTAAGCGCCTCTCAATTTAAAACTATGTACTGGTTGATGATCTTCACGTTTTACTAAAATTATATTATTAAACTTCAAAGATGTTTTGTTCATTTTTTGTAAAGGAGTAACCTTTGCTATTTCATATACTGGTGAACGCAATATCTCACGTAAATATTCAGAACCAGAAGGTGTATTAGAAAATGATTGCAATAAAGGAGACATCAATATAATCAACTTATCAATTTATTTTTATCACGTACTGCACCTTTATCAGCACTAGTAGCTAATAATGCATAGGCACGTAATGCATGTGAAATTACCCGTCTACGTTGATGAGGTTTATATGCTTTAATTCCACGTAATTTTTGTTCTTCGCGTCTGCATAACAATTCATCATCTGATACTAATAATCTAATTTTACGATTAGGAATATTAATATCAATTAAATCTCCATCTTTTACTAATGCAATCATTCCGCCATTAGCTGCTTCAGGAGAGATGTGACCAATAGAGAGACCAGAAGTACCGCCAGAAAAACGACCATCAGTAATCAATGCACAACTTTTTGCAAGACCTAAAGATTTTAAATATGTAGTAGGGTAAAGCATTTCTTGCATACCAGGTCCTCCTTTTGGACCTTCATAACGAATTACTATTACATCTCCTGCAACAATCGCACCACTCAGTATTGATTTAGTTGCTTCTTCTTGACTTTCATAAACTTTTGCTTTGCCCCTAAAAATCAAAATATCTTTGTTAACCCCTGCTGTTTTTACAATACATCCATCTTTGGCAAGATTTCCATAAAGTACGGCTAAACCACCATCTTTAGAAAAAGCAAATTCAACAGAACGAATACATCCTAATTTTCGATCATCATCTAATGAATTCCAATAGTAATTTTGTGAAAAGGCTTTAAAATTACGAATACCTGCTGGTCCCGCACGAAACATTTTTTTTATTTTTTTATCTTTTGTTAAAATTATATCATATCTATCTAATGTTTCTCTAAGGTTAAGACCCAATACATTATGTACTTTATGACTAAGTAATCCAGCACGATCTAATTCACCTAAAATACCAATAACACCACCTGCACGATGTAAATCTTCCATATGATATTTTTTAGTATTAGGTGATATCATACATATATGAGGTACTTTTCGTGAAAGGATATCAATATCTGATATATTTAACTCAATATTACCTTCTTGTGCTGCAGCTAACAAATGTAAAATAGTGTTTGTAGAACCTCCCATAGCAATGTTTAATACCATAGAATTTTTAAAAGCATATTTATTTGCTATATTTCTAGGTAAAACACTATAGTCATCTTGCTCATAATACCGTTTTGTCAAATCAACTATTAATTTAGCAGCATTTATGAATAAGTTTTTACGATAAATATGTGTTGATAATAATGATCCATTACCAGGTTGAGATAAACCTAATGATTCAGTAATACAATTCATTGAATTAGCTGTGAACAGTCCAGAACATGAACCGCATGTAGGACATGCTGAACGCTCTATATTATATTTATTGTCATAGGTTACATCTTTTCTAACGCTATGAATCATCACATCAACTAAATCTAATTTAGTATAAACGTGATCACTATCATTAATATTAGCTTTTCCAGCTTCCATAGGACCGCCTGAAACAAAGATTACTGGAATATTCAAACGTAACGCTGCCATCAACATACCAGGAGTAATTTTATCACAATTAGATATACAAACCATGGCATCAACACAATGAGCATTTATCATGTATTCTATAGAATCAGCTATTAAATCACGAGAAGGTAATGAATACAACATACCACTATGACCCATAGCAATACCATCATCTATAGCAATTGTATTAAATTCCTTAGCTACACCACCATAGTATTCAATATTTTTAGCAACTAATTGACCAATATTATATAAATGAATATGACCTGGAACAAATTGAGTAAATGAATTAACTACAGCAATAATTGGTTTACCAAAATCATCATCATTCATGCCTGTTGCTCGCCATAAAGCACGAGCACCTGCCATATTATGGTTTATAGTAGTATTAGAACGATACTTAGGCATATTATTTACTCCGATGAGTACAGTTTTATCCTAGATAATATCAAAAGATTTATTGTGTTTAATTGTGATTAATAGACAGGTATTTTATTGTTAATAAATACTTAAAATAGCAAATAAACTATATTAGTTATTTAAATACAGGAGTTAGTTATTTAAACATAAGAGTAAATCTAATAATGTTACAATAGAGTTGTCGTCATTTCTCTTAATTAAAGATCAAGCAAGATTTTATAAATTATTACTAGTAGTACCAATAATTTATAATTAATTTAATCATCTAAATCACTATCATTATAATCATCCAGATGATTATCTGATTGAATATAACCTCCTGATAAAGTATGAAAACGTTTAGGACGCTTAATAAAAGCAATATATTTTAGCCATACATGTTCAGCTTCTGTTCTTGGTTCTCTTAATCCCTTACATACTTCAATAAATAATCTTTCTTCTTCATTTATCGGTTCTCGCTTGGATAAATTTAATTCATTAAAAGCAAAGCCATATAATTCAAGAATTCGAGCTTCTTTTATTGTAAAATCTCCATGACGAGCAAAACCATAAGGATAATTTTTATTATCGAAAAAAAGATTTTCGGTTAAAAAACTTTTCACCATAATATTTTCCTATATTATTATCTTATGATTATATTATTTAATAAAAATTTCTTTTAATGATAATTAAAATATCAAATTATTCTACATTAATTTCTATAATAAAAATTTATTATATTATGTTTTTTTGTTATTTATTATTTTATATAAATATAATCAAATAATTATTCATTTTAATTTATATTATTATTTAATAGGAATTTTAGCAGGGGTGAAGGGACTCGAACCCCTAACAACCGGTTTTGGAGACCGGTGCTCTACCAATTGAACTACACCCCTGTTAGAAGGATATAACATAGAGAAAAACTAAACTAACTAATATTTCCTTTGGAAAGCAATACAAAAAAATTATAAGTATTTAATTAAGGAATCCTGCCTGGCGATTTCCTACTCTCACATGGAGAAACTCCACACTACCATTGGCACTACGACATTTCACTTCTGAGTTCGACATGGTTTCAGGTGGTACTATCGCGTTATAG
>NZ_PDKR01000004.1 GCF_002933345.1 Candidatus Pantoea edessiphila | reverse complement strand
TATAATAATTCGTTATGCTAACTCTGTTGACCTTATTAGTCAAGTTTTTCTTGTCTAAATATACTGATTAATTATAAATATCTTGACTATATTATAATATTATTAAATATTGTCTATCGAGATATTACTATGTTTTTATAATCATTAATTAATTTTTATGAAAATCAATTAATTTTAATTTCTCCATTTTCCATACTTATTGTTATAGTCCTTTCATTAGATAGTTCTCCTGAAACTATTTTCTTTGCTAAAGGATTTTCAATTTGTTGTTGAATAGCCCTTTTTAAAGGACGTGCACCATATGATTTATTGTATGTGTGTTTCCCTAATAAATTAAATACTTCTTGATCAATAATTAAGTTATAATCTTTATCCTCTAAACGTTTACATAAAATTTTTAACTGAATTTGCACAATAGAAATCATATGCTCTTCGTTTAATGGATGAAATACAACTAATTCGTCAATACGATTAATAAATTCAGGTCGAAAATGACGATTAACTGTATGCATTATTAAATCTTTCATCTTATTGTAATCAATAATATCAAAATTATCTTGAATTAAGTTTGAACCAAGATTAGAAGTCATAATAATTACTGTATTACGAAAATCTATAGTACGTCCTTTATTATCTGTTAAACGACCTTCATCTAATACTTGTAATAAAATATTAAAAACATCACCATGTGCTTTTTCAATTTCGTCTAGTAAAATTACTGAATATGGATGAAGACGTATAGCTTCTGTTATATATCCTCCCTTTTCATATCCAATATATCCTGGAGGTGCTCCTATAAGCTTAGAAACTGAATGTTTTTCCATAAATTCAGACATATCTATTCTTGTTATTGCATTATTGTTGTCAAATAAAAAATATGCCAATGCTTTAGATAACTCAGTTTTGCCAACTCCAGTAGGACCTAAAAATAAAAATGAGCCAATTGGGCGATTAGGATCAGATAAACCAGCTCTATTACGACGAATAGAATCTGATATTGCTTCAACTGCCTTATTTTGTCCAATCACTTTTTTATGCAGTTCTTTTTCCATTCGTAAAAGTTTTTCACGCTCGCTTTCCATCATACTAGATATTGGAATCCCCGTCCAAAGAGATACAACATTTGCAATTTCTATATCAGTAACGCGGTTACGTAATAAATTCATGTTATTTTTTTTGAATTGATTTGCTACAATAAGTTGTTTCTCAAGTTCTGGAATTTTACCATATTGTAATTCAGACATCATTGCAAGATCTGCAGAACGACGGGCTTGTTCTAATGATAATTTCGCTTGCTCAAGTTTAGTTTTTATTTTTTGTATAGCTAAAAGAGATACTTTCTCATTTTTCCACTTATCTTCAAGACTAATATACTCAACTTCTTTTTTATGAAGTTCTTTTTTTAATATGTTAAGACGTCTAACACTTGATTGATCTGATTCTTTTTTTAATGCCTGTTGTTCAAGCTTTAAATGTATAATTTTCCTTTCTAGTCTATCAAGAGATTCAGGTTTGGAATCTATTTGCAAACGAATGCTTGAAGCAGCTTCATCAATTAAATCAATTGCTTTATCAGGTAATTGACGTCCTGAAATATATCTTTGTGATAAATTTGCTGCAGAAACAATAGCATGATCAGTAATTTGAACATGGTGATGTAATTCGTAACGTTCTTTTAATCCTCTAAGAATAGCTATAGTGTCTTCAACATTAGGTTCAACTATATTAATTTTTTGAAAACGACGTTCTAGAGCCGCATCTTTTTCAATATAGTATCGATACTCATCTAAAGTCGTAGCTCCTATGCAATGAAGACCTCCTCTAGCTAATTCTGGTTTTAATAGATTACTTGCATTCATTGATCCATCATATTGTCCACCTGAAACTATATTATGCAATTCATCAATAAATAATATAATATTGCCTCCATGTTTGGATAGGTCGTTTATTAATCCTTTAAGACGTTCCTCAAATTCACCACGATATTTAGCACCAGCTACCAAAGCACCCATATCAAGTGATAGTATTTGACGATACTTTAATCCTTCTGGTACTTCACTATTAACAATACGTTGTGCTAAACCTTCAATAATTGCAGTTTTTCCTACTCCAGGTTCGCCAATTAGAATTGGATTATTCTTTGTTCTACGTTGCAATACTTGTATTGTTCTACGAATTTCTTCATCACGTCCTATTACTGGATCTAGTTTGTTGTTTTCAGCAAGTTTAGTAATATTAATTGTATATTTATTTAAATTTTGGTTTTCAGTTCTTAGATTATTCATGTTTTGTCCTTGATAATTATTCTAGATGTTTTAAAATAAATGTTTAATAATATAACTATCAAAAGATTGTATGAAAGTTTATAAAAATATATTTTTGATGAAATAAATATATTTCATATGCTATATATTTATTTACTCTATTTAATTTGTTTAATGATATAATAACTTTAGAATAAATATAAAAATTCATTCTATTGTGTAATTATTAAATATTTGTTCAAATAAAACTGTGTTATAATTTATAAGAGGGTTGATCTTGTTTTTAAAACAACGTTTATATAGTTTTAATAAAACTAGTTTAGTTATGAAAAATATAAACTACACTACTTAATATAGTTCTTTAAAAAATACTATTTTTTATTTAGTTATAATTATATTTCCTTAATTATACTTATAAGCTCGTTCATATCGTTAGGTATTGGAATATCAATTTTCATTTGGATGTTAGTAATAGGGTGGTAAAAGTTTAACGTCGTTGCATGCAGAGCTTGTCGATTGAAAATATATGATTTTTTTAACAATGTATTAGAAGTTTCTTTAAATAAAATAAAAGGTTTTCCATACACTGGATCTCCTAATAATGGATGACGAATATAAGCCATATGAACACGTATCTGATGTGTACGGCCTGTCTCTAAACGTATACGTATGTGAGAATGATTACGAAAATATTCTATAACATTATAATGAGTGATAGCCGGTTTTCCTTGTGGATTTACCATCATTTTTGTTCTTTTTGTTAAATGTCGGGAAATTGGTTTATTAATTGTACCACTTATAGGTGGTTTACCAGCTATAATTCCTTCATATTCACGAGTAATTTCACGTCTTTGCAACATTTTAATTAATTTGGATTGTACTTTTAATGTTTTTGCTACGATTATCAATCCAGTGGTATTTTTATCTAATCTATGTACTATACCTGCACGTGGCACATTAATTATGTTTGGATATTTATATAATAATGCGTTTAATAGAGTTCCACTAAAATGATTAGCTCCAGGATGCATGACAAAATTATTTTGTTTATTTACAATTAAAATATATTCGTCTTCATATAAAATATTTAATGGTAAATTTTGTGGTTTTGAATCTAATCTTTCTTTAGAAAGAGCATTAATAGTTATTAATTCACCGCCAGATATTTTTTTTTTTGGTTTATCTATTATAATTCCATTTAATTTGATGTATTGATTTAAAATCCAATTTTTTATAGATGATCGTGAATAAAGAGGTAAGTATTTTTTTAAAGCTTTATCTAATCTTTCGTTACAATTAGTTTTAGGTAAGGTGAAAGTATGTTGAATTTTTTTTAACATAGTCTTAATGTGTGCTTTATAAAAATGATTTATTATAGCAATAATAAATTTAATGATATGCTATGTTTTTTGTTAAATTAACTTTAAATATTTTTAAAAGGATATTAATTGTATCATGAAAAGAATAAAATACCTATTTGTTACTTTTACATTAATATTAATGATTATGGGTTGTTCTAAATTTAATAATATTTCTTCTATACCTTATACTGATTTACAGAAAATGTATAGTATTGCTCAACAAAAAATGCAG
Organism: Candidatus Pantoea edessiphila; assembly: GCF_002933345.1. Classification (GTDB taxonomy): domain Bacteria; phylum Pseudomonadota; class Gammaproteobacteria; order Enterobacterales; family Enterobacteriaceae; genus Pantoea_C. The sequence goes on along the minus strand of NZ_PDKR01000004.1, from coordinate 80,255 downwards.
AACGGTAATTTTGTATCGGCAATACAATATTTAAAAGACATAAGTAATATAGATTCATTTGGATCTTATTCAAAACAAGCACAGCTTGATATGATATATTCTTATTATAAAAATAAAGATTTTATTTCTGCACAAATATTGATTAATCATTTTATGCAGATTTATCCAGAAAGTAGTTCTATGGACTATTTACTTTACATTAAAGGATTAATAGAAATGATATTAGATAATCCATTAAAACTAAAAGTACAGCTTGATTATTCTAGTCATAGCATGGTCCATGCTTATAATGCATTTAATGATTTTGCAAAATTATTACATAATTATCCTGGAAGTGATTATTCAGTAGATGCTTATAATCGCTTAGTATATTTAAAAAATCGTTTGGCAAAACATGAATTATCTATAGCACTGTTTTACAGTAAACGTAAAGCTTATGTTGCGGTAATTAATCGAGTTAAAAAAATGATAAAGTTATATCCTGATACACAAGCAACACTTGATGGATTAGTATTAATGCAAAATGCTTATCGTGAATTAAAAATCCATAATGAAGCTGACAAAATTGATAAGATTATTGCTGCAAATGATTAAAATATAAATAATATTATTATATTTTAACTGTTTAAATATATTTTGATATTTAGAGATTTGTTATTTTTGAAAAACATATCTTCTTATATTATATAAATATAAAAATATGAAATAATTAATTTAAAGTTTATTTTTGATATTGCATTATATTTTCTATTGATTTATAAAATTATTAAAGATTATATCTCAAATAAACTAAGGTAAAGATCTAGCTAAAATACTTTGATTAAATAATTACTTAAAATATTTATTACGTTGATATTGCTATAAAATAATCAATAACTTTTATCTGTTAGTAATTTTATAATTGTTATTGTGTTATTTTATAGCTTAACTTACAGATCTTAAAATCTTGTTTTCTTAATTTTTATCTTATACCTTATAGGTAACCTTTATGAATTATAAAAACTCAGCATTAACAATGCTGCGTGATAAATTTAATGAAATAGATGAAAAAATTTTGATGTTATTATCTGAACGTCGTTGCTTATCTATTGAAATTGCCAAGATTAAGTTAAAAGATAACCGTCCAATTCGTGATATAAAACGTGAAAATTTAATAATAAAAAAATTAATTATATCCGCAAAAAAATATGAATTGAATTCTTATTATATTAAACAGCTATTTAAATTAGTAATTGAAGATTCAGTTTTTGTTCAAAGACAAATTTTACAAAAAGATCCTAATTATACTTCTAATAATATAGCAAAAATTACTTTTCTAGGTCCTAAGGGTTCTTATTCACATATTGCTGCTAGGAAATATTCTGATAAATATTTTGATAATATAATTGAATTAAGTTGTTCTAAATTTAATGACATTATTAAAAATGTCGAAAAAGGAATTGCAGATTATGCTATATTACCTCTCGAAAATACTAATTCAGGTTCCATTAATGAAGTATATAATTTATTACAATATACAGATTTATCAATTACCAATGAAATCATATTAAATATAAATCATTGTATTTTGTCAAAAAAAGGAGTAAATTTAGAAACAATTAAAACAATTTATAGTCATCCAGAACCTTTTAAGCAATGTAGTAATTTTATTAGTTTATTTCCTCGTTGGGTAATTAAATACACAGAAAGTACAGCAGCAGCAATTGGAAAAGTAGCTACAATCAATTCAATAAACATAGCAGCTTTAGGTAGTGAAGCAGGGGGGGGGTTATATAAACTAGAAGTACTAAAACGCAATATAGCAAACAAACAATATAATCAAACAAGATTTATTGTACTATCACGTAGATCTGAAGAAATTTCTGATCATATTCCTGCTAAAACTACTCTTATAATTAATACTGGACAGCATATGGGTAAATTGGTCGATATATTATTTATATTGCGTAAAAACAATTTAGTTATCAATAGAATTGAATCACTACTAAAAAATAATAATCATTTGGAAAAAATATTTTATATTGATATTCAAGGTAATTTAAACTTAAATAACATAAAACAAGCATTAATAGATTTGAAAAACATTACATGTTCATTCAAAATTTTAGGATGCTATCCTAGCAAAAATCATATATCCATTAATAATAAATATTAGAAAATATCATTTATTAAATTTAATAACATGTTACTTTTATAAAGAAATGTTTTAGAATTATCACCAAACCATTTTTCTATAACATTAAAATTTTTTATAAAAACCTCTTTATCTTTTTGTTCTAATAATGAAATAGTTCTACCAAATCTTTCGTAATAACGTTTTATTAAAGCTATATTACTTTTTGATGACATCATTATATCTACATAAAGTTGAGGATTTTGAGTAAACAAACGTCCCACTATTGAAAGTTCTAATTTGTGAATAGGAGATGAAAGATCCATAAGTTGATCTAAATTGACTTTTTCTTCGTTTAGATGTAAACCGTATACAAAAGTCTTAAAGTAACGAAGAGATTGAATAAATGACATACTATAATCATGTTCTATTGCGTTAACGCGGTGCATACGCATACCCCAAGATTTAATTTGTTCTAAAAACCATTGATATGATTTTGGATAACGACCATCACACCAAATTATTAGCTGATTTTGCAAATTATAATGATCAGGACTAAACATTGGATGCAAACCTAAAACTGGACCACTATGTACTTCAAGCATAGCTTTTAATGGAATGGTTTTTAATGATAAAATATCGACCAAAATGCAATCTTTAGGTAAAGATGACAGTTTTGAAATTATTTCTTTGCTTACATCAATGGGTACACTTATAATAACCATACTTGCATCAAATAGCAGGCTGTCAGCGTTATGCCAATCATTTTTTTCAATAATTTTAACATTATAACCAGATGATATTAACATTTTTTTAAACAAACATCCCATTTGCCCATTACCACCAACTATAACTATTGATTTTATTTTAGGATGCAATTTTTTTAAAAATTTTTTGTATTTATTCTTATAATATTTTGTTTTTATAAGATATAATATATCTTCTATTAATTCAGGGCAAATACCGAATTTTTCAGTTTCTTGACGTAAATACAAGATCATTTTTGATTCTATTTCTGAAACGTCAACAGATATCCCATAGGAACTTTTTAATTCAGTGGCTTCTTCAACTAAGGCAAATCTTTTTGCTATCAAATGTATCAACGATTTATCAATGTTGTTTATTTGATCGTATAATTTTGTTAGTCTAGTTAATGACATTAATTATTATTACTCCTTTTACGATTTGATAATATTCCTCGTAATTTTTTTTGCATATCATATAATAAATTTTCTGTTGATTCCCAGTTAATACACGCATCAGTTACAGAAATTCCATATTTCATTTCAGTACGAGGTTGTTCAGAGGATTGATTACCTTCGTTAATATTACTTTCTAGCATAAGACCAATAATTGAACCATTTCCTTGTTTAATTTGAGAAATAACTGATTTAGCTACTGAAATTTGTTTTTTATAGTTCTTTGTAGAGTTTCCATGGCTACAGTCTATCATTAAAGCTGGGTCTAATCCTGCATTAATCATTTTTTTTTCACATTGTGTAATATCATTAGGGGCATAATTAGGTGACTTTCCTCCACGTAAAATAATATGACTATTGGGATTACCTTTAGTTTTTAATAAACATACTTGTCCAGATTGATTTATACCGACAAAACAATGAGCCATTGAAGCAGCACGCATAGCATTTATTGCAGTGCCTAAACTACCATCTGTACCATTTTTAAAACCAACAGGCATTGAAAGACCTGACGCCATTTCTCGATGTGTTTGTGATTCTGTAGTACGTGCTCCAATTGCTGACCAACTGAATAGGTCACCAAGATATTGAGGACTATTAGGATCTAGAGCTTCTGTAGCTAAAGGCAATCCTATTTCTATTAAGTATAACAATAAATTACGTGCGATATGTAGTCCTGATTCCATATCAAAAGAGTTATCCATATAAGGATCATTTATCAATCCTTTCCATCCGATAGTAGTACGGGGTTTTTCAAAGTAAACACGCATTACAAGATATAACTGATCTTTTACTTTTTCAGCTATCTTATATAATCTATTGGCGTAATCAACAGCAGCTTCTGTATCATGAATTGAACAAGGGCCACATACGATTAATAATCTAAAATCTTTGCCTGAAATAATATCAGAAATAATCTTTCTTGAACAAGAAATTTGTGTTTCTTGCTTAAGATTTAAAGGAAATTTTGATTTTAGATCCTCTGGTGTAATTAATATTTGTTCATCAGCAATATGCACATTATTTAATAAATCTCTTTTCATAATTGCATACTCCACTCCATATATTTAATAGGTAATAAAATCTTTTATATTTCTCAATAATAGGAAATTTAGATTATTTAATAATTGATATTTAACTTAAATATTATAAAGATATCAAAAATAAATTTAATAATAATTATTTATATGATAATAATTATTTATATGATAATAATTATTTATATGATAGTGAATATTAAGATAAGTTAATTTAGTTGTTTAAAATTATCAGAGATAATATTAAAAGATATTTAATATTATTGAATTAATCATTAATTAATTAATGATATTATTTATTAATTATTTTCTATATTATTAATAATGTCCTAAATTATAGTTTTAATTTAGACGTTCCTTGATACGAGCTGATTTTCCAGATAATTTGCGTAAATAGTAAAGTTTTGCCTTACGAACAGTACCATGACGTTTTACTATAATAATATCAATTGCAGGAGAATAGGTCTGAAAAACACGTTCAACACCTTCTCCATTTGAAATTTTGCGTACAGTGAAAGAAGAATTCAAACCACGATTTCTTATAGCTATAACAATTCCTTCAAAAGTCTGAATTCGTTTTTTAGAATTTTCAACTACTACCCAAACCTTTACCTCTACAGAATCACCTGGTCTAAAATATGGTATATCTTTAGTCATTTGTTCTTTTTCTAACTTTTTAATAATTTCATTCATTATCAAATCTCTTATTTAATATCTTAAAATATAAATTTTTATTTTTTAATTTCTTTTTTAAATTCAATCAATAATTTTAATTCTTCTGTGTTAAGAACTAATTTTTTTAAAAGTTCAGGTCTTCTTAACCAGGTTCGTCCTAAAGATTGTTTTAATCTCCAACGATAAATTTCAAAATGTTTTCCAGATAGTAATATATCTGGAACCTTTTTTCCTTGAAAAAACCTAGGTTTGGTGTAATAAGGACTATCTAAAAACCTATTAAAAAATGAATCTTTTTCAATAGATTCATATTTACCAATCACTCCAGGAATTAATCTAGCAACAGCATCGATTAATATCATTGCTGGTAATTCTCCACCGCTAACTATGTAGTCGCCTATCGATAATTCTTCGTCTATTTCAGATTCAATAACTCTTTCATCAATACCTTTATATCGACCACATACTAAAATAATTTTTTTTTGTTTTGTTAATTTAAATACTTTATTTTGGTTAAGCGTACGACCTTGGGGAGAAAGATAAATTACTTTTGCTCCATTCCCTACTTTTTTTGCTGCATAAATAGCATCAACTAGAGGTTGAACCATCATTATCATTCCTGGTCCACCTCCATATGGACTATCATCTACTGTACGGTTTTTTGTATGTGTAAAATCACGGGGATTCCAAGTTTGAAATGTAAGTAATCCTTTTTTTACACCTCTACTAATAACTCCGTAATTAGTTATGATATTAAACATATCAGGAAATAAGCTAATAATTCCTATCCACATCTTATAACACATTATTATATAATAGTTGAGTTTTTTTAAAAATTAATATCCCAATTTATTTTAATAAATTTTTTATATATATCTACCATCTGAATGATTCTTTGTTCGATAAACGGAATTAATAATTTTTTTTTAGTGAATTTACTTTTATTAAATTCACTATTTCCTGTAAATTCAGGTTTGACAACCATAACATGGTTTGATTTTGTATCTATAAAATCAATTATAATACCAATTATAAAACCATTTTGATTGATTACTTTACAATTCAGTAGATCTTTTAAATAATACTCACCATCTTTTAAAGATGGTAATTGTGTTGAATTAACAATAATTTCCTGATTGGTTAACTCATAAGCTATATTTCTATTGTTTATGTTTTTAAATTTTGTAATAATTTGTTTATTATTATATTTCCAATTAATTACTTCCAGTTTACGCCATTTACCAATGTGATTTATAAACCATGGTTTATAAAAGAAAATATTTTCTAATCTTTCAGTAAAAGAATAAATTTTTATCCATCCAAGAACACCGTATACGGACCCTATTTTTCCTATAATAATAGGTTCTTTAATAAAAAGATTATCTAATCCAGATTCTTTTTTATTCATTTTTATCAACGTTTAATTGAGATCTCTTTTTTTGTTTAATTAATGTATTAACTTTATTAGAAAGTTGTGCACCTTGATCAATCCAGTATTCTATACGTTTCAGATTTAAGGACAAAAAATTTCTATGTCCAGAAGTAATTGGATTAAAAAAACCTAGGTTTTCAATAAAAGCACCATTACGAGCTTTGCGATTATCAGTAATCACTACTTGATAAAATGGACGTTTTTTTGTACCATGTCTTGCTAATCGAATTATTACCATAATATTTCCTTATTTTTAATAAAACACCCGGTTCTATTATTTCTCTAATAATAGAACCGGGTGTTTTATACAAAGAACTTAAATTCTACTTATATAAGTACAAAAAATCAACTTTTATAAATCATAATTCGAATTATTTTATTAAATACTTTAATGTTTATAAAATTTTTGTGGGATTATGTTTTTCATATATTTAGATATTTTGTTTATTCCGTTCTTTTTTATTTTTTTCATCATATTTTGCATATCAGTAAATTGCTTAAGTAATCTGTTAACATCTTGTACTTTCAAACCTGAACCATTAGCAATTCGACGTTTACGAGAACCCTTGATAATTTCTGGTTTCTTACGTTCTTTGATGGTCATCGAATTAATAATAGCTTCCATACTAATTAATATTTTATCATCCATTTCTGATTGAATATTATCTGATATATTATTTAAACCAGGTAATTTTTTTATTAAATCAGATATATTACCCATTTTACGTATTTGCTTTAATTGTTGAAGAAAATCAATAAGATCAAAATTATTACCTGTTTTTATTTTTTTTGTTAAATTTTCTAAATTTTTACCATCTAATTTATTTTCTATATCCTCAATTAGTGTTATTATGTCACCCATTCCAATAATTTGAGATACTATACGCTCTGGATAGAATTGCTCTAGAGCTTCTATTTTTTCACCTATTCCTATGAATTTAATTGGTTTTCCAGTTATATAACGAATAGATAATGCTACTCCACCACGTGCATCGCTGTCTACTTTTGTTAAAATTATGCCAGTAAAAGATAATTCTTCATGAAATATTTTTGCAATATTAGCAATATCTTGGCCCATCATAGCATCAACTACAAACAAAGTTTCTATTGGATTGATTTCATTATGTATTTGCTTTATCTCTTCCATCATAGATGAATTAATATGTAAACGACCAGCCGTATCCACTAATAAGACATCATAAAATTTTATTTTAGCTTCCCTTAATGCATTTCTTACAATGCAAGTTGGTTTCTGATCACAATTAGAAGGATAAAAATCAATATTAATTTGATTTGATAAAATCTCTAATTGTTTAATGGCTGCTGGACGATAAATATCTGTAGAAACTGTTAAAACTTTTTTTTTATGTTTTTCTCTTAGAAACCTAGCAAGTTTAACAGTACTAGTGGTCTTTCCCGTGCCTTGCAAACCAACAAGTAATATAACAGCTGGAGGTGATGTTGATAAATTAAGAGTATTATCATCTTGACCTAAAGCTAAAATTAATTCATTACGGACAATTTTGATAAATTCTTGACCTGGAGTAAGTCTTTTGTTTACTTCTTGACCAATTGCTTTTTCTTTTACACATTTAGTAAAATTACGAACTACTGGTAAAGCAACGTCAGCCTCTAATAATGCTATAGAAACTTCCTTGAGTGTTTGCTCTATATTTTCCTCAGTTAATCTACCTCTACCAGTAATATTTTTAAAAGTTTTTAATAGACGATCAGTTAATGTATCAAACAATTTCATTTCACCTATAATTAGAATTCTGTAATTTTATTTTAATATTTAAATTAATTTTAAACCAATATATATCTTTATAATCAGTTAACGTTATATATTATATTAATAAAAATTAGATTTGTAATTATTTTTAATATATTTATGTAAATAAAATAATTTAATTTTTAAATATAATGTATTATTTTTCTATGAAAAATTTATTTCTTATGATTTTTTTAAAGATAATTTCAAATCTTTATTATAATGAATAGCTATATGACATAATAAAATATTTTTTCAACATCTTGCGTTTATTTTAATGAATTAAGCTTATAATTTCTATTAAAATTAAATAAAACCAGTAAGATAATCCCATTAGGGAAATATCTATAATTTTTTTATTATCTTAATTAATACAATGTCGCATAAATTTTCGATAAAAGATATTCGATGGTATGAATTGTACAGTCTGTAAGAGCATCTATATTAGGTCTGCAAAATCTTAAATCAAAAATAGCAATACAATCCTTATTTAAGGTTTGAATTATTTTTAGATAAACTAACTGATAGTACTTGTATAAGTATATGATTGTAAGTGAAACTATCTAATAATTCCATAATATTTCTCTCATATGATAAAATACATAAAACTTATTATTTGTTAGTTCTGTTTTACAATGATCCAGATGTATTAAATTAAATATTATTTTTTTTATTAAAGTTATTTAAATAATCATCAAATTCTAATAAATCTGAATTTTCAATTCTTTTTTGTTCTAGAATAGAATTTCTTGCTTTGATTTTAAAATCTTTTTCTTGTAATAAGTGTAATGGCTCTAAACGAAGCAAATTATGATATTTTTTTGATAATGAAAGACCAGCGCTAATTATACCTTCTTTTTTTATAATATTAAGAATACGTGCCGAATAGGTTAGTTCAGGATCATATAAATACAATAAAAATTGATCACAAATTTTTTGATATTTTACACTATTTTGATTCATATCTAAAATTTCTGCTAATTTGTACAAATCATCAAAAATTATTTTACCAACATCTAATATAGAATATTTTTTATTATTATGTCCTATATTAATCTTTTTATTTGGTTTTCTTCCTTCTAGTGTCACTATTTTCCAATTTTTTTTACTGTAATGTAGTTCTTCAATGGTCATTTCAGAAACATCAATTAAAATACACCAGATTAAAAATAGGTCAAGAAAATAAATTTGTGTTTTATCTATACCAATGGCTGAAAATGGATTTATATCAAGTGATCTAATTTCTATATACTCAATTCCATTTTTTAATAACGCATCGGAAAGAACTTCACTAAAATGTGTAGCGCATTTAGGACGTATTGGAGAATAAAATTCATTTTCAATTTGAAGGATATTAGTATTAAGTTGGATTCTATTACCATCTTTATCTTTAATACCTATTTCTGCAAATTTTTTAAAAGGTGTGTTAACGGCATTTCGTAATATATGAACATATTCTTCAAGTGAATTAAAAGTTATTTTTAATATATTTTGATATTTGTTACTATACCCAATATCACTTAAACGTAATGATGTCGCATATGGTAGCCAAAAAGTATCTTTATTATTTGTTTCAAAAGGTAATGTAATGTTATTTCTTTGTATAAAATTGGAATATATTGCCGGTGAAGCACCAAAAAGATAAGAAATAATCCAACCAAAACGATGGTAATTTCTAATTAATGTTAAATAACCCGTTGATACGGTCTCTTTACAATTTCTTAATTTTCTAAAATTTGCCCATTCTTGCCAAAATAAAATTGGTAAAGAAAAGTTATAATGAATACCAGATATAGTCTGCATCATAGCACCATAACGATTTTTCAAACCTTTACGATATAATGTTTTCATTAATCCAATATTAGATGTTCCATAATTAGCTAGTTTAATTTTATTTTCATCTTCAATTCTACAAGGCATACTTAAAGACCACATTAATTCTTCATTTAATATACGTGCAACATAACGATGAATATCTCTTAAAAAAGAAAACATGTATTCTATTCTAGAATCTACAGGGGTAATAAATTCTAGCAAAGATTCAGAAAAATCAGTTGTAATCCATTCGTTTTTAAGTGCAGATCCTAACAATTTAGGATGATTACTATTTGCAATATTACCATGATTTGTTACTCGTAATGTTTCACGTTCAATACCACGATTAATATTTTTAAAATCATACGGCTGATTCTTTAACCAAGATAATACACTATTAGAAATATCCGGGAGCATAATAACCTCCGGCTTAACAATATTTTATTTAATGCAAATATTAAATATCAAATTTAATAATTGAAAACTTTTTATTTAATTAAAGACCAGTAATCTTAAGGAAATAAATATAAATTTTTAATTTATACAAATTTCTAAGATAATAACTGATGTATTTATTCAAATAACATAAATTTAAAATAATATTTTTTAACTCGTTTTATTTTATATAAGATATACATTCAAGATTAATATTTATAAGAAAAACTTTTTAAAAGTTTAATTATTTTAAATAAAATAATAATTAAAATTATATAGTTATAAAATAGAACAAAGCACAATGATATACTAAAAGAATTTTTATACTTAATCTTAAGAAAATAAAAAATTAAACATGAATAACCAATAAATTGCGCATCCGGGAGGATTCGAACCTCCGACCGCTCGGTTCGTAGCCGAGTACTCTGTCCAACTGAGCTACGGATGCAATGAAAATAACTGCTTCGGTGAGGGAGGGATTCGAACCCTCGAGCAGCTTTTATAGAGCTACATACTCCCTTAGCAGGGGAGCGCCTTAAGCCTCTCGGCCACCTCACCTATATTGGATCTAACGACTGAATTACTTATCCAATTAAGTATATTACTTTTCTATATGAATAAGTCAATTAATTTTTTTGATTATCGATTGTAATTTTAATTATAATTATTTAATTACTTAGATATAATAGAAAAAGAAAGATCAACATCAAAAAGTAATATTAGCCTCGCTTTTCCGCGAGGCGTTATACCATCCATTAAATACTTGTTTGCTGATTTTCAGATTGAATACGTTGATAAATTTCTTTTCTATGCACAGATATTTCTTTAGGTGCTGTAACACCAATACGAACCTGAGTACCCTTAACTCCTAATACTGTTACGGTCACCTCATTACCAATTACTAGGGTTTCACCAACTCTACGAGTTAGAATAAGCATTATTTGATCCTTAAAAATAAAAAGAGTCGGTCTTATAATAAGGAGAATCCTTTACAACTTTATCGTTTAATATTTGAATAATAATGAATGATAAATAAACTTATATATCACAAATGTGATACAATATATTGTATTATAGTTTATTTAGTTTATTTACAGTAGATTATTTCAAATTGATTTACTATCTCTAGTTTAATATAGAAAATCGTGAAAGCAACTTTAATATAACTCTTTTTCTATATACTATTTTATAAACGATTATAAACCCATGATTGAATACTTAATAATGTAGTTTCTAACTCCTTGATATTATTACCAGCAGCTCTTGCTAAATTAGGTTTTCCACCTCCCTTACCATCAATTTGTTTTGCTAAATCATTAATTAATTCATTTGCTGAAATACGATCAGTTAAATCTTTAGTTACACTAGCTATTAATAAAATTTTATCTTCTATTATTGTTGCAAGTACTATAACTGAAGAACTTAATTTATGTTTTAATTTAACAACTATATTATGTAATCCTGAAGAATTGACATTATTTATTTTACTTATTAAAAGTTTAATACCTTTTATTTCAATAGTTTTTTTAATTAATAAATTACTTTCATTATCGGCTTGTTTATCACGTAATTGTTTTAATTCTTTTTCAAGCACATTGACATGATTAACTAAATCATTAATTTTTTTATGCACATTACTAATATTGGTTTTCATTAAATTAGAGATAATCCATAATTTATGTTTTTGTTCGTTGATATGAATTAAAGCATTTTTACCAGTATTTACTTCAATTCTACGAATTCCTGAAGCAATTCCATATTCAGATTTGATTAAAAACAAACCAATTTCACCAGTACGTGATGCATGAGTACCACCACAGAGCTCAAATGAAACTCTTTCAATATTTACTACTCGAACATGCTGATCATACTTATCCTTGAACAACATTTTTGCTCCTTGAAGTTTTTCGTCTTCAATATGCATAATTTTTGTTTCAATTGGTAAGTTACAGAAAATTTGTTCGTTTACGATTTCTTCAATTTTATTGATTTCTTCCAATTTTAAAGCATTATAATGTGAAAAATCGAAACGCAAATATTTATCATTTATTAATGATCCTTTTTGTAAAATATGATCGCCTAAAATTTGACATAATGCAGCATGAAGTAAATGGGTGGCTGAATGATTTAAAGATATTAATGTACGATGTGCTTCATTAACTTCAGTTGTACAACTATCACCAATAGATAACTTACCTGAAATTAAAGTACCTATATGACAAATTGTATTTCCATATCTTTTTGTATCTTTTACAATAAACTCTGTATTACATTTCTTTAATAATCCTATATCCCCTATTTGGCCACCAGATTCACCGTAAAATGTAGTCTTATCTAAAATAATTAGAGCATTTTGTCCAATAACAGAAATATTTTCTACTTTTTGATCTAAAACATAAATTAACTTAATAATAGCTAATGAACTTAGCTGTTCATATCCTTCAAAATGAGATTCAATTTTAGAACATATAATGTTATTATCATTGGAATTAAATTGATTCAACTCACGTGCACGTATTTGTTGTAGCATCATTTCCTTTTCAAAACCAGTGCTATCTATTTCTATATTACGTTCTCTACATATATCTTTAGTTAAATCAATAGGGAAACCAAAAGTATCATGAAGACGGAATATAGTTTGACCATTTAAAGTTTTACCTTTTAATTTTGACAATTCGGTGTCTAATAATGATAGACCGCGTTTGAGTGTTTTATCAAATTGTTCTTCTTCAAATTTTAATATATTTTCTATTTGAACCTGTTGATTAATTAAATCCTCTACTCCTCTTTCTTCCCATACAATTTCAAGAAATGGTTTAACTAAAGAATGGAAAAAACCTTTTTTAGCCCCCAACATATTTCCATGACGAATTGCGCGACGAATAATGCGTCTAAGCACGTATCCACGATTTTCATTTGAAGGAAATACGCCGTCTGCGATTAAAAAAGAAGAAGAACGTATATGATCAGCAATAACTTTAAGTGAATTATTATTAAGGTCTGTAGTACCAATAAACTTAGCAATTACCTGAATTAATTTTTTAAAAAAATCTATTTCATAATTAGATTTAACATTCTGTAATACAGAAGCTATACGTTCAAGACCCATACCGGTATCAATAGAGGGTTTTAATAAAGGTAACATTGTTCCATCTAATTGTCGGTCAAATTGCAAAAATACTATATTCCATAACTCGAGATAATTATCAGTTTTTAATATCGATTTATTAACATCATTATTAGAATTATAATCTCCATAATTATATAAAATTTCACAACAAGGACCACAAGGACCTGTATCTCCCATTTGCCAAAAATTATCTGAACAATAGGGAATACCTTTTTGATCTCCAACTCTAATAATGTGATTATGTGGAATACCAATTTTATTAGTCCAGATATCATAAGTTTCATTATCTGTTTTATAAATGGTAATGAACAAACGATTTTTAGGTATATTAAACCAATTACTATGTGTTAATAATTCCCAAGCAAATAGAATAGCTTCTTTTTTAAAATAATCTCCAAAACTAAAATTACCAAGCATTTCAAAAAAAGTATTATGTCTTGCTGTATATCCTACATTTTCCAAATCATTGTGTTTACCACCAGCCCTAATACAACGCTGACAAGTTACAGCACGCATATAATCACGTTGTTCTTGACATAAAAAAATGTTTTTAAATTGATTCATCCCTGCATTAGTGAATAGTAATGTCGGATCATTATTAGGTATTAATGAACTACTAGCTACAATTTTATGTTCTTTATTATCGAAATAATCGATAAACATTTGACGAATGTCGTTAGTACTTTTGATCATATATTTATCTACATCCTAAATGTTATATTTAATTTTATTTTTAATAAAAAATAAAAACTATTATTTCATGTTTGAATTATATTAATCATGTAGATATGAAATTTTGCCAATTAATTAAATTAAGATATTTTTATTTTATATAAAATTTTCATAAATCTTCATTAACCAAACTCTCTATTTTTTCATAACAAGATAATTTAGTTGATTCATTAGTATTTAACAACATTTCACGTAATTTATTATCGATTTCATTTGCTATTAATATATTTTTCTTTAAAAAAGAACTAGCATTTAATTTACCTTGACCAATTTTGTTCTCTTTATAACTATACCAAGAACCTGACTTATCAATTATTCCATGTTTTACACCTAATTCTATTAATTCACTGAAAATATTAATACCCTCTCCATACATTATTTGAAAATCTGCTTGTTTAAAGGGTGCTGATATTTTATTTTTAACTACTTTAACACGAGTTTCACTACCAACAACATTTTCTCCTTCTTTAATTACACCTATTCGACGAATGTCAAGACGAACAGAAGCATAAAATTTTAATGCATTACCACCAGTGGTCGTTTCTGGATTACCAAACATAACGCCTATTTTCATACGAATCTGATTAATAAAAATTAATAACGTATTAGATTGTTTAAGAGTACCAGCTAATTTACGCATTGCTTGACTCATCATACGTGCTGCAAGTCCCATATGAGAAGCTCCAATTTCACCCTCAATTTCAGCCTTAGGAGTTAATGCAGCTACAGAATCAACGACTATGACGTCCACTGCCCCTGAACGTGCTAATGCATCACAAATTTCTAATGCTTGTTCACCGGTATCTGGTTGAGAACATAATAAGTTATCAATATCAACGCCAAGTTTTTTAGCATAGATTGGATCTAATGCATGTTCAGCATCAATAAAAGCACATGTTTTTCCCTTAAGCTGAGCAGCTGCAACAACTTGAAGTGTTAAAGTGGTTTTTCCAGAAGATTCAGGACCATAGATTTCAACAATACGACCTAGTGGAAGACCGCCTGCTCCTAATGCAATATCTAAAGATAAAGAACCAGTTGAGATAGTTTCTACATCCATTGATCGATCTTCCCCTAAACGCATTATAGAACCCTTACCAAATTGTTTTTCAATCTGAAATAATGCAGTAGCCAAAGCTTTTTTTTTATCTTCATCAATTGCCATTTAAATTCCTATTTTTACTTATTATACAATTCATATTTATTGTTTATTTCAGTATTAAAATTTAACTCATTAAAAATTCTTTATAAAATATTTGTAATGCCCAAAATACAGATTGATAACGTATTATGTCACGACATCCTTTAAATTGGTGACAAACAGTAAAAATCTTATCTTTAGGTCCTGCAAAACTAAACCATATTGTACCAACTGGTGGATTGTCTATCCTGCCACCACTTGGTCCAGCTATACCAGTTACAGCAATAGAATAATCAGTCCCTGATATACTTTTAGCTCTTAAAGCCATTTCACAAGCAATGATTTTACTTACTGCTCCGAATTTTACTAATAATGTACTATTTATTCCCAATAATTTTTGTTTAGATTTGTTACTATAAGTTATAAAACCACATTCAAACCAATTTGAACTACCAATTGTATCAGTAAAAATTTTAGAAATCCAACCGCCTGTACAAGATTCAGCACATGAAATAGTTGCCTTTCTAAACCTTAATTGATTACCAATATGTTGACTAATTAATTGTAATTTAGAGCCAAATATGATCATTTTTAAACACTTATTTTAAACAAATTAACAATTATATAAAATATTATATTAATATAAAAGATTTATAGTCGTTACTTTAATTAAAATAAAATTAAATAATTTTGATCTATTTTATATATAATTTAACTTATTAGTTTTATTGAATTCTAAATGTTAATAATGTTAGGAATAAAATGATAGGTATGATTTTATAAATCAATATAATATATAATATAGGAAAATAATTTTTTATAAAATTAAAGAGAAAGAATATGAATTTTTGTTCACATACTCCAATGATTCAACAATACTTAAAAATTAAAGCTAAATATCCTAATATGTTACTATTTTACCGTATGGGTGATTTTTATGAATTATTCTATGATGATGCAAAACGTGCATCTCATTTATTAGAAATATCTTTAACTAAGCGTGGAAATTCAGCAGGTGAACCTATACCAATGGCAGGTGTACCTTATTATAATGTTGATAATTATCTAGCTAAATTAATTAAATTAGGTGAATCTATAGCAATTTGCGAACAAATTTCAGATTCTTCACAAAAAAAGGGGGGATTAGTTGATCGGAAAGTTGTTCGTATTATTACACCTGGTACTGTTAGTGATGAATCTTTTTTACAAGATCATCATGATAATATAATAGCAGCAATTGTTCAAGATAAAGACAATTATGGATATGCTACATTAGATGTAACTTCTGGTCGTTTTATTATTAAGGAATTAATTAATACAGAAATAATGGCAGCAGAACTACAAAAGACTAATCCATCTGAACTACTTTATCCAGAAAATTTTCAAAATTTTTCTTTAATAAAAAATTGTTGTGGTTTGAGGATGAGACCAATTTGGGAATTTGAAATTGATACTGCCTATCAACAGCTTAATTTGCAATTTGGTACCAAAGAGTTAAAAGGATTTGATGTTGAGAAATCATATTTAGCTTTAAAATCAGCAGGTTGTTTAATACAATACGTAAAAAATACCCAATGTAATGAACTATTACCACACATAAAATCAATAATATTAGAACATCCTAAAGATAATATTATTATTGATTATAATACGTATCGAAATTTAGAAATAGTAAACAATTTAGAGAGAGGTATAAAAAACACACTATACGAAATATTAAATAAAACAGTAACATCTATGGGTAATAGAATGTTAAAAAGATGGTTGCAGATCCCAACCCGTAATATTGAAATAGCAAATCAACGTCAAGAATCTATTTTAGAATTACAAAATCACTATGAAGTTATACAACCCATTTTACAACAAATAGGGGACTTAGAACGTATATTAGCACGTATAGCTCTTCGTAATGCTAAACCACGTGACTTTGTTCGTATACGTCATGCCTTTCAACAATTACCTAATTTAAATAAAATCACATCTATTTTAAAAACAAAAAAATTAAAAACAATAAATAAACAAATAGGAAATTTTAAAACATTATGTAATTTGCTTGAAAAAGCAATAGTTCCTTTTCCTCCTACTCTCATTAGAGAAGGAGGTGTTATTGCTCCTGGTTATAATAAACAACTTGACAAATGGCGTGATTTAACAAAGGGTGCAAAAGATTATTTGGATAAAATTGCAATGCAAGAAAAGAAAAAACTTGGATTAGATTCATTAAAAATAGGATTAAGTAGTATTTATGGATATTATATTCAGGTTAATAAAAATCAAAGTGATAAAATTCCAAATCATTACATACGTCGTCAAACTTTGAAAAGTATTGAACGTTATGTTATTCCTGAATTAAAAATTTACGAAAATAAAATAATTGTTTCAAAAGAAAAAGCTCTATCATTAGAAAAAACATTATATGAATCGCTTTTCGACTATTTTATGCCTTATATTGCAGAAATACAACTTAGTTCTCAATCATTAGCTGAACTTGATGTGTTAAGTAATTTAGCAGAACGTGCTTGGAATCTTAACTATTGTCGACCTACACTACACAAACATCCTGTAATAAAAATTGTAAATGGCCGTCATCCAGTAGTAGAAAATGTTTTAAAGGAACCATTTATTCCTAATTCATTATCTCTATGTGCAAAGAATAGAATGTTGATTATTACAGGACCAAATATGGGTGGTAAAAGTACTTATATGCGTCAGACTGCTTTAATAGTTTTGATGGCATGGATTGGAAGCTTTGTACCAGCTCAAGAAGCATTAATAGGAAATTTTGATCGTATTTTTACTCGCATCGGAGCAGCAGATGATTTAGCTGCTGGTAGGTCAACTTTTATGGTTGAAATGACTGAAACAGCTAGTATTTTACATAACTCAACTAAAGATAGTCTAGTTCTTATGGATGAAATTGGAAGAGGTACTTCAACTTATGATGGACTATCTCTCGCATGGGCTTGTGCAGAATATCTTAACAAGATAATCAAGTCTTTTACATTATTTTCAACTCATTATTTTGAATTAACTTTTTTAGAAAAAAAAACAGAAGGTATAATGAATGTATATTTTGATGCAATAGAGCATGAAGATAATATAGCATTTATGCATACTGTAAAACCAGGAACTATAAATAAGAGCTATGGTTTTTCTGTAGCTTTATTAGCTGGAGTTCCTAAAGAAGTAATCATATTAGCAAAGAAAAAATTAAATGAGTTAGAGATAGAAAATTGCTATTTTCACTCTAACTCAGTGATTAATGATCTTAAAACAAAAACGTTAATAAAAGAAATTCCATCAACTATAAACAATATTATAAAAAATATAGATCCAGATAATATCACGCCATA
Source organism: Candidatus Pantoea edessiphila (assembly GCF_002933345.1). GTDB lineage: Bacteria > Pseudomonadota > Gammaproteobacteria > Enterobacterales > Enterobacteriaceae > Pantoea_C. The sequence goes on along the minus strand of NZ_PDKR01000004.1, from coordinate 61,422 downwards.
TGAAGCACTTGATTTAATTTATATTTTAAAATCGATAAGTTAAAACTTTATATCTAGTTACATGAATTTAAAAAATGTTTTAATAGTGTAAATTATTATTTAAATTAATAGTTATTTATGAAATAATGATTCAATATTAAGACCGTGAGATTGCAAAATTTCACGTAAGCGGCGCAATCCTTCAACTTGAATCTGACGAACCCTTTCTCGAGTTAAGCCAATTTCACGACCAACATCTTCAAGAGTCGCAGCATCATAACCTAACAAACCAAAACGACGTGATAAAACTTCTCTTTGTTTTATACTAAGTTCAAATAACCATTTTATAATACTTTGCTTCATATCATCGTCTTGAGTTGCATTTTCAGGTCCATTATCTTTTTCATCAGCTAAAACATCTAATAATGCTTTCTCAGAATCTATCCCCAATGGCATATCAACTGAGGTAATATGTTCATTAAGCTTCAACATACGATTTACATCTTCCACTGGTTTATCTAATTTTTCTGCTATTTCTTCCGCGCTTGGCTCATGATCAAGCTTATGAGAAAGTTCACGTGCAGTACGTAAATAAACATTAAGCTCTTTCATAATATGAATAGGCAAACGAATAGTACGAGTTTGATTCATAATTGCTCTTTCTATAGTTTGACGAATCCACCAGGTAGAATATGTAGAGAAACGAAAACCACGTTCTGGATCAAATTTTTCTACAGCACGAATCAATCCTAAATTACCTTCTTCGATTAAATCTAATAGTGCCATACCTCTATTGCTATAACGACGTGCAATCTTGACTACTAATCGTAAATTACTTTCTATCATACGACGACGAGAATGTATATCACCTTTTAATGCAAGACGAGCAAAAAAAATTTCTTCTTCTGCACTTAACAAAGGAGAATAACCTATCTCCCCAAGATATAATTGTGTTGCATCTAAAATACGTTGAGTAGTACCAGGTAATACCTCTTCTTCTACAATATCATCATCTCCTAGTTCAGTTTGAATAAAATCTTCTTCATTAAAAATTTCATTTTTAATTTCTTCAAATTCTATACTTTCATGTAATTGATCTATTTTCAATATATTATGAGTCATACGCGGTCCTACCCGTGATATCAAAGCAAAAATTTGCCCGATTAACGCTGTAATGAATAACACAACAGTTTTACGGATGTAACCTAATGATTTTCAAAATATAATTTTGTGAAATTAATTTCTGTATTACTCATGCTAGCAATATCCTTTACAATTTAACTTTTTACTGCAACTAAAGATATATTTTTATTATCGTAATTATTCAAACAAAATTTTAAGGAATTTTTCAATGCTTAATTAGTTATAATTGTAAGAACAATTTTTTATAAAAATAATTTTGCAACTATACCAAATCCAAATCATCTGGATGAAATATATTTATTTTCATATCTTTAAAATTGTTTAAATTATTTTAATCTTTTTATTAACACAGCTTTAAATTTTGTGCTAAAAATAAATATCTTTATTTGAATTAATTAAAATATTAAAATATCTATTCAGATTAAATTGTAAATTTTGCTTTTTACAGAATAATAATTTTATATTAACCTATCCTATTTAAATAAAGTAAAATTCAAAATTATTGTATAATAATTTTTTATAAAATACAAGTTATGTTGTTTTATATAGCAAATACTAATCATTATTAATTATAGCAAGATATAATTAAATTTTAATAAAAATTATATTACACATTTCTTTAAGTTATTTCATACTTAATTATAATTAATTATAAAATTAATTAATTCATTGTTAATTTTAACAAAATCTAATTTATAGAATAAATTTATTTAAATGAAAAAAGATATCCTATTATGGAATAATAAGTATTATAATTTTAATTAAAAATTTATTTTTTATTTAATAATAACGCTACTGCTTCACATGCAATTCCTTCTTCACGACCTACAAAACCTAACTTTTCAGTTGTAGTAACTTTTATATTAATTTTGTTTTTTTTACAATCAAGATTTTTTGAAATATTAGTGCACATTTGCTTTAAATATGGATTAATTTTAGGGGTTTGTAATATTATTGTTATATCTATATTTCCTATAACGTAATTCAAACTAATAAGCTTCCAAACCTCACTTAATAAATAAAAACTATTTACTCCTTTAAAATTTATATTATTATCTGGAAATACAGTTCCTATATCTCCCATAGCAGCTGCTCCTAAGAGAGCATCAATAAGTGCATGTAAAACTACATCTCCATCAGAATGTGCTATTAAACCATGTTTAAATTTTATTTTTACTCCTCCAAGAATAAGGGGATTTATACCACCAAAAGCATGAACATCAAAACCATGACCAATGCGCATTATTTAATATCCTTTAAAAATTTTTTTTAAATAAAGCTCTGCAAGTAATAAATCTTCTGGAAAAGTTATTTTTATATTATCATTGCGTCCTTTTATTAAATTAGGATTATAGCCACAGTATTCTAAAGCTGAAGCTTCATCGGTAATATCAATGCCTTCTGTTAGCGCTTTTATTAAACAAGATATCAAGAGAGAACAAGGAAAAAATTGAGGAGTCAAAGCACGCCATAAATTTTTACGTTCTACTGTTTTCTTAATAAGATTATGTCTGTTATTGCTAAGTTTTATTGTATCATTTATAGGAATGGCTAAAATACCTCCAATATTACTTTTCTCACGTATTTTTATTAAACGGATCAAATCATCTATATGTAGACATGGTCTTGAAGCGTCATGTATTAATACCCAAGCGTTATTCTGTATAGTTTTCAAAGCTGCTAAAACTGATTTAGCTCTTGTATCACCACCTATAACACATAATATTCGATTATTACTTGCTAAAGGAAGTTTAGAAAAATATTGATCATTAGAGTTTAAAGCAATAATAACTTGCTTAATATCAGAATGAGAAAATAAACTAAAAATACAATGTTCAAGAATAGTATATTTACCAATAGTTAAATATTGTTTTGGATGTTTTATTTTCATACGTTTGCCTATACCAGCAGCTGGTACTATAGCAATTATATCTTTTTTAATCGATGAATTATTCATTTGTGTAATTTAAATAATTTTTAATATGAAAAATTAATAAATAATTAAATATTAATCATCTTAGTTATTTTTAATGTAATTACTTGTATTTAAAATAAAGATTGTTATCGTAAATCTTTAATTTATTTAAATAAATTTAATGATATTTTATTTTTAATATAAAAATTATATTACAATCTTTAGGATTATATTTAAAATATAACAGTGATTCCAATTTGATATTATAATATATTACCTAACTAAGGATATATTAATAAATAAAATATGATAAAAATTATTTCGATTCATTTACTTTATTTAAAAATTAATTTTCTATTTAATTATTAAATAATATTACGATCTTTAAGTAAATTTACTAAATCAATTGTCAACGTACTAATAGTTTGATTACCATCTAGTTTAATTTCTGGGTTTTCTGGGATTTCATAACTACTACCAATACCAGTAAAATTAATTAAATTACCAGAACGTGCTGCTTTATATAATCCCTTAGGATCTCGAGATTCACAAACAGATAAAGGAGTATTAATAAAAACTTCAATAAATTGATCTTTATTAAAAAAATTTCTTACCATTTTACGATCCTTACGAAGGGGAGAAATAAAGGCAGCAATAACTAATAATCCAGCATCTACCATTAATTTTGCCACTTCACCAACTCTGCGCAAATTCTCTTTTCTATCATAATTACTAAAACTAAGATCACTACATAATCCGTGTCTTAAGTTATCACCATCTAATAAGTAAGTTTTACAACCAATTTGATATAATTTTTTCTCTAAAAAACATGCAATAGTAGATTTTCCTGACCCAGATAACCCAGTAAACCATAACACTAAACCCTTGTGCCCATTTTTCTTTTCTCTCAATTCACGTGTAATAGTATGTTGATGCCAAAGTATATTTTTATATTTTCGCATTATTGTTTTTTATCTAGTAAATTACGTGCTTTCCAGTGTGGAAAATAGCAACGAATTAAAGAATTTAATTCCAATTCAAAATTATTGTAATTGTTGTCATAACATCCTGTATGTTCTAAGTCTAATTTATATTTATTAATCATACCTGCACCTACTGTAGCATTACTAAAACGATCTATAAAAATTAATCCTCCAGTAACTGGATTATTATAGTATTTATCAACAACCATTGGTTCTTCAAAGTTTATTTTTACTAAACCAATACTATTCAGAGATAAATTATCAACCTTATATGTTTCTAATGAACTTATATTAATTTGATGTATTATATTTTCGATATTGCCAATGATTTTTTTACTAGCCATTTTTATAAAATAACTTTGATTCTTTTTCATAGGCTTATCCGACATCCATACAACATTAGCAATTACAGATTTTGTTAAATTAAGATCAGAGTTAATATCTACAATTAAATCTCCTCTACTAATATCAAGTTCATCATTTAGAATTAAGGTAATTGCTTGACCTGCATTAGCTTCTATTAAATCACCATCAAAAGTTACAATACGTTTTATATTGGATTGTATATTTGATGGAAGCACTTTTACATTTTGTCCTACCCTAATTGTACCAGAAGCTATGGTACCAGAATAACCACGAAAATCTATATTAAAACGATTTACATACTGTACTGGAAAACGCATAGGTTTGTTATTTATAAATACATCTAAATCAATGTTTTCTAATATTTTTAATATAGTAGATCCATGATACCAAGACATTTTTTGACTTTTAGAAACTATATTATCACCTCTAAGGGCAGATATTGGAACAAAATAAACATTTGGATTTATCGGTAGTTTTGTAATAAAATTAATGTAATCTTGTTTTATATTATTAAATATATTAGCATCATAATTGATTAAATCCATTTTATTAATAGCTATTATTAACTGTTTTATATTTAGCAAACTAGATATAAAACTATGACGGCGAGTTTGATTTACTATTCCTTTACGTGCATCTAATAATATAATTGCTAATTGGCAAGTAGATGCACCAGTTACCATATTACGTGTATACTGGTCATGTCCTGGAGTATCAGCAATAATAAATTTTCTTTTTTCAGTAGAAAAATATCTATATGCTACATCAATAGTAATTCCTTGTTCACGTTCTGCTTGTAAGCCATCTACAAGTAATGCTAAATTAAGTTTTTCGCCTTGAATTCTATAACGTTTGCTATCATTATAAAGCGATGATAATTGGTCTTCATATATATAACAAACATCATGTAATAAACGACCAATAAGAGTACTTTTACCATCATCTACATTCCCACAAGTAAGGAAACGTAAAAGATCTTTATTTTGTTGAGCAAGTAACCAGACTTCAATGTCATCTTTTTTAATCATTTGGTTTGTATCTTTAATTATAGTATTCATGCTTATATTTATTTCCTAAAAATAGCCCTGCCTTTTTTTATATTCCATTGAATGACTTTGATCTATATCAATTAAACGATTTTTACGTTCACTTGTTTTAAACAATAACATTTCTTTGATTATATCTGAAATTGTTTGTGCTTTTGATTCAATAGCTCCAGTTAGAGGCCAACAACCCAATGTACGAAAACGTACCATACGTTTTTCTATTAATTCATTGTCTTTCAAATTGATACGATTGTCATTGATTACGATAATCATATTATTTCTTTTCAAAACAGGTCTTATTGCAGCAAAATACAGTGGTACAATTTTAATTTTCTCTAAAAAAATGTATTGCCAGATATCTAATTCCGTCCAATTAGATAAAGGAAATACACGAATGTTTTCTCCTTTATTAATTTGACCATTATAATTATTCCATATTTCAGGTCGTTGATTTTTTGGATCCCAACGATGAAATCGATCTCTAAAAGAATAAATACGTTCTTTTGCTCTAGATCTTTCTTCATCACGACGTGCTCCTCCAAATGCTGCATCAAACTTGTATTTATTTAAAGCTTGCTTCAATGCATCTGTTTTCATAATATTAGTATATTTTGTACTATCATGAACGAAAGGATTAATGCCCATTTCTATACCTTTTAAATTACGAAATATTAATAACTCAGCACCTATTGCATTAATGATGTGATCACGAAATTCGTACATTTCACTAAATTTCCAACCAGTATCTATATGCAATAAAGGAAAAGGAATACTACTTGGGTAAAAAGCTTTTTGAGCTAAATGCAACATTACTGAAGAATCTTTACCTATAGAATACATCATGACTGGATTATCAAATTCTGCTATAACTTCTCTCATTATATAAATGCTTTCTGCTTCTAATTGATATATGTGATTAATTTTTTTTTGATTCATGGTGTTTTCTCAGGCTAAATTAATAAAAGAAGATTTGCGAGGTTTATATTGAACCGCACCATTAAACCAAGCTAGTTGCCTGTGGAGATTAACCACTTCTCCAATAATTAATAATGCTGGAGTAGCTACAGATGCTGCTAATTTTTCGATTTGTCCTAGAGTACCCGTTAATACTATTTGATCATATCTTGTCCCTCTGCTGATAACCGCTACCGGAGTAGATTTAATATAACCTTGATCTATTAAAATTTTACTAATTTCTGGAGTCTTTATTAGTCCCATATAAATAACTAATGTTTGACCTTTACTAATTGGTTTACAATTAACAAGATTTTTTTTTAAATGACCATGACCTGTAACGAATACAACACTATGTGCATAATCACGATGAGTTAATGGAATACCAGCATATGCAGTAGCACCTATAGCTGATGTTACTCCGGGAACAATTTGAAATGAAATTCCAGCTTTTTTTGCTGCTTGAAGTTCTTCACCTCCTCGTCCAAAAATAAATGGGTCCCCGCCTTTTAATCTAACTACATATTTACCTTCTAATGCTAATTTAACTAGCATTGCATTGGTTTCTTGCTGTGAAAAAGCATGAGAACCAAAACTTTTACCAACACATATAATATCAGCATCTCTACGCACTAATTCTAATACTTCATTGCTTACCAGATTATCATATAAAACTACATCAGCTAGCTGTATTACTTGCAAAGCACGTAAAGTTAACAGACTACTATCTCCAGGCCCTGCACCAACTAAAATAATTTTTCCTTGACGATTTGATTTAATTTTTAATTGTTGTTTTAGAATAATTTTCGCCTTGTTTAAATCACCTATTGCTATTCGATTAACAAATGGTCCATTGAAAATACGTTCCCAAAAATGACGACGATCAGATAAATAAATAAAATGTTTCTTAACTTTATTACGCCATTGACCAGCTATTAATGCCATTTCACTTATATGTTTTGGTAATATTGCCTCTAATTTTTCACGTAATATTCTTGTTAATATAGGAGCAGTTGCACTTGAGGATATTGCTATTAATATAGGTGAACGATTAATAATTGAAGGTAATATAAAATTACAATTTATTTTATCATCTACTACATTAACTAATTTATATTTAATATTTGCTTCTCTGGAAATTTTCTCATTAAGGACACTATCATTAGTTGCTGCTATCACTAAAAATACTTCATTCAGTTGTGCTGGATCAAATTGAGTAGCTATCCATTCAATTTTATATATTTTTATTATTTTTTGTAATTCATTACAAATTTCATTGGCAACAATTTTCACGCATGCACCAACTCGATTTAATTGTTTAATTTTTCGTGTAGCGACTATTCCGCCGCCAACAACCAACACTGGACGTTTGTTTAAATCAGCAAAAAGAGGTAAATAATTCACTAGAACCTTAGTATTATTAATGTATAATTTTTGATTATAGCTCTTTGTATTTATTGAAATTAAATTATGAATTAGAATGAGTAGTTACTAAACAATATAAGTATATAAGTTATAAACTATATCTAAAGTTATTATTGCTTCTATTTTAATTAAAATTGATATTGAGATAGATCTATAGAAGAACTTGAATGTTATTTATGTGCGTTTATTTTTTACAAAAATTTTATTTTACAACTTAATATAAGTAAACAATATCAAATCAATAGATTACAAATACTATTAATTATTATAATGACAACTTTGAAAATATTAATTGATCAACAATAAAAATTAATCTTCGTGTATTCCACACTCACGTTTTATTCCAAAAAAACGAGTTTCCTCTTCTGTCATTCCTGCTTCCCAAATTCTTGTTGTATGTACATCTCCTAATGACAAATATCCTTTATCATGCAAGGGATGATATTTTAAGTTATTTATTTGCAAGTATCTATGAACTTGACGATTATCCCAATCTATAATGGGTAATACCTTGAAGATACCTCTTTTAAATTCCAATACGGATAAATTAGCTCTACTATTTGATTGAACACGCCTTAATCCAGCAAACCAAGTTTTTATACCTAATGATTTTATAGCATAATTCATTGGATTGATTTTATTTATCTTATTATATTTAATAATTCCTTTTATACCGTGTTGCCATAGTTTTCCATAACGTGCTTCTTGCCAAGCAGACGATATTTTAGATCTAAAAACATGTATATTTAAATTAAATTTATTAACTAATTCATCAATAAAAAGATAAGTTTCTGGAAAAAGATATCCGGTATCTATCAAAATTATTGGGATATTAGGTTGTAACTTTGTAATTAAATGTAATGAAACTGCAGATTGAATACCAAAGCTAGAAGATAATACATGTACACTTGGTAAGTTTTTTAATGCCCATATAATACGATCTTCTGCTATTAGTTTATTTAATTTCAAATTAATAGAGTTTAATATTTCTTTACGTTCTATTTGTGATGTTTTGTTGAATAATGAAAAATCTAATTTAATCATTTTTATTTCCAAAAATCTCGTGCTGGATCCAATACCGGTTTTACGATTCCAATTCTAATTACAAAATCACCAAAATTCTCTTCTTTATAACCTTCTTTAGCCCAGCATTCTATTAGCTTAGAAATATTAGAAATAATCTCATCTTCTTTAATATTTTCACGGTACATACGTGCAATTCTTGTACCTATTCGATTACCTCCAATATGGAGGTTATAACGACCAATTGCTTTCCCAATTAGACCAATTTCCGCTAACATAGCACGGCCACAACCATTAGGGCAGCCAGTAACACGTAATACTATATATCTATTATTTACTCCATAGTTCTTCATGATATTTTCAATTTTTGTAATGAATTTCGGAAGAAATCTTTCAGCTTCTGCCATTGCTAATGGACATGTAGGAAAGGATACACAAGCCATAGAATTTTTTCTTTGAGCAGATATTTTATTTATTAATCCATATTTCATTGCTATAGATTCGATATGTAATTTTTTATTTTCTGGAACACTGGTTATAATTAAATTTTGATTAGCAGTTAAACGAAAATTACCTCGATGATTTTTTGCAATTTCAGCAATACCTTTTTTTAACTGATATTTAGGATGATTAATTATCCGTCCATTTTCAATAAATAACGTTAAATGCCATTTTTCATCTATACCTTTAATCCATCCAATACGATCACCGCGAGTAGTTAATTTATATGGATAACTAGGTTTAAATTTCATATCAGCACGAATTTCTATTTCCTTTTTGAAATGATCAATTCCTACTCTTTCTAACGTATATTTAGTTCTAGCATTTTTACGATCAGTGCGATTACCCCAATCACGTTGTATAGTAATGACCGCAGTAGCGACATCAATCATTTTTTCAATTTCAATATAACCAAAATCAGTTGCAGTGCGAGGATAAGTTGCATGATTATTATGTTCTATAGATAAACCTCCTCCTATTAATAAATTAAATCCAATTAATTCCTTATTCTTTATAATAGCTACAAAGTTGAGATCATTTGCATGTAAATCAACATCATTATTAGGAGGAATCACTATTGTGATTTTAAATTTGCGGGGTAGATAAGTTTTACCTAATATGGGTTCTTCTTCTTTCTCTACAATTTTATGATCATCCCACCAAATTTCTGCATAAGCTTTAGTGCGTGGTAATAAATGCTCGGAAAGTTTTTTTGCTAAATTATAAACTTTTTGATGTAATATTGATTCGTAAGGATTTGAAGTACAGAGAACATTGCGATTTACATCATTAGCAGTAGCTAATGAATCGAGACCTATTTGATGTAACATTTTATGCGTAAGTTTAATGTTTTTTTTAAGAATACCATGAAATTGAAATGTTTGACGATTCGTTAAACGAATGCTACCGTAAATAGTTTTAGCAGTAGCAAACTTATCGATATCCAACCATTGCTGTGTTGTAATAACTCCTCCGGGTAATCGACAACGTAACATTATAGAATGTAGTGGTTCTAATTTCTGTTTAATACGTTCAGTTCTAATATCTCTATTATCTTGTTGATACATGCCATGAAAACGAATCAATGAAAAATTATCTCCTGTAAAACTACCAGTTAATTCATTATCAAGATCTTGTAAAATAGTACCACGTAAGTAATTGCTTTGATATTTTATACGTTCTGCATCTTCTAAATTTCCCTTAACAACAAAAGGACTTTTCTGGTTTTTTTCAGTCATTAGTAAATGTCTCTTTGGTAGCGGTATTCAATACGTAATTCATTTAAAAAATCTTCAGCCTTTTCTTTATTCATTTGACCTTGTTTAGAAATAACTTCTAACAAGGCTGCTTCAACATCTTTTGCCATTTTATTAGCATCACCACAAATATAAATATGTGCACCTTCTTCAATCCAACACCATATATCTACTCCGTTAGCACGAATTTTATCTTGAATATAAACTTTTTCAGATTGATCACGTGACCATGCTAAATTAATTTTATTTAAAAGTCCTCTTTTTACATAATCTTGCCATTCTATTTGATATAAAAAATCTTCTGTAAAATGACGATTACCAAAAAACAACCAATTTTTTCCGGAAGAACTATCGTAATCACGCTGTTGCATAAATGAGCGAAATGGAGCAATACCAGTTCCAGTACCTATCATAATTATTGGTAATTTTTTATCTACGGGTAAACGAAAATTATTGTTATTTTCGATAAAAATACTTATATTTTCTTCTTCTCTAAGATTAGATAACCAAGTAGATGCACCTCCACCACGACAATAATTTTCAATATTAAAGCTAATTATACCAACTGTAATATGCACTTCATTTTCATTTTCAGATTGTGCAGAAGAAATAGAATAAAGTCTAGGCGTCAAGGGACGTAATATGCTAATTAATTTTTCAGCAGTTAATCTAGTAGGTGATAAACGAATCATATCAACAATTGGATATAAATTTGCGTATTTTTGCATTTTACATCTATCATTTATCATTGATAAAAGGTTTTTATTTTTAGATAAAAGAGCATATTTTTCAATTGTTTTATTGTTATTTCTGGTTAAGTCAAACTGGTTTTTTAATGCACATGTGATTGGAATAAACTTATCATGGATTTTAACTTTTTCATCCCCTTTTAATTTAACTAATTTTAAAATTTCATTAATTAAACTATCATCATTTTTATACCATATTCCAATTGCATCACCAGGATTATAAATTATTTGTGAATTACTTATGTCAATTTCAATATGACGTATATCTTTATCTGATTTTCTACCAGTAATTTTTTGATTAACTAAACAAGATGCATTGAAAGGATTTTTTCTGTTATAATTAATATTAAAATTTTTATTAGATTCTTTTATTATATTTGTTTCTACTTGTTCAAATAAATTATTTTTTATATGAGTTTTAAGATGTTTTGTTAATAAACTACACCAAACTTTTAGTTTATTTTTATATTCAACATCAGCATCAACTCTGTCTATTAATCTTTTTGCACCTAATTCTGCTAGTCTATTATCAATATCTTTTCCAGCTTTACTAAAAAACTCATAAGAAGTATCTCCTAGACCAAATACTGCAAAAACAGTTTCTTTCATTTTTGGGGCTTTTTTTGACATCAAGAAATTATATAAAGCAGCTGATTCTTCTGGAGGCTCACCTTCGCCTTGAGTAGATGTTATAATTAACAATATCTTTTCTTTATTAATTTTTTTATAAGTATAATCACTTGCGTGAATTAAATTTACATTTAATTGAATCGAATTTAGCTCATCTCTAAGCCACTCTGATGCACGTCTAGCATTGCCTGTCTGAGATGATGATATAAGTGTTATCACAGGTTCTTTTTTGTTTTTAGATATATTAACTTTGTTAGTGATTTTTTGATTATTTACTAAACCCCAAAGATAACCTGAAAGCCATAATAACTGATTTTCTGAAAAATCCTTTATAACTAATTGTAATGTATTAAATTGTTCTAAAGTAATTGGAAAGGCAAGATCTGAAAATGAGTTATGATTATTCATCACATTAAAATTTTCACTATTTCAGTAAATGGAATTATATTATCTATTTAAATAAAATTAACAAACTATAAATTAATATTTAAATAAATCTTAAATATATTAAATAACTAAATTATTTATAATTAAAGTGTTTTAAAATAAAGATCTTTTCATTAATATTTAACAAGGAAAGGATAGTTCACTATGATCTTACAGGGATATAAAATAACTATTAATTGTATAAAACATGGATTTTTGAAAAAAATAATTACACTCGTTTTGGTTGTAATTATAATTCTAATAAGGAAGGACAGTAATTAAACAATTAATTCCTAATAAATTATTATATTTTTATTTCTTAATTTTGGCATTAAATTTAATATTAAAAATAATTTACCATTAAATATATATATTTTTTTTATTAATTAAATTGCTTTTAAATAATCAATTATTTAATTGATTATATTAATTTAATGAGATCTACTAAAGATATCTATAAAAATTATTATGCTAAAATATAACATAATTAATATCTTATCTGTTTAAAACGTTGAAAGTTGAATGATAACTAATTGCTTCTTCAATGCGTATTAATTGGTTATATTTAGCTATACGTTCAGAACGACTTAGTGATCCAGTTTTAATTTGATCTGCTGAAGTACCTACTGCTAAATCAGAGATTGTCGTATCTTCGGTTTCACCTGATCGGTGAGATATAATCGTTCTGTAACCAGCATTTTTTGCCATTTTAATAGCTGCTAAAGTTTCTGTTAAAGAACCAATTTGGTTGTATTTTATTAAAATTGCATTAGCAATTCCTTGATCTATACCCTTTTGAAGAATTTTAGTATTTGTTACAAATAAATCATCACCTACTAACTGAACTTTATTTCCTAAAATTTTAGTTTGATAAGCAAAACCCTCCCAATCATATTCATCCAATCCATCTTCAATAGAAGTTATTGGGTACTTTTCAATAAGTTCTTTTAAAAAGTTAGTAAAACTATTTGAAGTAAATATTTTATTTTCACCTTTTAGCCTATAATATCCTTCTTCGTAAAGTTCAGAAGCTGCACAATCTATAGCTATAGTAATATCTTTACCTAATTTATAGCCAGTTATTTTCACGGCTTCTGATATAATTTCTAATGCTTCAGTATTTGATTTTAAGTTTGGTGCATATCCTCCTTCATCTCCTACATTTGTACTCATACCTTTGTTTTTAAGTATAATAGATAAATTATGAAATATTTCTGCACCCATACGAATAGCTTCTTTAATATTTTTTGCACTAATAGGTTGAATCATAAATTCTTGTATATCAAGATTATTATCTGCATGTCTTCCCCCATTAATTATATTTATCATAGGCAAGGGCATAGAATATTTTTTTGGAGTACCATTTAATTCAGCAATATGTTCATAAAGTAATTGATTTTTAGAATTAGCCGCTGCTTTGGCAGTAGCTAATGAAACAGCTAAAATAGAATTTGCACCTAAATTGGATTTATTTTCTGTCCCATCTAAATTAATCATAGTATAATCAATATCTTCTTGATCCATAGCATCTTTATTTTTTATTGCTTTACCTATAACATCATTAATTAAAGAAACAGCCTTATTAACACCTTTTCCTAAAAAACGTGATTTATCACCATCACGCAATTCTAAAGCTTCACGTGATCCAGTAGAAGCACCTGATGGAATCGATGCTAAACCTACTAAACCACATTTCAAATGTACTTCCGCTTCTACAGTAGGATTACCACGTGAATCTATGATTTCACGACCGATGACTTTTATTATCTTTGACATTAAAATTATTTCCTATACGTAATTAATAATTACTATATTAAATATTAATTCATTAATTATGATCTTTTTTATTTTTTTGATAATTATACGAAGCTTTTATAAAACTAATAAATAGAGGATGACCATAACGTGGATTAGATTGGAATTCTGGATGAAATTGGCAAGCTATAAACCAAGGATGATCTGGAATCTCTATAATTTCAACTAATTTATCATCTTTAGAACGTCCAGTAATTTTCAAACCAGAAGATTCAATTTTATTTAATAACAAATTATTCACTTCGTAACGATGTCTATGACGTTCAAAAATATAATCAGAGTTATAAATTTTTTTAACTCGACTATTTATCAGCAAATTACATTGTTGACTACCAAGCCTCATAGTACCGGATAATTTACTTTGCTTATTACTAATTTCACTGTTTTGTTGTTCTTCAAAGTTTTTTATTAAAAGAACAACTGGTTTTTTACAATTTGGAACGAATTCTGTAGAATTAGCGTCTTTAATACCAGCAACATTACGAGCAAATTCTATTATTGCTAATTGCATGCCTAAACAAATACCCAAATACGGAATTTTATTTTCACGTGCATATTTTATAGTTTTTAACTTACCTTTTATTCCACGAGAACCAAATCCTCCAGGTATTAAAATCGCATCTAAATCTTTCAACATTTCTATATCACATAGTTCAATATCTTTAGAATCTATTAATCTAATATTAACAGTAATTCTATTTTTTAATCCTCCATGCTTTAAAGCTTCTATTACTGATTTATAAGCATCTGGTAAATTAACATATTTACCTATTATACCAACATTAACTTGACCTATTGGATGTGATTCTTCATAAATTACTCTATCCCATTCCAATAAATTTGCTTCTGGTGTTTGTAATTTAAAAAATTTACAGATATATGTATCTAAACCTTGGGATTTTATCATCTTGGGTATTTTATAAATAGAATCAATATCTTTTAAAGAAACTACAGCTTGTTTTGGTACATTGCAAAAAAGAGAAATTTTAGCACGTTCATTATCAGGAATAGTACTATTAGAACGACAAATTATAACATCTGGTTGAATACCAATTGAAAGTAATTCTTTAACAGAACGCTGTGTTGGTTTAGTTTTCAATTCAGCCGCTGTAATTATATAAGGTACTAGAGTAAGATGGATATACATTATATGCTCACGACCTAAATCTACTGACATTTGACGAATTGCTTCTAAAAATGGTAAAGATTCAATATCACCTACGGTTCCACCAATTTCAACTAAAACAATGTCATAACCTTTTCCTCCAATAATAATATTTTCTTTAATAGCATTGGTTATATGAGGAATAACTTGAACAGTACATCCGAGGTAATCACCTCGACGCTCTTTATATATTACTTCTGAATATATCCTACCAGTAGTGAAATTATTTTTATGTGACATTTTAGCACTAACAAAACGTTCATAATGACCTATATCTAGATCAGTTTCTGTTCCATCTTCAGTAACAAACACCTCTCCATGTTGGTTGGGATTCATATTACCCGAATCTACATTTAGATATGGATCTAATTTTATTATAGTTACACTAAGAGAACGAGCTTCAAGAACGGCTGCAAGAGATGCTGTGGTAATACCCTTACCTAAAGAAGAAACAACTCCACCTGTTATAAAGATATAATTTTGCATTATGATAAATTATTAAAATGAAAAACATAGAAATTAATATGGTTTTTCATTATATATTAAATATGTTAAACTCACAATTAATTATTGTTAATATTAATATTTTAATTTATAGATTTTTAAAAAATATTTGAATTATAATGTATTGAATATTTAATGGGAACAAACAGTTTTTTCTTTTTTTAAGATTATTATTATAATTAAATTATAATATTTTTATTTAGAAACAATTTCATTAAAAGTGATTACTAGTGTTTTTAAAATATTAAATTTAAAATATAAAATAATTACTTTTAATATAATTAAAACATATTTTTCTGAAAAACAGCAGACGTGATTATATAAAAATTCTAAAAAATTAAATCAACATTAGCTATTTGTAATTTACTTAAAATTTTTTATAAACAACCTAATGAAATTATTTTTTTAAAATTAAAAATAATTATTCATTTTATATTTTAAATAAGAATACTGTATTAATATTAAATAATAATATTTTATTGATATTATTTTTAATTAAATTATATGTATTACATATTAACTTATCAAGGATAGTATCTTATTTAAAATAAGATTAAGTAATGGTTTTAATATTGCCATATTAAAATAAAATTTAATAAATAATAAAAAATATAATCATTAATTTTTATTTAGTAATTATGGGAATTAATTATGTTTACATATAGGCAAAATAAATTAATTAATAATGTATCATTAAATAACAGTATAATTTATGCAAAGAAATTTAATTTAATAAAAATAATGCCACGTAGTTCATATCGAAAAGACATTGGTGTGTTTAATAAAATTATACCGTTCTTTGGTAATGATATGTGGACTTTATATGAATTATCTTGGTTAAATAATAAAGGATTACCACAAGTAAGCATAGGGAAAATAGTATTTAATTGTGATAGTAAAAACATCATAGAATCTAGCAGTTTGCAATTATATCTTAGTAGTTTTACTCAAATAAAATTTAATAACTGGAATGAAATACGTAAAATATTAGAATACGATTTAAGTATCTGTTCTGAAAGTAAAGTTGATGTATCACTATTTCGTTTAAATGAAATAAAAGTACATTCTATAAATAATTTTAGTGGTTATTGTATTGATGAACAGGATATAGAAATTGAAGATTATTTTATTAATCCTAATTATTTAGAAGGATCAGTAAGAAATAGGATAGTTAAAGAAACACTAATTAGTCATTTGTTTAAATCTATTTGTCCAATTACTAATAAGTCCAATTGGGGTTCAATTATGATTTATTATAAAGGACCAAGTATTAATTATGCATCACTACTTCGTTATCTAATGTCATTTCGTAACCATAGTGAATTATATGAACAATGTATTGAAAGAATATTTAATGATATTTCATATTTTTGCAACCCTACAGAATTAACTGTTTATGCTAGATATATACGTCGCGAGGGTATAGAAATTAATTCTTGGCGTAGCAATATATCTTTTTCTCCAACATGTTTACGTTTAGTAAGACAATAATATAAACAGAGTTTATTATATTTATAAAAATATTTATCAATAAGATATCAATTTACATTAAACATTGTTATAAAATCTATAGAAATAAAAAATTAATTTTAAATTACTATTGAATATAGAATTTATATAATTTAATAAATTACTTTATTTAATTACAATATTTGTTATAAATATAAAATTAAAAAAATTTGCAATAAACTTTAATAATAAGTATACTAATGGTATTATCTTAGCGCGGGGTGGAGCAGTTTGGTAGCTCGTCGGGCTCATAACCCGAAGGTCGCTGGTTCAAATCCAGTCCCCGCAACCAAGGTTTAAGTTTGCTTATAGTATTTTGAAAAATCATCTTTTCTTAAAAAACAAGTCATATCTCAGATTATAAATTATCTAATAAAAGATTGGTTGTTTTAATTTTAAAATATAATTTGATTATCAATAACTAAAAAAATTAGATAATTTTTTTGATTTATCTATATGATTATTAATTTTACATTGTTATTATTAATACAATTATTTATCAATTAAGGTAAGTTATTTCCCCCTTTTCTTATATGAAATATTTGAGTAAAAATATCTATTAAATAAATTAGTTGAAATATTATTTTTAAAAGAGTAGTTATATGTGAAAAAACGTAGCAATGAAATAATGCGCAGCTTTCGACATACCGTCCCCTATATTAATAGTCATAGGGGTAAAATATTTGTTATTATGCTTAGCGGAGAAGCAATTGCTCATAATAATTTCTACAATATTATTAATGATATTGGTTTAATACATAGTCTTGGAGTTCGTCTAGTTTTAGTTTATGGTGCACGTCCACAGATAAATACAATTATGTCTGAATATAAAATAAAATCTATTTATCATAAGTGTACTCGTATTACTGATAAAAAATCGCTTGAAATAGTAAAACAAGCAGCAGGTCGTCTTCAGCTTGATATTACATCTCTATTATCTATGTCTTTAAACAATACTCCCTTACAAGGAGCAAATATTAATGTTGTTAGCGGTAATTTTATTACTGCTCAGCCATTAGGTGTAGATGATGGTATAGATTATTGCCATGGAGGAAAAATTCGTCGTATTGATGAAAGAGCAATTCACCGTCAATTAGATAACAATACTATTGTTTTATTAGGACCAGTAGCCGTTTCTGTGACTGGAGAAAGTTTTAATTTAACTTCTGAAGAAATTGCCTCAGAAATAGCAATTAAACTTAAAGCTAAAAAAATGATAGGATTTTGCTCCAAACAAGGGGTTGTTGATGATAAAGGAGATATAATATCAGAGTTACTTACAAAAAATGCCGAATTACATATGTATATGTTAGAAAGTAAAAAAAATAATTATTTATTAGAGATCATACGTTTTCTTCGTGCAGCAATTAATGCTTGTCGTAGAGGGGTACATCGATGTCACTTAATTAGTTATCAAGAAGATGGTGCCTTATTAAAAGAACTATTTTCACGAGATGGCATTGGTACACAAATAGTAATGGAATCTGCAGAACAAATAAGAAAAGCTACAATTAATGATATAGGCGGAATTTTAGAATTAATCCGTCCTCTTGAAAAACAAGGTATATTGGTACGTCGTTCACGTGAACAATTAGAGATTGAAATTGATAAATTTACAATAATTAAAATAGATGATTTAACCATTGCTTGCGCAGCATTATATCCTTTTTTAGATGAAGAAATAGGTGAAATGGCTTGTTTAGCAGTTCATCCTGATTATCGTAACTCATCTATAGGTGAAATATTATTTAAATATATATCAGTACAAGCTAGTCAATTAGGATTGAAAAAAATATTTGTTTTAACTACAAGGAGTATCCATTGGTTTCAAGAACGTGGTTTTAAACCAGTAGGAATTGAATTTTTACCAAAAAGTAAAAAAGAAATGTATAATTATCAAAGACGTTCAAAAATTCTTATGATAGATTTAATTTAAATATTCAATTTTATACTTTAGATAGAAATAATCATGTATTATAAAATAATAAAATATTTATTTATTTTTACCAATTAATATATCCAATTTTTGGATTGAATTTTTATCTGTAAATATTTTAATAATACCATTACTAAGTAAATTTTCACTTAATCCTTTTAAAAACAAGTAGAACACACCACCAAAATGTTTTTCATAACTATAGTCATTTAATCTATGTTTAAGATAACGATGAAATGCCAAAGTACATAATTGATTTTTAAAATTAAAACTCCTGTTAAAAATTTTGCTTTTTATGGATTGAGCTGTATAACAGATGTTATGGCTGCCCAAATAATCTAATCTGTAATAGAGCAAATAGTATTTATTATGCCAAATAAATACTAAATCTATATAACCTTGAATAATACCTTGCTCTTTATCAAAGCTAATATTATTTTCATATTTTGATAATTTATCTTTATTACTCAATAATCTATTTAACCCTGATATAACTGCATTATTTTTAATCATAAGAAAAAATTTAAAATCATTGAGATAATCTGTTTCTTTCATATTGATAAGACTTAAACCTTCTGAATTAAGTGGTTTGCAAAGTATTATTATTATCCATTTATGGATATCAGATAATAGTTCTAAAGAATATCCACATCTATTTAATTGATATTCTAACCATGATTTTTTAGGTATTGTATTTAAATTCATAGACTTAAATAAAGAAATTATAAAAGTGTTAAATTTTAAATCATTTGGAAAATGACTAGTTACTATTAAAGAACTTTTTTCCTTTATTAAAGAGTTTTTCTTTACATAATAGTTAATTAAATTATTTTCATCAAAGTCAGATGAAAAAGTAAATTTACCAATTTCATTTTCTTGTTCAGGATATATATTACTTTGGCAAAGATCTGACGAAATTCTATTTAACTTAAGATTATTTAAAGTAGTGTCAATGATTTTTTTTTCTTGCCATTTTTTATTGGGTTTTAAATCAATATCAATTGCTTTTATGTTTATGTATTTTAGTTCGCTAATATAATCTTTTAATTGTTTAATATTGGTATATTTATTGCATTTTAATAAATAACCAAGTGCAGTTTTGTATAAATCATTTGTATTTTTTTTTGTGTTATATCCTCCTTTTATAAAAGTTCCAATACCAATGCTACAGTGATAAATAGATCTAGTGACTGCTACATAGAAAAGACGTAAATCTTCAGCCATTCTTTCTTTAAATGATTGTATATCGTTTACATCTTCATTTGTATTTAAAGAGAGACCATTGTTATTATTGCAATAGATATTATTATCATGTTCCATAAAACTCACAGCAAAAGGTAACCATGTTAAAGGATATTGTAAACCTTTTGATTTATGTATTGTAATAATCTTTATAAAGTTACAATCTTCTTCTAAACGTAATTGCTGATTGGAAATCTGATTATTTGGTTTGTTAATTTGTTCGAAAAAAAAATTTAAAAGATCATTTGGACCAATTAATACCATAGATTCTGCTTGTAATAATTCACTAATATGCATTAAATCAGTTAATCTACGTTTACCATTCTCTGAAGCTAATATATTTTCTGCTATATTATATTCTAATATAATATTACGAAACATTGGCATTAAACCATATTTTTGCCACAATAATTTCCATCGTGAAAACTTTTTAATTAAGACAATCAAATTGTTATTTGATAATGATTCAATAGTTTTTGAATCAATTGAAAACATAGAGGTTGCTAAGGCAGTACGTATTAGTTGTTCTTGTGTTGGAGATTGTATTGCTTTTAATAGATAGAAAAATTCACGTGCTTCTACAGTGCTATAAACGCTATCAAATTCAGATAAATAAACTGATGATACAGAAAATAAATTGAGTGCATTACGAATTAAATTAGCTTCTCTACGATTTCTTACTAATACTGCAATATCTGAAGGTTGTAATAAATGTAATTTATTATTTTTTTTTAAAAAAAAAGCTTTTTTTTTATTTTTAGCTAATAATAGATTACTTATATCAGCAGCACACTGTTTTGCAATATCATATTCATAATCCATACAATCAATATTATTGACTGGATGTATCCAAATGTTCAATGAAGGATATTTATTTCCATTAAAAATAAACTTTATTTTTTTATTATCAATAGCAGATTTAATTGGTATAAAAGGAATTTGTGGCGACATGAATGGTAAGGTTATTTTTGAAAATAAGCAATTTACACTCTCAATCATTTCTGATGAAGAACGCCAATTTGTATCTAAAGTATAAATATCACTAATTTCGCAACGCATATTAATATAAGAAGATATATCTGCACCGCGAAACGAATAAATTGATTGTTTTGGATCACCAATAATTATTAATGATTGATTTAATTTTTGCTGGATGTAAATTTTTTGGAAAATTCTATATTGTTTTAAATCTGTATCTTGAAATTCATCAATTAGAGATACTGGAAAATAAGTACCTATATTACGAGCTAATAAATCACCCTTAGAGCTTTGTAAAGCTTTATCTAATTCATGTAATAAATCATCGAAACTTAATAAACCTTGTAAATGTTTTTCTTTATTTATAGAAATAGTAATTTCAGCTAGAGCTTTTTTTATAAAATCTTCTCTTAGTGATATAGGATTAATAAAAAAACTTTCTATTTCTTTAAATAATCTAAAATCAATGATTTTATCATTATCTTTATTTTTTTCATTAATTATAGATTGTCTAAATCTTTGAAGATCTTTTGGTATTGTGTAATCTAAAGTTATACTATTTGCCCATACTGTTATTTTATCAACCCAATTTTTTAAATTTTTATTATTATAAATTCTTTTATTAATTTTAGAAGAATTTAGAATTTTTAATATATTATTATTATGATTTATCCATATATTTTTTATAGAATTAATTTGATCTAAATTATTTTTGTGTTTTAATTCTAAAGTTTTATCTAAAAAAGATAAACAATTGATAATATCATTTTTTTTTCGAAATAAAGGATATAAAGTAAATAATAGATCTTCCGCATTATTCCATTCATTTGAAATGATACGTGCTACATCTAGAGATATAGAACAAGAGAGATTATTCCAAAAATTCAGAGTAATTTTTTTAAACAATGTATATTCATCTGATAATATTTTATTCCTAAATGACGTATTTGATTCAAAATCAAAAAATTTTAGAACTTTTCTACAAAAACTGTGTATTGTATATATAGCTGCGTTGTATATATTTTTTTCTGCAAAAAATAGTCTTTTTATAGCTTGTTTATTATCATCGATTTGCTCTAACAATAATTGATGCATAGGATTAAAACTTCTTCCTTGAATACAACTCAATCTTAATTGATGGATATCATTACGTATACGTTTACGTAACTCAATTGTAGCTATTTCTGTAAAAGTTACTACTAAAATTTCTTCAACAGATAATGGTCTATAATATTCATGTTTTTTATTAAGGCCTAACAATAATCTTAGATATAATAAGCTAATAGTAAAAGTTTTACCTGTTCCAGCTGAAGCTTCAATAAGTATATTACCTTTAATTGGAAGTGTTATAGGATTTAATATTTTCATATTTAACTCATTCATAAAATAACAATTTATTATCTTTAATAATTTTCAAAAAATCAAATTATTAGTTATTATGTAATTAGATATGATAAATTTTAAATATCTTTTTGTGCTTGAAGTACTGGTAAATACCAACTCTTTGTAGATTCAATTATTTGTTCTATTTCTATATCACCTAAAGTACGATATAAGCGTTTCATATAAGGATCTATGTTTTCTCCATTTGATATTTTATATTTACCATTCCAAGCTGTTAACAAACGATTATATGCTTTTGCTTGAACATTTTTGTCAGTTATTAATTGATTTTCCTTTTTGTCATAACAATATTTTAACCAAGCATTAGCACTTTTATTCAATAAAGGTATTGGTTGACTCATTCCGTAATGATAACCGGCAATATAACGATTTAAAAATTCAATAGCTTTAGTTTGAGATATATTATCGAAATACCAATAGCTTTTATCAAGACCAAATATTTGACTAATACCAGAACCACCCATTGCACAATATACAACATGTTCCAGCCAAAATGTCAATCCATCTCTGATGGTAAGTACATCAGGATATCCACGCAATAATCCATATTCTTGTATTTGGTTTAATGAACCTATTAAAGTTAGGTTGTTAATTTTTAAATTAATTTCCAAATTTCTACTTTTTTTGATATCACTGCAGGAGATTTTTGATACTATTTGTTGCATTGTTTCTTGCTGAGATTGCCAGAATAATTCTGAAAAAACTCCAGGAGGTAAATTACCAACTGTTTTATTATGAATATAAAGCTGTTGAATAGCATTAATATTATTTTCTACCAATGCGTTTAATAATTGCGATTTAATCTCATAATATTTTAAATTATTACAGAGATATGATTTATTTTTTGATAAAACATGTTCCTTTATATAGAAATGAACACCTAGTCTTTTATTAAACCAAGCACGTATGGGATGACGCCAAAAATATAATAATTCCTTTATATTTAAAATTCTGATTTTAGGTACATCTATAGCTTTGATAAAACTAGATTGTGGAATACCTGTACCCCGTGCTGATGGTAACCACTCATAAGCAAAACTTTGTGTTTTTGAATTATATTTAAAATTATTTGGTGCAAAGGGTGCTCTAGTATGATATATCATTAAATGTTTTTGAATATTTTTATTATTTTTATCTATTTCAATATTTTCATCTCCTTTTAGATAGAAGTTTTGTTCGATATATTCTAATAACTCTGTTATTAAATTAGAAGGATACAATTCTGTACTATCTTGCATAGACCAACCAATATAACTTATATAAAGTGTATTTTTAGCGGAAATTATAGTTTCAAGAAATAAATAACGGTCTTCTTCGATATTATTAAAATCTCCTTTATTTGGTTGTTTATACATTAAATTAAATTCAATTGTATTTGACCTACGTGGATATTTATCATTATTCATTCCTAATAAACATATTACTTTAAATGGGAGAGAACGTGTAGGCATTAAATTGCAGAAATTAATTTTTCCTTTAAGGAAATCTTTACCCAAGAGCTGATTACTAAGATTAGTATATAAAATCTCACGCAATAATTTAATTGAAATTTTTTTAGAAATTATTTTTATTCCAGATTGTATTAATCTTTCCCAATTATTTTCTAATAACAATAAAATTGATTCAGATTCATAAGTTATACTAAAAAAATTATTAATTAACTGTTTACCTATAAATAACCAATCTTTTAAGAAATAACATTTTGATAATGTTATATTTAATTTATTAAGTTGGAAAATTAGATTGGTTAAATTACTTAATAAAATCTCTAATAATTTTTTTGTTGTTATATTATGAGGCAAAAATTTTTGTGAGTAGTTTTTATTTTTATTAATGTATTTTAATAAGTTTACTTTAATCTCATTAAGTAAAATATGATAATTTTTATCATATTTATGCATAGATATTCTTTTTAACTCATTCAATTTTTCATAGGTATTTACATTATTAATTAAATTTTGTAATAGTATTAATTGGTTTTCATCTATAGAAAAATGATGTGATAAAGATTTTATGTCTAACATAGCCATAATATCTTCAAAAACATAATTATTATCTAAAGATAATAATCTTAAAAAAACAATAATTATTGGATGTTCGTTAATGGCACGACGATCTAAAATTGTAAAAGGCAAATATCTATCAACTGATGTATTGGAGAATATTGCTTTAATAAATGGTATATATACGTCAATATCAGATGCCATAACTATTATATCGTCTATTTTAAGACTAGAATCATAATTTATTAATTTTAATAAATAATCTTGTAATGCTTCAATTTCACGTGCAATATTGTGACAAACATTAATAGAAATAGATTGGTCACTTGTATCTATACATTGTTTTTTATTATTACATCTTAATTCATTATAATTTAAACCTATAATAGAATTATTCTTTAAATTAAGGATATCATCTTGAATATAGTTTAATAAATTATTTTTTTTTATATTAACAAAAGCATCAATATGATTGTTAGGTTCTAATTGAGTCAGAAAACAAAGGCTATCGCAACCTATTTTTCCCCATGATACCAAAAGAGGATTGTTAATATGCTGTTCATATGTTTCTTTTAAATATTCTGATATATCATCAAAATAATTTTGATCTTTTTTATTAATAAAATATTGCTTGTTTTTTGATTTTTTTGACAAAAATTTATAATTTTGAATATCTCCCCAATAATTACAACATGGGTTTTTAAAAAAGCAATGAATATCAATAAAATCACTTATTGTATTTAAAATTTGCATGTGATAGGGAGAAAATGCAGATACATCAAAAATAAATAAACGTTGAGGTAAAAATTGTAATGTATTTTTAGTATTTTTTATTTTTTTTATACAAAGAGAATAAAAATTATCAGATTGATATAAAGATCTTTTTGATTTTTTCGTATAGTTAGAGATTAAATCTCTCCAAATGGCTGATTGCCATAATTGTTCATCACCAAGTTTGCTAACAAATTTACTACATTCCCAAATGTTAAGCCAATTGGGTCTGTAAATTAGATATTTTTCAAATATACTTGATATACGTAAACTAAATTGAAATAGATTAGTTTCATTTTTACAACCATCTAGGTAATCTGTAATAAAACTAAATTCATTTTTCTTTAATAAGAACGGCATTCTACATATAATCATCCAAATGACATCATTTTTATTAAAAAATTTTTTTACTGGAATATCAGGTATTACAGTACTAATTATACTCCATATAAATTCTGTAAATATAATAAATTTAATGTTTGCAGCAATATCAAAATTTAATGCTATTTCTTTTCTCAACCATCTAGCCATATATAAATTTTGTATAAGCATTACTTCAGATTTAAAAGGGTTTTTAATAGGATTGCTTTTAATAGTTTCATTTAATAACGTTCTAAGAACATCAAGTTGATTTGAATGATATACGTAAAACATAAAATTACTATATAGCTATAGGTGCTTTAATATTTGGATAAGGATTGTAATCCTTAACTTCAAAATCACTACTACGATAATTAAATATAAAATTAGCTTTTCTTTTTATAGATAAATTAGGTAACAGACGAGGTATGCGAGTTAATTGTAAACGAGCTTGGTTTAAATGATTATTATATAAATGAACATCACCTCCAACCCAAATTAAATCACCAACATTTAAATCGCATTGCTGTGCTATCATATGAACTAATAATGCATAACTTGCAAGATTGAAAGGTAAACCAAGAAAAACATCACATGAACGTTGATATAACTGACAAGATAGCTTATTTTTTGTTACATAAAATTGAAATAGAACATGACAAGGTGGTAATGCCATATGATTTAAATCACCTACATTCCAAGATGAAACAATAATACGACGTGAATGAGGAGTAAATTTTAACTGATTAATTACTTGTGTAATCTGATCAATTTTACCTTTTTTTGTTTCCCAGTTTCGCCATTGTTTACCGTAAATAGGTCCTAAATCTCCTTTTTCATTTGCCCATTCATCCCAAATAGAAACATTATTTTTTTTTAGATATTTTATATTAGTATCACCTCTTAAAAACCATAACAATTCATGAATTATTGATTTAAAATGACATTTTTTAGTAGTAATCAAAGGAAAACCATTGATTAAATTTAAACGTATTTGATAACCGAATACAGATATAGTACCAATACCAGTGCGATCTGGTTTCGATGATCCTTTCTCTAGTATATACCTTAACAAATTAAGATAATCTTGCATTTATTCCTTTTCTTTTAAACGAATGTTAGACCAAATAATAATTATGCCACCTATTATCACCATTGGTATTGATAAAATCTGTCCCATACTAATAGTATTATAAAAAAATCCTAATTGAATATCTGGTTCACGAAAAAATTCTGCTGTAGTCCTAAAAATACCATAACAAATTAAAAAAAGACCAGATGTACTACCTATCGGTCTAGATTTTTTAATAAATATATTTAATATTAGAAATAATAATATACCCTCAAGAAAAAACTCATAAAGCTGTGAAGGATGACGTGGTAATGCACCATAATAATTTAATAATTCTTGATATCTTGGATTATCCAAAGCAAATAATAAGTCTTCATGATATGCATTAGAAAACATCATTGCTAGAGGAGATTTTAAAGTTACCCTACCCCATAACTCACCATTGATAAAATTACCTAAACGACCGGCACCTAATCCAAATGGAACTAAAGGAGTTATGAAATCTGAAATTTCTAAAAACATATATTTATTTTTATAACTAAAGTAAATAATTACTAAAACAACACCTATTAATCCTCCATGAAAAGACATACCACCCTCCCAAATCTTAATTAAAGATAAGGGATCTTCGATAAGCAATGGCAGATTATAGAATAACATATAACCAATTCTGCCACCTAAAACCGCACCAAAAAAACAAAAATATATTATATTTTCTAGTTCTTTTTTTTTCCAATTATTATAAATATTATGAATACGACGGTTAGCTAACCATAAAGCAAAAATTAATCCCACTAAATACATTAAACCATACCAACGAAAATCTATTGGTCCTATGGAAAAAATAATAGGATTTATTTTAGGGAAAACTATATATTTTATACTCATTTTTTGAAGTTATTCATTTTTTATTGAATTTAAATAAAAGACGATACTAAAAAAGTATCAAATAAAATAGCAATTTAAATTAATTATATAAAAATTATATTTTTCATAATTAATATCTGAAAAATTTTCATTACTGTACGTTATACTTATTTCTTAAATAATACAACATGATGTAAAGTATACCAACAATTCAATATTGTTGATCAATTAATTCAATAATTTTAATATAATGAATATTAATCTAATTTAATTTTTATTATCTATTAATTAAGGAAAAAACCCTTTTTATTTTTGCCCTATGCATAATGGTTTCTCAATTAATTTCGTTAGTCTTTTTTGTAATTTATAACTTAAGCAGTTATTATTGTGTACTAATATTCATAAGTCTTTTTTAGATAATCTTATTACTTAAAATAAGTATAGACATATCGCTTTTTCAGTTGTTTTTTTACGTAACTTTAATGCCTATTATAAGGACATTGCCAAAAATCTTTCTAAGATGTTTGAACCATAACAGCTATCTTTTTTTGTTACATATAATAATTACGATACTATACTATATTAACATAAATTTAAATAAATTTTGTTTGTAAGAATTAGTTTATTAAAAAAACCATTTAATTAAATGGTTTTTGTTAAGTTTATATTGTTATAATATAAAATATATAAGCAACTGATAGTATATAATTTATTTTTAATAACAGATAATTATACAAATTTAATTAACATAAATCTATGAATTTTTTTTTAAATAAGCCAAAAAATAAAATTACCTTATTTGCTAGAGCTCAAGCTTTAGCGGGATTTACAATAGGAAATTTAGCAGCTAATGCTGGTTTAGAAATTCCATACAACTTAAAAAAGGATAAAGGATGGATTGGAAGATTAATAGAGTTATACTTAGGTGTAGATTCAAAAAACAAAGCTGAGCAAGATTTTGCTCATCTTGGAATAGAATTAAAAACCATACCAATAGACTCATATGGTAATCCAATTGAGGATACTTTTGTCTGTTCAGTTCCGTTGATAAATAATATCGGTATTACTTGGGAAACTAGTAATATTCAAAATAAATTATCTAGCATTTTATGGATTCCTATAGAAGGGAAAAAAAATATTCCTTTAAAAATGCGCAGAATTGCAACATCTTTACTATGGAGTCCTAATATAACAGAAAATACTATATTACGTAATGATTGGGAAGAAATTATAGAAATGATTGTTTTAGGTAAAATTGATAAAATTGCTTCCTATCATGGAACTTTCTTAAAAATCAAGATTAAAGCTGCTAATAACAAAATATTAACTAAAGCAATTAGTGACAAAGGAAAAATTATTTTAACTTTACCTAGGGGTTTTTATTTAAAAAAATCTTTTACTAAGATCATTATATCAAATCATCATTATTAATGATGATAATTAATAACAAATTTATTTAAGATAATTCGAGAGATAATAAATCATGAATGGTCTGGGCTCGACGAATTTCCTTATGTTGACCATTTTCAAATAATACCTCTGGAATCAAGGGACGACTATTATAGTTAGATGACATAGAAGCACCATACGCTCCAGAATCATGAAAAACTAAATAATCTCCTACTTGTGCTATAGGTATAGTGCGGGTTTTTAACACGTACCCTTCCGATTGAGTAAATATATCGCCAGATTCACATAAAGGACCAGCCACTATACTATTAGTAGTATTTAGTTCATCTATATAACGATTATCTTTAGTCATCAAGGATATATGGTGGTAACAACCATACATTGAAGGGCGCATTAAATCATTAAAACCAGCATTAACTAAAATAAAATGTTGCTGTCCCATGTTTTTAATTGCACGTATCTGAGATACTAATACACCAGATTCAGCAACTAAAAAACGACCAGGTTCAATTTCTAATTTTACCGAATGACCTAAATAATTAGAAATACATTTTCTAGCTTTATTCCAAGAATAGAAATAACGATCTGTATCAACTCTTTTTTCATCACGATGATAAGGAACTGATAAACCACCTCCTGCTGATATTCTTTCTAGATCCTGACCAAATTCTATAACTATACGAACCATTGAATTACATACTAGTTCTAAGTGATCATAGTTAACACCAGAACCTATATGTATATGTATTCCTACCAAACGCATGCGATATCTTTTAATTAACGATAGCGCTAAAAATAGATGATTATGCCAAATTCCATGTTTACTGTTTTCTCCTCCAGTATTTGTTTTCTGACTAAAACCATGACCAAATCCAGGGTTAACACGTAACCAAATTTCATGTCCTGGCGAAACAGAACCAAGTTGAATTAACATATCAATAGAACCAATATTAACCTGTAATTTTAGTGCAACAACACGTTCCAATGTAATTTCATCAAATATATCAGCTGTAAATATTATTTCGTCATTATCAGACCGATAACCAGCTACTAAAGCTCGTTCTATCTCTCCTAATGATACTGAATCAACTTTCACACCTTCTGAACGCATTAAACGTAAAATATGAATATTTGAATTAGCTTTTTGTGCAAAGCGTACAACATCAAAATCGCGTAATTGATTAATACGTTCCCGTATAATATTAGCGTCATAAGCCCAAAAAGGACTCTTATAATAATGTGCTAATGGTAATAAATTATAAAAATTAATTGCGGAATCAATATTATTTAAGGGAAGTGGCATAATTAATCTCCTATAGCAAGCGGTTTATTAAAGTTAAAATAAATAGTAATGCCATTCCTAAAACATTATATCGATATCAAATATATTTAAATATTAACATCGTTTATTAAATATATTTAATATTATTTAGTTAGTAATCTCAAACAAAATGCATAAATTATTTTTTTGGTTTAAGTGTAGGAAATAATATAACATCTCGTATATTATGACTATCAGTAAACAACATTGTAATCCTATCAATACCCATCCCTAGCCCCGCAGTAGGAGGTAAGCCATGTTCCAAAGCAATGATATAATCTTCATCATAAGACATTATTTCATAATCGATATTATCTTTAGTTTTAAGTTGTTTTTTGAATCTTTCTTCTTGATCTTCTGAATCATTAAGCTCTGAAAATCCATTGCAAATTTCATAACCACCAACAAAAAATTCAAATCTATCAGCTATTTCAGGATTAACATCATTACGACGTGCAAGCGGAGATACTTCCGATGGATATTCAGTAATAAATGTGGGTTGAATCAAATTTGGTACAACATGTTTTTCAAATATTTCATTAACTATACTACCTACACCCCATGTGTTTTCAACTTCGATACCAATTGAGTTAGCTATTTTCACTGAATCAGTATACCGATGTAGTTTATTTATATTTATTTTTGGACAATATTTTTTTATTGAATCATACATGCTTAATTTTTCAAATGAATTTTTAAAATCGAATTTAAATCTACCATAGGATAATATAGTATTTCCTAGAATATTTTTAGCTATCAGACAAAATAGATCTTCGGTTAATTTTATTAAATCTCTATAATCTGCATATGCCATATAAAGTTCTATCATTGTAAATTCAGGATTATGACGTGCTGATATTCCTTCGTTACGAAAATTTCTATTTATTTCAAAAACACGTTCAAATCCTCCTACCACCAAACGTTTTAAATATAATTCTGGTGCAATTCTTAAGTACATATCAATGTCTAATTTATTATGATGTGTAATGAATGGACGAGCTATTGCACCTCCTGGTATCATGTGCATCATAGGAGTTTCTACTTCTATGAATTGAGATTTAATCATGAAATTGCGAATTATATTGATAATCTGAGCACGTACTTTAAAGATATTAAAAGATTTTTCATTCATAATAAGATCTAAATAACGTTGTCTATAACGTATTTCTTGATTATTAAGGCCATGAAATTTATCTGGTAAAGGACGTAATGATTTAGTTAATAAACAAATGCTAAAACAATTAATAGATAATTCTCCTGTTTTAGTTTTGAATAACTTACCACAAGCGCCAATGATGTCACCAATATCCCATTTTTTAAAATGATTATTATAAATATTTTCTGATATATTTTGATAAGTTACATATAGCTGAATACGACCGCCACAATCTTGTAAAATAACAAAAGAAGCTTTGCCAAAAATACGACGAGTCATCATACGACCAGCAACACTTACTTCAATATTTAAATTTTTAAGTTCTTTATTATTGTATTTGCCATATTCCATATTCAAATAATCAGAAGTACATGTTCGCCGAAAATTATTAGGATATGCTAAGCCATTAGAACGTAATATTCGTAATTTTTCTCTACGTGATTTTAGTTCATTATTTAATGCATTATTCTTATCAATTGTAGAAATATTATATTCTTTTCCAATCATATTGTTACAAACCTAATTTTAAACTCTTTTTAACAAATGGATCTAAATTTCCGCCTAATACCTCTTGGGTATTACGTATTTCTAAACCAGTTCTTAAATCTTTAATAAGAGAATGATCAAGTATATATGAACGAATTTGATTTCCCCAACTTATACAGGATTTATTACTTTCTAAAAATTTCTTTTCAGTATTTTTCTTTTTTATTTCAATTTGATATAACTTTAATTTCATTTGCTTGATTGCTTGCTCTTTATTTCTATGTTGAGATCTATTGTTTTGACATTGAGTTACAATACCAGTAGGAATATGAGTAATACGTACAGCTGATTCTGTACGATTAACATGTTGACCACCAGCTCCTGATGCTCGATAAACATCAATACGTAAATCTGACAAGCTAATATTAATATTAATATAATTATTTATTTCAGGATATATAAAAACTGAACCAAAAGAAGTATGCCTACGATGACTAGAATCAAAAGGACTTTTGCGTACCAGTCTGTGAATGCCAGATTCTGTGCGTAACCATCCAAAAGCATAATTTCCAGATACGTGAACCGTGGAAGATTTAATTCCATTAATTTCCCCCGGCGATTCTTCAATTATTTTAGTATTAAAACCTTTGTTTTCTAGCCACCTTAAGTACATACGCATTAGCATATTGGTCCAATCTTGGGATTCAATTCCACCTGAACCAGCTTGGAAATCAATATAACAATCAGATTGGTCATTTTCACCAGAAAACATAAGATTAAATTCTAATTTTTTTATACCATCTTTTATTATGTTAAGTTCTTTTATAATATCATTATTTACACAATCATCTTCTATGCTTTTCGCTAGTTCGAATAAACCTTCAATATCTTTTAATTTAAATAATATCTTGTCAAGATCTTCAATAATCATTTTTAGGCAAGATTGTTCTTTCACTAAAGATTTAGCATGTTCGTGATTATGCCATATATTTAACTGCTCCAATTCAACACTTATTTCTTTAAAACGATCTTTTTTATTTATATAATCAAAAACTCCTCCTAAGATTACTATTGCGTTGATTAAGATTATTAATAAGATTATTGATGAAATTTATTTCTATCATAATTTGTCCTCTCCATATGAAATTAGATACAAATATTTAGTGGCATAATTATAAATAAAGCTACTTTAAGTATTTTATTTAATTTGGAATTATTATCCTTAATAAATTAGTTTTAATCTAAGGGCCACAAATATTCTATTATTAACTGAACGAAACGTTTGCCACGATATATTTTAACATCAAGACGATATAATAATCCAACTTTACTAATTTTAGTATTTGGCCAATGATTGGTATCTACATTAAATAAAACTCCATCAACTAATGGACCATTGTCAAAAACTTTAACTAAAACATGCAAATGTCTTTTATTAATTAGACGTTGTTTAACTAATTCGAACTCTCCATCAAAGGTAGGTTGAGGAAATGATACTCCCCAAGGTCCGGCCTCACGTAATAGATCTGCAGTTTGAATAGAAAACTCTGATGGTTGTAACGATCCATCCGACCATATAATATCTGAAATTATATCATTTTTAAATAATTCTTTAACTAAATTAGAAAAATATTGACTAAATTCTTTATAATGTATTTCTTTAATAGATAAACCAGCCGCCATAGCATGGCCACCAAATTTTATAATTAAGTTTGGCTTAACTGTATTTAAATGTTCAAGAATATTTCTTAAATGTAAATTTTCAATAGAACGACCAGAACCTTTTAAAATACCATCTCCTATACCTGTGGGTGCAAATGCGATTACAGGTCGATGAAAACGTTCTTTTAAACGTGAAGCTACAATACCAATTACTCCTTGATGCCATTCAGGATGATAAACGGTTATACCTAAAGGTAAGTTATTTTCTTTTTGCTGTAATATATTACATAATTTCAATGCTTCATTGTGCATAACTTGTTCAATTTTTTTTCGAGATTGATTCAATCTATCTAATTCATTAGCTAAAATACGTGCATGGTTCAAATCATGGGTTAATAATAATGCAACTCCTTTTGACATATCATTTAATCTTCCTGCTGCATTAAGACGAGGTCCTAATACATAACTGAGATCATCTGTTGATAAATCTTTTAATTGACGATTAGCGATTTCTAACAAAGCTATAATACCAGGTCTACATATACCGGCACGAATTCTATTTAATCCTTGCCATACCAAAATTCGATTATTTATGTCAAGAGGTACAACATCAACAATGGTACCTAAAGCAACAAGATCTAATAGATTTGCTAAATTTGGTTCAATACATATTTTGTTAAACCATCCTTTTTCACGCAAATATGTTCTTAAAGCAACCATTAAATAAAAAGCAACACCTACACCTGCCAAAGAAGATAAAGCAAAAGACATATTAGAAATATTAGGATTAATAATAGCTTCAGCCTCTGGTAGATCATTACTAGGAAGATGGTGATCTGTAATTATTACTGGAATACCATATTTTTTAGCACAGCTGATACCTTCATGAGATGAAATGCCATTGTCTACAGTAAGAATCATTTCAGCACCTATCATATGTAAATGTTTTACTATCTTCGTGCTTAAACCGTATCCATCTTCAAATCGGTTGGGTATCAAGTATTGTATATTCTTACCGCCCATACTTTTTAAGGCTAATACTGTTAATGCAGTACTAGTTGCACCATCAGCGTCAAAATCTCCTACTACTATAATTTTACGTTTATTTATCAACATGTTATATATTATTGTTACTGCTTTATCAATATTATGTAATGTCTTAAATGATAATAATTTGTTTGCACTACGTTCTAATTTTTCTGCATCACAGAGACCACGATTTAGATAAAGACGTTTTATTAGAGGAGGTAGATCTATTGGCAAATTATCTTTAACAACTATTTTACGATGACGTAATTCAATTTTATAATTTAGCACTGATTAATCACTGATATTCATTTTAATATAATTTAAAACTGTATAGGATTATATTGCTTAAACAATATTTTCTATAAAAATCTAAAAGGTTATTTTCTTTTTAGTTAATTATTTATTTTACTTAAATAACTACTTAATTTAAATATGATTTCTTAAAACTACTTAATAAAAAATAAACACAAAATTTATTAATTATCATTGATGTAATATTTATTATTTATGTTGATACAAAATTAAAATTAACAACTAATTTAATAATTATTATCTGTTTAATCAGATAATATATGAATTATAAGTTATAATTTTTCTATTTACAGTATAAACTAGACATTTATAACTATAATTAAAATTAAAAAAATTAACTCAATAAAATAATTTAAATTTTTTTAATATTATTCTTAAGAGAATACTCATGTTAACATACAATTTACCAATAAAACAACCTATAGAATCGATGTACTTACCATTAACTTTAATGTATCTAGATGATTGGGCTTTAGTTTCAGTATCTGGTCCTGACTCGATAAAATATTTACAAAGTCAATTAACTTTAGACGTTGCAAAAATTAATCCAGCTCAACACT
Source organism: Candidatus Pantoea edessiphila (assembly GCF_002933345.1). Lineage (GTDB taxonomy): Bacteria > Pseudomonadota > Gammaproteobacteria > Enterobacterales > Enterobacteriaceae > Pantoea_C. The sequence goes on along the minus strand of NZ_PDKR01000004.1, from coordinate 25,464 downwards.
ATATAGCAGCACATTGTAATTCTTATGGTAAGATATTAAGCAATTTACGTCTTTTTTATAATAATAATAATATTAACTACATTATACGTAGAAAAATACTTGAAATTCAATTAGCAGAAATTAAAAAATATGCAATATTTTCAAAGGTAAAATTCTCAGATAGTAAATTGTTATTGTTAGGCTTAGCTGGATTTCAGGCAAAAAATATATTACATAAAATCTTTAAAATGATTCCTGATCTTCAATTACCTTTAGTACAAAATGATGAAACTACTATTTTATGGATTAAAAATCCAATTGAACGTTTTATAATATTAACAACTTATAAAAAAGGCAATTTTATAAAAGAGAAATTAATGAATAATAAAGTACAATTCAGTGATAGTAAACAATGGCTAGCTTTAGATATTGAAAGCGGTATTCCCGTAATTGATCCACAAAATATTGGAAGATTTATACCACAGTCAGTTAATTTACAAATACTAAATGCTATTAATTTCGAAAAAGGTTGTTATATAGGACAAGAAACTATAGCACGAACTCATTACCTTAAAACTAATAAACACATGATGTATTGGTTAGAGGGGAAGACAGATAATTTACCATTGGCGAATGAATCATTGGAAATAATGGTAAATAATAGATGGCAATGTACAGGTAGAGTATTAGCTTCAGTAAAATTAAATAGTGGTTTATGTTGGATACAAGTAGTAATGAAGAAAGATATTAAACTAAATAGTGTAATAAGAGTTCAAAAAGATGAAAATGGATATTTTAAAATAAAGCAATTACCCTATTGAATGAAATAATTTTTAGTTAATTTTTATTAAATATTGTAAGGAATGTTTTATAAAAGACTGTACTTTATATAAAAGCAAAACTATTAATCTAAAATTTTATTTACTTGATAAAATAAAAAACCTAGAAATGAAAAAATTCTTAATCTTTTAATGTCATTAAATTTTCAATTTCCTCAATTTCTTTTACAACACTATCTGTAAGATTTTCATTACCAATTTCAGTAATAAGAACATTATCTTCTATTCGGATGCCAATACCACGATATTCAAAAGGTACATTAGCATTTTCTGCAATATATATTCCTGGTTCTATAGTCAACACCATATTTGGTTTCAATATTGTATTATCAATAGAACAACCATATAAACCAACATCATGAACATCTAGTCCTAACCAATGACATAAATTATGCATAAAAAACTGCTTATGTGCACCTTTTGCAATTAATTGATCTAGACTACCTTGTAATAAGCCCAATTTAATCAAATTATAAATCATAATATGTGCTATCTTAGTTTTTATTTCACAAATATTTATATTTGGTCTAAGCATTGATAAAGCAATTTTTAATGAATTTAATACAATATTATATATTTCTCTTTGTTGTTTACTAAATTTTCCGTTTATTGGAAAAGTACGAGTAATATCACTAGCATATCCGTTAAAATTACATCCAGCATCAACTAAGACTAAATCACCGTTAAGCATTTTATTATTATTTTCCGTGTAGTGCAAAATACAAGAATTTTTTCCAGAACCTATAATAGTATTGTAGGAGGGAAATCTAGCACCATGGCAATTAAATTCATGATGAATTTCACCTTCAAGTTGATATTCAAACATACCTGGACGACATGATTTCATGGCCCTAATATGTGCTAATGCACTAATTTTACCTGCAATACGTAATGTTTTGATTTCATGTGGTTCTTTAAATAAACGCATTTTATGTACTAAAGGACGCCAATCAATAATGTTATTAGGAATGATTGGATTATCAATAATTACGTTACGGAGATATTTTATTGTATTAAAAATTAATTGATCAGTCTTTATGTATTCTCCCCATGCATGATATATAGTTTTTAAGCCAATTAATAATTTATAAAGATTTTCATTTATATTTTCCCAAGGAAAAGATTTATCAACATCTATTTTAATTAGAGCAAGATCTTGCCCTAAACGAGGACCATCCCAAATTTCATTAGCATAATCCTTTTTTCTATTAAATAATATTTTTTGATGATGATTATCATTTATTTTTATCATCAAGAACAAAGCGTTCGGTTCATTAAAGCCAGTAAAATACCAAAAATCTTTATTTTGAGTAAAGAAATGATAGTGTTGTCTTTTTTTGTTTTCTGGAGTTGAAAATATTAATATTGCACTGTTAGAAATCATTTTTGATAAAAGCATGTTTCGTCGCTTGCGTAATACATCTATTGGAATCATAATATATAGTTTTCTGTAGTAAAATCATGTTTAATTAAGTGTAATTTATTAAAAATAAATAGACAATAAAATATTATTATACAATAATATTTTATTTTTTGTATTATATAATATATAAATTAAGAATTGCTTGATTTTTGCTTTTTTTTAAAAAAATTAAAATTATTCATTTAGAATGATACTTTGAAATTACATAGTTATAGATATATTTAAAAAAAGGAAATAATATGTTTAAAAAAAAAATTTTAAAACGTGATTATATTAGAAAACAAATGCGTTATTTAAGATGTTCGATTACAGAAAAACAAAAAAAAAGAATCAGCAAAAAAATTAACTAAAACTTTAATTAATTATGATCCTTTAGTACCAGCAAGAAATATAGCATCTTTTTTATCTATAGATGGAGAAATAGATACCAGTTTATTGATCCGTAAGTTTTGGATACAGAGAAAAAATGTTTTTTTACCAGTATTACATCCTTCTTTATCAAGACAACTCTTATTTGTAAAATATACAAAAAAAACAAATTTAATTTTAAATAAATTTAATATTCTAGAACCTTCATTATATCGCAATCAGTCAATAGAAAGTAATAAAATAGACATAATGTTGGTACCATTGGTAGCTTTTGATCTTAAGGGACAACGTTTAGGTTTAGGAGGTGGATTTTATGATCGAACCTTAAAAGATTGGAAAAAAACTTCTTTGTTACCTATTGGACTAGCATATGATTTTCAGTTAATAAATGAGATACCAATCGAAGAATGGGATATACCATTACCTGTGATAATAACTCCTTCAAAAATATGGAAGTGGTAATAAAATAGAGTTTAGAAGATGTTTTGTTAATTATAATTTTATATTAATTAGATAATATCTTTTTAATATAGTATTAACAATAAAATATTACTTTAATATGTAATTGTGAAATTAATCTTTGAACATACATAAATATATCAAGTTTTAGGGTTTTCGTTGCATACATACTATTCTTTAATAATTTCGATACCTTTGGAAGTACTTATTAATACAATATCAGCCTTACGAGATGCAAAAAGTCCAACAGTGACCACACCAGGTATGGAATTAATGTGTTTTTCTAACGAGATAGGATCTAAAATATGTAAATTATGTATATCTAAAATAATATTTCCATTTTCTGTCGTAACATCTTGACGATATTTTGGGATACCACCAATTTTCTCTAATTCACGTATTATAAAATTACGAGCCATAGGAATGACTTCTATTGGCAAAGGGAACCTTCCTAATACATTTACTTTTTTAGAAACATCTACAATACAAATAAATTTATCTGCTACTGATGCTATAATTTTCTCATGTGTTAATGCTGCTCCACCACCTTTAATCATACATAATTGAGAATCAATTTCATCTGCACTATCAATATAAATTGGTAAAAAATTAATCTCATTTAAATCTATAATTTTGATCCCAAGTTTTTTTAGTTTGTTTGTTGATTTTTCAGAACTAGAAACAACGCCTTTAATTTGATGCTTAATAGAAACCAAAGCATTTATGAAATAATCAATAGTTGACCCAGTTCCTATTCCAACGATAGTATTGGGCTGTATAAAATTAATTGCAGCCCAACTAACTGCTTCTTTTAAGCTATTCTGTTTCATAATATATTTTAAAAACCCAAATAATAAAAATTTATTTGATAATAAATATTAATTATTTAATTAACTCACTATTATTATAAATAATCTATAGTGTGAACTAATAACTTTAATTTTAAAATCATTAAATTTAATTAAATATATTTAATATACATTGGTCATATATTTAAAATTAATCAATTAAAAATTTAGATGCAAATCATTTTTTTATATAAACGTCTATAATTATAATTTTATTATACCAAATTAAGATACTATTTTTTAATATTTTTTGAAAAAGGAATACTAAGATTTTTAGAATCTAATACAATTTTAAAATTTTTTAACAAATCCCAATAAACATTTTGTAAGTCATTAATATTGCACCAGCATCTAACAATAAAAACACTTGAAGAAGAATTTATTTCATTTAAGCCAACTTGGATTTCTTTATCTTTTAGCACACGTTTATCATCTTCTACTACTTTCTTTAACAGTTGAATAACCTCATCTATATTTGCCTCGTATGATACATTTATGATAAATTCATTGCATCTAATTTTTTCTCTTGAAAAATTAATAATAACACTGCTAATAATCTTACTATTAGGTAAAATAATAATTTTACCATCTGAACTTTTTAATGTAGTAGAAAAAATCTGAATATTTACGATAGTACCAGTTACCCCTCCTATATCAACAAATTCGCCTGAACGGAAGGGATAAAATGTTATTAATAAAACTCCAGCCGCTAAATTAGATAATGAACCCTGTAAAGCTAGTCCTATAGCTAAACTAGCTGCACCTAGTACAGTTATTATTGACGTAGATTGTATACCAACCCGACCTAATGCTGCACTAATAACACAAGCAATAACACTATATTTTATTAGGCCAGTAAGAAAATCTGCGATAGTAACATCGATATTACGTATCAATAATATATGTCTAATTCCGTTTGACAATATACGAGAAACAATTACTCCAATTATGATTATTATAATGGCTTCAATTATATTGAACAAATGATTAAAGACAATTGATTGATTATTTGAAATCCAACTACTTATATCAAGTATTTTCTTAAGTAAATATGAACTAGTCATCTCTTGAATAGGTTTGTTATTTAAATAGAATAAAAAATTAATATTTAATTAAAGATTAAGAATTATATATTACTTTTTTCAAATATTAATTATAATATATTAATAGCATTAAGTATCTTAAAGTAATTCTCTAAGCATGATTGTAAAGATAATTGAGCACAACGTAACCATATTCTTGGATCATAATACCTTTTATTAGGTTTATCATTTCCTTCAGGATTGCCTAATTGAGTTTGCAGATAATCGCTGTTCTTTTTATAATATTGAAGAACACCATTCCATATCGCCCATTGAGAATCTGTATCTATATTCATTTTAATTACACCATATTCAATAGATTCCTTTATTTCTTTTACAGAAGAACCAGAACCACCGTGAAATACAAAATTCACAGGGTTATTAACTAAATTATGTTTATTTGCAATTAATCTTTGAGAATCACGCAATATAATTGGAGTTAATTTAATATTACCTTTTTTATAAATACCATGAACATTACCGAATGATGCAGCAACAGTAAAATTATTACTAATAATACTTAGTTGTTCATATGCATAATTTACATCTTTAGGACTAGTATAAAGCTCAGAAATATTAATATGACTGTTATCCAAACCATCTTCTTCACCACCTGTACAACCTAATTCTATTTCTAACATCATATTTAATTTAGACATTTTTATTAAGTAATCACAACAGATCTTAATATTTTTTTTTATTGGTTCTTGTGAAAGATCAATCATATGAGAAGAAAACAAAGGTTTTCCTGTTCTATCATAATGTTCTTTACCTGCTTGTAATAATCCTTCAATCCAGGGTAGTAAATTTTCTGTGCAATGATCTGTATGTAAGATTACAGGAATATCATATTTTTTGGCTATAAAATGTACATAATTAGCTCCAGCAATAGAACCAAAAATTGCTGCATCATGTGATTTTGTAGACTTTATTAATCCTTTTCCTGAAAAAAATGTTGCACCACTATTAGAAAATTGAATAATTACTGGAGATCTAACTTTCGCTGCAACTTCCAAAACCGCATTAATTGAATCTGTATTCATGCAGTTTATTGCTGGCAAAGCAAATTTATTTCTTTTTGCTATTTTAAATATTTTTTTAATATCGTCAGCGTTAACAACACCAGAATCAACAATATCTGAAATTTTAGACACAATTACATCCTCATTATTTAAATATTTATTTGATATTATTATATGAAGTAATTATTTTTTAGAAATAGAAAATTTGGAATTAAACTGTTTAGTGCGTTTTTCTAATATAGAAATAATAGGTAATTTTCTACATTCAATAAATTTAAGAAAAGCTCCACCACCAGTAGAAATATAAGATATCTTATCTTTAACATTAAATAAATCGATGGCTGCTAAGGTATCTCCTCCTCCTACTATAGAAAAAGCATTGCTATCTGCAATAGTTCTAGCGATTCTTTCAGTACCTCTGCGAAATTTTTTAAATTCAAATACTCCTATTGGACCATTCCATAAAACAGTCTTAGCATTCTTCAATAATGAAACAAATGATTGTATTGTTTTATCACCAAAATCCATGATAAATTCATCATCAGAAATATTTGTATTATCTTTTACAATTTCTGGAGCATTTTCAGAAAATTCTTTTGCTGTACGTAAATCAATAGGTAATCGAATATTATATTTATCAAGTAACATTTTTGCTGATTTAATAAAATTTGGTTCATATAATGATTTACCTATTTTATTATCAATGGATAAAAAAGTATTTGCAATACCTCCTCCTACAATAACAGAGTCTGCAATCTTAGATAAAGATTTTAATAAATTGAATTTAGTAGAAATTTTGGATCCGCCTAAAATTACAACTAGAGGACGTGTAGGATTTGTCATTATTTTACTCAATGTATTTATTTCTTTAGAAAATAACAATCCAATACAAGAAATCTTAGCAAATTTAGCCAAACCGCAAGTAGAGGCATGAGAACGATGTGCAACACCAAAAGCATCCATTATAAATATATCACATAATGCAGCGTATTTTTTAGCAAGAACCTCATCATTTTTTTGTTCACCTTTATTGAATCTAGCATTTTCTAATACAACTAATTCTTTTGGATTTAAGCTAATACCATTTAGATAATCTTTAGTTAAAATTACATTTATATTTGATAATTTATTATTTAAATACTCAACTATTGGAGATAATGAAAATTTATCATCATAAATTCCTTCAGATGGACGTCCAAGATGAGAAATAATCATGACTTTTGCATTTTTTCTTAAAGCCATTTTAATTGTTGGTAAAGAGGCAATGATACGTGTATCTGATATTATTTTTCCTTCTTTCATTGGTATATTAAAATCAACTCTTATTAAAACACGTTTATTATTTAGGTCTAAATCATCAATTCTAATCATAGATATCCTTATTATGTAACTTATTAAGTTAAGTTATTTTTTATCTATTTTGCAATATTGTTTTATGATGAAAATCATTACTATTTTTTATAAGAGGTATCTATTATTATATTTTAAAATCCCCTTATTTTGCTTTTCTAAAATAAAGCTTTAATAAAATAATAAATACTAACTCTATTTTAATTTATATATAATGATCATAACTAAATTTAAATGTTATAGTTAGTATCAGTATTATTGATAATTGGAATATGAGTAAATATTAGTTAGAAATAAGTACTAAATTATAAAAAAATACTGGTAATTACTGACACTAACTTATTATTTGTATTAAATGACATATTTATTAGCAGAAGCTCGAAGTAAATCATTCTGATAAGTATTAACTGGTAGATTATAAATTGAATAACAAATTATAGTTAATAATTCAAATCTAATTAGAAGCTTTTCATTAAATAATTTAGTAATAGAATTATATAAGAATTAGAAATTACAATATCCATTATACAGAATGGATAAAATATTATATTTTTTAGCACCTAATTTCAATTTAGATATTTCAAGAAAAATATAACATAAATATTAATATAATACCTACAATTTATTTTCATTAAGATAATTTACTAATAATAAAAAATATTTGTTTATCATCAAAATAATAATTTATTATGCCGATAACAACTGCAAATATATAAATTATTATTTCCAATATATATGAAGCATATTTTATAAATTCTTTTTAAGAATGTAACTACTAAATTGAAATTAACTATTTAATTAGTAATTTATTTGCTACTGATACTATATGATTAACGGTAAAACCAAACATCTCAAACAATTTATCAGTTGATCCTGACATACCAAAATCATTAATACCTATAATTTTACCTTCATTACCAATATATTTATACCAAAAATCAGTAGTGCCTGCCTCAATAGCTATTTTGATTTTTATATTCTTTGGAAGAACAAAATCACGATATGATTTATCTTGCTTATCAAAAATATCAGTAGAAGGCATAGATACTACACGAACTTTAAAACCATTTTTAGACAATTCATAATAAACGGAAACAGCTAATTCTACTTCTGAACCGGTCGCAATTAAAATTAAATCTAGTTCTTTTTTATCGCAGTCTTTTAATATATAACCTCCTTTTTGTATATTTTCTAATTGATTATAGGTTCTATTTTGCTGTGTTAAATTTTGACGAGATAATATTAAAATACTTGGACCGTTGGTTCTTTCAACAGCATATTTCCATGCAACTGAAGATTCAACTTGATCACATGGACGCCATAGATTTATATTAGGTATAGTTCGTAAATTAGAAATTTGTTCAATTGGTTGATGAGTTGGTCCGTCTTCTCCTAGCCCAATAGAATCGTGTGTATAGATCATAATATGGCGAATTTTCATTAATGCTGCCATTCTTATAGCATTACGGGTATATTCACTAAACATAAGGAAAGTAGATGTATAAGGCAAAAAACCTCCATGTAATGATATGCCATTAGCAATAGCAGTCATACCAAATTCTCTAACACCATAATGAATATAATTACCAGATATATCTTTATTTATTGGATTCGAACCAGACCACATTGTAAGATTGCTAGGTGTTAAATCAGCAGAACCACCTAAAAATTCTGGCAAAATCCTACCAAACATTTCAATGGTATTTTGTGAAGCCTTTCTAGTAGCTATATTCAATGGATTTTTTTGAAGATTTTTAATAAAATTTTTTGTTATATTTTCCCAATTATTTGGAATATCATTTTTTAAACGGCGTTTAAATTCAGCAGCTAAATCAGGATAATTTTGACTATAAGATATAAATTTTTCATTCCATTTGTTTTCTTTATATTGGCCCGATTTTTTTGCATCCCAAGCATTATATATTTCTTTTGGAATTACGAATGGAGGATGTTTCCAATTTAAAGATTCACGAGTTAATAAAACTTCATTTTCACCTAAAGGCGCTCCATGAGAATTATGTGTACCGCCTTTATTTGGTGATCCAAAACCGATAACAGTTTTACATATTAAGATTGAAGGTCTATCAGTAACCATTTTAGCTTTTTCTATTGCTTCTATAATGCTAAACGGGTTATGACCATCAATTTCCTTAATAACATGCCAGTTATATGATTCAAAACGTTTGGCAGTATCATCAGTAAACCATGATTCGATATTACCATCTATAGAAATACCATTATCATCATAAAAAACCATTAGTTTACCTAATTTCAAAGTTCCAGCTAATGAACATACTTCATGTGAGATACCCTCCATCATACAACCATCTCCTGCAAAAACATAAGTATTATGATTTACGATATCATAACCAGGACGGTTAAATTGAGCTGATAAAGTTCGTTCTGCAATAGCAAAACCTACTGCATTTGCAAGACCTTGACCTAATGGACCAGTAGTTGTTTCAATTCCTATTGTATAACCATATTCAGGATGACCTGGAGTTTTAGAATTTAGTTGACGAAACTTTTTAAGGTCACTGATTGTAATATTATAGCCACTAAGATGTAAAAGACTATAAATTAACATTGAACCATGACCATTAGATAATATAAATCGATCACGATTAAACCAAAGTGGATTAACAGGATTATGATTTAAATATATTCGCCATAGTATTTCAGCAATATCTGCCATTCCCATTGGAGTACCTGGATGGCCAGAATTTGCTTTTTGAATTGCGTCCATACTCAATGCTCTAATAGCATTGGCTAGTTCTTTATGAGAAGGCATTTTATACTCCAAGTAGAGGTTAATAATAATTTATATTGAATCATAATATTATTTTTAGATATGATTAAATTAGTTAACATATTTAGTTATATTTTTTATTTCAATTATCATCATTTAATAATGAATTTTTATCTTGTTAATAAGATAATTTATATTAATTAATAATTGAAAATATACAATAATTATAATGTAATGAAGTAAAATAATCATAATAAACTTATTTAATACATTTATTAATAATAAATAATTATGTTGCTGAAATTTTGTGATTTTATTATCTAGTAATATCGATTAGTTATCTATCGTAATTATTTGTAATAAATTATTATAAAGATAAAAAAATTAAAACAGTTATTTATCTAATATTATATAAAATAAATCTATTGTAATTAAAAATTATTAATAATTAATATATTATTGTTTTTATTTGCAATATATTAAGCAATAAACTTAATATTTATTTAAAATTATAATATTTTTATATTTATATTTTAAATTAATACAATAATAAATTAATTTTATTTCAAAAATAAAATTAAAAATTATTTCATAGGGCATAAAATATAATGGCTATAACTTTTTTTACATCTGAATCTGTATCAGAAGGTCATCCAGATAAAATTGCTGATCAAATTTCTGATGCTATTCTTGATAAAATTATTGAACAAGATAGTAGAGCTCATGTAGCATGCGAAACTTATGTTAAGACTGGTATGGTATTAGTTGGAGGAGAAATTAATTCTAATGCTTGCATTGATATTGAGACAGTAATTCGTAAAACAGTATGTGATATCGGGTATATAAATTCAAATATGGGTTTTGATGGTAATTCTTGCGCTATTTTAAATACTATTGGAAAACAATCAAAAGATATTAATAAAGGAATAAGACATATCAATTTATATGAACAAGGTGCAGGTGATCAAGGTTTAATGTTTGGTTATGCTACAAACGAAACTGATGTTTTTATGCCTGCACCAATCACTTATGCACACCGTTTGGTACAACGTCAAGCTGAATTAAGAAAAAATGGAACAATATCATGGTTACGTCCAGATGCAAAAAGTCAAGTTACTTTTCAATATGAAAATAACAAAATTATTGGAATTGATACTGTTGTATTTTCAACTCAACATACAGAAGAAGTAAGACAAATAGATCTTAAAGAAGCAGTTATGGAAAATATTATTAAATCAGTTTTACCTCAAAAATGGTTAAATAATCATACTAAATATTATATTAATCCAACTGGCAGGTTTGTTATTGGTGGACCAATGGGTGATTGTGGTTTAACAGGTCGTAAAATTATTGTTGATACCTATGGTGGTATGGCCAGACATGGAGGTGGAGCTTTTTCAGGGAAAGATCCTTCAAAAGTTGATCGCTCAGCAGCTTATGTTGCCCGTTATATTGCCAAAAACATAGTTGCAGCTAGCCTTGCAGATAGATGTGAAATTCAATTATCCTATGCTATAGGAATTGCTGAGCCTACTTCTATTATGGTAAATACTTTTGGTACAGAAAAGGTTTCTATCGAAAAACTAAACTTAGTAGTACGTAAATTATTTGATTTGCGTCCTTATGGAGTGATAAAAATGCTTGATTTATTACATCCTATTTATAAACAAACAGCATCTTATGGTCATTTTGGTCGTAATGGTTTTACATGGGAGAATACTGATAAAGTAAAGCAGTTGAAAGATGAATTTTATTTAAAGTAAATCTAGTGGATAAATATAAATTATAAATTAATTTTTGTTTAGGATAATAAAAAAAACATTATTCAATGTAATTTACTGATTTTTTATTAAATATATTCGAAATAATTATAACTCATCATCAAATTAATTTTGATATTTTGTTTTTCTAGATGGAGAAGATTATTACGGGTAATATAATACTGTTCATATTTTTTAAATAATGGCGTAAATTTTATGTTGCATCTATTTGCTGGTATGAATATGAATACTAGATTACTATTAATTATAGCTCTAATATTTGTATTGTTTTACGAAGCAATTAATGGTTTTCACGATACAGCCAATGCAGTTGTAACAGTTATATATACACGTACTATGCGTGCTAAACTTGCTGTAATTATGTCTGGTATATTTAATTTTTTTGGTGTGCTTTTGGGAGGATTAAGTGTAGCATATACTATAGTTCATTTACTTCCTATAGACCTTTTATTAAATGTGGGTTCATCTCATGGACTCATTATGATATTTTCTATGCTTTTGACAGCAATCATTTGGAATCTTATTACATGGTATCTAGGATTACCTACTTCTAGTTCTCATACTTTAATAAGTACTATTATTGGCATTACCTTAACTAATACAATGATAACAAATACTCAATTAATTAAAGTATTAAACATCTCTCAAATTAAAAGTGTTTTTATTTCACTAATAATCTCACCAATAATTGGTTTAGTTATTTCAGGGGGGTTAATTTTTATTTTACGTTATTTTTGTAGAAATAATAAACAAATACGTATTCATATGACTCCTTCTAGTCGTAAAAAAATTGACGGAAAGAAAAAACCTCCATTTTGGATTAGAGTGATATTAGTATTATCAGCTATGGGGATAAGTTATTCACATGGTTCCAATGACGGTCAAAAGGGAATAGGATTGATTATGTTGGTATTAATTAGTGTTGCACCAGCAGGATTTGTAGTTAATATTAATTCTTCTAATTATGAAATTACCCGTACTCATGATGCAATTGTTAATCTTGAAAATTATTATAAAAATCATAAGACATTTTTAAAAAGGATAAATCAATGCAATCAATTTAATATTTCAATATCAAATAAACCTTCTGAAGAACATAATAAATTTCACTGTAACTCATTGAAGGAAATTCATACAATAGAAAATATGAAAATATTGTTAGATAATTTAAAGAGCTATAATCAACTTTCAGTTAATAAAAAAACTCGAATTCGTTGTTCACTATTATGTATTGCTGATACTATTGATAAAATAATAAAACTACCTGATGTAAATATAGGTGATAAACAATTACTTAATAAATTAAAAAAAGATTTGTTATGTACTATTGAATATGCACCAGTTTGGATTATAATAACGGTTGCTTTATCAATAGGGATAGGTACTATAATAGGTTGGCGTCGTATAGCAAACACGATAGGTAATAAAATAGGTAAAAAAGGCATGACATATGCTCAAGGAATATCTGCACAAATAACAGCTGCTCTTTCAATTGGTATTGCTAGTTATACAGGAATGCCAGTTTCTACTACACACATACTTTCCTCTTCGGTAGCAGGAGCTATGTTAGCAGATGGCAGAGGATTGCAATTACGAACGATTAAAAATATTATCTTAGCATGGATATTAACAATTCCAATATGTATTTTATTATCTGGTCTAGTTTATTTGATGTTTTTTAAATTATTAATAAATTAATTAAACTTTGGCATGTTGTATATAAACATGCCAAAGTTAAGTTTTTTTTTAAATAGTTAATTTATTAATTAATTAAAGTTTTAAAAATTTTACTATATAATACTATATTGTTTAAGTAATGCATCTATCTTTGGCTCGCGACCTAGAAATCTTTTAAACATATTCATAAAATCTTCTGAACCACCAAGCATTAATATATTTTTTAAAAAAGATTTTCCCGTTTGTCTACTAAAAATACCTCTTTCTTTAAAAAGAGAATATGCATCTGCAGCCAATACAGCGGACCATAAATAGCTATAATAACCTGCTGCATAGCCACCATTAAAAATATGACTAAAAGAGTTTGCAAATCTATCTTCTTTTAAGTAAGGGAAAATAGAGACATTATTTCTTACTTCTTGTAATATATCTAATGCATTCTGATTTTTTTGAGGATTAAATTTATAATGTAAAGATAGATCAAATAAACTAAACTCTAATTGACGTAAAATAAACAAACCTATCTGATAATTTTTTGCTTGCAACATGTTATTTAAAATATTATTTGGTAATGGTTCGCCGCTCTCGTAGTGACTAGAAATTAATGGAATCATATCTGGTTCCCAACACCAATTTTCTAAAAATTGACTAGGTAATTCAATAAAATCTAAAGGTACTCCATTGATACCTGAAATACTTGAAATTTCTACAGATGTTAAAATATGATGAAGACAGTGACCAAATTCATGAAATAATATAATTACTTCATTATGACTTAAAAGTGCAGGTTTATTTTTATTTGGAGGATTAAAGTTGCATATAATATATGCTACTGGTTTTTGTATATTTCCATTTTTTTTACGCATTCTATTTATACAACTGTCCATCCAAGCACCAGTGCGTTTATTTTCCCGCGCATAAAGATCAATGTAAAAACTTCCTAGTAGTTTATCTTTTTCATTGAATATATCAAAAAAACTTATATCTGGATGATATAAATCTACGTTATTTCGTTCAATAACATAAACACCAAAAATACGATTTATTAATTCAAATAAACCAGATATAACACGTTGTTTTGGAAAATAAGAACGTAATTTTTCATCTTTTATTTTATAAAGATAACCTTTTTGTTTTTGGCTATAATAAGCAAAATCCCATGAGTTTAATTTATTAATATTATATTTTTTTTTGATAAAATATTTTAATTGGGATATTTCTTTTTTACCTTTATCATAAGCATATTTTAACAAATAATTTAAAAAATCAATTACTTGTTGAGGACTTTTAGCCATTCGATTAACAAATAATTGTTCAGCATATGATTTAAAACCTAACAATTGCGATAATTCATATCTAAGCCTTAATTGTTCTTCAATAATATGACCATTGTCCCATTTATTTGCATTAGGTCCTTTATCAGAAGCGCGAGTTGAATATGCTAAATAAATTTCTTTACGCAAATTTTCATTATTACAATAAGTTATTACTGAAGAATATATTGGAAAACTTAATGTAACTAACCAAAAAGATTTCTTATCTTCTGATTTTTTTTTGATAGAAATTAATATATTTTCAGGTATTCCAGATAGTGTTTTCTTATCCAGAATTGATTTATTCCAACCCATGTTAGCATCTAATAGATTATTACCATAAATTATTTTTAATTCTGATAAACGATTTACGATTTCACTATACCTTTTTTGTTCATTTTCTTTTAAATTAATTCCTGATAATCTAAAATCATTTAGTATATTTTCTAGATTTTTTTTCTGAGCATTGTTTAATAATGAATAATTATTGGATTGTTTAAAATTTAGATATATTTTGTATAATTTCTGATTTTGTCCTAACCAAGTATTATAATCCGAAATTAATAAGCAAGCATATTTATAAATTTCACGTAATTCTAAATTATTTTTAACTAAATTTAAATGAGTAATAAATGAAAAAACTTTACTAATACGATCATTAGTTTCGTCTATAGGTTGTACTATACAATTCCAATTATAAGAAATTTTTTCATTTGTTATTTTATCTATTACTAGTTTACAATCTTTTAAAATTTCATAAATAGCAGGTATTATATGATTAAATTGGATTTTAGAGAAAGGCGGTAGTAAAAAAGGAGTAAGTAGAGGGTTGGTCATGATGCTATATTTCCTTAACAATAACAATATTATATAAAAATTACATTCGATTATTTAATAATATTAAAGTTATGATAAAAAATCAGCAATAATTAGCATTAGTTCTAATATAAATAAATTAAAAATTTATTTATTGATTACTATATCTTATTATTCTAATATAGAATGTCAATTATTATTAATTTTGTTAAATAATATTAATTTGTTGACTGCTATTATAACAGTAGTATAATCCTCAAAAATATTTTATATTTTTCAAATTTTATTCAAAATTTAAATTGATCAATAAAAAATGAAATTTATAAAAATATAATTTTGTATCACTTCTTATTATAAAAGAATATTGATTTACAAAAATATAATAAATAATACAATGTCTCAAGGTATCTTACATGTTATTTCTGCTCCTAGTGGAACAGGAAAATCTAGTTTAATTAAAGCGCTATTGAACACACAAAAATTATTCTCAGTAAAAATGTCTATTTCGTACACTACACGTACCGTACGTCCTGGAGAAACTCATGGTGAACATTATTATTTTATAAAAACAAATGAATTTAAAAAAATGATTGATAATGGTTATTTTATTGAATATGCACAAGTGTTTGAAAATTATTATGGCACTTCTTATAGGGAAATAAATAAAATTATTAATGAAGGTTATGATGTTTTACTTGATATTGATTGGCAAGGTGCAAAACAAATTCGTAATAAAATACCTAATACAAAAAGTATTTTCATACTACCACCATCTAAAGATGAATTAAATAAAAGATTGCGTGATCGTGGTCAAGATAGTGAAAATGTTATTAAGCATAGAATGGAAAAAGCAATAGAAGAAATTAGTCATTATAAAGAATATGATTATTTAATCATCAATGATAATTTTAATATTGCTTTAACAGATCTAAAAACAATTATTTGTGCAGAACGTTTAAACATATCACGTCAAAAAATACGTTATGATGATTTAATTAGTAATTTATTAGCTCTTTATTAAATTATTTAATATAATACAAATAAGAATTTAATTAATAATGAGTTGATCATTTCATGGCACGTATAACAGTTCAAAAAGCAGTAGAAAAAATTGGTAACCGTTTCGATTTAGTGTTAATAGCAGCACGTAGAGCACGTCAAATGCAAATAGGAGGTAAAGAACCTTTAGTAGAAGAAGAACAAGATAAACCCACTGTAATTGCACTGCGTGAGATCGAAGACAATTTAGTTACTAAAAATATTTTAAATATTTATGAAAACCCAAAAAAACAAATACATAAAATACATAATTAAAACAATCTCTAATGTACTTATAATTTAAAATGGCTCATAAATATTATGGTTATTTAAAACTTAATATACTAATTAAAAAATACTTATCAGTAGAATAAGTAAACTATCTAATCTCTAACAGATGTTTTTTATTAATGCGGTTTAAAAAAAACCGCATAAATGTATGCTATGAACTTGATATTATATCTATCAATTAGCAATTTGTAAAATATTAAACTTACACAAATTACTATCTACAAAAATAAATTTAATTTTATTAATTATCTGTCTAATAATAGTTAAGAAAATATTTGCAAATAATGATATTAAATGGGTTTAAAAAATCAATTAATTACATTATATCAAGAATTATTAGATTAGTAATTTAAAATTTATAATATTAGTTATTATTAACAGTTATCAATCATTATGTGATTTGATAACTGTTCTATGGTTCTAGAAGCAAATTAGGGTAAAATTAAATAGACAAAAAATAATTTTAGATTAGAATTGATTAGATTTATAATCGGGTAAATCTTAAAACCATCATTTTTGACAAATTTAGATGATTACTTAATTGTTAAAATAAAATTTTCAAAAAAATTAATAGTAAACTATATCTAGATCATAAAATAAATAATCTAAATTATATTTACACGTAGATATTTTCAGTAACATTTTAGTTATTTTTGATAAAAAATACTATTTGTTAAATTTGAATAGTATAATTAATACATTTTTTAGCTTAAACATGAAATTATCAAGATTATTAAATATAGATATTAAAAGATATAGTTTTATTTAAATTAGGATAACAAAGCAAATAGTTATTGCAATAAATATATCTTTAAAAATCTTTAATAATATTAAAATATAATTATTTTAGATATAATTTATTTAAACTATAATAAACAATTATAAAATGAAAGAATTTTGTTTAAATACTATACCAATACATAAATTACAGAAAATAAATAATATTCAAGATAAAAAATTAGTTAAAATGGGTTTAAAAACTATAAAAGACTTATTATTTCACTTTCCTATAAGATATGAAGATCGCACGCAAATTAATTCTATTAAAAATTTAATTTTTGGCACCTATGTTACAGTTGTAGGTAAAGTTATAGAAACTAAAATAGTTTTTAATAATCGTCGTATTATGTTATGCCGAATTACAGATGGAACTGGAATTTTAACGATAAAGTTTTTTAACTTCACTCCTAATATTATAAAAAATACTTTTACACCAGGACGTCAAATCATTGCATATGGAGAAGTTATTCGTGGTAAGTATGAATTTGAACTAATACATCCTGAATATACTATTTATAAAGTAAATAGTAATGAAATGATAAAAAAAACATTAACCTCAATTTATCCATCTACTGAAGGTATTAGTCAATTATTATTACGTAATTTAATAAATCAAGCATTAATTATGCTAGATCATCATAAAATTATTGAATTAATCCCTAAAAAACTAAATAAAAACTTAATTAGTTTTACTGAAGCTTTACATACAATACATAATCCTCCTTTAGATAATTTACAAAAATCAGAAAAAAAAATTTTCTTAGCTGGCAACAGACTAGTATTTGAAGAACTATTAGCACATAACCTTAAGATGTTATCAATAAAAGACAAGATAAAAAGTTATGATGCTTCACCAATACCTAAAAATCATAAATTAATTAATAAATTAATAGCTAATCTTCCTTTTTCTTTAACTAATTCTCAAAAGAAAGTACTTCAAGAAATTGAAAAAGATATATCTAAAAATCATCCAATGGTACGTTTATTACAAGGTGATGTAGGATCTGGAAAAACATTAGTAGCTGCTTTATCAGCACTTAACGTTATAGCTCAAGGTGAACAAGTAGCTTTAATGGTTCCAACCGAATTGTTAGTAGAACAACATGTCGATAATCTACGTCAGTGGTTTACACCTCTTGGAATTGAAATTGGATTATTATTTGGAAAACAGAAGCATAAAGAACGTAAAGCACAAATAGATATGATTTCTAATGGCAAGACATCAATAGTGGTTGGTACTCATTCATTATTTCAAAAACAAATGCGTTTTAATAAATTAGCTTTAATCATTATAGATGAACAACATCGTTTTGGAGTACATCAACGATCAGCTCTTTGGAGTAAAGGAGAAAAAAATAATTTTCGTCCTCATCAATTGATAATGACAGCAACTCCTATCCCCCGTACTTTAGCAATGATTAACTATGCTGATCTTGATATTTCTATAATTGATGAACTTCCTCCAGGTCGTAATCCAGTTTTAACTGTAATAATTCCAGATATTCGTAGAAATAAAATTATATCACGTGTAGAAAAAGCTTGTTTAAAAGGTCGTCAAGTTTACTGGGTATGTCCTATAATTGAAGAGTCAGAAATATTGGAAGCACAAGCAGCAGAAGTTAATTGGGCATTATTAAAAAAAGCATTACCAACATTAAATATTGGCTTAATTCATGGTAGAATGAAATTAGAAGAAAAGAAAAAAACCATGAATAATTTTAAAAATAATAAATTTCAATTGCTAGTTACTACAACTGTGATAGAAGTTGGTGTTAACGTGCCTAACGCTAGTTTAATGATAATCGAAAATTCAGAGCGGTTAGGACTTGCTCAATTACATCAATTAAGAGGTCGTGTAGGAAGAGGTTCTTTGGAATCATATTGTATCTTGCTATACAAACCTCCCCTTAGTGAGATTGCTAAAAGACGATTAGAAACAATAAGAAATATTCATGATGGTTTTTTAATTGCTCAACTAGATTTAGAAATTCGTGGTCCTGGAGAATTACTTGGTACAAAACAAACTGGGACTATTGATTTTAAGGCTATAAATATATTACAAAATAAAGTTATAATATCTGAAGCACAACAAACAGCCTATAGTATTCATAAATTATATCCTGAAAAAGCAATTGATATAATAGATCGTTGGATATCAAAAAAAACTTTCGATATAAATGTTTTCTAATTTATTTTAAGTGATAACTTAGGATGTAATATATCATATCAAAATAAAAATTAGTATGTTTAACTATTTTTAAAGATATGATTTATTCCTTTTGGTTTGTTTACGTTCATATTCTTTTAAATATCTTTTTCTAATACGAATAGATTTAGGAGTGACCTCTACAAGTTCATCATTATCAATAAACTCAATTGCTTGTTCTAATGTCATTTTTAGTGGAGGAATAAGATTTATAGTTTCATCGCTTCCAGCAGCACGCATATTAGTTAATTTTTTACTAGCTAAGCAATTGACAGTTAAATCATTAGAACGATTATGAATTCCAATTATTTGTCCTTCATATACTTCCATTCCTTGATTAATTAATAAATTACCACGATCTTGAAGGTTATATAATGCAAATGCAACTGCCTTACCTTGACTATTAGAAATTAAAACTCCATTTTTACGTTGTTTTATATCACCTATACATATATCATCGTAATGACTAAATATAGAATATAAGTTTCCACTACCAGAAGTAATTCTCATAAATTTACTACGAAATCCAATTAAACCTCGGCTTGGAATTATATATTCAAGCCTTATACGTTTATTTACGCATACATCCATCGTTTGAAGATTACCTTTTCGTATTCCTATTTCTTGCATTACTAATCCTTGATGACATTCTTCAATTTCTAATATAGCTTCTTCAAATGGTTCTAGCTTTTTACCATTAATTTCACGAAAAATTACTTTTGGTCGAGATACTGCAAATTCAAAACCTTCTCTACGCATATTTTCTATTAAAATAGAAAGATGTAGTTCTCCTCTTCCAGATACACAAAAAATATCAGGACTATCTGTTTCTTTTACACGAAGAGCTACATTATAAGTAACTTCTTGCTTTAAACGTTCAAATATTTTACGTGATGTTAAGTATTTGCCTTCTTTCCCACAAAATGGTGATGTATTAACATTAAAAAAAATATTAACAGTTGGTTCGTCAATATTTAAATTAGGAAGAGCTTTTATGTTTGTTGGATCGCAAATAGTATCAGAAATATTTAATTCATTTAAACCAGTAATAGCTACTATATCTCCTGCTTCTGCTTCATTAATATCTATTTTTTTTAATCCAAGATAACCGAAAACCTTACTAATTTTACCATTAATCATTTTTCCATTGCAATTAGTTATAACAACGTTTTGATGCATTTTGATCTTACCACTTTTTAAGCGTCCAATTCCCATCAAACCAAGATAATTATCTTTATCTAATTGAGATATTTGCATTTGCAAGGGTTTTTCCGATTCACCTTTTGGTGCACTTATATTATTAATGATTTCAACATATAAAGGAGTCATATCTTTAGACATATTATTATAATCTAAACCTGCAATACCCTTTATTGCTGAAGTGTATATGATAGGAAAATCCAATTGTTCATCATTAGCATTAAGATTTAAGAACATGTCGAATATTTTATTAACAACCCAATCTGGACGTGCACCATTTCTATCAATCTTGTTGATTACTACTATAATCTTTAGATTATAAGATAATGATTTTCTAGTAACAAAACGTGTTTGAGGCATAGGACCGTCAATAGCGTCTACTACTAATAAAACACCTTCTACCATTGATAAAATACGTTCTACTTCGCCTGCAAAATCAGCATGTCCTGGTGTATCAATGATATTAATACGATAATTATTCCATTTAATAGCGGTATTTTTTGATAATATAGTGATTCCCCTTTCTTTTTCTAGCTGATTTGAATCCATTATACGATCAATATCTTTATTAATATCAAAATTATCAGATTGTTGAAGCAATTTATCAATTAATGTAGTTTTTCCATGATCAACATGAGCAATGATAGCTATATTACGTAAGTTATTAATCAAAATTTTACCTCATTAATTAATAAGTAGTGTTATACTGAGTTAAATAAATATTAATTTTAACCTAAATATTTTAACTTTGACTATGCAAATTATGTTTATTTTCGATTTTCTATTTACTTTAATAAGAAAGATATTATTAAAAAATAATAAATCATTTATATTTTTTATCATTAATTTTAATTAATATTAATTAAAATTAATAATACAGCTGAAATATATTAAATTGTAGCAATTTTTATTTAAGATATTGTTAGTTATTTAAATTGAGATTTTTATAATATTATAAATATTATGCAAATTTTAATATATTCTATATAACAATGCAGTTGTGTTAATATAATAATATATTATTCATTAACAATTTTAAATATGTAATTTTGTACATGATAAATTATCAAAATACGCGTTTTATTGTAAGCGTTCCTAACATAAATTATCTTCCTATCAATAATGATGATAGTATTGAAGTAGCGTTGATAGGTCGTTCTAATTCTGGAAAATCCAGCTTATTAAATAAAATAACAAATCAAAATCATTTAGCACGTGTTAGTAAAACTCCAGGTTGTACTAAATTAATTAATTTATTCGAAATAACTCAAAATAAATATTTAGTTGATTTACCAGGATATGGCTATGCTAAGACATCTAAAAAAAATATAACAAAATGGAACGATATTATTTTTGAATATATAAAAAAAAATAGACATTTAAAGGGATTAATTTTATTAATGGATATTCGTTATACAGTAAATAACTTTGACAAGAAAATAATCAAATTAACAAAAAAACAAAATATTTCTCTATTTATTTTATTAACTAAAGCAGATAAATGCAATTTTTCTGAACAGAAAACAAAATTAAATATAACTAAAACAGCTTTGTCAAAATTTATGGTAGATTTTGAATTTGAAATAGAAATATTTTCATCATTAAAAAATATAAATATTGATAAAATATATCAAAGATTAAATTTATGGTTTAATTAAATAATTAATATTTTTAATAAATTTGTTCCTAATTTTCTCATATACTAACTATAACCAATAAAGTAATTAATAACTGTGTAGTAAATTCCATTAATAATTTAATTTGCTAATTTTTCAACAAAATTATTATGAATTTCCAATTTAATTTTTTTTAAAATTCTCTAATTTGCATATGTGAAAGAAAGATTTAAATTACTACCAGATATTTTATAAGATTTATTTTTTTATATAGATATACTGTAGCAGTTTCTAATAAAACTAGATTAAAATTAAATTTGTTTATATATTATTAATAATTTTAAGGTATTTAATATCAAAATTTCAGTTAAATTAATTAAATCTTTATTTACTTGATACTTGATAAATTATTAATAATATAAGATTATAAAATAATATCATTTTTATATAATGCAATATCTTTAAATAAGTACTTAAGTTGTATTAATTCCAGCTTTTTAGTATATTTTTATAAATTATGAATTAATAGCATATAAGCTGCCTTATATGGCTTTACGGCTTTACAGCGAAGTATATTCCTACAATTCTAGCAAAAATTATATCTGAAGAACTGCTTTCCAAATGCAAAATTTTTTCTTAATGATTTTATCCAAATATTTAAATTACTTAAATTAAAGTACATATTCTTATAAATTTATATTATTTTTTAATATGTTTTATATTGTAGATTACATTATAACTTATTTTTATTGTTTATTTTAATAAACAATTCAAAAAAATTTTTAAACTCATAGCGATAAAAAAATTTTTTTAATTTTATTATATTTGGATTATTAATAACTAAATCTTTGTGATTTAAATCAACTAAAACATCTGTTTTAATTTTCGCTAGCTTATAAGATAATAGCGCTATTTCACGATATTTTTGAAGTTTTAAAATAGTGCTTTTTGCACCACGGAATGAAAGACATGCTACTTTGTTAAGATTAGAATATATATATTTTATACCCCCTATTTCATTCAATAAAATTACTGCCGTTTTTTTTCCAATTTTAGGTATACCAGGAATATTATCTGAACTATCACCAGTAATAGCTAATAAATCCGCAATTAACTTAGGTGAAACACCATATTTTTTTTTAACTTCATCAGGACCTAAAATTTTTTTACTATCGGTATTAATCAAATTTACTTTTGATGTAACTAATTGTGCCATATCTTTATCATTAGTACTAATTAATGTCAAAAAATCATCTGATTTATTAATATTATATGATAATGTACCTATAACATCATCTGCCTCAACGCCATTTAATGTTATAATTTTTAAACCTATTGCTTGAATTATTTCACATAATGGTTGGACCTGAATACGTAGATTATTAGGCATAGGCAATCGATTACATTTATAATATTGAAATATTTCATGTCTGAAATTTTTGGATGAACTATCAAATACTACAGCCATATGACTTGGATTATATTTTTTAATTATATTATTTAATATATTTATAAATCCAAATATTGCACCAGTTGGTTCACCTCTGCTGTTTATTAACAATGGAAAAACATAGTATGCTCTATAAAGAATAGATGATCCGTCAATTAAAATTAAAGTACTCATTAAATCGAAAAATTAATTGTTAAAGTTAAGGAATTTTAATCAAAATAATTATATTAATGAATAAAAAATAAATATTTATTTTTTATTCATTAATAATTTAATTATATTAAAATATTCAGAAATTGTATTATTGGAATAATCTTTACTTAACTCACTAATATTAATCATATATTTTCCATTAACAAATGCAACTGGTATTTTATTAACATTAAAATCAAAATTTGCTTTCTTTTGTCTATCAATTATCATTTTTACTGTAAAACTATCCCATAATGTTTCATATTCTTTAAAAGAAATACCGGATGATTTTATAAATACATTTTTCAACTTTTCTTTATTTTTTAATACATCCTCTCCTGTAATGTTTTTCATGTTCTGAACAATATTGAAAATTGGATTAATTACTTTATCTTCAATGCCTAAAGCCATTGCAATAGCCCATGTATGGGTTAATATTTCGTTAAAATTATCTTCATCTTCTTCAAAATTAATATGATATTTCACTAAGTTAATTTTTTTTGGAATGGTGTACTTACTAAGATAGTGTTCAAATTGATAACAATGTTGACATAAAAATGAAAAAAATTCTACTACTTGAGGTTGATTTGTAATTGTATTAGGCAAAACAACATAATGCTTACCACTAATGAATGGTTCAGCAAATGAGTTTAAGTTTAAAATAACTCCAATAAGAATAACATAAAATTTTTTCATATTAAAACTTTCCTAATTTTACAATGAATCACAAATCATAAAATTTTAGCTACAATATTGATAACGATAAAATATATTATATGAAAGAATAGATTAATTATTAGAATAATTTTAATTAATAATATAATAGGTAATGAAAATAAACATTTCACAAAAATATCTATTTAATTAAGGAATCCTGCCTGGCGATTTCCTACTCTCACATGGAGAAACTCCACACTACCATTGGCACTACGACATTTCACTTCTGAGTTCGACATGGTTTCAGGTGGTACTATCGCGTTATAG
>NZ_PDKR01000003.1 GCF_002933345.1 Candidatus Pantoea edessiphila | reverse complement strand
TGTTAAAGAGCTTTGTTAATAATAATTATAATAATTCGTTATGCTAACTCTGTTGACCTTATTAGTCAAGTTTTTCTTGTCTAAATATACTGATTAATTATAAATATCTTGACTATATTATAATATTGTTTTTAATAATATTTATTATTATAAATTGAATACGTAATTTTACAAGTATATTAATTATTTTGTAAATTTAAAATTTATTAATTATATCATATAATCTTATTATGATTAATAAATCATACAAATTAATAAAATATTTTATTTTAATTTTATAAACATATTTGTAATGTTAGGCATTATTCCATGCCATAATTTAAATGAATATGCAGCTTGGTAAATTAACATTCCCAGTCCGTCGGATAAATAATTACAGCCTTTTTTTTGACACCAATATAAAAAAGATGTTAATTTTTTTTGATAAAAAACATCATAACATCGTAGCTTATTATGTATTAAAGAAATAGGTAAAATAGGTATTTGGCCAATTGAGCTACTAGAAGTTGAATTAATAATTAAATCAAATTTTTTACCATTTAATTGATTAATATTACAAGAAGTAATATTACCATTATGTTTAAAATGATTAGCTAATCTATGAGATTTGACATCAGTGCGATTGGTTATTGTAATTATAGTTCCCAAGGTCAATAGTGGTAAAATTATTCCCCTAGCTGCACCACCAGCTCCTATTATAAGAACTTTGTCTCCACAATTTACCATTTTAAGTCTCTGAAGATCACTCAATAATCCAATACCATCAGTATTGTCTCCAAAAATTTTACCATTATCTAGTTTTTTTAAAGTATTGACAGCACCTGAATAATAAGCTCGTTCACTAAGTTCATCAGTAAATTCAAATGCTTGTTGCTTAAAAGGTAAAGTTATATTAGCTCCTAAACCACCTTGGGAAAAAAAACTTGAAATTGATTGTAAAAATCCATCAATTGGAACATATATACTTCCATAGGTATGTTGTATTCCTGTTTGCTTAGCAAATTCATTATGAATGAATGGAGACTTACTATGATAAATGGGATTCCCAAAAACTGCAAATTTAAACATGAACTATCCTTTACGTATTAAATCTCCAGTGATAATATTTCTAATTTCAGAAGGACGTTTTAAACCGTAAGTTTCACCTAATAAAATTGGAAATGATTTTCCAAATTTTTTTATAACATCTTCAAATGTACGACAAGGTTTTTGGTTCGCTAGATTAGCACTTGTTGATATTATAGGTTTACCAAATTTATTACACAGAGCTTTTATTCCAGGATGATTACTCACACGGATTGCCAAAGAATCGAATTTTCCAGTCAACCAAATTGGCGTTTGTCTAGAAGCTGGGACAATGAATGTTGTTGGACCAGGCCAATAAGAAAACATATAATCACGCTTAATTGAAGAAATTTTATATTCATCAACATATGATTTCAATTGATTATAATCATTACTGATTAATATAAAACCTTTGTTAAGAGAACGATTTTTAAGGAAAATTAGTTTCTCTACCGCGGTTTTATTTTCAGGATCACAACCAAATCCGAAAACTGCTTCAGTTGGATAAATTATAATTCCGCCTAGATAAAGTTCCTTTACGCAATGTTTTAATGAAATTAAAAAATCTTCTTTATGCATAATAAAATTTATTATATTAGCCGTTTTATTTGTTGTTTTTATAATTTATTAATAATATGTTTGAATAAATCAATTTTAACTCATATAGAAATAATATTGAATAATATAATTAGTTATTGTTAATAATTAAGAATAATATATTTTATTGTTTTAATACTTAAATAGTTATTTTTTAATTTTGATTTAGATAAGTTTTTATAATTTAGATAAAAAACATTACTATTAAAGCTGATTAATTTAAATCTTTAAATTAATCAATAACTATCATTTTAACATCTTACGTTTATCTAAAATAAACAAATGAAGGTCCTAAATCTAACCTTGTATTCTTATTACAAGTAAAATTATCATTTATATAATTATTATAATAATGATAAATTCTTAAAAATTATTTATCTTTAATATAAAAATCTATGTTTTTAAATTACCATACAAATTATGATTTAATTTAACATATATATTTCAAATAAAAAACCAATCATTATATCTAACATAGAATAATTTTATTTAGTTCTTTTAATTAAAAATTAATACAGAGATTGATATAGCAGTAAAAATAAATATAATGCTATATTATAACATTTAGTGAAAGCATTATAAATAAACATTAGAATTAAAAGTTTATCTTTAAAAAAGATATTGAGTGTATAATACATATAAACAAATCTATTTTATAAAAATATTTACTTTAATTATTAATGTTGAATGTTTATAAGATTTAATAATTTTATTATGATCAATGTTATTTTTAATTATAAATATAATTTAATTATACCTATTTAATTGATAATATAATATACTTCTAGTGAGTAAGCTTCATAATTCAATTAATGATGCAAGAAATGAAAAATTAATTAACTTATTTAATCATCTAAAGAAGTAATACATTTATGTCAGTTTTACCATTGTTATATTTTCCAGATGAGCGTCTACGTCAAAAAGCTTTACCAGTTAAAATAATTAATGAAGAAATACAAAATATTATAGATAATATGTTTGAAACTATGTATGCTTATAAAGGTATTGGTCTTGCAGCTACTCAAGTTAATATTAATCAACGTATTATAGTCATTGATATTTCTGAAAACCATAAAAATCGCTTAGTATTAATTAATCCAGAAATATTAAATATAACGGGTACTAATGGAATAGAAGAAGGTTGTTTATCATTGCCAAAACAACATGCCTTTATACAAAGAGGTGCAATAATTAAAATTAGTTCATTAGATCGAAATGGTGATGTTTTTGAAATAGAAACTAATGACCTATTATCAATTTGTATACAACATGAAATAGATCATCTAAATGGTAAATTATTTATTGACTATTTATCACCCTTAAAACGCCAGAGAATTAAAGTTAAGTTATCAAAAATGCTTAGAATTAAAAAATAATTACATTAAAATATAAAAAGCCTTTTTTAAAATTAGAAGAGAGAATTTTGATTATACCATCATTAAAAATTATCTTTGCTGGTACATCTGATTTTGCTGTATCTTATCTTAATGATATAATTACATCTAACCATATAGTATTAGCTGTATTTACTCAACCAGATCGTCCGTCTGGTAGAGGCTATAAATTAAAATATAGTCCTATAAAAATTTTTGCACAAAGTAAAAACATTCCAATATTTCAACCAAAATCATTGGATTGTAAATTACATCAAAATATAATTTCTAATTTCAATCCAGATATAATGGTTGTAGTATCTTATGGATTAATTATTCCAAACACAATACTTAAAATACCACGTTTGGGATGTATTAATATTCACGCCTCTTTATTACCAAGATGGAGAGGTGCAGCGCCTATACAAAGAGCAATTTTAGCTGGAGATAAAAAAACTGGAATCACTATTATCAAAATGGATGAAAAATTAGATACTGGAAATATATTATATCAAATTGATTGTGATATTAGCTTAAAAGATACCACATTAACACTCTATAATAAATTAAAAAAATTGGGTTCTCAGGGATTATTTAGTACTTTTTTAAAACTATATTATGGTAATATCAATTCTAAAAAACAAGATGAAAAATTAGCTAGTTATGCTAAAAAAATAAAAAAGAAAGAAGCAAAAATTAATTGGAATTTTTCAGCAAAACAATTAGAACGATGTATTCGTGCTTTTAATCCATGGCCAATAAGTTTTTTTTATGTTAATAATCAATTAATAAAAGTTTGGAAAGTAAGTATATTAGCTCATGTAGATAAAAAACCAGGAGAAATTATTAAAGTTACAAAACAAGGAATTCAAGTTGCAACTACACAAGGTATAATAAATTTAATTTGCTTACAACCTGCAGGTAAGAAACCAATGACAGTTAAAGAGCTAATTAATTCACGAAATGAAGTGTTTAAACCTAGCACTCAGCTCAACTAAAATACTAAAATAAGATAACAATACAACAAAATTAATCACCTTAAAGATTAAAGAGCAAAAAACCCAATTAATAGTGAGTTTTTTACTCTATTTTTTTTAAATTAGATAATTAACCAAAATTATTAATTATTAGTCGTTTTTATTTGTTTTGTTTTAATATTTTTCTGACGATCAATTAACTCAATATAGGCCATTGGTGCCTTATCACCAGAACGAAAACCACACTTTAGAATTCTAGTATATCCACCAAAACGATTTATGAAACGTGGACCTAATTGCTTAAATAATTTCGCAACAATTTCATTATCACGAATGTTAGCGAAGACAAATCTACGATTAAAGACACTATCAATTTTAGAAATAGTAATTAAAGGTTCAATAATACGACGTAGTTCTTTAGCTTTTGATAAAGTTGTCTTTATAATTTCATGACGAACTAAAGAGGCTGTAATATTACGAAACATAGCCTTACGATGACTTGAATTACGATTTAATTGACGCCCACTTTTACGATGGCGCATGATTTATCCTTTTATTAATATATTAATTTTTAATATAAAATTATTCTTCTATTATATTTTTTGGCGGCCAATTTTCAAGTCTCATACCAAGAGAAAGTCCACGTGAAGCCAAAACATCTTTAATTTCAGTAAGAGATTTTTTGCCTAAATTAGGTGTTTTAAGTAGTTCAACTTCAGTACGTTGTACTAAATCACCGATATAATGGATAGTTTCTGCCTTTAAGCAATTAGCAGAACGGACGGTTAATTCTAAATCATCAACAGGACGTAATAAAAGTGGATCAAATTCTGGTTTTTCTTCTTTTATTTCAGGTTGATGTAAATCTTGTAAATCAACAAAAGATTCTAATTGTTCTACTAAGATGGTAGCAGCTCTACGAATTGCTTCTTCAGGATCTATTGTCCCATTGGTTTCTAAATCAATAATTAATTTATCTAAATCAGTCCGCTGTTCTACACGTGCTGCTTCAACATTATACGCAATACGATCTATAGGACTATAACAGGCATCAACTAGAAGTCTACCTATAGGACGTTCATCTTCTTCACCTCTACGAATTCGATTAGCAGCTGGTACATAACCACGACCTCTTTGAATCTTTATACGCATATTAATAGCAGCATTTTTATCAGTTAAATGACAAATTATATGTTGAGGATGAATAATTTCTACGTGACTATCATGTGCAATATCAGCTGCAATTACAGGACCAATACCGGATTTATTCAAATTTAATACAACTTCTTCTTTACCTTCAACTTTTACGACTAATCCCTTAAGGTTTAGTAATATTTCTAAGATATCTTCCTGTACTCCTTCTTTAGTGGTATATTCATGCAATACACCATCAATTTCAACTTCTGTTACTGCATAACCTGGCATCGAAGAAAGCAAAATACGGCGAAGTGCATTACCAAGAGTATGACCAAAGCCACGTTCTAACGGCTCAAGAGTTACTTTAGCTTGTGTCGAGCTGAGTTGTTCTATATCTACCAGGCGCGGTTTTAGAAATTCTGTCACAGAACCCTGCATTATATCCTCTCTTTGGTACAAAGCCTTACTTAGAATAAAGTTCAACAATCAGATGTTCATTAATGTCTGTAGATAGATCCTGTCTTTCAGGAATGCGCTTGAAAAGACCTTCCATTTTTTTTTCATTAATTTCTAACCAATCTGGTTTTTTATTTTGCTCAGATAGTTCTAGAGCAGCTTTAACACGAGATTGTTTTTTAGCTTTATCACAAATTTTGATAACATCATTTGGATATACTTGATAAGAAGCAATGTTAACAAAACGGTCATTTACTATGATAGATTTATGACTTATTAACTGACGTGATTCTGCTCGAGTAGCTCCAAATCCCATACGATAAACTACATTGTCTAAACGACTTTCTAATAGAACTAATAAGTTTTCACCTGTATTACCTTTCAATCGTGCAGCTTTTTTATAATAATTACGAAATTGACGTTCAAGAATTCCGTAAATACGACGAACTTTTTGTTTTTCACGCAACTGAACACCATAATCCGATAAACGCGGTTTACGTATTCCATGTTGGCCAGGAGCTTGTTCAAATTTACATTTAGAATCGATCGCTCGAACACCAGACTTAAGAAATAAGTCAGTACCTTCACGTCGGCTCAGCTTGAGCTTAGGCCCTAAATATCTTGCCATTTTTTTCTCCAGCTATTTTAAAATAAATTATACACGACGTTTTTTTGGCGGACGACAACCGTTATGAGGGATGGGTGTCATATCAATAATATTGATAATCCGGAAACCAACTGTATTTAAAGCACGAATAGTTGATTCACGACCTGGACCAGGACCTTTTACCATTACCTCTAAATTTTTAATGCCGTAATCTTTTACCGCCTCTGCACAACGTTCCGCAGCAATTTGGGCAGCAAAGGGAGTTGATTTACGTGAACCACGAAAACCTGATCCACCTGCAGTTGCCCAACCTAATGCGTTACCTTGACGATCAGTAATAGTAACAATAGTATTATTAAAGGAAGCGTGGATATAAGCCACACCATCTAAAATTTGTTTTTTTACACGTTTACGTGTACGAACTAATGCCTTTGCCATTTTACTTATCTCGATTATTTTTTAATATGTTTACGAGGACCTTTACGTGTACGTGCATTGGTTTTAGTACGCTGACCACGAACCGGAAGACCACGGCGATGACGTAAACCACGATAACAACCCAAATCGATTAATCGCTTAATACTAATATTAACTTCACGCCGTAAATCACCTTCAATAACAAATTTAGCAACCTCATCTCGTAATTTATCAATTTGTTTTTCAGATAATTTACTTACTTTAATATTTTCATTAATACCAGTAATAGCACAAATTTTTTTAGAGCGAACTTTACCAATACCAAAAATAGTGGTTAATGACATAACTATATGCTTATTATCAGGAATATCTATTCCTGCTATACGAGTCAAATTACTCTCCTAATAATTTTCAATTAATTTTTGTACATTATATTGTGAATAAAAATATAAATTGAATAATTTGTTATAAAACAAATTATTCAATTAACCTTGACGTTGTTTATGTTTAGAATGAGACTTGCAAATTACACGGACAATACCGTTACGACGAATAATTTTACAGCTACGACATAGTTTCTTAACAGAAGTGCGAACTTTCATTTATAATATTCCTTTTTTACTATTAAATTTATTTAAAAATAATTAATCAGATTATTTTAAATTAGATTTTTTCAATGCAAGATCATATTGACTTGACATCATTAATGTTTGTACTTGAGACATAAAGTCCATAATAACTACAACCACAATTAATAATGAAGTCCCACCAAAATAAAATGGTACCTTCATAAGACTTCTCATGAATTCAGGAATAAGACATATAAACGTGATATAAAAAGCACCAAATAAAGTTAAACGAGTCATCACCTTATTAATATATTTTGCTGTTTGTTCTCCTGGACGAATTCCTGGTATAAATGCTCCAGATTTTTTTAAATTATCTGCTGTTTCACGAGGATTAAAAACCAAAGCTGTATAAAAAAAACAGAAAAAAATGATTGCAGCAGCATAAATCAATACATAAAGCGGTTGTCCAGGTTGAAGATATAAAGAAACAGTAGCTAACCATTTCCAATGATTATTATTACCAAGCCATGAAGTCATAGTTGCAGGAAATAGAATAATACTAGAAGCAAAAATAGCAGGAATCACACCAGCCATATTAACTTTTAACGGTAAATGTGTGCACTGTACTGCATACAAACGACGTCCTTGTTGTCTTTTTGCATAATTAGCCATTATTCGACGTTGACCTCGTTCGACGAAAATAACAAAAAATGTGACCATAAATATGAAAAGCAAAATAAATAGTAATAAAAAGATATGTAATTCACCTTGTCTGGTTTGTTCAATAGTGTGACTTATTGCTGATGGTAATCCTGCAATGATACCAGCAAAAATAATAATAGAAATACCGTTACCTATTCCACGCTCAGTAATTTGTTCACCTAACCACATTAAAAAAATAGTGCCTGATACTAAACTGACAACCGCTGTTGAATAAAAAAATAAGCCAGGTTTAAAAATTAAGTTATGCATACCTAGCATATTAGGTAAACCAACAGCAATACCCATTGATTGGAGTATAGCTAAGACCAAGGTGCAGTAACGCGTATATTTATCAATTTTACGACGACCTATCTCCCCTTCTTTCTTTATTTCTATTAGTTTCGGATGAATTGCAGTTAATAATTGAATAATAATTGATGCTGAAACATATGGCATTATTCCCAATGCAAAGATAGAAGCACGACTTAAAGATCCACCAGAAAACATATTAAACATCTCAATTATGGTTCCACGTTGTTGTTCAATTATTTTTTTAAGTATGCTCACGTCAATACCAGGAATTGGAATAAAAGAGCCAATACGAAAGACCACTAAGCTAATAAATAAAAATAATAATCTATTTTTTAAGTCACTTAAACTATTCTTGGTATTTTTAAAATCAAATCCCAATTGTTTTATCATTTAGTACTTAATCCTCAATTATGCCACCGATACCTTCAATAGCTTTTTTAGCACCATTAGTAACATTCAAACCACAAATTTTTATTGGTCTAGAGAGACCATTAGAAAAAATTATTTTAACGGATTTCACACGATTATTAATAACGTTAAATTTTTTCAGAGTATTTAAAGATATAATATCATCTTTAACTTTTATCAAATCAAATAGACGAACTTCTTGAACAAAATTTTTACGTGATGTAAAACCAAACTTTGGCAAACGACGATATATAGGCATTTGACCGCCTTCAAAACCACGGTTGATATTACCTCCAGAACGAGATTTTTGGCCCTTATGTCCACGACCACAAGTTTTACCCAAACCAGATCCTATACCACGACCTACTCTTTTACTAAAATGTTTAGATCCGATAGCAGGAGATAAATTGTTTAATCTCAAATTATTCATCTTCTTTTATTACTTTTACCATATATGAAATAACATTAATCATACCACGTATAGATGGATTATCCTTGCGTTCTACGGTATGACCAATACGCCGTAAACCTAAACCGATAAGAGTTAGTTTATGAGATGGTAAACAACCAATAGAACTACGTATCTGAGTTATTTTAATTTTTTTATCAATCATTTTATATCTCCATAATATTTTTTATAGATTTGCCCCGTTTAGCAGCAATCACTTCAGGAGAGCTCATATTACTTAATCCCTCTATAGTAGCACGAACAACATTAATTGGATTAGTGGATCCATACGTCTTAGCTAAAACATTATGTACTCCAGCAACTTCAAGTACAGCTCTCATGGCACCTCCAGCTATAATACCGGTACCTTGTGAAGCTGGTTGCATAAATACCTTAGAACCTGTATGAGAGCCCTTAACAGAATGCTGTAAAGTACCATTTTTTAATATGATGCTTACCATATTACGGCGAGCTTTTTCCATTGCCTTCTGTATAGCAGCGGGCACTTCACGTGCTTTACCATATCCAAAACCTACACGACCATTACCATCACCTACTACAGTCAGCGCTGTGAAAGAAAAAATACGTCCTCCCTTGACAGTTTTAGATACACGATTTACAGCAATTAGTTTTTCTTGTAACTCACCTATTTGTTTCTCGATATTTGCCATATTTAAATACCTACCTACTAGAATTTAAGGCCGACTTCACGGGCAGCATCCGCTAACGCTTTAATACGACCGTGATATTTGAAACCAGACCTATCGAAGGAAACACTAGTAATGTCTTTTTTCATTGCACGTTCTGCAATAAATCTACCTACAACACTAGCAGCTTTTTTATTACCAGTATATTGAAGTTGGTTATTAATAATTTTTTCTACAGTGGAAGCAGAAATCAAAACTTTAGAACCGCTTGAACTAATTACCTGTGCATAAATATGACGTGGGGTACGATGTACAACTAAACGAATAGCACCTAATTCTTTAATCTTACATCTTGTGCTATTACTACGACGGATACGAGCAGATCTTTTCTTGTTCATTATATACCTACTACTTCTTTTTAGCTTCTTTTATAGCAATTTTCTCATCAATATAACAAATACCTTTACCTTTATAGGGTTCTGGAGGACGATAAGAACGTAAATCAGCTGCTACTTGACCTATTAACTGCTTATTAGCACTTTTTAAAATGATTTCAGTTTGAATTGGACATTCAGCAAAAACACCATTAGGTAAAGAATGATTTATAGGATGAGAAAAACCTAAAGATAAATTTACTATATTATCATTAACTGATGCACGATAACCCACTCCAACTAATTGCAATTTTTTAATAAAACCTTTATCAACTCCAATAACCATTGCATTAATTATCGAACGGGATGTGCCAGCTTGTGACCAACCACTAACACAATCTTTACAAGGATTGAAAGTTAAAATATTATCAATATATTGTATTTTAACTGAACTATTTATAAACTGATGTAATTCTCCATTTTTACCTTTTATTGAAATTACCTGACCATTTAGTTTCACCTCTACACCAATTGGAATAATAATAGGCGTTTTAGCAATACGAGACATTAAATCCTCCAAAATAATTATTATCTTACGCTAAATGGCAAATAACTTCTCCACCAAGACCTATATAACGTGCCATACTATCAGTCATAACACCTTTAGATGTAGAAATAACAGCTACACCCATACCATCCATAACTTTTGGAAGGTTATTTTTCTTTTTATAAATTCTTAAACCAGGGCGACTTATTCTTTGAATTTTTGACAACACCGGTTTACCTTTAAAATATTTTAAAGTGAGTTCTAATTGCGTCTTTTTATCATTATCTATAACTTTAAAATTTTCAATATATCCTTCTTCTTTAAGAACTTTAGAAATTGCTAGTTTTAGTTTAGAAGAAGACATATTAACAGCGACCTTATTTGAAGACTGACCGTTACGTATTCTTGTTAACATATCAGCTACAGAATCTTGCATACTCATTAATTTTTTCCTCATTATAGTTAAATTAATCTGCAAAATTATTACCAACTAGCTTTTTTAAGTCCTGGTATATCTCCACGCATTGCTGCTTCTCTAACTTTTATACGACTTAAACCAAATTTTCGTAAAAAACCTCTAGGACGACCTGTTTGACGACAACGATTACGTTGACGTGAAGGGCTAGAATCACGAGGAAGACATTGCAATTTTAAAATCGCATCCCAGCGCATTTTATTAGAAACTTTAGTATTAGCAATAATTGCTTTAAGATCATTACGTTTCGTAAGTAATTTATTTGCTAATTTTATACGCTTAACTTCTCTAGCTTTCATTGATTTTTTAGCCATATTAGATATATCACCTCACCTTAATTATTTACGAAAAGGGAAATTAAAGGCTGCAAGTAAAGCTAAGCCTTCCTTATCAGATTTTGCAGAAGTACTGATAGCAATATCTAATCCCCGAATGTGATTCATTTTATCATATCTAATTTCAGGAAAGATAATTTGTTCACGTATCCCTATATTATAATTACCAAAACCGTCAAATGATTTAACTGAAAAACCACGAAAATCACGAATACGCGGTATAACGATGACAATTAAGCGTTCTAAAAATTCCCACATTCTTTTTCCGCGAAGTGTAACTTTACAACCAATAGGATATCCTTGTCTGATTTTAAATCCTGCTATTGATTTTCTAACTTTGGTAATTAAAGGTTTTTGGCCAGAAATTGCTGTTAAATCAGATATAGCATTATCTAATATTTTTTTATCCACAACCGCTTCACCAACACCCATATTTACTGTAATTTTACTGATTTTAGGAACTTGCATGACAGAATTGTAACCAAAATGAGCTTTGAGATTTTGGATCACTTCATTTTTATAATAATCCTGTAATGTAGACATCATTTTACTCCAAATTACTTAATTGTTTTGTTATTAGATTTAAAGAAACGAACTTTCCTACCTTCTTCAAATCTAAAACCTACACGATCTGCTTTTCCAGTAATTGAATTAAAAAGTGCAACATTAGAAATTTGGATTGCTGCTTCTTTTTCAATAATACTACCAGGTTTATTAAGTGATGAAATAGGTTTTTGATGTTTCTTTATTAGATTAACACCTTCTACGATAACCTTGCCAGAAATTAATATACTTTTCACCTTTCCTCGTTTGCCCTTATCTTTACCAGTTAAAACAATGATTTCATCATTACGACGAATCTTAGCTGCCATCATTATTTACCTCAATTAGAGCACTTCTGGTGCTAACGAAATAATTTTCATAAATTTTTCAGTACGCAGTTCGTGAGTGACTGGTCCAAAAATACGTGTACCGATTGGTTGTTCACTATTATTATTTAAAACAACACAGGCATTATTATCAAAACGAATTGTAGAACCATCTAAACGCCGAACACCTTTTTTACTACGAACAATCACTGCTTTTAAAACTTCCCCTTTTTTTACTTTACCACGAGGAATTGCTTCTTTAATAGTAATTTTTATTATATCACCAATTCTAGCATATCGTCGATGTGAACCACCTAACACTTTAATACACATTACTCTACGAGCGCCAGAATTATCAGCAACGCATAGCATAGTTTGTTCTTGAATCACTTTATTACCCCACTTAATTTTTTTATAATTACAACTAATTTTTAACAATATTATCTTTTTTTAAAAAAATTAATATTGTTAATATAAAAAATTTAATCAAGGAAAAAAACGAACGACCCTTCCGAGCCGTTCACCTATTATTATATTTCTATATCTATATTCTAATTTTGCAAAATAGCTCTTTCTATTACACGAACCAATTTCCATGATTTAGTTTTAGAAAAAGGACGGCATTCACAAACTTCTACTATATCATTAATTTTACATTCATTTTTTTCATCATGAATATGCAAATTAGTTGTACGTTTAATAAATTTACCGTATATAGGATGTTTTACAAGGCGTTCAATTACAACAACTGCAGATTTCTGCATCTTATCACTAATAACACGACCTTGTAGCGTACGGATTTTATTGGTAATCACAAATTATCAACCTTTTTCAGTTATTAAAGTTTTAACTCGTGCGATATCACGACGTACTTGTTTTAATAAATGAGTTTTCTGTAACTGACCGGATGACGCTTGCATACGTAAATTAAATTCTTCACGCAACAAACTAAACAGTTCAGTATTCAGTTCTTCAATATTTTTTTTACGCAACTTTGTTGCTTTCATTACATTATCGCTTTAGTTACAAAGGTAGTTTTGATAGGTAGCTTTGCAGCTGCCAATTTAAATGCCCCTCGGGCTAAATCTTCTGTTACACTACTATCTATTTCATAAAGAATTTTACCTGGTTGAATCATGGCAACCCAATACTCGACATTACCTTTACCTTTACCCATACGTACTTCTAATGGTTTTTCAGTTATCGGTTTATCTGGAAATACACGAATCCATATTTTACCTTGACGTTTAACTGCACGAGTCATAGCACGGCGAGCAGCTTCAATTTGTTTGGAACTTAAACGACCACGCTCAACTGCTTTTAAGCCAAACATACCAAAGCTAATTTTAGTCCCGGTAGCTAAACCACGATTTTTACCTTTATGTACTTTACGGAATTTTGTGCGTTTTGGCTGTAACACAGCGATTCTCCTTTACTTACGGTTTTTACGCTGCTGTTTTTTAGGTTGATTAGTTGAATCTAATTGTTCGATAGAAATTAAGTTACCTAAAATTTCACCTTTAAAAACCCATACCTTTACACCAATTACACCATAGGTGGTGTAAGCTTCAGCGATACTATAGTCAATATCAGCACGTATAGTATGTAAAGGTACACGTCCTTCACGACACCATTCTGTACGTGCTATTTCAGACCCTCCTAATCTACCACTAATTTCAACTTTAATGCCCTTGGCACCCAAACGCATAGCGTTTTGAACAACTCTTTTCATAACACGTCGAAACATTACGCGACGTTCTAACTGAGAGGTAATACTGTTCGCTATTAACTTTGCATCCAATTCCGGTTTACATACTTCAGATATGTTAACTTGCGTAGGAACACCAGAAATATTTGCTATAGACACCCTCAGTTTCTCTACATCTTCACCTTTTTTACCAATTACTATACCAGGACGAGCAGTATGGATAGTCACACGTATACTTTTAGCTGGTCTTTCAATAACTATACGAGATATAGAAGCTTTAGCTAGTTTTTTAGTAAGAAACTGACGTACCTTATAGTCGTTTTCCAAATTGCTTGCAAATTCTTTTGTATTTGCAAACCAAGTAGAATTCCACGGCTTTATGATACCCAACCTCATCCCATTTGGATGCACTTTTTGACCCATTACTAATCTCCGTATTTCAGCGATTAGATACAACTACAGTGATATGGCTAGTACGCTTTACAATACGATCAGAACGACCTTTAGCACGTAGCATCATTCTTTTCATAGTAGGTCCTTCATCTACTGAAATTTTTTTAATTCTTAAATCGTCAATATCAGAACCATTGTTGTTTTCAGCATTAGCTATAGCAGATTCTAATACTTTTTTTACTAATAAGGCTGCTTTTTTATTACTATACACTAAAACATTTAAAGCTTCTGATACTTTTTTTCCTCGAATCAAATTCACTACTAATCGCAACTTTTGGGCAGAAGAATGAGCACGGCGATATTTAGCGATACTTTCCACTTTTTTCCCCTACTTTACTTTTTTAACTTTCTTATCAGATGTATGACCACGATAAGTACGTGTTGGAGCGAATTCACCTAATTTATGACCTACCATTTCGTCAGAAATAAAAACAGGAATATGTTGACGACCATTATGAACAGCTATGGTTAATCCTATCATTTTAGGAAAAATAGTCGAACGACGCGACCAAGTACGTAAAGGTTTTTTATCACCATTTTCCACTGCTTTCTCTACTTTATTAAGCAAATGTAGGTCTATAAATGGACCTTTCTTGAGAGAACGTGGCATACGAGTGTATCCTCTATTATAATATTATTTATTACGTCTACGTACTATAAATTTATCAGTACGTTTATTATTGCGGGTTTTTTTCCCCTTAGTTTGAATACCCCATGGAGTTACGGGATGTTTGCCAAAATTACGACCTTCTCCACCTCCATGTGGATGATCTACAGGATTCATAGCTGTTCCTCGAACAGTAGGACGAATACCGCGCCAGCGAGATGCTCCAGCTTTACCAAAAGATTGTAACATATGTTGAGCATTACCAACTTCTCCTAAAGTTGCTCGACAATTAGAATTAACTTTACGTATTTCTCCTGAACGTAAACGCAAAGTAACATAAAAATTTTCTTTTGCAACTATTTGAGCATACGAACCAGCAGAACGAGCAATCTGACCACCTTTACCTGGTTTCATTTCTACATTATGTATAATTGAACCTACTGGAATATTATTAATTGGAAGTGTGTTACCTAATTTGATTAAAGCATTATTACCAGATTGAATCTTATCACCAACTTTCAAACCTTTAATAGCTAAAATATAACGACGCTCACCATCTTTATATAATACCAAGGCAATATTTGCAGAACGATTTGGATCGTATTCTAAACGTTCAATTGATGCAGAAACATTGTCTTTATTCCTTTTAAAATCTATTACACGATAACTTTGCTTATGACCACCACCAATATGACGCGTAGTAATTCTACCATTATTATTACGTCCTCCAGATTTAATCTTTTTCTCTAATAAATTAGCGAATGGTTTTCCTCTGTAAAGATTTAAATCAACTACTTTCACCATATGCCTATGACCTGGAGATGTTGGCTTACATTTCATAACTGCCATTATTGTTTTATTTCCTTCAGCATTATTCAGAGATATTAATAAAATCTAAGTTTTGGCCTTTTTGTAAAGTAATATAAGCTTTTTTCCAATTCTCTTGACGATTTTTTTGTTTTTTATTGTTTTTAATTTTATCTTTCACAATCAAGGTATTTACATTTTTTACTTTTACTTCAAATATTTTTTCAACAGCTAAAAAAATTTCTTTTTTATTAGTATTCTTACTTACTTTAAGCACAATAGTACTAGTATTCTTAACTAAAGAAGATGCTTTTTCAGAAGAATGTTGTTTTCTTATTATTTCAAAAAAACGTTCTTTACTATTCATTCTAGCATCTCCGAAATTTGTTTCATTGCATCAACTGTTATAATGATTTTATCAGACACAATTAAACTAACTGGATTAATATTTTTTACAGTTTTTATATCCACTTTATATAAATTGCGAGCTGATAAAAATAAATTTTTATCAGTTGTATGGGTAATTATAAGAATATTTCTACTACATCCTAAATTTTGTAATTTTTGCAATAACAATTTAGTTTTTGGATATTCTATAGCGAAATTTGTAAAAACTATTAATCTATTTTGACGTATTAACTCTGAAAAAATACTTTTCAATGCACCTCGATACATTTTTTTATTAACTTTTTGATTATATTTTTGGGGTTTTGCAGCAAA
This sequence comes from Candidatus Pantoea edessiphila, assembly GCF_002933345.1. Lineage (GTDB taxonomy): Bacteria > Pseudomonadota > Gammaproteobacteria > Enterobacterales > Enterobacteriaceae > Pantoea_C. Next base: position 71,687 of record NZ_PDKR01000003.1, on the reverse strand, counting down.
AGTTACTCCACCAGAGCGCCAAATAGGACTTCTTATAGAACCTGCTCTTGCACGACCAGTGCCTTTCTGACGCCAAGGTTTTCTACTAGAACCGCTTACTTCAGCTCTACTTTTTTGTGCACTAGTTCCTTGACGAGCACCTGATGCATATGCAACAACGACTTGATGAACTAATGCTTCATTAAAAGGATGACAAAAAGTAGTTTCAGAAATAGTCATAGTACTTTGAGCATCTTGCAATGATAATTCCATCGTCGCTATTCTCCTAAGTCTTAATGGCTGGTTTAATAATTAAATTACCACCTATAGCACCGGGAACACCACCTTTGACTAAAAGCAATTTTCTTTTAATATCAACACATACTACATCTAAACTCTGAATAGTTACGCGTTCTTTACCTAATTGCCCTGCCATTTTTTTACCCTTAAAAACTCTGCCAGGCGTTTGATTTTGACCTATAGAACCAGGGACTCTATGTGATAGAGAATTACCATGAGCAGCATCTTGAGTACGAAAATTCCATCTCTTCACTGTCCCGGCAAATCCTTTACCTTTAGATATACCAGTTATATCTACTTTCTTTATATCACAAAATAATTCTATGCTAATTTTTTGACCTAAAGAATATAATTCACTTTTGCCAACTCGAAATTCCCATAAACCAAGACCAGCTTCAACCATAGCCTTCTTAAAATGACCAGCTTGAGCTTTAGTTATACGATTTGTTTTTTTATTTCCAGTAGTTACTTGAATAGCATTATAGCCATCATTTACGAGATCTTTAATTTGAACAACATGATTATCTTTAACTTCAATTACTGTTATAGGAATGGATACACTTTCCTTAGTAAAGATACGAGTCATTCCGATCTTTTTACCAACTAACCCAGTCATTAATTCAACCTCTCCATTAACAGATCAACCTAAACTGATCTGTACGTCAACACCAGCTGCTAGATCTAGACGCATAAGAGCATCGACAGTTTTTTCAGTTGGTTCAACAATGTCTACCAAACGCTGATGTGTTCGAATTTCATACTGATCACGCGCATCTTTATTAACGTGTGGAGAAATAGTAACAGTAAAGCGCTCTTTACGGGTTGGTAATGGGATTGGACCACGAACCTGCGCACCCGTGCGCTTAGCAGTCTCAACTATTTCTGCAGTTGATTTATCGATTAAACGATGATCAAATGCTTTAAGACGTATACGGATTCTTTGGTTCTGCATGGACCAGAGCTCCCAAATATTTAGATTAAGAATAAAACAAATTACCTTATCGGTATAACCGATAAAACAGCTAATTATTTAATATCAATCATTAATTGATATTAAATAAATTATATTTATTATGGAATTAAATTTAGACAACCTCATGGGTTATTATACGTAAATTTATCAAATAATCAATAAATATTATATTTAGCTTTAAAATTGTTGTATTAAATTATGAAGTTTAATGAAGACATACAAATATCTTTTTTTATCATTAAGCCTAATAATTAAAATATCATTTATTTACAATCTTTAAATTATTGATTTATATAATCAGTTAATTTTGATATGAAAACTACAATACAAGAATAATAAAACAAACTCTCGCTCCAATACTACCATAAACACAGTTTATTTTACATACATTATTTTTACTTTTTTATAATAAATATAAAAAATATCATTTTTATTTAAAATGATTTTAATTGTTTCCATCAATAATCGGTGTATTAAATTAAATTAATAAAATAGTCATAGTACAATACAATTATATATGATTTTAATTAAATATCTTTATATATAATTGAACAATTCTATTTAAGTGGCCGTGCAGACGGCCACTTAAATATTAACTAACAACTTTAGTTACAACTCCTGCACCAACTGTTCTACCTCCCTCACGAATAGCAAAACGTAAACCATCATCCATTGCGATGGGATGAATTAAAGTAACAAACATTTTTATATTGTCACCTGGCATTACCATTTCAACACCGTCTGGAAGATCTATCGAACCAGTAACATCCGTAGTACGGAAATAAAATTGAGGACGATAACCTTTAAAAAAAGGAGTATGCCTACCACCTTCTTCTTTTGATAAAACATAAACCTCAGCTTCAAACTTTACATGGGGTTTAATAGTATTAGGCTTAGCTAATACTTGACCACGCTGAATATCTTCTCTTTTAATACCACGCAACAAGATACCACAATTTTCACCCGCTTGCCCTTGATCTAATAATTTTCGGAACATTTCAACACCAGTACATATTGACTTTACGGTTGGTTTAATTCCTATAATTTCTACTTCATCACCTACTTTTATACTACCACGTTCAACACGACCGGTAACAACTGTACCTCGACCAGATATTGAAAAAACATCTTCAATTGGTAATAAAAATGGCAAATCAATTGCACGTACCGGTTCTGGAATATATTTATCAAGATAATCAGCTAATTCTATGATCTTTTGTTCCCATTCCAATTCTCCTTCTAATGCTTTTAAAGCAGAACCACGAATAATTGGAGTACTATCTCCTGGAAAATCATACTGTGATAGTAAATCACGGACTTCCATTTCAACTAACTCTAAAAGTTCTTCATCATCAACTAAATCACATTTGTTCAAAAATACAATTATATAAGGAACACCAACTTGACGACCTAGTAAAATATGTTCACGAGTTTGTGGCATTGGACCATCAGTTGCGGCAACAACTAGGATTGCTCCATCCATTTGTGCAGCACCTGTAATCATATTTTTTATATAATCAGCATGACCAGGACAATCAACATGTGCGTAATGACGATTTAAGGTTTCATATTCAACATGAGAAGTATTGATAGTAATACCACGAGCTTTTTCTTCTGGCGCATTATCGATTTGATCAAAAGCACAAGCTTGACCGCCGTATTTTTTTGATAAAACAGTTGTGATTGCTGAAGTTAAAGTAGTTTTACCATGATCAACATGACCAATAGTACCTACATTTATGTGCAATTTATTTCGTTGAAATTGCTCTTTTGCCATGGTTAAATTCCTTAACTATAATATCTTTTAATAAAAGATATTTATTCAAATTAAAACCTATATTTTTATTTACCACGAGCTTCAATAATAGCCTGAGCGATGTTGTTGGGCGCTTCGTCATATCTCAAAAACTCCATGGAGTAAGAAGCACGACCTTTAGTCAACGAACGTAATTGAGTTGCATAACCAAACATTTCAGATAAAGGTACTTCAGAATAAATAATTACACCCATTGAATTTGATTCTTGACCTCTAAGAATACCACGACGGCTACTTAAATCTCCAATAACATCTCCTGTATTCTCTTCTGGCGCTTCAACTTCAACTTTCATAATTGGCTCAAGTAAAACAGGTTTAGCTTTTTTAAATCCATCTTTAAATGCTAAAGATGCGGCCAATTTAAAAGCTAGTTCTGAAGAATCTACATCGTGATAAGAACCAAAGTGCAAACGCACACCTAAATCAACCACTGGATAACCAGCTAATGGTCCCGCTTTTAACTGTTCTTGAATACCTTTATCAACCGCTGGTATATATTCATTAGGGATGACACCACTTTTAATATCATTAATAAATTCGTATTCTTTACTACCTAATTCTAACGGATATAGGTCAATCACTACATGCCCATATTGGCCACGGCCACCAGACTGTTTTATATACTTACCCTCAATATTTGTAATTTTTTCTTTAATCGTTTCTCTATAGGCAACTTGAGGCTTTCCTATATTAGCCTCAACATTGAACTCACGTCTCATACGATCAACAATTATATCTAAGTGTAATTCACCCATACCAGCTATGATAGTCTGATTAGATTCTTCATCAATCCATACACGAAAAGATGGATCCTCCTTTGCTAAACGATTTAATGCTAAACTCATTTTTTCTTGATCAGCTTTAGTTTTTGGTTCAAGGGCAATAGATATAACTGGTTCAGGAAATTTTATACGTTCAAGTACTACTGGGTCATTTAGGTCACATAATGTATCACCAGTCATAACATCTTTAAGACCTATAGCTGCAGCTATATCTCCTGCCCGAACTTCTTTTATTTCTTCACGTTTATTAGCATGCATTTGGACAATACGACCAAAACGCTCTCGATGAGATTTAGCCGAATTTAATACAGCATCACCTGAACTGACAACACCTGAATAAACACGAAAAAATGTCAAATTACCAACAAATGGATCATTTGCTATTTTGAAAGCTAATGCAGAAAATGGTTCTTTATCATCAGATTGACGCACAACAATATCATCTTGATTACTATTTAACAATCCTTTAACTGGAGGAATATCAGTTGGTGCAGGTAGATATTCTACTACTGCATCTAACATAGATTGAACACCTTTGTTTTTAAATGCAGAACCACAGGTAACGAGTACTATTTCATTGTTCAATACTCTTTTACGCAATGATTTTTGAATTTCATTTGCTGTAATAGTTTCATCATTAAAATATTTTTCCATCAATTGATCAGATGATTCGATAGCTGCATCAATCAAATTTTGACGCCATTCTTGGGCTATATTTAACATATTATTTGGAATTTCTTCAGATGTAAATGTAACACCTTGATCTTTATCATTCCAATAAATAGCTTTCATTTTGATTAAATCAATAATACCTATAAACTTTTCTTCTGCCCCAATTGCCAAGTGTATAGGAACAGGATTAGCTCCCAAGCGATTTTTTAATTGTTTGACAACATTTAAAAAATTAGCACCCATGCGATCCATTTTATTAACAAATGCAAGACGAGGAACTTTATATTTATTTGCTTGCCGCCATACAGTTTCTGATTGTGGTTGAACGCCACCAACTGCACAGTAAATCATAACTACACCGTCAAGAATACGCATAGAACGTTCTACTTCAATAGTAAAATCAACATGTCCTGGAGTATCAATGATGTTAATACGATGCGGATCAAACTGATTAGCCATACCAGACCAAAATGTAGTAGTGGCAGCCGAAGTAATGGTGATACCTCTTTCTTGTTCTTGAGCCATCCAATCCATAGTAGCTGCACCATCATGTACCTCTCCTATCTTATGGTTTACTCCAGTATAGAATAAAATACGTTCTGTGGTGGTTGTTTTACCAGCATCAATATGTGCACTAATACCGATATTTCGGTAATGTGTAATAGGTGTTGTACGAGCCATTTAATTCCTCTGATTTTTAAGACTTTCAAAGTAATTTGAGACAAGCAAATGTTTAAAATTTACTAGTAGTCAATTTACTGTAATAGTAAATTAAACATTTTGTTACCAACGATAATGAGCAAAAGCTTTGTTTGCTTCCGCAATACGATGAACTTCTTCTCTTTTTTTTACTGCAATGCCTTTATTTTCTACAGCATCTGAAAGTTCATTTATTAATCTTAGAATCATAGATTTTTCTTCTCTTTTTCGAGCAGCTTCTACAATCCAACGCATTGCTAAAGCATCACGTCTAATTGGACGTACTTCCACAGGTACTTGATATGTAGAACCGCCTACACGACGTGATTTAACTTCAATTATCGGACGCACATTTTCAATAGCTATCTCAAATGTTTCTATTTCACTTTTACCAAGACGTTTAGATAATGCTTTAAGAGCAGAATATACTATTGATTCAGATATAGATTTTTTACCATCAATCATTAAAATATTTATAAATTTACCTAATAATTCAGATTTAAATCTAGGATCTGGTAAAATTTTACGTTGACTTATAACACGACGACGTGGCATAAATACTCCGTTAACTTTATTGTTTTTTAGATTAAATATTAAAAATAAGTAATATATTACTTATTTAATATCAAGCTTTTTGCTTCTTCATGCCATATTTAGAACGTGCTTTTTTACGATCTTTAACGCCTGCGCAATCCAAAGCTCCTCTAATAGTATGATAACGTACTCCTGGTAAATCCTTAACTCGACCGCCTCGAATCAGAACTACAGAATGTTCTTGCAAATTATGTCCTTCCCCCCCTATGTAAGAGGTTACTTCAAAGCTATTAGTTAACCTTACTCGACAAACCTTACGTAAAGCAGAATTCGGTTTTTTAGGTGTTGTTGTATATACACGAGTACATACACCTCTTTTTTGTGGACAAGATTCTAGTGCTGGTACATTGCTTTTGGTGATTTTACGGATACGAGGCTTACGTACTAGTTGATTGATTGTTGCCATTAAGGAGCTCCCAGATGGATTTGCTTTTTTTAATTATTATTAAATAATAAAAATATATTGTGTTAAGAACTTTTTATAAATTAATTAATTTATAAACTAATTACCAAACTATTTGTTGGTGATGTTTTTCGGTTAACTCAACAAAACCATTATAGTTCACCAAACGTACTTTATTTGAAATTTGTTTAATTATTCCCCTTGCTATTAAATCTTCTTCTAATACCCAAATTATAATTGATTTATTTATTCTTAATATTTTATTTATTATTAAACTATCTTTCAAAGAAGCTAATACTCCATCTTGTAGTAAAAGAACATCATCTTCAACACTAATTAGTAATAATAATGTATCAAGATCGCTATAAGTAGGAGAATTCATTAAAGTATGAAGCATCGTTATTTTCATCTCAAAATGTCAAGATGTGATTATATTCATTTAAATTTTTACGTAATGTTTTAGAGTCAACTATTTTAACAACATTTAGCAAATTTAATTGATTAGCTGATAAACCACGTTGTATTAATGAATCTAAACATAAAAAATATTTTTTAATATCATATAATTTTAAAATATAAAAAGTAGAAGAATAGTTTTTTCCTAAGATTAAATCAGGATTTTGATTAGAATTTAGATGTAACACACCATCACCAATAAAAAAAATTCCAATATTTGTATTTAAATCACTGATCGCTATTGCGGCATTTAGTCCTTCTACACCAACACTATTACCGTAAGGCATATGGGAAAATATAAAAGCTATGCTATTCATTAAAATTGTACTATCCTATCACAATTTGAAATTGCTTCTGCCAAAGCTCTTAGTCCACTAAAATAAAAACCAGGTTGTAAATTGCCTGATGAATAAAATTTATTTTCAGCTTCTTGTGCATTTAATATCCCACGATAAAAAGATGACGATATACATATATTTAAAGATATTTCTTGTTCTCTACTAAGGTTCTTCCATGCTGTTATTAAATTAAATTCATTTTTAGGAATAATTATGAATTGATTAGCATTTAATACACCTTCTCTATAAAAAAAAATACTTTTTAATTTATGTCCTGCTTTCAAAAGAGCTCGAGAAAATAATAATGCACTGGTTGCATGTTGAGTACCATATGGAGGACCGGTTACTAATAAATTATAATTCATTATAAATTAATGCCTTATTTAAGATAAACTAACTTTTAATTATATTAATTAAAAAATAAAATTGTGATATACTACAAAATTAATAATATTACATTCAATTTAAAAGTATAGTAATTCTTCACCTATATTATTAATAATTTATTGATTATAAATCATTTATTTGTTTTTTTTGAATATTTTAAATTAATTAATAATTTATTTGGAATTATAAATATTTCAGATATATCAAATATAGCATATATAATATGCTTTAATTGTTTTAAAACTATATATTAGATAAATTTTTAAAATCATTCATTATTTATGAAATTTTATGATTATAATAAAATAATATGAGAGATTAAAAAAACATTTTTTTGATTTTCTAATGTGAGTTTTTATTCATTAACTAATACCAATGATAAATAAATAACTAAAATTCAACTTTATATAGGTTACAATAATTTAATTTAAAAGATATATAACTATTATACAAGATAAGCATTAATCAAATTAAAAAAAATTATAAATTATTTAATGGTTATATATTAATAATATTTATATTTTAGATTAATTTTTTTGAAATTTTTATTGATAGATTAATTCCAAATATCATTAATTGATAGATTATAGTAATTTTGTCGTAATAATACAATTAATATTTTGCAAATATTATGAATATTTTAGAATGATATTCAGTCAATGTTTATTAAATATCACTTATATAAGTTCGTATATTATTGGTTAAATAGTTAAAATAGTAAAATTATAAATAAATATTATTAATCGGTTAATTGCTAACACTATTATATTAAATTTTAAAAATTCAATTAAACTTATGTAATTGCATATAGTAATTAAACAAGTAATTTTACGTTTAGTTTTTTTTGTATCTAAAAACATTAATACTAAAAATTTAAGGATTTAAGAATAGATCTTTCTAATAAAAAAAATCGAATCATTTAACAATAAAATTGAATTTTTATGGGAAAAACATAATTATTTTTTTAATCAAGTAGTTTTATTAGTGAACTTAGACTATTTAAAAAATTTAAGAAAGTAGCACTTGCGGTCCGTGTAGAAATTGCATGTGAAGTAGCTGAAATTTCATATAAAAATTTAGATGAATTAATTCATCTAAATATCAAACATATTAATTAATAATCTCATCAAAAGTACTCATCGTTTACAAGTTACATCTGAAAAAGTTTTATCCTGATATTTTTAGATGTAAAAAAACCATTTCTAAAATGCTTATAAATATAATAACTAAACAACTAAATACTATCCAGATTGCAGATGGAATGCAAGTTAAAATCAATAGGCAATAAATTTGGCAAATAGTTGGTCGTATTTTTAAAATATTAGAAGACAAAAATAATTTTACTCATGGTGAAACTATCCTTGTAAAACTATCCTTGTTTAAGGAATAAGATAAAAAGATTAAGTTATTTATTATAAGTTCATTATAAATCATAAAATGAAAATTTCACAATAATTATTAACTTAATAAATTGTAAATAATAATCAACAAAAATCTATAATAACATGTAATATCAATAAATTAAAAACATAAACCTATCGCTTTATAAACTTTGATTATTGTTTCTTTTGCTTTCAATTTAGCTTTATTTGCTCCTTCGTCTATTATTTGCTTAAGAAAAGGTATATTATTACGGTAATAATGATAACGTTCCTGAAGTTCTAATAACATTAAAGAAACTTCATTAGAAACAACTAATTTTAATTGGTTATAAGTTTTGCCTTGAAAATCACTTTGTAATTCAAATACATTCTTACCTGTTATACCTGATAATATATTGAGAAGATTTGAAACACCAGCTTTTTCTTTAATATCGTAACGAATTATAGGAGGATTATCGGAATCAGTAACTGCACGCTTGATTTTTTTTTCTATAAATTGCGGATCTTCTAAAAGACTAATAACATTATTACGATTGCGATCTGATTTAGACATTTTTTTTTCTATTTCTGTAAGTGACAAAATTTTTGATCCAAATTTTAAAATCATTGGTTCTGGAATTTTAAAAATATCTCCATAGATACTATTAAAACGTTGAGCAATTTTACGACTTAATTCTATATGTTGCTTTTGATCTTCACCTACAGGTACTTTATTTGTTTGGTATAATAAAATATCAGCAGCCATTAATATTGGATAATTAAATATACCTGAATTAATTTTATCTTCACTAGTTAATTTATTTTTAAATTGCGTCATACGATTAAGTTCACCGTAATAACAAAAACAACTCAAAATCCAATTAAGTTGAGTGTGTTCTGCTATATGAGATTGAATAAAAATAATACTTTTATCAGGATCAACGCCACATGCTAAATAAAGAGCTAATGTATCTAAAATAGATCTATTTAATGTTTTAGGATTTTGGCGAACAGTTAAGGTATGTAAGTCCACAATGCAATATATGCATTCAAAATCGTTTTGTATTTTAACCCATTGACTAATTGCACCTAGATAATTACCAATAGTTAATTCACCAGATGGTTGAACACCACTAAAAACTACAAATTTTTCCATCATTAAATCCTAATAATCTAGGAAAATTAACTCTTTGATTTTTAATGAAAAAATATTACTAATTATTAATAAGTCAATAATATCGATTAATATTGCTTATAATTAAGGGAAAATTTTATAAGATGAATTCCTTTTATAAAACAACATTATTAATGTTTACTGAAAAATTAATAACTCATTAAGTTATATTTTTCTATTTCTTGTCTCATATTATCGATAACTTTTTTATAATTATTGTTATTAAAAATGGCAGAGCCTATAACAAACATATCAGCTCCAGCTTTAGCTATTTCACCAATATTATCTATCTTAATTCCACCGTCTACCTCTAAAATAATATCATATCCACTATTATCAATTCTTTGTCTTACTTCACGTAATTTTTCTAACGTATTAGGAATAAAAGATTGACCACTAAAACCTGGATTTACTGACATAAGAAGAATTATGTCTAATTTATCCATTACGTAATCAAGGTAGTTGAGAACAGTAGTTGGATTAAATACTAATCCAGCTTTACAGCCATTTTCTTTTATTATTTGTATAGTTCTGTCAATATTTTCACTAGTTTCTGGATGAAATGTAATATAATTAGAACCAACTTTAGCAAAAACAGGTATCAGCGCATCTACAGGCTTTATCATAAGATGTACATCAATTGGTGCAGAAATTCCATAATCACGCAATGATTTCAAAACCATAGGACCTATAGTAAGATTAGGAACGTAATGATTATCCATAACATCAAAATGAATTATATCTGCTCCAGAATTTAAAACCTTTAGGATGTCCTCACCTAATCTAGCAAAATCCGCTGATAGTATTGAAGGAGCTAATAGATATTTTTTCATCTAAATTTACCTATTTTATTGAAATTATTAACACATATAACAAATTAATTTTAACACTTACTATTATTTATAGTTCATTTGGTATTTATTAACTTAATAATTTGCTTAATATTTTATATTATGTTGGTATTGCATTTTTGTTGTTGGTGGTTATATCTATAAAAATAACAAAAATTATAATTTTTGAGACTAATAAACATACAATCTTATTAAGTTTTTTATTCAAACTATATTTATAAGTTTTATATTTTTACACTTTTTAAGTGTTATTATTCATATATTGAAAAATATTTATATATCTAATTTTCTATGTAAGCACAATCTTGACATTCGTTAATCACATCAAATATCAACTCATTAGATATACCATTACGTATTTCAGACATTCCAATTGATAAAGGAAGTATTAGTCTGAGTTTATCGGAAATTACTTTTTTATCTCTCATCATATAAGTTAAATAATCTTTAGGAACCATTTCTATTGGACCACGTATTGGTAATTTGGCTCTTTTTAATAGATTAATAATTTTTTCAGTATCACTCTTTTTAAATTGACCTAAACGTTCTGCTATACATGCAGCCATAACCATTCCAACAGATATTGATTCACCATGAAGCCAATTACCATAACCCATATGTGTTTCAATCGCATGACCGAAAGTATGACCTAAATTTAAAATTGAACGATGTCCTATTTCATGTTCATCAATAGAAACTATATTAGCTTTTAATTCACAACATCTACGAATACAATAAATCAATGCGTTTTCATCTAGTGCCATTAGTGAATCAATATTGTTTTCAAGCCAATGAAAAAATAAGTTATCTAAAATAATTCCATATTTAATCGCTTCTGCCAATCCTGAACTGAACTCACGTGAGGGTAATGAACATAAAAATTTAGTATCGATAATTACTGAAATTGGTTGATGAAAAGCACCAATCATATTTTTACCCAATATATGATTAACACCTGTTTTTCCACCAATAGATGCATCTATTTGAGCAAGTAAAGTTGTTGGTATTTGAATAAAACGAACACCTCGCTGATATATAGCTGCAGTAAAACCAGTTATATCACCAATAACACCCCCTCCTAAAGCAATTAAAATTGTATTACGACCATGTGATTGCTTTAACAGAGAACTAATAATTTGATTAACAGTTTCAAGATTTTTATATTTCTCACCATCAGGTAAAATTATATAATCAACTTTTATCCTTAAATTTTTCAATAATATTATAAATTCGTTTAAATATATTGGGGATAAAGTTTGATTGGTTACTATCATAACCTTATCATTGGCTTTTAAACACCAAAAGGAATTTAAATCCTTAAATAATCCATTAGATATGATAACTGGGTAAGTTCTGTTTCCTAATGAAACAGTAATTTTTTCCATAAAATTAAATACCTGATAAAATTTATTAACTTTACTAAGTTTTAAATTATTTCTTTTTCTAACATATAGATAATTTGATTTGCTACGATTTTTGTGTTTTGATTATCAGTACTAATTGTAAGATCAGCTATTTCCATATACAAAGGATTACGTTCTTCAGCTAATGATTTAAGTATTTTGCTGGGAGATAGATTAATTTGTTGTAATAATGGACGCTTTTTATCATGTTGAGTACGTGATAATTGTTTTTCTATTGTTGTTTTTAAATAAACTACAATTCCACGAGCTGAAAGACAACTTCTATTTTTTTGTGATTTAATAGACCCTCCTCCAGTTGCAAGAACAATTCCTTGTTTCCCAGTAAGTTCATTTATAATTTTTTCTTCACGATCACGAAATCCTTCTTCTCCTTCAACATCAAAAACCCAACTTATATCCGCTCCAGTACGTTTTTCAATTTCTTGATCTGAATCAAAAAATTCCATATTCAGTTGTTGAGCCAAATAACGACCAATAGTGCTCTTTCCAGCACCCATCGGTCCAACTAGAAATATATTACGTTTATCTGCCATATTGTTTGATATGAATGAAATTTATTAATAATATCCAGAAATTATGATTAAACCCTGGAAAGGTAAAGGAATTAAAACACATATAATTATCAACTCTGTTATATAATCATTAAAATACCTAAGACCCATAGACAACTAATTCATACTATCTATAACATTATTAATGTTTTTTAAAATTTATAACAATTATTGCACATTAAATTTTATATTAATAGTATTATTTACAAAAAATAATTTTAAAATTTAGATAAATAAAATTTTTACTAAAAGACAATAAATTATTGTCAGTTTCGATTATTGATAAAGAAATATTAATATTTAATTTTTAATTTATTTGTCATAATTTTTAAATTATTGAAATTAATGATTTCGAATCCATATTAATATTTTGATTATTAATTAATAAGTGAAAAATTAAGTTAGGCAACTATTAAAAATTATTTTTAATAGTTTATAAGACCTTTTTTTACTAACCATTCGCGTGCAATAAATAGAGTACTTACGTTTCGTGATTCACAAAAATTTGATTCTTTTAGTAATTCCAACATATTATGTATAGACCAATAATGTATAATTATTGGTTCTGGTTCGTCTCCTATTAGTTTTTTTTTATAAAGACTTTGAGCTAGTACAATATTGCTTATGCTATAGAGATAGGAAGGTGTAATAGTTATTTTACCAATTAATTCCAATTGATTAGCACCAAATCCTATCTCTTCTTTAAGTTCACGATTTGCAGCTTCCTTTATTGATTCACCAAAATTAATTAAACCTTTGGGAAAACCAATTGTATAACTTTCTGAACCTACAGCATATTCTTGAATTAAAATTAAATTATTATCAATAATTGGTATAATAATAACTGTTTCAAAATTAGATGCTTTAATACGTTCATAAACGCGATGTTCACCATTGCTAAAAATTAAATCTACTGATTCTATTTCAAATAATTTAGAACAAGCTATTGTTTTTACGTTAGTAATATTAGGTTTTTCTATTTTTTTTTTCATTGTTAATATCAAAATTTATGGCTTTAATAATTTTTAAAAATTAATTGTATTAATTTTTAAAATTTTCGTATGTATTGATTTTAAATTAACATAAAACATATAATTTTATGTTAATTTAATACGAATAAACATAAAAGTATAGTTAATTAGAAATCTATTTTTTTGATAAAATCAGTAATATATTTGCAAAACTTATCAGGATGAGAAATAAAGGGAGCATGTGCTGCTTTTTCCATTATAATAGAATTAGATAGCGAAACAATTTTATCTAAAATAGGTGAAATACAACGTGGTACTAAATTATCTAAGTAGCCGTAAATACGTAAAAATGGTATTTTAATTAAAGGTAATTTCGTACGCATATCTGTTTCAGTTAAAATTTTTAAACCATTATTTAGTACTTCAGCAGGCGTAATAGGTTGAGAAAATATTGCTTTTTTTAATGTTAAAACATCAAAATAACTTCTATTTGAACCTAATGTTTGTAATAATAAAAAACGATCTATTGTTTTTTGTAAATCTTTCTGAATATGAAATTGAAAATTTTTAAATACATTCAATTTTATACCTGGCCAAGATTTTGCAGCAATAAATCTTGGTGATGATGCTACAGTAATAATCCCACCTAATACTTCAGGCTTAATCAAAGCTAATTTCATAGCCACTAATCCTCCTAGAGACCATCCAATTAAGATTGATTGATAAGGTATAAATGGTAATAATTGAATTGCCATATCATTTAAAGTTAAAGCAGACAAATTTTGACTACGTCCATAACCTGGTAAATCAAATATATGCAAGCAAAAGTTTGCACTAAGGCACGGAACAATCTCATTCCATATTTCTGCATTAAGAGCCCAACCATGCAGTAAAACAAGATTTATTGTACCTTTGCCACAAGTATAATAATACATTTGAAATCAATTAAATATTAAAAAATACATAATAAAAATCCTGAATGAAGATATTAATTTTTAATTATGTGTTGCTATTTATTATTTATAAATTAGTTAAAACGTAATTAAGTTATATTATTTTAAATAAAATCTATTTTATATTTGAGATAGTCATAATTTTATGTATAATCAATGTAATTAAGCAAATAATTATTTATTATTTATTTAGGACTAATAATAATGCAAAATATGTTAAATGGATAAACTATATTTATTTTAATAATAGTTTTTTCCAAAATATTTTGATCTGAAATTGAGTAATTATCAATGATTAAAATAACTGATTCTGCTAAAAAACATTTTTTAAAATTATTGAATAAACAAAAAGATGGAACACAAATTAGAATATTTATTAATAATCCAGGTACACCTAATGCTGAATGTAGTGTTTCTTACTGTCAACCACATACTATTAAAGATACAGACACTGAATTAAATTTTGAAAAATTATCTATTTATATCGATGAAATAAGCTTACCTTATCTAAAAGAAGCAGAGATCGATTTAGTAGTAGATAAATTTGGATCTCAGCTGACATTAAAAGCACCAAATGCTACAAAAGTGCATAAACTGCCTGAAAATGCACCTATTAATAAGCAGATAGAATATCTATTGTATACGCAAATTAATCCACAATTAGCTGAACATGGCGGATATGTGTCATTAGTTGAAATTACTGATGATAATTATGCTGTATTACAATTTGGAGGTGGATGTAATGGATGCGCAATGATAAACGTTACCTTAAAAGATAGTGTGGAAAAAGCATTAATGATAGCTTTTCCTGTTTTAAAAGGAGTTATTGATAATACTGAACATCAGCATGGTAGACATTCTTATTTTTAATAAAAATTATTATTCAAAATTCATTTATTTTTATCAAAAAATAATTAAAATACAGTAAGATTGCAAATATTTAGATCAATAAATTTGAAGATATTATTTAAGTAACATTAATTATGTAATAATATCTTATTATTAAAAATAATAATTAGTCTGTATTTTATCTATTAAATTAACAAACGTAACATTCTGCGTATTGGTTCCGCTGCACCCCATAGAAGTTGATCACCAACAGTAAAAGCAGAATAATATGTTGAACCAATATTTAGTTTTCTTATTCGACCAACTGGAATCAATAATGTACCAGTTACTGCAGCTGGTGTTAATTGATGCATAGTTGGATCTTGATCGTTTTTGATAACCTTAACCCATTTATTATGTGAATCTATTATTTCTTCTACCTGTTCCAATGGTATATTTTTATTTAGTTTAATAGTAAATGCTTGACTATGACAACGTAACGTACCAATACGAACACATAATCCGTCAATTGGAATAATGGTTTTAGTGTTAAGAATTTTATTAGTTTCTGCTTGCCCTTTCCATTCTTCTCTGCTTTGACCATTTTCTAATTTTTTATCTATCCAAGGAATTAAATTATTCACTATAGGTACACCAAAATTATCAATTGGTAAAAAACCAGAATAGGTAAATTTAGCAATTTTTCTTTCAATGTCCAAAATCAAGCTTGTTGGATTATTTAAAGATTCTGCTACATGGTTATATATTGCTCCCATTTGTATTAACAATTCTTTCATATGACGAGCACCACTGCCAGAAGCAGCTTGATAAGTTGCAACTGATATCCAATCAATTAGATTGTGAGAAAATAAACCGGCCAATGACATTAACATTAAACTTACAGTACAATTACCACCAACAAAAGTTTTAATACCATTGTTTATTCCTTCACTAATTGTATGGCAATTTACCGGATCAAGAACAATAATGACATCTTTTGCCATACGTAATACAGATGAGGTATCTATCCAATAACCTTGCCATCCTATACTTCTTAATTTAGGATAAATTTCTTTAGTATATTCACTGCCTTGGCAAGTAATGATGATATCTAACATTTCTAAATGTTCTATATTAAAAGCATCTTGAAGAACACTATTAAAATTACCACCAAAATTTGGAGATAGTTTTCCTTGTTGTGATGTAGAAAAGAAGATAGAGTTAATCATGTTAAAATCATTTTCTTCAATCATTCGGGACATTAATACTGAACCAACCATGCCACGCCAACCAACAAAACCAACATTTTTCATGTTATCTCCCATATGGATTATTTGAATGTTCAATTTATTTTTTAAAGGCAATACTAAAATATTAATTTTACTTAGCTATGTGTAATAATTAAATTTACAAATAGCCAGAACTTTATAAATTATGTTAATTTCTATTAATAGAATAATTTTAAAAAAATACTAATTTTAGCTAATTAACAATTAATAAATTATATTAAAAAATTAAGGTGTAAAATAAATGAATGAGATAATTTCTGGAACAATATTATTACTATTAATTATGGATCCCTTAGGTAATTTACCTATTTTTATGTCAATTTTAAAATATATTGAACCTAAACGAAGGCAAATTATTTTAATTCGTGAAATGATAATCTCCTTAATTATTATGTTATTATTTTTGTTTTCTGGAGAAACAATATTAAATTTTTTAAATTTACGTACTGAATCAGTATCAATATCTGGAGGCGTTATTCTATTTTTAATAGCTATTAAAATGATTTTTCCTTCTTATGAAGATAACAATACAGGCTTACCTGCTGGTGAAGAACCATTTTTAGTTCCCTTAGCAATACCATTAGTTGCAGGACCATCCCTATTAGCAACTTTAATGATGCTAGCACATCAATATGTAAATCAAATATATATTATTATAGTTTCAATGTTAATTGCATGGGGAATAACATTAACAATTTTATTGCTTTCAGAACTTTTTTTACGAATACTGGGGGAAAAAGGTGTAAATGCATTAGAACGTTTAATGGGATTAATTTTAGTTATGTTGGCAACACAAATGTTTTTAGATGGTATTAGAGTTTACTTAAAAGTTTAATTTAATTAAATTTTAATTGAATTAAAAAGCAATTACAATATTAGGTAATATATTTTTTATCTATTATAGATATTTTAAATATCTATAATATGATTTTTTAGTAAAAATAATATTTTTTAGTAAAAATAATTTTGAATAGACTCTTATTATTTTGATAATTGATATAAAAGACTGAGTTTTAAAAATATCTTTTTTTTCCAATTAACATCATATTAATGAATATTTAATACTTAAAAAAAGATTACTATAATAATAATCTTGTAATTTTCATGACTCAATTGCTAGTCTAAGTTTTTTCATGGCATTTTTTTCAAGTTGACGCACGCGTTCGGCTGAAACTCCGTATTTATTAGCTAGTTCTTGAAGTGTTGTTTTACTATCCTCTTCAAGCCAACGAGTGCGTATAATATGCCTACTACGCTCATCTAAACTTTCTAATGCGTAACTTAATTTATCTGCTGCATGTAATTCCCAGTTATTTTCTTCAATACCATTAGCAAAATCAGAACTTTTATCTTGAAGATAAAGTACTGGTGCCATAGATTTATCTTCATTATTTTCATCATTATTACATAAATCAAAAGTCATGTCTTGAGCAGCCATACGAGATTCCATTTCACGGACATCTTTACTACTTACTCCTAATTCCCGTGCTACCATTTCTACTTCATTTTGGTTAAACCATCCCAAATGTTTTTTACTCTTTCTAAGATTAAAGAATAGCTTACGTTGTGCTTTTGTGGTCGCTACTTTTACAATACGCCAATTACGTAAAACATATTCATGAATTTCAGCCTTAATCCAATGGACAGCAAAAGAAACTAATCGCACACCAACTTCAGGATTAAATCTTCTTACGGCTTTCATTAATCCAATATTTCCTTCTTGTATTAGATCAGCTTGCGGTAACCCATATCCAGAATAGTTACGAGCTATATGGACGACAAAACGTAAATGAGATAGAATTAATATCTTGGCTGATTCTAAATCTCCATGATAGTGTAATTGTTTAGCTAAAATTTTTTCTTGTTCTGCTGATAACATAGGTAGTATATTTGCAGCCTGAATATAAGATTCTAAATTACCTAATGGAGCGAAAGTTATAGCTTGTGTTTTTTTTATCATTCAAACTCCTTTAATATTGTAATATAATTGCATTAATTAATATAATTTTTTTATAAAATGATTAAATATCTTTAAATATGTTTAGGTTGTTGCACAACTATCTTTAATTTAAGTTACTTAGATAACATTTTTATTATTGGAATGATATTAAAAAAATGTAATTAGTCATAATTATTATCTTTATATAACAAATTATAAATTAATTATTATATTACATATATAATAAAACATAATTCATATGTATTACCTTACGTTATTTTTTTAAGGTACTACATCATTAGTAGGTATATTTTAAGTATCTTCTTTGAATTTATAATTAATTTATATGATTAATAAATCATATAAATTATCATTGTAAGCCTTGATGATAACACTTTTTATTAACAAATATTTAATTTATTTTCTTTAATATTTTTTAAGAAAATAATGCTTCAATAAAATCTATAGATTTGAAAGTTCTTATATCTTCTCTACTTTCCCCAATACAAATATATCTGATAGGTATAGATAGTTGATTAGCTATTGAAAAAATAACTCCGCCTTTAGCAGTACCATCTAATTTAGTAATTGTAATTCCTGTGGGTTTTATGAATTCATAAAAAGATTTAGCTTGAATAACAGCATTTTGTCCTGTATTAGCATCTATAATTAACATTATTTCGTGGGGTGCAGATCCATCTATTTTTTTGATTACTCTAATAGTTTTCTTTAATTCTTCCATTAAATGTAATTTGTTATGAAGACGACCAGAACTATCTGCAATTACTATGTCAGTTTCACGAGATTTTGCAGCTTTTATCGCATCAAAAATCACTGAAGCAGAATCTGCTCTTTTATGTTGTGCAATTACAGGAACTTTATTTGTTTCCCCCCAAAATTGCAATTGCTCAATTGCAGCAGCCCGGAAAGTATCCCCGGCAGCTAAAATAACTGATTTACCTAATTTATTATATTGATAAGATAGTTTACCAATAGTAGTTGTTTTTCCAACACCATTAACTCCTACCATTAATATAACAAAAGGTTTTTTGTTTTTTATTTCTAATGGAATATCTATCCCGGTAAGTATATTGGCTAGTTCATTTTTTAATAAAATATAAATATCTTTTGTATCACATATGCTTTTAAATTTTGCTTGATGAGATATGTTATTGATAATCATTTTAGTAGTTTCTATTCCAACATCAGCAATCAATAACTGCTCTTCTATTTTATCAAACAATTCTTTATCTACTGATTTTTTTTTAAATAAATTAATTAAATTTAATGTTAAATTTTGACGAGTTTTTGTTAGACTGTTTTTTAATCGTGTAAACAATCCTTCATGTTGTTTTTTTAAATTATTTTGTATATTAACATTACGAAACTTATTATTTAATGTATCAATACTGTTATTACTAATTGATTTATTAAATTTATTGGTAGAACTTGCATTAAAAATATCTTCTGAAAGTTCCTTTTTAAAATTTAGATTATTATCAATTTCCTGATTAGTTTTAATTTTTTTATTTTCAGTACCTTCAGTTATTAGTGAAGACTTTTTTTGTATTTGATCATTTATTATTTTTTTATCTGTTTTTATGTTATTATTAAATAAAAAATCATTTTGATTTGTATTTGAATTATTTTTTTCTTGTTCAATCAAAGATATTTTTTCTGCCTCATCTTTTTTTTCTTTTTTTAATTTTAACCAAGAAAAAAAAGAATTGTTTTTCTTTTTTGTCATTATATTTTTGATTTTCCTATGATATTTTGACTTATTTTTTTACAATTAACTAAGCGTGAAATTTTATTATAAAAACAATAGATAACATACTTAATAATAATTTAATATTTATTTTTTTAAGAAAGTTATTTTAATATCACTATTATTTTATCATATCATATAAATATTTTAATGAAAAAGTTTTATAGTAATTATCGTTCAGGATCTATTCGCATTATTGCGGGACAGTGGCGTCGGCACAAACTACCAGTATTAAATAGTTATGGATTACATCCTACTACAGATCGTATGCGTGAAACTTTATTCAATTGGTTAAACCCTATGATCAAAAATGCAAATTGTCTTGATTGTTTTACAGGGAGCGGATCACTCGGATTTGAAGCATTATCTCGTTATGCAAATTTTGTGACTATGTTAGAGATAAAAAATTATTTAGTAAAACAACTAGAGATGAATTTAAAAAGATTTAAATCAAATAATGGCAAAATCATTCATACAGACACCCTGTTTTGGCTTGAAAATAACAAGGGTAAACCATTTAACATAATATTTATTGATCCACCATTTAATAGTAATTTATTAGATAAGACTATATTTTTATTAGAAAAGAAACAATGGATAAGTAATAATTCATTTGTATATATTGAAAAAAAATCAACTAATATAATAAATTATATACCAAATAATTGGACTTTATATCATAAAAAAACAGCTGGAAAGGTAACTTATTCTTTATTTATGGTTAAAAATAATCTAATTAAATGAAAATTTCGTAAAATTTACTATAAACACATTAGTAAAATATTATTTAATTATTTTTATAAGATATAAAAATAATTAAATTTATTTGTAATAAATATAACGCTTTCATAAAAAACAAAAATTATTAATAACAACTAATTTCTAAAATAATAACAAATATTATAATGAAAATGATTAATATAGACAAACGTCCAAGAAGGTTACGTGTTAATGTTTTAATGCGTAAAATTTTTCAAGAATGTAATCTAAACTTAGACAAGTTAGTTTTTCCGATTTTCGTTGAAGAAAATTTACATGATTACAAAGAAATAAAAACTATGCCAGGAATAATGCGTATCCCTGAAAAAAAGTTACCGTATGAAATTGAACGAATAGCTAAAGCAGGTATTAATATGGTATTATTATTTGGTATCTCTCATAAATTAGATAGCTTAGGAAGTGATACATGGAATGAAAACGGTCTAATAGCACGTATTATTCGTATATGCAAAAATACTGTACCAGAAATAATCTTAATATCAGACATATGTTTTTGCCAATATACTGATCACGGACACTGTGGAGTAATACGTAATAATACAGTTGATAATGATCAAACGTTAATCAATATGTGTAAACAAGCAGTTGTAGCAACAGCAGCAGGAGCTGATTTTGTTGCACCGTCTGCTTCTATGGATGGACAGGTAAAGAATATACGTAAGGCACTAGATTTATCTGGGTTTAATCAAACAGCAATAATTTCTTACTCTACTAAATTTGCATCTTCTTTTTATGGTCCATTCCGAGAAGCTACTGGAATTAATATTACAGGAGATCGAAATACTTACCAAATAAATCCAATGAATAGAAGAGAGGCTATTAGAGAGTCTTTAATTGATATTAATGAAGGTGCAGACGTCCTAATGGTAAAACCAGCTGGTGCTTATCTTGATATCTTGCGTGATATACGGGGAAAAACACAATTGCCATTAAGTGCATATCAAGTAAGCGGAGAATATTCTATGATTAAATTTGCGGCTAAAGCAGGCGCAATAAATGAATATAAAGCAATATTAGAAAGTTTAGGTTCAATAAGAAGAGCTGGTGCTGATATTATTTTTAGTTACTTTACGCTTGATCTTGCTGAAAAAAAAATAATTTAAAGCATAATCTATAAATTTATATTTTATTAATTATTTACATAATAATTAATAAAATTATTCTAAGAAATATATATATAATCATTCTCTATTAAATAATTAGGTTAACATCTAATATCTTGATGTATATTTTATTTTTAATAAAGAACCAAGATTAATATTATTAAGTTAATAATATTAATTAAAATATTATAAATTTAACTCTTAATTTAAGAAATTTTAGAATCATATAAATATTTATTATTTTAATCATTTCCTAAAATTATTAGGAAATAATCAATCAATGGATTATTCATTATATAACCTATCATAAAATTAAATTATAGTAAAATTTCTTTAAGGAGATAATAATGGTTAAACTTGGTATATTAATGGATCCAATTTCTTCTATTAATATAAAAAAAGATAGTACATTTGCGATGTTATTAGAAGCACAAAAACGAGATTATGAAATTTATTATATGGAAATAAATGATCTCTATATTTACGAGGGTAAAGCTTATGCAAATACATATTTATTAAATGTAAAAAAAAATTATGACAATTGGTATAATCTTGGTAAAAAACAAAATATTAAACTTTCTGATCTTGACGTTATCTTGATGCGTAAAGATCCTCCATTTAATATGCAATATATTTACTCAACATATATTTTGGAATATGCTGAAAAAGAAGGGACTCTTATTATAAATAAACCACAAAGTTTAAGAGATTGTAATGAAAAATTACATATATTATGGTTTAATGAATTTGCTCCTAGCACTTTAGTTACATGCAATAAAAAACATCTCAAAAAATTTTGGCAAGAAAATGTTGATATAGTAATAAAACCACTAAATAATATGGGAGGTAAATCTATTTTTTGTATAAAAAAAAATGATCTTAATTTTTCAGTTATCGTTGAAACTTTAACTAAGGAAGGACGTCTTTTTTGTATGGCACAAAAATACCTTCCAGATATTAAATACGGTGACAAAAGAATTTTAATAATAAATGGTGAACCGATACCTTATTGTTTAGCTAGAATTCCCAAAAAAGGTGAAAATCGGGCTAATCTTAGAACTGGTGGTATAGGTCAAGTACAAACTTTAAGCAAAAATGACTTCGAACTTGCTAAAAATATTGGCTCTGTCTTAAAAGATAGAGGATTAATTTTTGTTGGATTAGATATTATTGGAAATAAACTGACAGAAATTAACGTAACTAGCCCTACTGGTATATGTCAAATTGAATCAGCTATTTCAATTTCTATTACTTCTATGTTAATGGATGCAATTGAAAAAATATTGCATTAAATATTTGAATTATAATTAGATACCTATTAGTTGCTGTCCCCTCATTACAAGATCCTTTTTTTAAGCATTCTATTATATATATATTTGTGAACATAACGAAAAAGTAGTAATGGGATTAATTATTAACAAGTATATAAAAAACTTAACTATAGAAAATATACTTAACAAATTAAACATTATCTTTAGATAACAAAGACCTTAGTAAATTTAATAAACCAGTATTTAAAGGAGGCCCATTAGCTGAAGATTGCGGATTTATACTACATTCTGCACAACATATTTTTAATACTAGTATTTATGTATTTGAAAATATTATTATTACGATATTAAAAGATATATTAGAAGTTATTAGTTCAAGTTTACAACCTGATGATGTCCTTTTGATTATTGTGCTTTAAAAAAAATAATTAGAAAATGAATTAATGGCTAATTCT
The DNA here is from genome assembly GCF_002933345.1 of Candidatus Pantoea edessiphila. Taxonomy (GTDB): domain Bacteria; phylum Pseudomonadota; class Gammaproteobacteria; order Enterobacterales; family Enterobacteriaceae; genus Pantoea_C. The sequence continues at coordinate 47,570 of NZ_PDKR01000003.1, read as the reverse complement.
TGGTTAACTGCGCTAGCTAGCAGTAAAATTATTTTCCATACTCCTACAATATCGGTGTAAATATACATAATATTGCTAATTATGCGGGACATGCTTGATGTCAAAAAAAATTATAATAGGATTTGATTTTGGTATTAAAAATATTGGCGTTGCAATTGGACAATTAATTACTGGTACAGCACATCCTGTAAGTCCTTTAAAAGCTATAAATGGAATTCCAGATAGGAGACAAATTGAACAATTAATAAAAGAATGGCAACCTAGTTTGATTGTAGTTGGTTTACCTCTAAACATGGATGGCACCGAACAATATTTTACTTCTCATGCTAAGAATTTTGCCAATTACTTAAATAAAAAATTTGATATTAGTATTTTTATGCAAGATGAAAGATTAAGTACAAAAGAAGCACGTTCAGAACTATTTAGAAATGGAGGATATCGTTCTTTACTAAAAAAATCCATTGATTCTAAATCGGCTGCGATTATTTTACAAGATTGGCTTAGTGTAAATTTTTTAAAGACAGAAGATCATGTATTAAAATGATCTGTATCTTTGCTTATACTTTAGACTTAAAATTATAATTTTATGATTGTCAGAATAAAATACAATTACATAAATCGTTGTAATTAATTTTAGTTATAAAAGTAAAAAGCTAAATAATATAAATGATTAGTTTGTAAAACCACTAATTATTTTTTAAATAAGAAATCAATCATTTCATTTTCTAATATCTTGCGATCTTTATCATTTATTAAATTAAGTTTTTTCTCATTAATTAATATCGTCTGTTTATTTATCCATTTTTGCCAAGCTTGTTTTGAAATTTCGTTATAAATACGTTTGCCAATAATACCAGGATAAACTTTAGTATCTAATCCTTCAGTTTTACATTTTAAAAAACTACAAAAAATAATTCGACTCATTATTAATTTCTCAAAAAAATAAAATGTTCATTAGAATATTTATTTTAATTTAAAATCCTTTTAATAAACTCATAATCAATATAAATTAATTCATCACACTTTATAACAAATTAAATTTGATATCAATAATACAAAACATTATATATGTTAATTATTAAAATATTTTATAAAAATATAATAAAAGTATAATTCTATTAAATAAAATAATTAATTTTATACATATTAAAATAAAATTAACTAAAACTCAATAATTTTATTTAAGTAATGATTGGCTAATATTTGAGATGAGTTATTATATTAGCTAATATGTCAGAGTATAATTACTTAGGCATCTTAGGCATAGAGGTATATTTACTAGAAATTAGATATTATTTTAATGAGGTAAAAATAGAAAATTCAAAAACTAAGAATTATATATCATGATATTTTTTAAGTATTGGAGAATATAATTTCTGATTATTCATTTCAAAAAGTTCAATTAATTTACCATGATTCATGGCTAAAAAAATGCCATTATATATTTATTGAATTGATTACTAAAAAACTGCATGTATATGGTACTCTATTTCAATAGAGTATTAGAACTATATTAAAATAATCATAAGAATAAATATAATATTTAAGAATTAAGTTTTAAAAAATATCTTAAGAAATAATTGTTTTTTATTAATATCATTTATTTTTTATTAAAAATAATTCCAATAAATCATTTAGAAATAACCTTCCCTTCTTGGTAATTTTCCAATTTTTTTTTGTTTCAATTATATAACCTAAAGACACTGCTATATCTATATTTGATCTAACAGTTTTTTCCTTTAAACCAGTAAATAGCTCAAATTCTTTACGAGATAAATGTTTTATTAGACGAAATCTATTCATAAAATATTCAAAAGGTTTATCGATATCAGAAACAAAATATTTTTTATGAAGATAAAACCCTTCCATAAATCCTTTAGGATGACGAGTTTTTATAGTTCTTATGATCTTACCATTTAATTGTGTCACCTTGCCATGAGCGCCACAACCAATACCAAGATAATCACCAAAATACCAATAATTGATATTATGTTTACAATGGTAATTTGGTTTTGAATAATTTGAAACTTCGTATTGTTTATAACCACGATTGATTAATAAATCGTGTCCTTTTGTAAAAATATTCCATAATATACTATCCTTAGGTAATTTAATATCTTGCATCATATTGAACACTGTATTAGGTTCAATAGTCAATTGATACCATGATATGTGAGAAGGGTTAAGCAAAATAGCTTGATTTAAATCATTTAAAGCTTCTTTTAATGATTGTTTTGGTAAACCATGCATTAAATCAATATTAAAGTTATTAAATCCAACACTTTTAATTAAATGTATTGTATCACTTATTTCTTTTGACGTATGAATACGGCCTAAAGAATTCAAATTGAGTTCGTTGAAACTCTGAGCACCTATCGAAATACGATTAATTCCAATAAACTTATAAAAATACAGGAGATCAACCTCAATAGCACCAGGATTAACTTCTATTGAAATTTCTACATCTGATTTAAGATTTAAATTATCTTTGATCCCATTCATTAATAATTCTATGGATTTTATGTCTAGTAAACTAGGTGTTCCACCTCCAATAAAAATAGTATTTATTATTCTATTATTAATTAAATGAAGATCATTTTTAAGATCTAACAAAACATGATGTATATAATCAACATATGATATTTTTTTTTTAATCGATGTGAATTAAAATCGCAATAGTAACATTTTTTTATACACCAAGGTATATGAATATAAAGACCTAATGGAGGTAAATAATACATTATATATTCCATCAAAAATACCAATTCTACTATAAATTTATTATCTTAAAAATAACTAGAAAGTAACAAAATGAATTTACAACTATATAAATAATCTATTGATGAAATTTTATTCAGATATTATTATACTATAAATTGTTTTTATATGTTTTAAAATTATTTCTATCACCGAATATTGCAGTTCCAATACGCAGCATTGTACTGCCTGTAGCAATAGCTGCTTCTATGTCATGAGTCGTTCCTAATGAAAGAGTATCAATATTATTAAAGTTCTTTTTTAGATGTTGAAAGGTAATTGCCATTTTATTATAAACAGTTAGCTGTCTGTCAAAATTATCATCTAATTTAGGAATAGCCATTATCCCTCGAAGTTTTAACCTAGATAAAGATTGAATTTGCCCTACCATATTAAAAATGTTCTCCGCCATTATTCCTGATTTATTTTCTTCCCTACTTATATTAATCTGAATTAATACATTAAGTGGAGGCAAAAATATCGGTCTTTGCTCATTTAATCTATTTGCAATACGCATTCTATCAACTGTATGACACCAAGAAAAGTTTTCTGCTACTAATCGACTTTTATTAGACTGCAATGGTCCAATGAAATGCCATTCTAAATTAGAATAAAAGGTTTGTATTAATTTAATTTTTTTAATAGATTCCTGTACATAATTTTCACCAAAACTGATATGTCCTAGAGATGCTATCTTTTCAATATTGCTTAGAGGTTGATTTTTACTTACTGCAAGTATATTAATTTCTTTAGGATCACGATTGTATAATTTAGCAATATTATATATTTTTTTTGTTAAATTTTGAAATTTTTGTTGAATTGATATCATTTTCATAAAACTTTAAACTTGATATAAAATGAATTTAATTCACAGAACGAGCTTAATCAACACTATTAAACAATTATTTCTAAATTATTTCTATATAAAATTAACTTATTAAGTATTTATTTTAATAAATATTAGAATTTTATTCATTTAAGAATGAAATTAAGTCTTTCTGTAATTGATTTTGGTGTGTAAATATAAATCCGTGCGGACCATTTTCGTATAATTTTAATTTGGAACTATAAACTAAATTATGTGTTAATCCACTAGTAAATTGAAAGGGTAAAATTTGATCATTACTGCCGTGAATAATTAATATAGGAATATTAATTTTAGTTAAATCGCTATAAAAATTAGTTTCAGAAAACGATGTCACACAGTCAATAGTAGCTTTTAAAGATGCTGATAAAGCAATATTTAAAGCATAAATCATTATTCCTTCTGAAACCATGTTGCTAAAAAACATTTTCATAAATTCTTTAAAAAACTGTGCTCTATCTTTCAATATTTCTTCTTTTATAGTATCAAACATTGATTTTTCAATACCATTGGGATTTTCTTTAGATTTAATAACCATTGGTGTTATAGTTCCTAATAACACAATTTTTTTTACTTTATCTGTCCCATATTTGCTAATATAACGAGTTACATCTCCTGCGCCCATAGAAAATCCAACTAAAGTAACATTGTTTAAATTTAAATGTTCTATTAAATAATGAATATCATCAGAAAAGGTATCATAATTATAAGTAGTCCAAGGTTTTTCTGAACGACCAAAACCACGACGATCAAATGCGATTGCACGATAACCAAAATTTGCAAGATAATACATTTGACAATCCCACATATCAGAGCTTAATGGCCAACCATGACTAAATAGCACTGGTTGACCTTGTCCCCAATCTTTATAATAAAGATTACATTTGTCTTTACTCTTAAATATACTCATTGTTTATCTCTTATTAAAAATAAAATATTTATTTACAATATCGTCATTCTAAATATGAGCATTTATTGGGTTTTATTAAAAATAATTTCTGGATAACGTTCTTGTACAATTTTTAAATTAACCATATTGTAAGCGATATATATTATATTATTATTGCTATCTAATGCAATATTTGCTTTATGATTATTTTGAAATGATTGAAATTTTTTAAAATTATTACATTCTAACCAACGTACAGTAGAAATTTTAACATTTGTATATATAGCTTCTACTTTATATTCATAATTCAAACGTGATACAACCATATCAAATTGTAGCATACCTATTGTACCAATAATACATTCGTTATTATGAATAATACGAAAGAATTGTACATTACCCTCTTCTGATATTTCAACCAAGCCATTATATAATTGCTTTTGCCTAAAAGGATCTTTAGGACGAACACTATGAAAAATTTCAGGAGCAAATTTAGTAATTCCTAAAAAATTTATGTTTTCACCTTGTGTAAAGGTGTCACCAATCTTAATGGAACCATGATTATGCAAACCTATAATATCACCTGAATATGCTTCTTTTGTATGTATTCTATCACCAGCTATGAACGTCAATGCATCAGAAATAATCATATTTTTTTTAGTACGAACATGATATAATTTCATACCTTTGTTATATTTTCCAGATACTATACGAATAAATGCTATTCTATCGTGATGTTTTGGATCCATATTAGCTTGAATTTTAAATACAAATCCAGAAAATTTTTTTTCTTTTGGATACACCAAACGCATATCTGTATTACGTGGCATCGGAGATGGAGCCCATGAAACTAAATAGTTTAATATATGATCAATGCCGAAATTACCCAATGCAGAACCAAAAAGTACAGGGGATAATTTACCATTTAAAAATTTTTTTTGATCAAACTCAAAAAAAGATTCTTTTATTAATTTAATATCACTACGTAATTTCATGGCTAGTTCACTACCTATCTCAGCATCAAGATTATAATTATCAATACCTTCAATAATGTTCAATTCTTTTATTTTATGACCTTTTCCAGCTTGATATTTATATATAATATCGTTGTAAAGATTATAACTACCCTTGAAATTTTTACCAAAACCTATTGGCCAAGTAATTGGTGTACAATCAATATTAAGTTTTTTTTCTGTTTCATCTAATAAATCAAATGGATCACGTATATCACAATCAAATTTATTCATAAAAGTTAAAACAGGTATATCGTTTAATCGTGCAACTTCCATTAATTTATGAGTTCTTTCTTCTACACCTTTAGAAGCATCAATAATCATTAAACAGCAGTCAACCGCAGCTAAAGTACGATAAGTATCATCTGAGAAATCTTTGTGTCCAGGAGTATCCAATAAATTAATTAATTTACCGCAGTATAAAAATTGCATTACAGATGTAGTAACAGATATACCTCTTTGTTTTTCAATTTGCATCCAATCAGATTTAGCATATTTATTTGAGCCACGACTTTTTATTGTACCAGCTGTCTTAATTACTTTACCAAACAGTAATATTTTTTCTGTAATTGTAGTTTTGCCAGCATCTGGATGGGATATAATTGCAAAGGTGCGACGACGTGCGACCTCTTCTAAAAAGGAATTACACATAAATTAATTTCCTAAAAACAGCACGTCCCTATTCTAGTACTCATTAACAAATACTGTATCATTCATTGTTAATGAATATAACATAGTTTACATTATAATTATTAGTAAAAAGTTAAATTAAATACAAAAATAGTTGTTTCATTAATTTTAAAATAAATAGATTATGCATGTTTATTTTAGATGAAATTTTATTATTTAATATGCTGTTTCTAGTATGACCTGTAAAATTTATACATAAATGTGCTATTTAATGGTGTTTATAAAATAATTTATCATAATATTTACATTTTATTATTTAATATTTTAATTTATTAAAATTTTAGTATATAAGAACTTGATTTATATATCATTATATTCTTTCCTAGTTTCGATTTCAGCATTTAAAATTTCAAATTTTTTTAATATTAAATTATGACATAATCTAGATAATTCACGAACTGATAAATATTTATATGTTTTAAATTCTATAGGAGCAAGCATTTCAATAATTACCAAACCATTTTTTAAACGATTAAGATTAATATTATTAGTATTTGAAAAAACTACAGGAATAATAGGTACTTTTGCCATTATAGCAGCTTGAAAAGCTCCAGATTTGAAGGGCAATAAACCACGTCCATTATTACGAGTCCCTTCGGGAAATATCCAAAATGAAATACGCTTTTCTTTTAGTTGATTTACTAATTTCATAATAGTGCTATAAGCTTTCATTTTTTTATTACGATCAATAAAAATATTGCCAGTAATCCAATAAAATAAACCAAAAAACGGAATCCAAAATAAATTTTTTTTACCTATAGTCACTGTATTATTAGGTATGATTTTAGATAATATAACTAAATCATAATTATTTTGATGATTCGCTATATAAATGGCATTACCCAAATAATTTTCTACAGATTTAGATTTTCTTAATTTAATTTTAATTCCAAATAATGATGATAATATACTAAACATTCCACCACATATTGATAGATTTTGTGGATTCTTAGGAGAAAACAAACACCAAATAAAACCTATTGTAAACATTAAAAATGAATAAATAACAACGAAAATAATACGCAGTATTAGCAACATATATGTCTCATTATTACAACTTAAAATATTTAAGATTAAATAATTTCATTATTAAGAATTATATAAATAAACATTATAGAATAAAAATGTATTAAGACAATTTATTTTTAAACAATTAATAAAAACACCAGGCTTTAGATGTTAACACATTAATTAACAAAGTAACGCTTTTTATGCACTAAATTATATCTTTTTAATTTTAATAATTAAAATTTTAGTAATGATCTGGAATATAATTAAAATATTTTCTTACCACGAATAAAAATAATTAAATCTTTGACAGTTACTATAGGCATATTGTGATATTTAGCAAAAATAATTGCTTCTTCCATGCGAGCCATTGAACCATCATCATTAGTAAGTTCGCATAAAACTCCCGCTGGTTTAAAACCTGCTAATTTTACTAAATCTATTGTTGCTTCAGTATGTCCCGCTCTAACTAAAACTCCTCCATTACGAGCACAAATGGGAAAAACATGACCAGGACGATTAAGATCCTCAGGTTTTGCATGATCAGCGATTGCAGTACGAATAGTAGTAATGCGGTCTTTGGCAGAGACTCCCGTAGTGACACCTACAGCTGCTTCAATAGTAACGGTAAATCCAGTACCGTAAGAGCTTGTATTTTTTTCTACCATCATTGGTAAAGCTAGTTTTTGACGAAGACTTTCGTTTAAACAAAGACAAACAATTCCACTACAATAACGAATTGTTAATGCCATTTGTTCTACTGTCATAGTTTCGGCAGCAAAAACTAAATCACTTTCATTTTCACGGTTTTTATCATCTATTACTATTACACCTCTTCCTTTATTTAATGCATCAATAGAGCGCTCCACTCGTTGTAATAATGAGCCAAATTCAGAAAACAACCTCTGATTCATGGGAATAAACCTTTTAATAAACTCTTAAATAAGTGTATTAATTACCATAAATATGATAAATTCAGTAACAAAACAACCTAAATAGATATTAGCATATATATCAGTAATATTTATTATACAATTAATAATTGTATTTGTTATTATAATGTTATTTTAAAATAATTTTATACATAATTATGATTATTTAATTTTATTAGTAATATTATTTAATAATTTACTAAAGATACTAAACTAAATTAGTTACAATAGTAACTTTAATTAATAATCTTAATAAGATTTTTCTTAATTATATAATGATCATAAATATAAACTTTAGAATTTTTTAAATTGGTATATTATTTTAATTTTATTAATATACAATCCATCATTAATATTATAATATTAAATTTAAAAGTTAGATTAAATATTATTTTATTGTTCTATTAAAAATCACTTCTAAAATATTTAACTTTGCAAAAATATTTAATAATTAAATAAAAATAAAAATCATTATGATTTAATGAAATTATATTTTTGGCTATTTAAATAAAAAATATTATTTAATAAATTTAATTTTAGCATATTCATATTTTGTTAAATAACCATATCAAATTTTTATTCAACTATAATAAATTGATATTCAAAGAATAAAATATATTTTTTTATTTTCTAAAAATTAGTTTTAGTAAAAATATAATATCTAAATTTTTGGAGTTACATTCAATAATAATTTAAACCAATATTTAATTATTATTTACTAACTAAAAATTATTTAAAACATAATATTAAAATTACATGAATAAAAATTTATTTTTTAAAGAAATTTATTAGTAATTTCTATTATCATAAGTAATATATATTATCAATGTTTGATTTATAACTTACAAAATAAATGATAAAATATTTACATAATATTAGATCAAAATAAATTATTAACTACTAAAAACATTAATCTAAATAAATAATATTTAAATCATTAATTTATATTTAGATATAAAACAGGATAATTGTTTTAAGTTAAGGAGATTTATTAATGAAAATCTTTCTAGTTGGAGGAGCGGTTCGCAATAAATTGCTGAATTTACCTATTCAAGATAAGGATTGGGTTGTGGTAGGTGCTACTCCAGAAATAATGATTAAAAAAGGTTATCAACAAGTAGGTAATAATTTTCCCGTTTTTATTAATCCAAATAATGGAGAGGAATATTCTCTAGCACGTACTGAGTCTAAGGCTGGAAAAGGTTATAATGGATTTATTACTTGGTCAACACCAGATATTACATTAGAACAAGATCTAAAAAGAAGAGATTTAACTATTAATGCTATCGCATGCGATGAAAAAGGGAATTTATTTGATCCATATAATGGTCAATATGATATTGTCCATCGTAAGTTACGTCATGTATCTTCAGCTTTTAATGAAGATCCACTTCGTGTTTTACGTGTAGCAAGATTCGCTGCAAGTTTTGCGCATTTAAATTTTAGAATAGCTAATGAAACGAAAAAATTAATGTATCAAATGGCTAAGAATGGAGAATTATCTGATTTAACAGTAGAACGTGTATGGCAAGAAACTAGTAAAGCACTTATGTCAAATAATCCTCAGATTTATTTTTATGTATTACGTGAATGTGGTGCATTAAACATATTAATTCCAGAGATTAATAATCTATTTGGAATTCCATCGCCAGCTAAATGGCATCCAGAAATTGATACAGGAATTCATACTTTAATGTCTTTAACAATGTCTGCAGCACTATCTAATTCAATAGATGTAAGGTTTGCTACATTACTTCATGATGTAGGTAAATCATTAACTCCTCCTAATAAATGGCCAAGTCATCATAATCATGGAAAATTAGGAGTATCATTAGTAAAATCTTTATGTAATCGTTGGCGAATATCAAATTCAATCACTAATTTGGCCATAATAGTAACCGAATTTCATGATATGATTCATAATATTGAACATCAACCTATAGAGTCTTTGGTAGACTTATTTAATCGTATTGATGCATGGCGAAAACCATATCGAGTTGAACAAATAGCCATTATCAGCGAAGCTGATGCAAGAGGTCGTACTGGACTAGAAAATATTTATTATAAACAAAGTCGATATTTGCTTTTTACTTTTAAATTAGCTTTAAAGGTTTCAACTAAAAAACTTATTCAACAAGGACTTAAAGGCATTCAAATATCTCAAGAATTAAATAAAAGAAGAATCCAGGCTATTAAAAAAGGTCTTATTAAAAATATGAAATAGTTATCTTCTATATTAAATTCTTAAGAAATAATCCACGCTTGATTTTGATACCTACTTGTTTTGCTTGAGCAACAGCATTTGGTTTGCTAACTTTTATATAAACTCCAGGACAACCAAATTTTTTCATTAATAAATTTGCTACTCCTTCAGCTACTTTTTCAATTAATAAAAAATGATTATCTGTTAAATATGTCAAAATAGCTTCAGACACATCGGAGTAATTTAAATAATTATCAATATCATCTCTGTTATTAGATAAATTTTTATCCCACATCATTTCAACATCTAAAATTAATTTTTGTTTTATATTTTTTTCCCAATCATAAATACCGATAGTAGTAAATATTACTAGCTGTTCTATAAATATTATATCCATTATTTATTATTTTTACTTATTTTATATTTTAGTTATTATTTTATTTGAAAATATATTAAATATAATATGGTTTTAAAAATATGTATATCTTGATAAATAGAATATTTAATTAATAAAGTATAATATTCAAAATTAATTAACTAATATTAATTATAATACTATTAAATAGGAGATAGTTCTGTCAATGACCATCGAGGTCGAACATTAATACTAAGATCGTCTTGATTACTACTACTATTAATACGTAACATACCAACATAAGCTATCATAGCACCATTATCAGTACAAAATTCTGGACGAGAATGAAATATTTTTATATTATAATTTTCACCCATATTAAGCATTTTTTTACGTAAAGTACAGTTAGCACTCACTCCACCTGCTATCACTAATCTTTTTAGCCCAGTATAATCTAAGGCATTCTTACATTTAATTAATAATGTATCTACTACTGCCTCTTCAAAAGCGTGAGCAATATCACAACGTGTCTGATAATTATTATTATTTTTAGTGATAGCATTAGCAACACAAGTTTTTAAACCAGAAAAACTAAAGTTTAAATTATTACCCCCAGTCATAGGTCTTGGAAAAACAAACTTACCAGGTATTCCATCTTTTGCTATTTTTGACAACATAGATCCACCAGGATAACTAAGACCTAATAATCTAGCTATTTTATCAAAAGCCTCTCCTACTGCATCATCAATTGATTCACCTAATATTTTATATAATCCAATTCCAGTAACATTTACTAATTGAGTATGCCCACCTGATATCAATAATGCTAAAAATGGAAATATTGGAGGGTTTTCTTCTAGCATTGAAGACATAATATGACCTTCCATATGATGTACTGGTATAGCTGGGATTTTCCATGAAAAAGCCAAAGTACGACCAACTGTAATTCCAACTAACAATGAACCTATTAAACCAGGTCCTGCAGTATATGCTATAGCATTAATTTGATTTGGTTTTAGATTGGCCCGTTCTAAAGCTAGTAAGATTAATGGTATAATTTTACATATATGTTCACGTGATGCTAATTCTGGAACCACACCTCCGTAGTAAGAATGTAATTTTGCTTGACTATATACTTCATTACTTAATAAGCCATAACTGTTATCGTAAATTGCAACACCAGTTTCATCGCAGGACGTTTCAATACCCAAAATACGCATGTCAGTACCAGATTGTTAAGTTGATAAAATTATTATATAAATAATAATTTAATTTTACATAATAGGACAATTTCTATTTTTTAGAAATGATTAATACTTTACAAAGTAATTCATACTAGATTAGAATAATCTTTTGTAATAAATGAATTATAATTTATTAAAATAAACATAACAATAATATATTTAGATTAAATAATTATTAAGGAGTAACTACAATGCCAGTAATTAATGTTCGTGAAAATGAACCATTCGATGTAGCTTTGCGTCGTTTTAAACGTTCTTGTGAAAAAGCAGGCATTTTAACTGAAGTGCGTCGGCGTGAATTTTATGAAAAACCAACATCAGAACGTAAACGTGCTAAAGCTTCAGCAATAAAGCGTCATTCAAAAAAAATTGCCCGTGAAAATGCACGTCATATTCGTTTATATTAAATTAATTATTAATATTTTCTGCTACTGTTAATAAATCTTGTTTTTATTTTTCATTATTAATATAAAAATAATGTATGTGGTATTTAATGCTTTTTTAAATAAAGCCTTTAGTCCTTTTTATTTTAAAAATCAACAACTATAGGTCCCATGACTGAAAAAATTTCACGTAAATTTATTATCGAATTGCTTGCTAAAACAGATATTGTTGATTTAATTAATATTCGTATTAATTTAAAAAAACAAGGAAAAAACTTTTATGCATACTGTCCTTTTCATACAGAAAAAAATCCTTCTTTTAGTGTGAATAGTGATAAACAATTTTACTATTGTTTTGGTTGTGGTAGTTATGGTAATGCAATCGATTTCTTAATGAAATATGAACATCTCAAATTTGTTGAAGCTGTAGAAGAATTAGCTAATTCAAACAATGTTGATATAATACTTGAAAACTCAGATTGCTCAAATCAAAATATTAAATTTATTCGAAAAAAATTATATATCTTAATTAATAATATAAATAATTTGTATAGAACAGAACTAAAAAAATCTACTGGAAAGCATGCTTTAAATTACCTTAATTATCGAGGATTAAATTCTATAGTTATTGATCAATTTAGCATTGGTTATGCACCTTTCAATTGCAATAATGTTATTAATCTTTTTGGTAAAAGCAATGAAGAACGTGAATTATTAATAAAAGCAGGTATATTGGTTACCAGCAAAGATGGTAATTTATATGACCGACTTCGTGGAAGAATCGTTTTCCCAATTCGTAATAAAACTGGTCATATAGTTGGTTTTGGAGGACGTTCAATAGGAGATAAAATACCTAAGTATCTTAATTCTCCAGAAACTCCTATCTTTCATAAAAGGCATCATATTTACGGGTTATATGAAGCATTAAATTATAATCCTAAACCTAGTCATTTAATAATCGTTGAAGGGTATACTGATGTAATTTCATTATCACAATACGGAATAAATTATGCAGTTGCTTTATTAGGTGTTTCAATTACATCCGAACATATTCAAAAACTATTCTGCAACACAAAAAATATAATTTTTTGTTATGATGGTGATCGAACTGGACTCCAAGCTGCTTGGAAAACACTTAAAGTTGCTTTACCTCATTTAGAGGATGGTTATCAGTTAGGTTTTATACTATTACCTTCAAACGAAGATCCAGATAAATTAATTCGTAAAGAGGGCAAAATTAATTTTGAAAAAAGAATAAAAAACAAAATTCCACTTTCATCCTTTTTATTTGATACTATATTGAGAAAGGTGGATTTTAGTTCTTGTGATAGTAAGACCAAACTAAGTGCTCTTGCTTTGCCGTTAATTTCTCAAATTCCAGGTAAAACATTACGCATTTACATGCGTCAAAAATTAGGTAATAAACTAGGAATTCTTGATGATAATCAACTTGAAAAATTAATACCTAAAATAATAAAAAATAATAGCACATCCAAAAGTACATCATTCAAATTTACTACTATGAAAATTTTATTAGCATTATTAATACAAAATCCAAAATTATCAGTATTAGTAACATCTTTTGATGATGTTTCAGAATATAAAATTGTTGGTCTACCTATTTTTATGGAATTAGTTAAACAATGCAATAAAAACCCTAAATTAAATACATCACAACTATTAGAGTTGTATAGAGGAACAAATTTTATAAATAAGCTTGAAACATTAGCATTGTGGAACCACATGATAGTAGATGAACAAATCAAAGTAGTCTTTCAAGATTCATTAAATAAAATTCGCGATAATTTACGTGAACAGCAACTTGAATCACTGATCTCACGTGATCGTATCAAAAAATTAAACAGTGAAGAACGTAATAAATTTTGGGCCCTAAGTCAAACATTCGCAAAAAAATAGTTTATTTAACCTTTTTGTATTTTAAATATTATAATTCATAATAGATTTATTAGCACGGTTAAAATCAAAAAAAATAGAATAGATTTGTCACCGTTGTTGTTTAAGCCATGCCTTATATAAGTATTGTTCTGCTAGAGGCTGTACTCTTGCTTTATTTATGAGCAACACGTTAGCTCGTAGCCAAATAGACATTAATTTAATTCACAGGAGTGTAGGTACCGTCTTATGGAACAAAATTCACAGTCACAGCTTAAACTTCTTATTACCAGAGGTAAGGAGCAAGGATATCTAACTTATGCCGAAGTTAACGATCATTTACCAGAAGATATTACTGATTCAGATCAAATTGAAGATATAATTCAAACAATAAATGATATGGGAATACAGGTGGTTGAAAAAGCTCCAGATGCTGATGATTTAATATTGAATGAAAGCAATTCTAATAATTATGATGATACTGTTGAAGAAGCGACTGCTCAAGTATTATCAAGTGTTGAATCTGAAATTGGGCGAACTACTGATCCGGTTCGTATGTACATGCGTGAGATGGGCACGGTAGGATTACTTACTCGTGAAGGAGAAATTGATATTGCAAAAAGAATTGAAGAGGGAATTAATCAAGTTCAGTGTTCAGTTGCTGAATATCCAGAAGCTATAACTTATCTATTAGATCAATATGATAAAGTTGAATTAGGAGAGTCTAAATTATCTGATCTAATTATGAATTTTGTAGATCCTAATCTGCAAGAAGATTTAATATCTATTTCATCCAATAATGAATCATATTTATGCGAAAAAGATTGCAATGAAGAGGATGAAATAATAGATCCAGAAATAGCACGTGAAAAATTTTCAGCTCTTAGAGCTCAATATGAAATAACTAGAACTATAATTAAAATTAAAAGTCGTACTCATGTAGATGCAATTGCTACAATTCAGACTCTTTCTGAAATATTTAAACAATTTAGATTAGTACCAAAACAGTTTGATCATTTAGTTAATCACATGCGTAATATGATTGAACGCATACGTTTCCAAGAACGTGTAATAATGAAGTTTTGCGTAGAACTATGCAAAATGCCCAAGAAAAACTTTATTAAGTTGTTTTCTGGAAATGAAACAAATTACGTTTGGCTCAAAAGTGCTATAGTAATGAATACACCATGGTCTGAAAAGCTTTTAGAACACGAAGATGATATTTTAGTTTGTATAGAAAAATTATTAAAAATAGAACAAGAAACTGGACTAACTATTGAACAAATAAAAGATATAAATAGACGCATGTCTATTGGTGAAGCTAAAGCTAAAAGAGCAAAAAAAGAAATGGTAGAAGCTAATTTACGTTTGGTTATCTCAATAGCAAAAAAATATACTAATCGTGGTTTACAATTCTTAGATTTAATTCAAGAAGGCAATATAGGTTTAATGAAAGCAGTTGATAAATTTGAATATCGAAGAGGATATAAATTTTCTACTTATGCAACATGGTGGATCCGACAAGCAATTACACGATCTATAGCTGATCAAGCTCGTACTATTCGGATTCCTGTACATATGATTGAAACCATTAACAAGCTAAATCGTATATCACGTAAGATGTTACAAGAAACAGGTCGTGAGCCTACACCAGAAGAATTATCTGCACGTATGTTTATACCTGAAGATAAAATCCGTAAAGTACTGAAAATTGCAAAAGAACCTATTTCTATGGAAACTCCAATTGGTGATGATGAAGATTCACATTTAGGTGATTTTATTGAAGACACCAGCTTAATATTACCATTGGATTCTGCAACTTCTGAAAATTTACGATCAGCGACTAATGATATATTATCCGGCCTTACTGCACGTGAAGCAAAAGTATTAAGAATGCGCTTTGGTATAGATATGAATACTGATCATACATTAGAAGAAGTAGGTAAACAGTTTGATGTTACCAGAGAACGTATCAGACAGATTGAAGCTAAAGCTTTACGTAAATTACGTCATCCTAGTCGTTGTGAAATACTTAGAAGTTTTTTAGATGATTAAAATATCAAATATTATTATTTGATATATCAATTATCACATAACACTATTAATATTTTATATAATATCTTTAATTGAAATTTTTATTTTAATTAGCTGTAATAATTATTGTTTTATGATACTATTTAAAATATTGAACGCAATATTGATGTGATTGTTTATTAATTTTAACAAAATTAATATCTTCGATGTATTTTTGTTAAAATTTAAACTATGGCCCCTTAGCTCAGTGGTTAGAGCAGGCGACTCATAATCGCTTGGCCGCTGGTTCAAACCCAGCAGGGGCCATTTATATTTTAATGAAAAAACAATTTTATATTTAATATTAATATAATTAAAAATGAATTTAGATTATAAAATCTAATAATATTAGACATTATATACTTACAAATAATTTTATAAATTATTTGTAAGTATATTACTGATTTTACTTTCTTGTTGTTCTATTTTTAATAAAACATGTAATTTTATCTTTTTAGATAAAATGATTTGTTGTTATTATTGTTATAAATTTTAGTAATTAGTTAATAACTTTTTTAAAAACACCTTTATTTCTAGATTAAGATCATATTAAAATCTTAACCAAATAGTTTTATATATGCTATTTTTATTAATAATGATAGATATCATCTTTAACTAGTTTTATAAAAAAACCATTTTTTATAAACGTTTGTTTAAATATTTCATTCTTAAATTTTATTTTAAATATACCTTCCTGTTGTTTTAGTGAAATACACTATATATTACAGAATAATTGTATAGATAATTGTATAGATATAAGAACATTATTTGAAATAAAATCTATTTAATAAAAACATCAGGAAGTGTTGTAAATGAATATTTTACATACGTTATTACATGCTTTATGGCAAAAAGATTATAATACTCTATCAGATCCAGCCGTAATTTGGTTGATTTACGGCATTTTATTTATAATTATATTTTTAGAAAATGGATTATTACCAGCAGCTTTTTTACCAGGAGATAGTTTATTAATTCTAGTTGGTGTTCTTATAGGGAAAGGAATAGTGAGCTTTCCATTAATTATTGTTACGTTAACTATTGCTGCTGGACTAGGTTATTGGATGAGTTATATGCAAGGTAAATGGTTAGGAAATACTGCAATCGTCCAAAAATGGCTTTCACAACTGCCAGATAAATATCATCAAAAAGCTCATAACCTTTTTTATCGTCATGGACTAGCAGCATTATTAATAGGTAGATTCATAGCTTTTGTACGAACTTTATTGCCAACTATCGCTGGAATGTCTGGTTTAAATAATATTCGTTTTCAATTCTTTAGTTGGATTAGTGCGTTATTATGGGTAGTAATACTAACTACTATGGGATTAGTATTAAGCAAAACACAAATTTTTATTCATTACGAAGATAAATTAATGTTTTTACTAATACTATTACCATTAGTATTACTATTTTTTGGTTTAGTGAGTTTAATAATAATGCTATATCGCAAACGTAAATCCAAAAAAAATAAAACTAAATAATTATTATAATAGTGCTAATTATATTTATATAATCAACTAATATTTATATCATTATTAAATTATTAAAAATTTAATTATCAAGTCAAAATTAAAAATATCTTTAATATTAAATAATATTATTTGATTATAAAATGTTTTCTAAACTTACTGATATAAATTAACTTTTAATTTTAATCTTCAATGTCTATAATATATAGTCATGGAGATTTATTTTATAAGTCATAAAATATAATACTATAAACACAATTATCTGAAATTCATATTAAATCAGATATAAATATTATAATATAGTTTTTAAATTAAAGATATTATTTATGGATACTATAAAAAATAAAAAAGGTCCTAGCAAAACTATAATAGATATCATTCAAAATATGATTGCTAAAATAATAATTATAATCGAAACAAGATTACGTTTGGCAATTCTAGAAATAGAAGAAGAGAAAACCAAAATTATACAAATTTTATTAATGATTGGATTAACGGTTTTATTTATTACGGCGGGATTTTTTTGTTTATTAATGGTAATAATATTTTCTGTAAGCCCACAGTTTCGTGTTTTAACTATGTTAGTTATTAGTTTTATTCTATTTTTAATTTCATTTTTATTTATATTTTTGATTTTTAAAAAATCTCAAGATTCTACTTTATTGAAATATACTCTTAAAGAACTAAAAACAGATTGTAATATACTTGAGAGTAATAATTAATGAGGTATCAACAACGTAAAAAGGCATTAAATTTAATATGTAGTAAGATAAGTGATCAACGTTTAGATTTATCTAATTTAAAAAATGAATTGAATATTAAAACTGTAAACTATGATAATTGCTGGTTTAATTTTATTAATATAAAAAAATACTTACTGATCGGTAGTATTGTATTAGCAATATGGTCTATAAGAATACATAAACTAAAATCATTGTTTAGATTGGTAAGATTAAGCTTAGGATTTTGGAAAGCTTACAGAGCCATTATATCATTTTTAAAATTGATATAATCTATCTAAATAAAATTTATTGATAAAATAAATTGTAAAAGTCAACTTGTAAGCCGGGTTCTGTCATGGACAATCATTCATCTAGACTAATAATCGCTTATTAGTTCAAGCAGCCTACCCAGGTTTAGTACGGGTTATACTTTTTTAAAACCTCTATTTGGCCTTGCTCCGGGTGGAGTTTACAGTGCCGTAAACTGTTACCAATTACGCGGTGCGCTTTTACCACACCTTTTCACCCTTACTTTAATAAGCAGATATACAAACAATATTATTAAAGCGGTTTTTTTTCTGTTGCACTAGTCGTAAGCTCTCGCTTCCCAGGTATTACCTGGCACCTTACCCTAGGAGCCCGGACTTTCCTCTCCCTTTTTATTAAAAAATTTTAGAATAAAAAAGCAGCGACTGTCTAGTTGACTTTAAGAAAAATATTATCATATATTTTTGTTTATGTCTTCTTATATTTTTCTTCATATATTTAATTAAATAAAATTAACTATAAATACTATTTGACAATATTATTTTATTATTTTAGATTGGTTAAGTATTTATTGTATTTTTATTTGTTAAATATAGAATTAGTTTTTTTAATATTAAATCTTATAGATTTAGTTAGTTATAAATTAATATTTTGTTTATTTTGTACTATATGTTTTGATTAATATTGTTAAATTTGTTTTATTTTAAATTTGAGGTGTATCTTTAATGAGTTTAGATCAAGTACCAGCTGGTATAAAAATACCACAGGACATTTATGTAATTATTGAAATACCAGCAAATGACAATCCAGTAAAATATGAAATAAATAAACAATCACATGTCTTATTTGTAGATCGTTTTATATCAACAACCATGTTTTATCCTTGTAATTACGGTTATATTAATAATACTTTATCTCTCGATGGTGATCCAATTGATGTTTTAGTACCCACTCCTTATCCATTAAAATCACAATCTGTAATTAGATGTCGCCCAGTAGGTATTCTAAAAATGATAGATGATTCTGGAGAAGATTCAAAACTAATTGCAGTTCCACATACTTCAGTTTCTAAAGAATACGATCACATTAACAATGTAACTGACCTTCCTGAATTGCTACGCTCTCAAATAGTCCACTTTTTTTCACATTATAAAGATTTAGAAAAAGGAAAATGGGCAAAAATAAGTTCTTGGGATGATGTTATAGCAGCCAAAAATGAAATTATTTCCTCTATTGAGCGTGCAAAAAACAAGAATTTAAATATTACTAATTAATAATTAATGTATTTTTATGAAATTAAAATAATTAATTGAGCATTAAATAAGGTTATCTTTACAAGATAATTGTTGTAAATCAAAATTAGATATTAAAAACATAAAAATACAATCAAATATTATTTATTATAATTATACAGAAACCAAAAATTTTGGATTAATTAATGATTTTTTAGGTAAATAATTCAATGTCACACCTTGCAAATCTTTAATATATGCTCCACTAGCTAATATTATTGCATGCCCTGCTCCTGTATCCCAAATACTAGTAGGATTAAAGCGTGGATAGAATTGTGCTTTGCCTTCAGCTATTAAACAAAATTTTAATGAAGATCCAATTTCAATAATTCGATAATTATTAAAACTAAGTAAAAATTTATTCATTTCATTAATATTATTAAGATTATGTGAACGACTAATTAAAACTGACGGTGGATATATACAACAAGAATGAATCTGTTCTATTCGATTATTTTTTTCTTTCCAAGCTTTTCTTTTTAATACATCAGCATAATACATCGTCTTCAGTGCAGGTGCGTAAACTACTCCTAATATAGGGTTACCTTGTTTAATCAAAGCAATATTTATAGTAAATTCATTATTATGTTTAATAAATTCTTTAGTACCATCTAAAGGATCAACTAGCCAATAATTTTCCCAATTTTTACGAATTTCCCATGGATATAGGTTTTCTTCTGATAAGATAGGTATCTTAGGAAGTATGTTATTTAAACCCTTAATAATTATATTATGTGAAATAATATCTGCTACAGTAACTGGTGATTTATCAAATTTATGATATATATAGTAATTCATATTATTATTACTATATATATTCATCACAGCATCACCTGCTGATTTTGCTAATACACAAATATTTTTTAAGATATATTCATTTATATTATTCATATCATATAAAATATCATAATTTTTATATATTTTACGTTTTATATTTAGTAAATATAATTTTATTAATCTATCCTATTAAGACTAATTAATAAAATCAAAGGTGAAAATAATTATTTTTTGATTTAAGAACTTATGATATTTACTACTAACTTTGCAGATATTTTACTATGTAAATGGAAATATACCTCATGTTCACCAATTGTTTTCAAAACACCATTTGGCAGTCTTACTTCACTCTTACTAACTTCAATACCAGCTGAAGTAACAGCATTAGCAATATTACGAACACCAATTGAACCAAATAATTTTCCTTTATTTCCTGACTTTGATATAATTGTCACTATACCTAATTTATTTATTTTTTCTGCTTTACTCTTTGCTATAATTATATCTTCAGCTAGTTTATTATTTAACTGTTTTTGATTTTCTTTAAAAGAAAGAATGTTTTGTGATGTAGCAGTTGTAGCTTTTCCTTTTGGAAATAAAAAATTACGAGCATATCCGGGTCTTACATTAATAATGTCACCAACATCCCCTAAATTTTTGATTTTATCAAGAATAATAATTTTCACTATTTAATCCTATCTTATTAATATATTTGTTAATTATAGTAAATAATAATCACTTATGACGGTCAGTATAAGGTATTAAAGATAAATATCTAGCACGTTTAATAGCTCTAGCTAATTGACGTTGATATTTTGCACAAGTTCCAGTGATTCTACTTGGTACTATTTTACCGTTTTCGGTAATATAGTTTTTTATTGTTATAATATCCTTATAATCTATTTCGTCTATTCCTTCTACAGTAAAACGACAAAATTTACGACGACGAAAATAACGAGTCATTTAATTAATCCTCTAAATTTGCTAATTAATATTTAAAACAGTTTTAATATGATTATTATGTTATCTAAATACTATAATTTTAAATAAAACAACTATTTAAGTATCAAATAACTGTTCAATGTAATTAAATTAAAATAAATATATTAATCTTCAGTATTTTTAGTATCAGATGCACAATTACCAAGATCATTAATAGAATCTTCACGTTTATTTTTACGATCTTCTTTAATTTTAACCATAAATGAAGGTTCAACTATTGCATTTTTAACACGTATAATAATACTACGTATTATAGAATCATTAAATCTAAAACTAGTTTCTAATTCTTTAACTATTTCTTTAGATGCTTCAATATTGAGTAAAACATAATGAGCTTTATGAAGATTGTTAATTGGATAAGCTAATTGACGACGACGCCAATCTTCTAAACGATGTATTTTACCGTTAGCACTAGTTATAGAATTAGTATAATTTTCAATCATACTTTGAACTTGATCACTCTGATCAGGATGTACCATAAATACAATTTCATAATGACGCATTAGGCATAACTCCTTATGGATTATAGCTTCTTATGAGATAATTAATTAAGTGGTTATTTTAGAAGCAAGGAACTTTATATAAAATATAAATAGCCTTCTTTTAATGATACTTATTAAGTAATAAATTTTAAATCTTAATAAATTGTTAAATAAATCTTTTAAATTCATGTTAAATAGAAATTGTATATTATCTTTATATAAAACATTCATGTTTGTATAAAATATATTTTAAACAGTAAACAATATAACTTAAAAATAATAAAGAACTAATTTATATGTTCATTATAAGCAATAAAATCTATAAATTAAACAAATAAATTATTATCTAATAAGTTATTAACGTATTTTATATATTGAAAAAATAATATCTATATTTGATACAATAGTTATCAATTATCATATTGCTATTGAATATTGTTGCTGTCTTATTATTTCAAATAAGCATATACCAGTTGCAACAGATACATTAAGAGATGAAACTATCCCATGCATTGGAACACCAATAATCTTGTTGCAATATTTACTGGTTAGATGACGTATTCCATTGTTTTCTGAACCCATTACCAACGCTATTGGAGGGATTAATGTTTCTGCATATAAATTATTATTTGATCCATTTGCAGTACCAACTATTAAAATATTTTGTTCTTGTAAAAAGCACAACGTTCTTGATAAATTATTAACTCTAATTAAGGGTACTTTTACTGAAGCACCACTAGAAACTTTCTGTACAGTCGAATTAAGAGAAGCTGAACGATTTTTAGGAACAATTACTGCATGAACTCCAGCAGCGTCAGCAGTACGTATACAAGCACCTAAATTATGAGAGTCAGTAATACAGTCTAAAACTAACAAAAAAGGTTTTTTTACGGTTTGAATAATATTTTGAAGAAAATTTTCCTTGAATTGATTGATAGACTTAATTATTGCTATAATACCTTGATGTATAACACCTTTTTTTACTTTAGTTTCTAATAATTGACGATTAACTAAATTTATTTTAACTCCCCTTTTTTTAAGTGAAATATACAATAAATTTAAACGATTATTATCGTGGTCGTTAAGAATAAAAATTTCCTGAAAATTTTGGGGGTTTACCCTATTCATAGTTTCTACAGCATGTATGCCAAAAATAATTTTATTCATGATATTCTTTATTATTAATTTATAACATTAACAAGAAAAATTACAAAAAGTAATTTTTTCTTTTTACATAGAAATAATTACTTTTTAATTTTTGTATTTTAATGTTTTATTATTTGCAACTAATTCAAAATAAATCCTACGTTCATCTACATGTACAGCTGTAATATAAACTTTTACTGCATCACCTAAATGATAAATATAACCGCTTGTTTCGCCAATAAGACGTTGACATATTGAATCATACTTATAACACTCCTTCTTGAGAGTTGAAATATGTATTAATCCTTCAACAAAAAATTCGCTTAGACGGACAAATAAACCATAATTTGTAATACTAAAAATAATACCATCAAATATTTTACCTACCTGGTTTTTCATTAAATCACATTTTAACCAATCTGAAACATCACGAGTTGCTTCTTCAGCTCGACGTTCAGTTAAAGAACAATGACAACCTAATTTATCTATCTCCTTAATATTATAACGGTAACCTCCGTTATCAGTAAATAAATTTTTTGTTGTTGTGATTTCTTTCTTAGATAATAAATATTTAATAACTCTATGTAATAATAGATCTGGATAACGACGAATAGGAGAAGTAAAATGTGTATATGAACTCAAAGCTAAAGCAAAATGTCCTCTATTCTGTGGATCATAACTAGCTTGCTTCATAGAACGTAAAAAAATAGTCTGCAGTATTTCATAATCTGGCCTTTTGGATAAATTCATCATCATTAATGAATAATCAACCGGTTTAAGATAATTAAACTTTGGTAATATAATACCTAGTTCATTCAATATGGCGTTAAAATTTTTGATTTTATCATTAGTTGGACAATCATGATCACGAAATAAAATAGGTTCTTTATTTTTTTCAACAAAATTAGCAGAGGCAAAATTAGCCATAATCATACATTCTTCAACAATTTTATGAACGTCATTACGAAAAATTCGTTCGATACGTTCAACACGGTTTTTGTTGTTGAAAATAAATTTAGTTTCTGAAGTTTCAAAAGAAATACTACCTCTGTCTTGACGTGCCTTTTCTAATACTTTATATAAATTATAAAGATCATTAAGAATACTTTTTAACAATATATACTTATCATGTAATTTGCAATTATCTTGTAATATTTTCCATGCTTCATTATAAGTTAAACGGGCATGAGAATTCATAATTGCTTCATAATGTTTAAAACCAACTAACTTACCTTGAGAAGAAATATCCATCTCACATACCATGCATAAACAATCAACTTTTGGATTAAGGGAACATAATTCATTAGATATAATCTCTGGTAGCATTGGTATTACTTTTGAAGGAAAATATACAGAAGTACCACGTGAATATGCTTCTTTATCTATTGGTGTACCTGGACGTACATAATAACTCACATCAGCAATGGCAACCCATAAGCGCCAACCATTGCCATTAAGTTTTTTACAATATATAGCATCATCAAAATCACGTGCATCCTCATCATCAATTGTAATTAAAGGTAATTTACGTAAATCAACACGTCCTATTTTAACTTCTTCTGTTAATTGATGATTTAGTTTATTAAGTTGTAACATTATCTCAGGTGACCATTTATAAGGAAGTTCATGATTCCTTATTGCTATATTAATTGCAAGACTGGTAACCATATCCTTTCCTAAAATTTCAATTATTTTTCCAGTAGCCTTATTACTTACGGTAGGACGATGTAATAATTCAACTACTACTACACAATTATTACTAGCACATAAATTAAATCTTAAAGGAACTATTATATTAAAATTTAATCTATCATCATATGGAATAACGAAGCCAATACTAGATCGATAAAAATAACGACCAACAATCATTTTATTACGTGATTTTTTTACACGAATAACTATTGCTTCTTTACGACCTTTACGATCAGTATCTATTAGTTGAGCAAGTACAAGATCTCCATGAATACAAAATTTCATTTGTTTATTAGATAAATAAAAATCATCTTTTTTACCTTTTACTCGTAAAAAACCATATCCATCTCTATGACCAATAACTTTACCCCTTGTTAAATTAAAAAATTTAGGCATGATATAATATTTATGACGTATACATAATAAATGACCTTTTCGGGTCATATGATTAAGAATACGAAGTAAATATTTAAAATTATTTTTATTTTGAAAACAAAATTCTTTGAATAATTCTTTATAGCTTACCGGATTTTTTCTCTTTGCAAAAAATTCCATTATAAATTTATGGTTAAAAATATTATTTTTATTTTGTATTATTTCCTTATTTAAAAGAAAATGCTTTGGCATAATAATTCCCATAATGTTTATTTAATATTTGTTATTAAAAATAATATTAATAATATTAAACATACATTTTTTTATTAAAAATAAACAGTTTTGGTAGTTTTTATTAATATAATTTTAATTCGAAATTAAAATTATAGTATCTAATTAAAATAATTTTATTATAAATTAATAAATTTAATTTATTTTTTAGATAGTTATGGTAACTTTTTAATAAACCACAATAAAAAGATATTAGTTCTTATATATTTTTTTAAAATTAAATATCAAAGGGATTACGTATTATTATAGTATCTTTTCTATCAGAACCAGTAGAAATAATATCAATAGGAACACCAGCCAGCTCTTCTATACGATTTATATACTTTCTAGCAGCTTTTGGTAGCTTACTTAATATTCTAATACCAGATGTAGTTTGATTCCAACCAGGTATAGTTTCATATATCGGTTCAATGTTTTCCCATTTTTCAATTGTTAATGGTGTATTAACTAACTTACTGTCATCTGGCATTCTATAACCTATACAAATCTTTAATTCTTCAAAAGAATCTAATATATCTAATTTAGTTAAACATAAACCTGAAATCGAATTTATCTGTATTGCACGGCGCAATACTACAGAATCTAACCATCCTATACGACGACGTCGACCAGTAGTAGAACCAAATTCATGGCCCTTATAACATAATAATTCTCCTGTTTGATTATGCAATTCAGTTGGAAAAGGACCTGAACCTACTCTGGTAGAATAAGATTTTACAATGCCCATTATATAACTTACATGAGCACTACCTAATCCTGTACCTGTCAAAACTCCTCCTAATGTAGTATTAGAAGAAGTAACATATGGATATGTACCATGATCTATATCTAACATTGTACCTTGTGCACCTTCAAATATAATAAAATCTCCACGTGTATAAGCTTGATTTAAAATTTCTGATGTATCTACAACAATATTTTTCAAATAATCTGAAATATCCATTATTTGATTTAATATTTTATTAAAATTTACTGCATTTGATTTAAAGTAATGTATTAACTGAAAATTGTAATAATCTACTAATTCTTTTAATTTAATAGCAAAGGTATTTTTATTAAAAATATCACCAAGACGTAAACCACGGCGTGATACTTTATCTTCATATGCTGGGCCAATACCTCGACCAGTAGTACCAATAGCTTGCATACCTTTATATTTTTCTCTTGCTAAATCCATTTCTACATGACATTGTAAAATAAGGGTGCATGATTCAGAAATTAATAAACGTTCACTTACTATAATATTACGATTTTCTAAATATTTTATTTCTTGCATTAAAGCTTCTATAGAAAGCACGACACCGTTACCAATGATACTTGTTACATTATCGTGTAAAATTCCAGAAGGGATTGTATGAAGTATAGTTTTTTCACCATTAATGACTATTGTATGTCCAGCATTATGTCCACCTTGGTATCTAACTACATAGTTTGCTTTTTCAGTTAAAAGATCTACAATTTTACCTTTACCTTCATCACCCCATTGGGTGCCTAGTATTACAACATTCTTAACCATTTAATAAAACCACCTATAAATTGAAATAGATTTTAAATTTTTATATTGTAATTAATTCAAAGCAAACATTACTCGATATACTTAAAATTATACTAATAAATATTAATTACAATCTAATACATTAATTCACTTAAAGATATTATGAAGTTGAATCATTTAATGTTAATAATATATCAAGTCATTAATATGAGATCTTTGATTGATAAAGAAATAATAATTACTTAAAATAATTGATATTTTAATACTTATTAATAAGAGGATTTTTAATATATTTAAAGAAGTCACTATCTAGACTTAACACTATTAGGTCTTTTTTCTTACGAAAAATTTTTTTATAAGCAGTTAAACTGCGAATAAAGGTATAAAATTCCATATCATTTTTAAAATGATCAGCAAACATTCTTGCTATTTTTACATCGTTATCATTTTTAATTATTAATGCTTTTATTTTTGCTTCATTCATAATAAGATCTGCTTGATAATTTGCTTGCATTCTTATTTTCTTTGATTCTTCTTTACCTTTTAAGATCTGTTTTTGTGCTAATAATTTGTGTTTATTGCGTATCCGATTAAATATGCAATTTAGTTCATTATTTGTCAACTCGATATTATTAATATTCATATCAACAATTTCAATCCCTGACATTCCTATGGTATTGTTTTTAAATTTAAGATTATTATTTATTGATTTAGCAGTTAATTCTTTATTTTCTATGTTTATATTACTTAATGCATTATAAACATCTTTTGTTAAATGACTCTTTAAATCATTTATAACATCTTTTAAATATGAATGAGCTATATGAATATTCAAAATATCATTAGATTTACGATTTAAGATCATTTCTGTTTTTAAAATATCACCTTTTGTGGACATATAGTAATCGTTAAAATTATTAACACGCCATTTAATATAAAAATCTAATACAATCTCTTTTCCTTCCTTAGAAAAAAAATTATTTTTTATATTTGTGGTGTGAATACGATTATCTATGGATGTTATTATATCAATAAATGGAATCTTAAAATGTAAGCCTGGTTCTAATAATTTAATATTGTTATTTTTATCTCGCACGATTTTACTAAAACGAACTAAAATAGCTTTATGGCCTTCATTTACTATGCACAAAGATGTTCGACACATCATTAATATTACAATTATTATTAGAGTGATTATTTTATGCATTAATTTCTTCTCTTTTTTCACGCTTAATATTATTTCTGAAAGTATTAGATTTACGTTTATCAATAATATCATTTTGTTTTTTATTTAATTCATCGGTATTATTTAATAATTCTTGATTATTAGTATTATAAGTTGATAATGATTTTTTTATGTTATACGTTTCGTTTTGTTTTTTATTCAATTCATCTTGTTTTTTATTCAATTCATCTTGTTTTTTATTCAATTCATCTTGTTTTTTATTCAATTCGTATAAAGATATATTACCATTTTTAAAATCGGTTGGAAGTAATATAAGATTATTTTTATTAACATCAATTAATACCTTTCTTGCATGATTTAAAATATTTTCTAGAGTTTCAATATATAAAAATTCTCTAGTAATTTTTGGACTAGCTTTATATGCTTCTAACATTTTCACAAATCTTTCTACTTCTCCTCTAGCTTTTAATAATTTTTGTTTTTGAAGTATATGCGCTTTTTCAAGAATAAATTTTGCTTTATTTTTAGCAATTAATTTTAATTTTTCAGAATAATTATTTGCTTCTATTATATAATTTTCTTTATTTTCTTTTGCTTTAATAAAATCTTTAAAAGATGATTCAACCTCATTCGGAAGTTGTAAATGCCTTATGTTAACGTCTATTATGCTGACACCAATTTTATAGGGACTAATAATGTCTTTAATTTGGTATTTGATATCATGGCAAATAGTATCATTTCCTTTATAAAAAACATCTTCTATATTTGTTTTTCCAATTACATTGCGTAATGCGCTATTAGTAGCTTTTATTAAACTTTCTTCACTATTTATCACAGAATATAAATAATATTTAGGATTAACAATTTTATATTGAACATTGATTTCAACATTCACTAAATCTTCATCAGAAGTTAACATTATACCTGAAATATTTAATTCACGTATTTTTTTTATATTAACAATATTGACTTGATCTATGAAATTTAACTTCCAATTCAATCCTGATTCTGCTAATTTAATGAATTTACCAAAACGGGCAACTATACCACATTCTGCTTCTTGAATAGTATAAAAACCACTTAATATCCAAGTAAATATTACAGAAATTAAAACTATAAAAACAACTTTATAAGTTATAATGTTTAATCTTTTTTTCATATTATTGGATTTATTATTGTTGATTGCACTAATTTTTTTTATTAAATTTTTAATTATGCATCTTAAATTAAAATTTTTTTTATTATTTAAATTAATTTTGTCATTACCCAATGGATCACGACGATACTGCTTATTTCCAGGGTGATTCAATATCATATTTTACTCCACTCTTTTTGAGTTTACTTTTTTATTATGCATTTCTAAATTAGTGTATATTTTAAAAATAGCTTATTAATCAATCTTTATTATAATAAATAAATTAAAATATTCATTTGAATAAAAGTTTAATAAAAATGTTTATATCTAAAAATAATAAACATATTACATTTACTTAATGTGATTTTTAAATTTTATAATACAATTAATTAAAATATATTTTATGATTTATTTTTTATAAGATTAGTTAATTTGATATAAAATATGATAAAAAATAATATTTTTATATACAGTATATTAATTAGTTCTAATTATCTAGAAATAACTTAATTTTTTTTATAAGTTAAAAGATATTTTAGTACTTTGTTTAAAAGGAAGTGGTTAAATATTAATTTATATATTCCCAAAGTAATGTAAATTAATTAATATCAGCAGTAAATATTTTTATGATAGAATCAATAGCTAATTTAATATTTTCACTGTGTAACCAATGAATATTTTTCCACTTGCGCATCCAAGTAAATTGACGTTTAGCAAGTTGTTTAGTTGCACAAATGGCTTGATAAACCATATCCTCATAGCTTATTTCACCGTTTATAAAAGACCACATCTGACGATAACCAATACAACGAACAGAAGGCATATTTACATGCAAATCACCACGAGCGAATAAAGCTCTGGATTCTTCTTCAAATCCTAATGCTAATATTTTTTTGAAACGTAATTCAATGCGTTTATGTAATAAATCACGGCTTTCAGGAATTATACCAAATTGATATAAATTATAGGGTAGAGGTTTGATAGATTTTTTTTTAAGTTCAGTAAAAGTTTTTCCAGATATATAAATTACTTCTAATGCTCGCTGTATTCTTTGTATATCATTTTGATGAATACAGGACGCATAAATTGGATCGATTTTACATAATTGATTATATAAAAAACACCATCCTTTATTATTGGCTATTTGGTATATTTCACGTCGAACATTAATATCAGTTGATGGTAAATTAGATAATCCTTCAATTAACGTTTTAAAATAAAACATAGTCCCTCCGACAAGACAAGGTATTCGGCCGTTTTTTACTATGTTTTCTATTTCTATTAGAGCATCATGTCTGAATTCAGCAGCTGAATAATATTCCGCAGGGTCTCTTATGTCTAATAAAAGATGAGGTGTTAAAGACAATTCTTTAATAGATGGTTTACATGTACCAATATTCATTTGACGATATATTAATCCTGAATCCACGCTTATTATATCTATAGGTAATATTTTGTGTAATTTAATTGCTAAAGCAGTTTTACCTGATGCGGTTGGTCCTAGTAAAAAAATAACTTTTGGATGATATTTAGAGTGATTTAATTCAAACATTGTTTAGCATATTTATCGTATTTTTTATATTAATTTGCTGTATTAAATTTGAAGGAGGTGATCTTAATAAATCTGGACAAAAGTATTCAATTTCAGTTAATAATATATTTACCTTCAAATTAGTCCAATTTATAGTGTCATTTTTATTTTCATAAATTGCTAACCAATAACATAACTGTTGAATAGAAATATTTTTTTGTAAAAATAAATAATCTACTATTTCATGAATTAAAACTTTTAAATCATATACATGTAGAGTTGAAGGTATAGAAAGTAAAGTTATATGATCAGTCTCAATTTGAAAACATATCCCTATACTATTTAATATAGAATTGTTTTTTTGGATTGTTTTTAAATAAGATTCTCTAATTTTTATCTTTAGTGGAATTAATAAAGGACGTGTTTGTGATTTGAGTCTTCTATTTTGCAATTGTGATTGTTTTAAGTAACGGAAAGCTACAGGTAATGACATTAATCTTAATGTTTGATTTTTTTTAAGTACTGCATAACTATTTTTCAATACAGTTAATAAATGACCAAAATATTTTGGATATTTTACTGTTACATATGGTAATTTACAAACCGAAATTTGACTATTATAGTGTTCTTTTATTTCCTTAGGTATTAAATTAGATACATCATCTTTAAAATACCAATCAGGCAAAGAAAAAAAATCATTATTTTTCATATGATCATCATTTGATTGATTTTTAGATTCTTTATTCAATACAATTGATACTACTTTGTTTTTATAGTAAATTTCAAGTACATTAGTTATACCTTGAATGATAAAATCATATACTAATCTTGGTTGGTAAAAACGGATTTCTTTTTTCGTAGGATGAATATTTATATCAAGTTGACTTGGATTAATTTCCAAATATATTACATATGAAGGTTTTTCATTATTCTTTAATTGATCATTAAATGCTTGTCTGATAGCATTACTAATTAATTTATCTTTTATAATCCTTCCATTAACATAACAATACTGTAGAAAATCAATTATTTTATATTCAGATCTATTGATAATCCAACCATGGATAGATAAATTATCTTGTTGATAATCAACTCGCAAACAATTTTTTACAAAATTAGTTCCACAAACAAATCCTAATCTTCTTTTTATTTGATTTTCAGTAATTACTGCTGGCTGATAATATATTAAATAGTCATTATGACTAAAGGATATTGTAACGTCAAAACGAGCTAATAATATTTGATTAATCATATTATATATATGATTAAATTCTATTTTTTCTGTTTTCATAAACTTACGACGAACAGGAGTATTATAAAATAAATCAAAAACTTTAACTGTTGTGCCAATCGGATGTGTAGCTGGCTTGATTTTTACATCTATAATTTTATTGCCTTCTGTGTAAATTTGCCAAGCTTGATTTTGATTAACTGTTCTCGAAGTTAAAGTTAAACGTGAAACAGAACTAATACTAGTTAAAGCTTCTCCTCTAAAACCTAAGCTTGTAATTATTTCTAAATCTTTTATAGATCTTATTTTGCTAGTCGCGTATCGTTCTAAAGATATAGATAACTCATTTCTTATGATTCCACAACCGTTATCTTGTATTTGAATTAATTTCATTCCGCCTTTTTTTATATTTATATCGATACGATTAGCTCCAGCATCAAGGCTATTCTCTATCAATTCTTTAACAACTGATACAGGACGTTCAATTATTTCACCAGCAGAAATTTGATTTATTAAATACGGTGGCAAAATCTTAATTGACATTATAATTATCCTTTAAACTCTTAATTACTTTGTTAAATTAAGAGATTTGATAACTTATTTTTTTATTTTAAAGATATATCTTTAAGTATTTATTTTAGTTATTATTATTAATAAATTTTATTAATAAATTACACTTAAAATATTTTTATGAAAATCAAATGGTATTGATTTTAAATAATAAAGAATATAAAAAATCAATAAATAAAACTGAAATAGTTTTTCTTTTCTATAATTACCGCAACAAAATATCTATTTAATTTGTTTTGTGTATAAAGTTTTACAATAATTTTTAAATTTATATTAATTTATTACTTAATAAAAAATGAAGTGATTAAATAATTTATTTAATCTCAATAAGATAACTTTTTTCATATTATTTTTAATTGAACAAATTTGGGTTACAAAATCACTTGATTAATTAAGGATATATTATTATTTGTATTCATAGTTAAAAATATATTCAAATATTGAATTCAATTTATTACATTATTATGGAAATTTTTTATTTTTTATAATTATTTAATCTAAAGCATAGCAAAAAAAAGAATGTGTAAATAAATTTACTTTTCTTTCATTATTTTCTATACAACTAAGATTTAATACTATATCGGGTATTGACAATATATCTTTTTGTAGCCATTCAAATTGTATTATTAAAATAATCATGAATTACCATTGAAAATAGCTTAAATTAATTTAAAACATAATAAAGATCAAATATGATAATTTTTATTATTAGACATTTATAATATTTAATAAATGTACAACACCATTATAACTAAATGAATTTAAAAAACCATTAACTAAGTTAGTTTTACTTACTGCAATATCAACGTAAAGATAAATATTAGCCTAATTGTAACATAAAAAACCTAATTCAATAGTTTTGATTTATTAGGTAAATAAAATATAATATTCCATATTTTTCACTTTTTTATAAAATCTGGATTAACAAATTTCCATAATATTTTAAATAAATCTGTTGCTAACATTCCTCTTGTACCACGATTAACTGCTAATTCATCTGCTGCAGCACCATGTATTACACAACCGGCACAAGCTGCATCAAAAATTTCCAGTTTTTGACCTACTAAAGAAGCTATAATACCGCTCAATACATCACCCATACCACCAGATGCCATACCTGCATTACCTACATCAGCAATACCTATATTACCTTTTTCATCAGCAATGATAGTTCCTGCACCTTTTAGTACTACAACTCCACCATATTTATCTACTAAAGATTTTACAGCATATAACCGATCTTGTTCAACTTCCATAGTTCGCATATTTAGTAAAAGACTAGCTTCACCAGGATGAGGTGTTATTATACGATTATGGCACTTATCTTTAGTGATCGCTAGAAAACTAAGTGCATCTGCATCCCAAACCATTGGTTTTTTAATAAATGATATTTTTTCTAATATCCTTTTTGCTAAATCGTGATGACCTAAACCTGGACCAACAACAATAACATCCGCCCAGAGTAATGATTCTGTTAATTTATCATTTGTTATTTCATCTATCATAATCTCAGGACGTGCAGTAAGAAAAGGAATAATGTTTTCTTTGTAAGTTAATAATTTTACTAATCCGCTCCCAGTTCTAAGTGCTGCTTCTGCTACCATAAAAACAGCACCTACTGTGCCAATGTTGCCTCCAATTACTAACAGTCGGCCATGATTCCCTTTATGAGAAGTTTTTTTACGTGGTTTTAACCAATTTGGTAAAAAACTAGTATCAAAACGTGATATAGGTGCTTTTTTATCTACAAGGAAGGATTTTAATCCTAAATCAACATAATAAAGCTTTCCAATTAAATCCCTAGCGTTTCCGATAAATTGTCCAGGTTTTAAACCTATAAAACATAAAGTATGCGAAGCCATAATAGCCTTTCCAAGTACACTACCATTAGATGGAGATAAACCTGAAGGCATATCAACTGATAGGATTGGTGCTAAATGCATATTTGCTTTTTCTATCAAATTAAAATAAAATTCACTAGTAGTACGATTAATGCCTGTGCCTAATAAAGCATCAATAATTATATCTACTTTATGAGGCCATTTTATATTTGGTTGATAAATTTTCCCCTTTATTGATAACCAAGAATCATGAGCAGTTTGGGCTTCTTTGGATAATGGTCGTGTTCCTTTACAAGCAATTAATGTTACCTTTTTACCTGATGTTTTAGCTATACAAGCTGTTGCATAACCGTCTCCGCCATTGTTCCCATTACCGCATAAAATTAACCAATATTTAGCATTAGGCCAATTTGTACAAACATGTTCATAAATAGCTTTTCCAGCACGTAACATAATGTCATATAAGCTAATACCAAAATAATTAGCACCATCATTTTCCAATTTAGCAATCATGTTTACAGGCCAAATAGAATATGGAAGTTGATTATTTTCGTAATTTTTTTTAATCAAAAGATCACATTCTCCAGATCAGATTTTAATAAATTCAACTTTTAGATTCTATTTCTTACTAAGTAAATATGAATTAAATTTGAAAAATTATTTTATTGGTTTTTTAAAATCAAGGAAGAAACATGATAATGTTTAATAAAGAATAATATTGTTAATTATCTTATAGCATAAAATTGATGTGATTGATATATGGAGCGGGAAACGAGACTTGAACTCGCAACCCCGACCTTGGCAAGGTCGTGCTCTACCAATTGAGCTATTCCCGCAAAAATATTTTCTCATCATTTCACTAAATGAATAATTAATAAATTAAATATTTTTGTATAATTATATTTTTAGAAAATGTTTTCTATAATAATTTAACTCTGATATGGAATTTAGTATATCATTTAATGCACTATGTGGACAAGTGCTTTTTTTTTGCCTTAACCTTAATAATATTGCTGGATTCCAGCGAAATGCTAGTTCTTTTAGGGTACTTACATCAATTTGACGATAATGAAAATAATTTTCTAGTTCCGGCATATATTTGAATAAAAAACGACGATCCTGAGTTATACTGTTACCACACATGGGAGATGTTTTTTCTTGAATCCATTTCTTTAAAAAGTTAATAGTTTCTTTTTCAGCTTCTTTTTCTTTAAATTTACTTTTCTTTACTTTATCTAATAAACCACTATTAGTATGAGTATCTAAATTCCAAGTATCCATTAATTTAAGTTGATTATTTGATTGATATATAGGTATTATTGGACCTTTTGCTAAAATGTTTAAATTTACATCTGTTATAACTGTAGCAATTTCTATAATGCGATCTTTTTCAGGATTAAGTCCAGTCATTTCCAGATCAAGCCAAATTAAATTTTTTTCATTTTTATTAATTGTCATATTTTTAATATTTGTTATTTATTGAGTTAATTATATCAAATAGTTGAATACTTATATTCAATGAATAATATTATTTTCAGAACTGAATTTCTAATTAATTATTTTAAATATATCTAATAGTTAATAATTTACTAATTTGATTTTCTTTGATTAAAATTCATCAGTCTTTTAACTGAAAGTTATGAATATATCTTCTATACTGCTGTGTTTAATCGTTAACTATAAAAATACTATAATAATAATTTTTACCAACTTAATTAATAAAAACAATGAGTTTTATATGTTATCAATATTTTCGCTAATAATTTTATACACTTATTTATTATAATAAAAATTGATAAACATATTAATATTATTATTAAATATTAGATTAATTTAATTGCATAGTATTTTAAATATTAATATATTTCTTTTTTTGCTATTTTGTATAAGATGATTATCTGATACAAAAGTAGACAGTCTATATTTTGAGATAGGTTGTTAATCAATGTAAATGTATCTTATGCAGGATTAATATATTTATTATTGTATATTAAATTTTATAAATGATATATCTTAAAGCAATTACTTTATATTAATATTAATGTAGAATGTACTATATTATTGAAAAATTGAATTATACGTATTGTAATTGATAATCTCTTAAATCGAAAGTTATCACACTTTGTGATTTATTTTATCTAGTTTATTAATAAATATTACATACAAAACATTCTTTTTTGTAAATATGATGAATATCATTAAGTTCATTTTATGTAATGGTTATCTATTAAAAAAAATAAATTCAATATTTAAATTGTTAATTTAATATATTAATATTAATCTAGTTATATAATAAAGATTGTAAAGTGTCTTCTTTTAATGCAACTTTTAGTAATTGAACTATATTTCTTCTCAAAATGCAAAATAAAATTAAGTGTTTTTTATTCAAATTGATTATACATTTAAGTATTCCTATAGTTATAGGATTATGGATCAATAATTCAGTATCAGCTATCAATATTATTGATATATATCAATTAAAAAATAAAATAGAAGAAAAAACAAAAATTGAGAAAAATGATTTACAAAAACAACCAGATAATAATCTATTTTTATATCACAAAAATCAACATACAAAAAAAATAAAAAAATATAAAAAATTTATCAAACTATTTCCAATATTAGAAGCTGAATTTAAAAAACAAATATATGATTTAAAAACAAATCAGAAAATGTATTTAAAAAATACAAATAATAAAGATTTGAATCAAGAACTTATAAAAGTTAATCTGCAGTTGATAGAAGAAGAACGTCAAGCACAGAAACAAAATGATAAAATTCGTGAAATAAGTAATTCATTATCAATATTACCCCAATTAATTACTGAAGCAAGGTATTCTATAAGTAAAAATAATAACTTAGAAGAAGATGAAAATATATCAGAAAAAATTGAGAATAAAATTATATATTCAGGTGAAGAAAAATCAATTCGACGTAAGCAAGAAAATATTATTAATGAATTATATGTTAATGAGCTAGAACTAGCACAATTATCAGCAAACAATCGTCAAAAAATAGCTCGTTTAAATGCTGAACTTCATCAACTTAAGATAACATATTTAAACAATTATTTACAACAATTACGTATTAAGATAAAAAATCAAAATCAAACTAATTTACTAGAAGCTATTGAAAAAATTAAAAAAAATAAAAAAAATTTATTATTTGTATTCTTATTAAATTATATACACACCAATCAGGATCTATCTATTGCTTTAGACAATCAAATTAAATTAATGCATCAAATAGAAATTAAGCAACATATAATACATGATCAAATAAATCAGGTACAATCTTTAAATTCTATGCTTAACGAAAAATCAAACGGTTTGACTTACTCCGTGTTATTAGGTGAAACATTAAGACTACGTATAGCAAAACTGCCTGAAATGCCACAATTAAAAAACATTGATCAAGATATCGCTAAAATACGTTTACAACGTTTACATTATGAATATTTAATAGAAAATAAAGAATCATTAATTCAACAAGAAATGACAACAGCCTATGATCATATAATCAGCGATGTTTTTAAAAAAATGTTTAAACAACAACTATTAATAAAATATAAATTAATTAATTTATTAATTTCTGGATGTGATAGCTTAATTCTTGAAACTACCAAATTAAAAATATCAAAGATACAATTACAAGATTATTTAAGAAAAGCCACCAAGTTATCTCAAGAACGTCTTTTTTGGATTGCTGATAATAATCCATTTGATTTTAAAAATTTAAAAAATATTAAAGTAAATATAAAATATTTATTTTCTTTAAACATACTTAAACACCTTAAAAAAGGTGTAATAGATTTAATCTTAAATATAAAAACTTTTTTACCAGTATTAGGTGGATTATTCTTAGTTGTTTTAAGTTTTATTATACGTAATAAGTATAATAATTTTTTAGAAACTTCAGCAAGTAAAGTAGGAAAAGTAACACAGGATCGTTTTAAATTAACTATACGTACTGTTATATTATCTATTTTAATGTCCATACCATTACCATTACTATGGACACAAATAGGTTATGGTTTACAAGAATCTTCAGAACATCCAATTGTAGTAGCGATAGGTGATGGCATCGTTAATACTGTACCAGTTTTGACAATTTTCATAATCATCACTATTTTTTCAAAACCAAATGGTTTATTTATTATGCATTTTCGTTGGTCACAAGTTTTAGTGACTCGGGCGATCAATAATTTTTTTATAACTTTATGCTTTATTGTTCCACTTATTATATTATTAAGTGTCTTAGATGATTTAGAAGAACATAATTTATCTTCATCTTTGGGACGTGTATGTTTTGTTTTGATTTGTTTTATTATTAGCATAAGTAGTATAAACCTAAAAAAATCTAATATTCCGCTTCATATTAATAAAAGTGGCAAAACTAATAATTTTATCAACAACACAATATGGAATATTATAATTTTAATTCCAATAATTGATGCAATTGCTGCTTTAATGGGTTATTCATCAACTGCTAAAGCTATTTTATTACATATAGAAATATCAAATGTTATTTGGTTTGTAGTTGTAATAATCTATCATATTATCCGTCGATGGATGCTGATTCAACATCGTAGATTAAGTTTTGATCGTGCTAAACAAAAAAGGGCTGAAATACTTGCATTTAGAGCTCGTAGTGAAGAAGAAAAAGAACAAAGCATGATAATGCAAAACGCAGATTCTATAGAAATAGAAGAACCAATAGTTAATTTAGATGTAATTAGTGCACAATCACTGAAACTTGTACGCTGGATCTTAATGTCAGTTACTTTAGCATTATTAATGCTTTCATGGTCAGAAATTCATCTAGCTCTTGGTTTTTTTGACAATATTTTATTATGGAAAGCTAATGCTTCAAATCAGGGAAATGGAAATTATCATCCAATTACTCTTGGTGCGTTGTTAGTTGCTGTTTTTACATTTATTATAACAATGCAATTAGTTCGTAATATGCCAGCTTTAATTGAACTTATATTACTTCAACACCTAAATCTAAAACCCGGTACTAATTATGCTATTTCTACATTAACTAAATATACTACAATTTTATTTGGAGGCTTATTTGGTCTTTCTGTAATAGGTATTGATTGGTCTAAATTACAATGGTTAGTTGCAGCATTAGGAGTAGGATTGGGCTTTGGTTTACAGGAAATTTTTGCTAATTGTATTTCCGGATTGATCATTTTATTCGAAAGACCCATACGTATTGGTGACACCGTGACTATAAGAAATTTAACTGGGAGTATTACTAGAATTAATACACGTGCTACTACTATTACTGATTGGGATCGTAAAGAAATAATAGTGCCTAATAAAGCATTTATAACTGAACAATTCGTTAATTGGTCACTTTCAGATTCAGTTACGCGTGTAGTTTTAACTATCCCAACACTAAATATTACCAATAGCAGTAAAGTAACAAAAATTTTAAAACATTCTGCTGAATGTTGCAATTATGTTCTAAAAACCCCTTCGCCAGAGGCATTTTTAGTAGATTTACAACAGGGTACTTTATTATTTGAATTACGTGTATATGTAGCTGAAATGGGTCATCGTATGCCATTACGTCATGAATTAAATCAATTAATTGTGGAAAATTTTGCAAAAAATAATATAATAATTCCTTTTCCTCCTTTTCAAATGCGCATAGAATCTGTAAAAGGAAAATATTTCTTTAAAAATAAAATATTTTCTGATAGATTTTTCTAATCAAATTAGTTCTAGAAATAAAAATGTTTAATTTCTAAATAGATGATAATTTCTTGACAAACATTTCACCACGTAAGATATCTTGATTTAAATGACTAATCATATTATTTAATATTGATTCTTCAAATAAACTAATTTTACCTATTTCCTTATATTCTATAATGCCATTTTTTCCTAAAACAAAAGGTTGAGAAAAAAATTTTGCATACTTACTATCACCTTCAATATATGCATATTCTAATATATTACTATTACCAAGCAAACCATTTACCAATGATAAACAAAAACGTGATGCTGCATAACTCATTGATAAAGTTGCAGAACCACTACCAGATTTATATTTTATTACTTCGTCCCCTGCATTTTGAATTCTTCTGGTAATATCTATAACTTCTTGATTATTAAAATTAATATTTCTTAATTTTGATAATAAAGGTAAAATAGTCTGATTAGAATGTCCTCCAATCACTGGTACATTAATATTGTTAACATTTTTACCTTTCATATCATGAACAAATTTATTAGCACGAATACTATCTAAGGTAGTAATACCAAATAATTTTCTTTTATCATAAACTTGATATTTTTTGAGTATTTCAGCTGCAATTACTACAGTACTATTAATTGGATTAGTAATTATACCAATTAAAGCATTAGGTGATGTTATAACTATTTGTTTAATCAATTTTAAAATAATATCAGCATTGATATTAAATAAATCATCTCGTTCCATTCCTGGTTTTCTTGCTATACCTGCTGATATTATTACTATATCTGTATTTACCAATGCCTGAGTTATATCCTTTCCGATAAAACCTTTTACTATTACATTATTGGAGACGTGACTAAGATCTAATGCTATACCTAACATAGCAGGTGTAACATCATATAAATGTAGTTCTGAACCGACAGGAAGGTAAATTTTCAATAATAATGAAAGAGCTTGACCTATATTTCCAGCGGCACCAAGAATTGAAATTCTCATCATTTAATCCTTACTTCGTTGATACTAATTTTATTTTATGTTTAAAACAATATATTCTATATATAATCTTATAAGAATAATTATTTATTTGATATTTATCAAAATAAGAGTAGTTACGATAAGTGGATTGCTAAAAAACGATCTTAAGTTATTTGTAATGTTTTAAATATGTTATTATTTTTTGTTAATTGTTTAAATAAATTATTTAAAATTATAAACAAATATTTATTTGGTGTAAATAAAATAAGAATAAAAAATTAATAGCAATATCTTTTGATTAAAAAAACAAATATTGGCCATATCATAGCATTAATCATACTATTAGAAATAAGTTCATATTTTAAAGGAACACCAATAATTAAAAATTCAATCAAAAATATGATTAAATTCATTAAAATAGATAACAATACAACTATACATAATTTTTGTAACATATTTAAACCATTAATTAATTGAATATTAAAATTAATTAAATAGGCTATTATACTTAATGCTAAGGCCCCTATACCTAATAGGGATCCCGTAGTAATATCCATAATAATGCCTAATAAAAAACCGATATATATATTGTTAGCATATTTTGGTAAAGCTGATATCCAATAAATAAGAAACAATAATAACCAAGATGGACGTGATATATAAATTGTTTGTGGCCAAGGCATTACTTGTAATAAAAAAATTATTATAAAAGACAAATAAATAGATTTTTTTTTCGGAAAATCATATTTGTTCAAGCATTAACCTTAATACAATATATAATAAATTAAAATATTTTCATTTAATTATTATATATAATAAATTTTATATATTTCAATGACGGTAAATAAGATTTTATTTCCTTCTTACGATACCACGATGTTTATTAATTAAAGTCTCTTGTAAGATATAGTCCAATTTATTATTAATTTTATCTGCTTTCTATAGCAACAATCTATAGCAACAACAAATAATTTAAGTTCTTGAAATAAATGTTAGAATGAATATGAGCATAAACTTTATATTTACTTTTATTAATTTCAATTGAGGACACCACGCCAACCGGATAACCTTCAGGAAATTTATTATCTAAACCAGATGTAACAATGATATCTCCAAGACGGAGATTATTATATGAACTATGATTATTTATTAAATACTTTAATTTAAAACCTTTATTACATCCTTCTCCGGAAATAACAGCAAAAATATTATTTCGTAATACTTTTACAGAAAGTTCATTAGAAGAATCACAAGCTAGCAAAATATGGCTAGTATTTTCGTTAATAGAAACAACTTGTCCTACGATACCTTTATCTGTAATAACAGGTTGTTTTTTATAAACACCATCTAATTTACCCTTATCTATTACCACCTGACTAGCAAATGGAATAGAAGTGCTAAAAATAACTTTACTGAGTATTGCACGTTTATTATAATTCATTTTATAATTTAATAACTTAAGTAAGTTTTCATTTTCTTTTTTATATTTATATTGTTTTAATAAACATATATCAGTATTTTTTAAAAATAATTCTAAACGTAATTTTTTATTTTCTATTCGTATTTTTTTATTTGAAGAAAAAATTTCTAAAGTATTTTTTATAACTTGAGAAGGTTTTTGAATAAAGGAATAACATAAACCTAAAGACATATCAAAATAACTACGTATTTTGGCAAATAATCCCAGACGATAATCTATGAAAATGAATGTGATAGATAAAAATATCGCAAAAAAAAGACGTAATCCAAAAGATTTCTTTTTTGAAAATTTTAACTTCATATCTTACAGTTATTAAATTATTAGATAATTAATTGTAACAATAAGTTATTCTTCACTAAATAAATCTCCACCATACATATCAATCATTTCTAATGCTTTACCACCCCCTCTTGCAACACAAGTTAGTGGATCATCAGCAATAATTACCGGAATTCCAGTTTCTTCTATTAATAAACGCTCTAGATTACGTAGAAGAGCACCACCACCAGTTAATATCATTCCTCGTTCAGATACATCAGAAGCTAATTCAGGAGGACATTGTTCCAATGCGACCATAACAGAACTTACAATACCTGTTAAAGGTTCTTGCAATGCTTCAAGAATTTCATTAGAATTTAATGTGAAACTTCTAGGAACACCTTCAGCTAAGTTACGACCTCTTACTTCAATTTCGCTTACTTCATCGCATGGATAAGCTGAACCAATCTCATGTTTAATACGTTCTGCTGTTGCTTCACCAATTAATGAACCGTAGTTACGACGTACATAATTAATTATAGATTCATCGAACCTATCTCCTCCAATACGTACAGAAGAAGAATAAACTACCCCATTTAAAGATATCACTGCTACCTCAGTAGTACCACCTCCTATATCTACAACCATAGATCCTGATGCTTCAGAAACCGGAAGACCCGCACCAATAGCAGCGGCCATCGGTTCTTCTATTAAGAATACTTCACGTGCACCAGCACCTTGTGCAGATTCTCTTATAGCACGTCTTTCCACTTGAGTGGCTCCTACGGGTACGCAAATCAATACTCGTGGACTAGGACGCATAAAGCTATTACTATGAACTTGTTTGATGAAATGCTGAAGCATTTTTTCAGTGACAAAAAAATCAGCGATAACACCATCCTTCATAGGTCTTATAGCAGCAATATTTCCAGGTGTTCGACCTAACATCCTTTTTGCTTCATATCCTACAGCAGCAACGCTTTTTGGTGAACCGGTACGATCTTGCCTAATAGCAACAACAGAAGGTTCATTTAATACAATACCTTGACCTTTGACATAAATTAAGGTATTTGCAGTACCTAAATCAATAGATAAATCAGTGGAAAACATACCACGAAATTTTTTAAACATATTCTAAGAATAAATCCTATACTAATTTAATTAAAAATAATATTAGTCTAAAAAGTGTAATCAATTAATGTGTAGTATATCCCATTCATGTATTATCATATACATATATAATTAAAATATTCCTAATTAAATAATATCTAAAGTAAAAATACTAAAAACAATTTTAGTAAAAACATTGTTAAAACTTATAAAACCTCAATAATCTAAAATTAATTTAATATCAATACGTTAAAATTTTGTTATTTTATTTTATTATTAATTAATAAAAATCCTTAAAAAGTCATAACAATTGCATCCATTTATTCTACTTATGTTTAGATCATAAAAGTAACAAATATGTTAATAATATATTTAAGCTTACTACTTAAAATTAAATTATACAACCCTAATTAGTATTAAATTAATTTTCCTTAATTCCTCATATACAAAATTAAAATAATAAAATTATTTAATTAATCATGTATATTGATCAATAAATTAATACAAATAATTCAATTAAATAAACTAATTAACTTTATAATTTAACTATATCAATTTATTTTTAGATAAAATGTCAAATAATTATTGGTTTGAATTTATTAAATTTTGACTCTAAAATACTAAAAATTTTAAAGGAAAAT
This sequence comes from Candidatus Pantoea edessiphila, assembly GCF_002933345.1. Taxonomy (GTDB): domain Bacteria; phylum Pseudomonadota; class Gammaproteobacteria; order Enterobacterales; family Enterobacteriaceae; genus Pantoea_C. The sequence continues at coordinate 2,582 of NZ_PDKR01000003.1, read as the reverse complement.
TTTAATAAATTACATCAATATAATAATTTATTTATCTAAATAAAATTTAATTGTTAAATTTACATAAAGAAACAAACTTATATTTTTTAATTTAATATAAATATTTTCTCTAAATATAAAATTAAATATATTTGATAAATAATAGGAGTTAAATGTAAAAATGAAATATAAATTTCATATTTTAATTTTAAACGGTCCCAATTTAAATTTACTAGGAAAAAGAGAACCAGAAAAATATGGTTACATTAGCTTACAGGATATTTTAAAAGATCTTAATAAATACGCTAATACTTTAAATATAAAATTAAGTCATTTACAATCTAATTCTGAATGTAAGTTAATAGATCGTATTCATGAAGCTTATGGTAATGTAGATTATATTATTATCAATCCTGCAGCTTTTACTCATACCAGCATAGCATTACGTGATGCTTTATTAGCAGTAAATATTCCATTTATTGAAGTACATATCTCAAATATATATTCACGTGAACAATTTCGTCATATTTCTTATCTTACTAATATATCAGAAGGTATAATATGTGGATTTGGTACTGATTGTTATCTATTAGCCTTACAATCAGTTATAAAAAAACTTTCCTAATTAATCGATCAAATAAGATATGGAAAATTATACATGGATATCCGTAAAATAAAAAAATTAATTGAATTAACAGAAAAATATAATATTTCTAAATTAACAATTTCAGAGCAAACAGAATCTATTAGTATTAGTCGCATACCAAAAAATATTGACAATACAGAAAATCAACAACAATTTTCTAACATATCTTCTCCAATTAATTCTCAAAATACAGTTAAACCATATCACTCGGAATTAACTCAAATAGAATTAAGTAAGCTAGAAAATCAAAAAATGACAAATGCAAATACTCATATAATACGTTCACCAATGGTAGGTATATTTTATTTGACTCCCAATCCAAAATCTCAAGTCTTTATTGAAATAGGTAAAAAGATTAGTGTAGGTGATACATTATGTATTATAGAAGCTATGAAAATGATGAATCAAATCGAATCTGATATATCTGGAACAGTAAAAGCAATTTTAGTGGAAAATGGTCATTTAGTAGAATTTAATGAGCCATTAATTATTATTGAGTACTAGGACATCATCAAATGATAGATAAAATAGTTATTGCTAATCGTGGTGAAATTGCTTTGCGTATTTTACGTGCTTGTAAAGAACTTGGTATTAAAACTGTAGCTATACATTCCGATATAGACAGAAACCTTAAGCATGTATTATTAGCAGATGAAACTGTTTGTATAGGACCAGCACAATTAATTAAAAGTTATCTTAATATACCTGCAATTATTTCAGCTGCTGAAATTACTGGAGCAACGGCAATTCATCCTGGTTATGGTTTCCTTTCCGAAAATGCTGATTTTGCAGAACAAGTTGAAAACTCAGGTTTTATATTCATTGGTCCTAAAGCAGAAACTATACGTCTTATGGGAGATAAGATATCAGCAATAAATAAAATAAAAAAATTTGGTATTCCATGTATACCTGGTTCTGATGGTCCACTAAGTGATAAAATAGAAAAAAACTATGAAATTGCAAATCTAATAGGATATCCTGTAATTATTAAGGCTTCTAGTGGTGGTGGTGGATTTGGTATGCGTATTGTATATAAAGAAAAGGATTTAAATAAATATATTAACAAGACAAAAATAGAGGCTAAATCAATTTTCAATAATGATATTCTCTATATGGAAAAATATATAGAAAGTCCTCGTCATATTGAAATTCAAGTAATGGCAGATGGGAAAGGCAATGCTGTTTATCTAGGTGAAAGAGATTGTTCCATACAACGAAGACATCAAAAATTAATAGAAGAAGCTCCAGCATTTGATATTAGTCCAGAGTTAAGAAGATATATAGGAGAACTTTGTTCTAAAACTTTTATTGAACTTGGATATAAAGGAGTTGGTACATTTGAATTTCTTTATAAAAAAGGAAAATTTTATTTTATAGAAATGAATACTCGTATTCAAGTAGAACATACAGTAACAGAAATGATTACTAATATTGATTTAGTTAAAGGACAAATAAGAATTGCTAACAATGAAAAACTATGGATAACACAAGAAGATATTAAATTTTTCGGCCATTCTATTGAATGTCGTATTAATGCTGAAGATCCAAATACATTCGTTCCAAATTCAGGTAAAATTGAACGTTTTCATGCCCCAGGAGGTTTAGGAGTAAGATGGGAATCACATATTTATACGGGATATTATGTTTCACCTTATTATGATTCAATGATTGGTAAGTTAATAACTTATGGAGAAAATCGTAATGTAGCAATTTCACGAATGAAAAATGCATTATCTGAATTAATTATTGATGGTATAAAAACCAATGTAGGATTACATACTAAAATTATAGACGATATAAATTTCAAAAATGGCACCAATAATATTTTAGAAAGCAATACAAAAAAATTATAAGTATTTAATTAAGGAATCCTGCCTGGCGATTTCCTACTCTCACATGGAGAAACTCCACACTACCATTGGCACTACGACATTTCACTTCTGAGTTCGACATGGTT
>NZ_PDKR01000002.1 GCF_002933345.1 Candidatus Pantoea edessiphila | reverse complement strand
AATTGTTAAAGAGCTTTGTTAATAATAATTATAATAATTCGTTATGCTAACTCTGTTGACCTTATTAGTCAAGTTTTTCTTGTCTAAATATACTGATTAATTATAAATATCTTGACTATATTATAATATTATTAAATATTGTCTATCGAGATATTATTATATTTTGATAATTATTAAATTAAAAGATTATTATTTAAATATCATAAAATGAAATATTTAGAATAAGTAGCAAAATATTTTATTGAAAATAAAAATTAATGTCATTTTCATGGTAATATTTTACTATTTTTACAAGAATATTAAAAATATTTTTTTATAAATCGATTTTAATATTATTAATTAAAAATAATTATCTATTATATCATTAAATAATGATTTAATTATCAATATGCAAAATCATATAATGATATTTTGTTTATTATTATTAATAAAACTAAAATTATTTTTTTTGATAAAAATAAATATTTTATAAGTTAAATAAATTATTTAAAATTATATTAATTGGATTGTTAATGCGTACTAGTAAATATTTATTATCCACTCATAAGGAGATTTCTGCCGAAACGGAAATAATTAGCCATAAACTAATGATACGTGCAGGAATGATTCGTAAATTATCTTCTGGTTTATATATTTGGTTGCCTACTGGTATTCGTGTCCTTAAAAAAATTAAAAATATAATACGCAGAGAAATGAATAAAATAGGCGCAATTGAAATCTCTATGCCAATGGTACAGCCTGCTGATTTATGGAAAAAAAGCGGTCGTTGGGAAATATATGGTCCAGAATTATTAAAAATAAAAGATCGTCACAACCGTTTATATGTTCTTGGTCCAACACATGAAGAAGTAATCACCAATTTGATAAGAAATGAATTAAGATCATACAAACAACTCCCAATAAATTTATACCAAATTCAAACTAAATTTCGTGATGAGATGCGTTCACGATTTGGTGTTATTCGTTCACGTGAATTTATTATGAAAGATGCTTATTCTTTTCATCTATGTAAAGAATCTTTAGAAAAGATGTATACAACCATGTATGATTCTTATAATAATATTTTTAATTATATGGGTTTAAATTTTCGGATAGTACAAGCAGATAATGGATCTATAGGTGGTAATATTTCACATGAATTTCAAGCAATAACAAATAATGGTGAAGATCTAATAGTTATTTCAAATCAATCAGATTACGCTGCTAATATTGAATGTGCTGAAGCAGTTTCACAAAAAAAAGAATTTATTTTACCAACTAAAAAATTACTTCAAATTGATACTCCAAATATAGATAGTATTGTATCACTTGTAAATAATTTTGGTATTTCAATAAAAAAAACCATTAAAACATTAATAGTTAAAGGTAGACAAGAAAAAGGATTTAATTTAATTGCATTATTAATTCGTGGAGATCACGAATTAAATGAAAAGAAAATAGAAAAAATTAATATAATAGCATCACCTTTAACATTTGCTAGTGAAAAAGAAATACGTTTTAAGATAGGAGCTGGACCGGGATCGATAGGTCCTATAGGTTTAAATATACCAATTATTGTTGATAGAACTGTAGCTAATATGACTGATTTTGTTGCCGGTGCTAATATTGACGGCAAATATTATATTGGAATTAATTGGGAAAGAGATTTACCATTAGCTAGAGTAGCTGATATACGTAATGTAGTTGAAGGGGATTCAAGTCCAGATGGAAAAGGAGTATTACAAATAAAACGGGGTATTGAAGTAGGACATATCTTTCAATTAGGTACTAAGTATTCTGAAATGATAAAAACATTAATTCAAGATGAATATGCAACTAGTAAAACAATATTAATGGGTTGTTATGGAATAGGTATCACACGTATTGTAGCTGCTATCATTGAGCAAAATCATGATAAACAAGGTATTATTTGGCCTATTTCTTTATCTCCTTTTGAAATAGCAATTATTCCAATAAACATACATAATTCTTCGAATGTAAGAGAATTTGTAGAAAATATATATAATATATTAATTAAAAAAGGAATTGATGTTATTGTTGATGATCGTAAAGATAATCCAGGTGTTATGTTTGCAGATATGGAACTAATTGGTATACCACATATTGTAATAGTCAGTGATAAAAATCTTCAAAATAAAGTAATCGAATATAAGTTACGTAATACTGGTGAAAAAAAATTGATTCAACAGAATAAAATTCTAGATTTTTTACTTAATATTCTTAATAAAAAATAATATTTTTTTAGATTAGAAATAACAAACAGAAATTTATTTATTGCAATTATTTTAATAGATTAACAATCTTTATTAATATATGAATATTTTTCTGTTTGATTGTGTTTATCTTTATTTTGATCCCATATTACTTGCCATCCATTATTATCATTTAAAACAGTTCCATCAACTGTAATGAATAAATTTACTGCACATATAAGAATTTGATTATAGTATATCAAAGGAATACGATGTCTATTCCATGGTGGAATATTGAATTCTTGCCATATTTTTTTTATTTTATATTTATTTTTACGTCCTACTAAATGACAAGAGCCATTCGCATAAAATTGAATAGTAACATATTCATTATAAATAGGTAAGCGTATCAATTTATTATTGTAATTAGCTTTAAGTAATCCTAAATTTTGAGGAAGAACTAATTCTGTATTTAAATTTTTCCAATTGATTGTAATATTTTTTAATGATTTGTTTATTGGTAATATATATAGATAATTACGAAATCTCCTTATTTCATATGAACCTAATTTAAGACGAGGTTGTGCGTCTTTACGACTTAAAATAATTTCATAATAAATTACTTTTAATTTGTTATAAGAAGGCATTAAACTTCCTTGTTTAGCAATCCATCTACGCAATAAGGCATAGACTTTAATATCACTCATTTTTAATAAAGGAAGAAAATATAAACTGCCATCTTTTGATATAAGATTTTCTAGCTGATCTAATAATAACTCATCAATTAAAAGCTCTTGTTTTCTACATAACAACGAAGTTCTTGTGGTAGTTTCTATAAAATTTGGCCATTTAGCAATTATTTTTGGTAAAATCAAATTACGCAAAAAATTACGATCAAAATCTATATTATAGTTGCTTTCATCCTCTATCCAATTAAGATGATATTTTTTTGCATAGCTTTTTATTAATTTACGTGGATATTCTAAAAATGGTCTTAATATTTTATTATTACCAATTATAATTAAAGGATATATAGCACCTAAACCTAATGGACCACTACCCCGTTTAATTGCCAATAAAAAAGTTTCGCATTGATCATCAAGATGATGTGCAGTCAATAAGATTTCTTCAGGATATAAAGAAGATATTAATGCTTTATATCTTTCTTTACGAGCTGTTGCTTCAATACCTTTTTTGTTAGTATTTTTAATTTTTATTTTTAATATGCTACAATTGATCTTCCATTTTAAACATAATTTTCTACAATGACTAGCCCAACTATTTGCATTTATGTTTAATCCATGATTTATATGTATGGCTCGTAAGTTAGATTGAGGATGAACTTTATGCCATATAGATAAATAATGCAATAATGCAGTTGAGTCTAAACCGCCACTAAATGCTATTACAACTCTTGAATTGTTATAAAGTAATGAGTCAACTTTATTGAAAAACATAAATATGTGATCCTTATTTTTAATAAAGACATAAAAATTATCCGTTAACTATTAACTATGAAATATCTTGCATTAATTTTCTAACTGTATAGGTTTATTAATGGTTAATTAATATACAATAAGTTTTGATCATTTATTAAATGATAATGAAGACTATTATGATTATTTCTTTATAATTAAAATATAATAAATAATTAATATTAAAATATTTAAACATAAATTTAATAAGATATTAAACATATCCATAACTAATTAAACGTTTATAACGGCGAGCGAGCAACATTTCAGTGGTTAATTTATCTAAATCATTTAAATCAAATAAAAGTTGTTGTTTCATATTATTTGATATTTCAATAAGATTTCGATGAGCTCCTCCTAATGGTTCCGGAATAATTGTATCTATTAATTTAAGTTCTTTTAAATAATTAGCAGTAATACCCATAGCTTCTGCTGCTAAAGGTGCTTTATTTGCATCCTTCCATAAAATAGAAGCACACCCTTCTGGAGAAATTACTGAATATGTACTATATTGAAGCATGTTTATTTTATCTCCAATACCAATTGCTAAAGCACCACCAGAACCTCCTTCGCCAATGACAGTACATATTATTGGTACTCTTAGCATTGACATTTCACTTAAATTATGTGCTATCGCTCCACATTGACCACGTTTTTCAGCACTTACACCTGGATAAGCACCAGGGGTATCTATAAAAGTAATTACTGGCATTTTAAATTTTTCTGCCATTTTCATTAGACGCAATGCCTTACGATATCCTTCTGGACCTGACATTCCAAAATTTCGGAGTATTTTTTCTTTAATTGCTCTACCCTTTTGATGACCTATTACCATTACTGGACGTTGATCTAAGCGTGAAATACCGCCAATAATAGCTTTGTCATCCGCATATAAACGATCTCCTGCTAGCTCGTCGAAATCATCAAATATATTGCAGACATAGTCATAGGTATAAGGACGCAAAGGATGACGTGATAGTTGTAAAATTTGCCATGCATTTAAACTTGAAAATATTTTATGAGTCAAATCAGCACTCTTTTTATTCAAGCTTTTTATTTCTTGATCAATATTTATGTGTGAATTATGAAAATAATTAATTGAATTAAGTGAATTAATTTTTGTTTCTATTTCTACTATCGGTTGTTCAAAATCTAAATATTTAAGATTCATATATTTATACTTTATCGAAATTTAAGTTCTACCTGATTATTTCCAATCAACAATCTTAAGTCAGTAATTAAATTATCGTTAAGAGAGACAAATAATTTTTTTTTGTTTTTTAACTTTGATAGTATATTATTTTTATTCACATAAATGTTTATAGGGATTTTTCCTGAGCAATATGATTCAATTAATTCATAAATTAAATTTAATAATTTGTTATTAAATTGTTCATCTTTAAGTAATATAGAAACCTCAGTTACATGTTTTTTACGTGCTTGATCTATATTCATTACTTCGTAAGCAACCATTTTAATGCTATCATTAAAATTATCAATCTTTATTTTGCCTTTAATAATAAAAATATTATCTTTCTTTAAGAATGATTTATATTTGCTAAAAATTTCACTATAAAATATTATTTCTATTCGACCATAACTATCATCTAATGTACAAATGGCTATATAATGTCCTGTTTTAGTTAACATCGTTTTTATGTTGATTATTATTCCAACAATAACAATTGTTTTTCTATGATCTAAAGAATGGATAGTACTTAAATTTATTCCATTAGAGTAATAAGCAACTTCTTTTAAATAAGCATTCATAGGATGACCAGTAAGATATAAACCAAGAGTTTCTTTTTCAGCATCAAGTTGTTTTTGTGGAGACCAAAATATGTGATTTTTATTAATCATGTTAATTTGTTTTGGTTTTTTAATTAACACTTCAAACATATCAAATTGTCCCGTAATTTTCTTTTTTATATTATGATTAGAAATCTTAATTGCTTCATCGATTGAATTCATCATTAAAGCACGATTCGAACATAAGCAATCTAAAGCACCAGACATAATTAATTTTTCTATTATACGACGATTTATTTTCCTTAAATCAATCCTTTGACAAAAATCAAAAAAATTACTAAAGCTTCCCTCTTTACATCTTGTATCAAGAATTGATTCAATATGAAGTTTTCCTATACCTTTAATTGCACCTATTCCATATAAAATTTCTCCTTCTTGATTAACATGAAATTCATATAAACTATGATTTATATTTGGTGGTAATATTTTTATTTTCATGCGATAACATTCTTCTACCAAGCTAATAATTTTTTCAATATTATCAATATCTGCAGTCATCGCTGCTGCAATAAATGCAGCAGGATAATTGGATTTTAACCACAACGTTTGATAAGATACCAAAGCATATGCAACAGAATGTGATTTATTAAAACCATACCCAGCAAATTTTTCTAATAAATCGAAGATCTTCATTGCAAGTTTAGTGTTAACACCCATAAGTTCTGCACCTTCTTTAAAGACTGATCTCTGTTTTGCCATTTCTTCTGGGTCTTTTTTACCCATTGCTCTACGTAAGATATCTGCTTTACCTAGAGTATAACCAGAAAGTACTTGTGCAATTTGCATCACTTGTTCTTGATAAAGAATTATACCGTAAGTAGATTCTAATATGGGTTTTAAATTTTCATGTTGCCACTTAATATCTGGATAATATATTGTTTCTTTTCCATGTTTTCTATTAATAAAATTATCGACCATTCTTGATTGCAAAGGTCCAGGGCGAAATAATGCTAATAATGCAATTATGTCTTCAAAACAATCAGGTTGTAAACGTTTAATTAAATCTTTCATACCACGCGATTCAAGCTGAAATACTGCAGTTGTTTCTGCTTTTTTTAGCATTTTAAAGCTTTTTTCATCTTTAAGGGAAATTGTTTCAATATTAATTAATGGTTTTTCTTGTTGCTTATTACGAATATTAACCATATTTATAGTACTATTTATAATAGTAAGAGTTTTTAATCCTAAAAAGTCAAACTTAACTAATCCGATGTATTCTATATCATTTTTATCAAATTGTGTAACCGTATTACAACCATTTTCATCACAATAAATAGGAGCAAAATCAGTAATTTTAGTTGGAGAAATGACTATACCACCAGCATGTTTACTTACATTACGTATAACACCTTCTAACTTACGTGCTGTATCTATAAGCATTTTAACTTCTTCATCTGTTTTGTATAAATTTATTAAACTTTTTTCTGTTATAAATGCTTTTTCTAATGTAATACCTATATCAGATGGAACTAATTTAGCAATTTTATCTATAAATCCATAAGGATATTCTAATACTCTTCCAACATCTCTAATGACGGCTTTTGCTGTCATAGTTCCAAAAGTAATAATTTGAGAAACTGCTTCTTGTCCGTATATTTCAGCAACATGTTCAATAACTTTATCTCTTTTTTCCATGCAAAAATCAATATCAAAATCAGGCATTGACACACGTTCTGGATTTAGGAAACGTTCAAATAAAAGATTGAATCTTATAGGATCTATATCAGTGATTTCAAGTGCGTAAGCTACTAGAGAACCAGCACCAGAACCTCTGCCAGGACCAACAGGTATATTGTTATTTTTTGCCCATTTAATAAATTCCATCACTATTAAAAAATAGCTAGGAAAACCCATTTTATTAATAATATTAAGTTCTAATTGAAGACGATGATCGTATTTAATTCGTTTTTTACTACATTCTATGCGATCCTTAAAGATAAATTTGAGACGTTTATTCAACCCTAATTTTGATTGAAAAACTAAAAAATTTTCTGGATTCATATTACCTGTTTTAAATTTTGGCAAATAATATTTCCCTAACTTTAGGGTAACATTACATCTTTTAGCAATTTCAACAGTGTTTTTAAGTGCTTCAGGAATTTCTGAAAATAAATCGCACATTTCATCTTCACTACGCATATATTGTTGATTACTATAATTACTATGAAGTTTAGGATTGCTAATAGTATATCCACTATTTATAGCTACGCGAATTTCATGAGCATTAAAATCTTCTTGATTAAGGAAACGAACTTCATTAGTAGCCACTACTGGTAAATTTTCGGTAATAGATAATTCTATTGCCTTATTTAAATAAATTTCTTCATGTGGTCGACCCGTTCTTGTTAATTCTAAGTAGTAATTATCAGTAAAATATTTCTTATAAAACTGTAAACACTTCGATACTAATAATTTATTATCAAGTAGTAAATTGCGGCCAACATCACCATAACGTCCACCAGAAAGAATAATTAATCCTTCTTTTAACTCACATAACCAATCTAACTCTATAGTAGGACCATTAAGTCCATAACCACGTTTGTAGGCACGAGAAATAAGTAAAATTAAATTTTGATAACCAATATTATTAGAAGCAAGAATAGTAATTTTAGTACAATGATTACTTAATATATTATTATTAACTTTAAAATCCGTACCAACAATGGGCTTAATACCCATATTATGTGAATTACAATAAAACTGTATTAATCCACAAACATTAGTAAAATCAGTAATAGCAATAGATGGCATACCAAGTAAAAATGCTTTTTTAACTATAGATTTGATTTTAATTAAACCATCAATCATAGAATAATCGCTATGAACATTTAAATGTATAAATTTAGGTTCAGTAGTCATTATAATATTTTATATTAATTTATATATTTTAAATTAGAGTATTTAATACAGGTGCAAAACTACGTCTATGATAAGGGGTAGCGCCATATTTTTTTAAATTATTAATATGCACCTTAGTAGGATAACCTTTGTGTTGTGCAAAACCATATTGGGGATATAATAGGTCTAAATTAATCATTTCTTGATCTCTTGTTACTTTAGCTATGATAGATGCAGCACTAATTTCACTGATAATGCAATCACCTTTTATTATGGTTTTTGTTGGATATATCATTTTAGGACTATGAGTGCCATCTACTAAAACATAATTAGGTGTAATAGATAATCCATCCACCGCACGTCTCATTGCCAACATTGTTGCATGGAAAACATTTATCCTGTCAATCTCTTCTACTTCAGCGTAACCAATACTTAAATCTAATGACTGTCTTATGATTTCATCATAAAGAATCGTTCTTTTCTTCACAGATATTTTTTTTGAATCAGATAAACCTCTTATTTGGCTACCAGGAAGTAAAATAACTGCTGCTGTTACTATTCTTCCGACCAATGCTCCTCGTCCTACTTCGTCTACACCAGCAATAAATTTAATATCAGGATAGCGATTAAAGTCAAACATTATTAAAAAATCCAATTTAAATTTGTTATATATTTAATTAATTTATACAATCTAAGATTGATAATAGAACTTATAATTAAAGTGTTTTAATAATTTTTTTAATTAATATATTAAAAAACATAGCTCCTTAATATTATCTAACTTCTAGGTCATACCATTAAAGTATGTTACACAAATACTATAAAAAATTTAATTTGATAATGTAACGATAATTTAAGAAGTGATATGTTTTTCAATGTCTAAATAATAACTAACCATTTTCTGATTTAATTATTATAATATAGTAAAATAATTAATTGCATCATGATTTAATAACGTCGTTTTGTTTTATATGTTTTAGATAATCAACTACAATATACTAACCAATTATCGTTACAAAAAATAGTTTAAATCTAGACTCACAATTTACTTATTTAAAATTAATTAAATTTACATACTAATATAATTAATAAGATAAATTATTAATTATATTCCTACGGACACACATCATAGTAGCTTCGCAAACTGTTTTTCCATCAACGGTAGCTACACCCTTAAAACGAGTTATACCAAAACGAGTTTTTTCTAATATAACTTTCATAATCATTTGATCTCCTGGTATTACTGGGTGTTTGAAACGAGCATTTTTAATTCCAGCGAAATAATAAAGCTCATTGGATTTTAATTTACCAACACTCTTGAAAGCCAAAATACCAGTGGCTTGAGCCATTGCCTCTAAAATAAGCACCCCAGGAAAAATAGATTTTCCTGGAAAATGTCCTTGAAAAAATGGTTCATTAATTGAAACATTTTTCAATGCATATAAATACTTATTTTTTTTAAATTCTAATACACGATCAACCAATAAAAAAGGATAACGATGTGGAATTAACCTTAAAATATCTTCAGCTTTAAGAGTATGAATTTCAATAGTCAAGATAGTTTTCCTGATTTAAAACCATAAAATCATATAACCATAGAATTAGTTTAAAATATTTTTGTAATTCAATAATAAATATCTCTTCATGATATAAGATATAATTTAAATTAAATAATATTCAGTATAACTGCATGAATATAAGTATTGTATAAACATCCTCAATTATACTGATTTAAGCAGTAAATATATCATTTTTTAACTATTTTTAATACTTCACCAGTAATGTTGTTTGCCTCAGAAGATATGTAAGCAGTCGCTTTAGAATCTATTACCATATCATAATTACGTTTCTTTGCTACCTGCGTTATTGCATTCTGGATTTTAATTAGGATTTTATTACGCTCTTCTATTTGTCGACGTATTTTATCTTGTTCAAAAATCTGTAATTTAGAGGAAAATATTTCTCTGTGTTTAATAATGTATTTTTCAAGCTTGTTTTTTTCACTTAATTTCATTATTGATTTATCACGATTATATGAATCAATTTTATTTTTTAAATTACGTTCTTGATTTTTTAGTTCATTTTCACGAATTTTAAATTCAATTTCTATTTTTTTAACGAAATTGGTTTTTGTTGATAATTTTTGTAAAATATCATATAAATTTACAACCGCAATCACCTTATTAGAAGCTTGTGAATAAGTTGAAAATGTAAAAATAATAACTAAAGATGCTAGAAATAAAAATTTTTTCATAAAAATACCTATACTTGATTAAAAATCAAGTTATAAAAATATATTTTTTTATACTATTTAAATTTAATATTACCATGTTTTACCAATAAAAAGCTGAAAATTTTCTATTTGATCTCCATCATATTTTTTAATTGGTATTGCATAAGATAATTCTATAGGACCAATAGGTGATAACCATTGTAAAGTAATCCCTGTTGACATTCTAATTTTTTCAGGAGAATTATAATTTGGTAGATTTTCTATTAACTTCCCGTCATAAGTTGTTTCCCACTTAGTATCCCATACGTTACCGACATCAAAAAATAATGATGTACGAAATGAACTTACATATTTTTCGTTAATAAATGGTGTAGGGAAAATTAATTCTAAATTAGAAGAAATTGTTGCGTTTCCTCCTACTGGTGTATCCGATAATATACATGTTCCCTTTTTAATGCAATCAGAAGTAACTGTATCTTGTTTTAAGTAAACAGCTTTTGGACCAATGCTATTAATTCCAAAACCTCTTAAGGTCTTTGGGCCACCCAAATAAAAATTTTCATAAAAAGGCATTTCATGATCTTTACCAAGACCATAACCATAACCTAAATGTGAATGTCCTAAGAGTATCCAATTTTTTTCTTTATCAATTGGTATATATTTAGTTCCGTCTAATGAAAATTTTAAAAATTTATTTGTTGATCCAACAAAGGTAATTTTATTTTTCAAGTTTATATAGTTACCTTCAGAAGGGAAAAAATTTCTATCTAGTGTATTGTAATTCCAACCATAATTAAAGTTAATATCACCTACAACAACACCTCTATAACTAGGGAAACATTCAAAGTCTTTAACTGATTTAAAATAACGATAGGCAGCTATTTGAGGGCCTACGTTGAGAATTTTAGAATTAATATAACCTACACCGAGATTTAATCTATTGTTTTCATTAAATGGAAAACCTATTGTACTATCAAAACCATAATTTTCATTACTATATTCATTAGATGAATTATCTTTGAATAATTTACTATAAAAAAAACGATTACTTAAACTAATACCATTTATTGTAAGGTATGGATCAATTAATAAGACTTCAGCTTCAGTTTGTTTTTTATTTTTAAGAGCATTCAAACTAATACTACTTCCAGTACCAAATAAGTTGTCTTTATTTATGCTAAATTGAAAGTTTAAATTATTAGTTATACCATATCCTAGTCCAAATTTAATACTACCAGTATTACTTTCTTTTACTTTATAAATCAAATCTACTTGATCAGGATGATTTGGTAGAAATTTTTTTTCTAATTCAACTGTTTTAAAAAAACCAGTTCTTTTTAACAGTTCTGTGCTTTGGTCAATAAGATTACCACTTAACCAAGTACCTTCCATTTGTTTTATTGTACGACGCAATACAATATCTTTTGATACGTTATTACCTTCAAAATCTATATTGCGTACATAATAACGATTGCCCACATTAGCATTGAAATCTAATCGAACTTTCTTATTTACATCATCTATTTTGTAATGGACTGTTACAACAGGAAAGGAATAGCCAAAATTCATAATTAACTTTTTAATATTATTTTTTACTTCTTTTATATCATTTATACTATACAAATCATCGACAGAAATAGAAATTGTAATTAGATCATGAGCTTCTTGCGTATGACCGTCTAAGTTACCTTTTAGAGATATGCCTGAAACTCTATACTGGTCACCTTCATCAATATATATCGTAATATAAATTCCTTTTTTATCTGGTGTTAAACTTAATTTAGTAGATTTTACTTTAAAACGTAAATAACCATTTTCAAGATAAAAATTACGTAAATTTTTAAGATCAGATTCTAATATTTCTTTTTGATATCTATTTATTTTTGTTATATTCCACCACGATCTTTTATCTCGTAATTTAAATAAAGAAATTAATTTATCTGAGGTAAATTTATTATTTCCAACTATATTTATTTGATAAATATTTGTACAAACACCTTCATTAAATATAAATTTAATATCAACATAATTATTAGGCAAAGGAGTGACAATCGATTTTATAACAGTATTATAATTACCTATATTAGGGTAAAAACTCTCTAATCCCTTGTTAATTGAAGATATTACAGATGGATTAAGAATATTGCCTACAAACACACCATGATCTTCAAGAACTTTTTCTATTTCTTCATTCTTAATTATTTTATTACCCATAAAAGTAATTCTAGATATTATTGGAAGTTCTTTCACTCTAATAGTTAATTTCTTACCATTTTGAAAAACTTTAATATCTTCAAAATTATGAGTAGAATACAATGAATTAATTATTTTTTTTATTTTATTATTATTAATTTTATCACCAATTTTAATTGGTATTTTTGATAATACTAAATTTGAAGATATTCGATGCAAACCTTCAAAATTAATTTTATTAATTTTATCAGAACCATAACTATTAATTGTTATGAAAAACAGAAAAAATACAAATAATTTTTTTATTGCCATTTTTTGTGACTTTCCCTTAATGTATTTATAGTTAATCAAATTTTACCAATAATAAAATTTGAAAAATCATTAGATAAAGCAACTATTATTAAAATTATTAAAACACTAAATCCTATTATATAAAAAATATTCTGAACTTGCTCAGATAATGGTTTACCTCTAATTTTTTCTACTATCAATAATAATAAGTGTCCCCCATCTAAAACTGGTAAAGGAAATAAATTAAAAACACTAAGATTAATACTAATTAAAGATAAAAATAATAAATAATTAATTATTCCATGTTTTGCTGATGAGCTTGCTCCTTTAGCAATCGAAATTGGACCACTTAATCCATTTAAATGCGTATTACCTTTAATTAAATTCAATAGTGAATAGAAAGTTAATTTCATTAATTGATAAGTTCTTTTAACAGCCTTAATGAATGAAAGTAATATATCATTATTTTGTGGAAATTTATAATAAATAACGTTATATAATGGAGCTAAAGACAAATTTTTTTTAACGTAATGTCTCATTATTTCATTTGAATTTATTACTAATTTTATGATCTTATCATGACGATTGATATCCAACGTTATATTTTTGTTTAAATATGGTTTTATATTATTGATAAAATATTTCGAATTAAATTCATTATATTGCAAATTTAACTCATTACCTTCTAATTTAGTAATTTCATCTCCTAATTGTAAACCATTTTTCACAATTTCTTTATTTATTTTAGTAACAACTAATTTTTTTGTTAGATCTAATGGAATAATCCCAATTATCTGTAAAGGATCTTTGATATTATTTGTAGTATATTTTAATTCACTTAAATTTATTTTTCTTCTGTAAGTAATTTTGTTATCAATATTTACAAGTGTTAATAAAATGTTTTCATGCATATCAATTTTTGACATCAATATCATACGTACTGTATTCCAATTTGGAGTATCGATATGGTCTATTTTTTTAATTGCCATTCTAGATTCAATTTGAGCTTTTTCTACTATAGATCCTTTTTTTATATGACCGATAACTGGGCAGGAAACCATTGATCCTTTTAAAAATACAAGTAGATAGATAAAAATAGCTAGTATTGCATTGGCAGCAGGACCTGCTAAGATAATAAAGGCTCTTTTCCAAATAGGTTTATTATTGAAGGTTTGATTAAGTAATGCTACAGGGATATCATCAAAACGTCCATCAAGCATCCTAATATATCCACCAATAGGAATTATTGAAATAGCAAAGTTAGTATCACGAATATTAAACTTGACTATTTGTTTGCCTAAACCAATAGAAAAAAGATTAACTTTAACACCATAAAAGCGTGCCATATAAAAATGTCCAAACTCATGCACTGTAATTAGCAAACCAAAAGTTATAATAAAAAATATAAAATCCCAGACCATATTTAACATAATAATCCTTACAATCTATTTAAATAGAATTTACTACTACCATTACGCCAAACATCGGAACAACTATAGTTAAACTATCTATGCGATCAAGAATACCACCATGACCTGGAATAATATTACTACTATCTTTAATACCAATTTCACGTTTTAGCATGCTTTCTGTAAGATCTCCTAAAAGAGATGCAAAAGTTATTATGAAAGAAAAAAATATTAAAAATTTTCTTGAAAAATTTATCAAATTTAAATTTGAAAATAAAAAAATTATCA
Organism: Candidatus Pantoea edessiphila; assembly: GCF_002933345.1. Classification (GTDB taxonomy): domain Bacteria; phylum Pseudomonadota; class Gammaproteobacteria; order Enterobacterales; family Enterobacteriaceae; genus Pantoea_C. Next base: position 135,550 of record NZ_PDKR01000002.1, on the reverse strand, counting down.
TAAATAAAAAAAACAAACTACCTAAAAAACCTTCCCATGTTTTATTAGGAGAAATTATAGGTGCGAGTTTATATTTACCAAAAACCTTACCAAAAAAGTAAGCGCTAGCATCAACACAAGATACTAAAAAAATAATAAATAATATTAACCAAGATCCAGCAAATCGATCTGTATCGTAATATAAGTATCTAAATGTAGTTAAAAAATAAAAAAAGGGAATAAGAGTAGACATTCCAAAAGATATACGAATTAAATAGGAATTTTTCCAAATAAAAGAAGATACAGGATAAGTTAATACCAATAACAATGCTATTAACCACCAAATTCCAGAAATAGATAATAAAAAAATTACTATAAACGAATGTATATCGTATCGATTAATTTTAAATAAAAATATTAATATTAAACCAAAAAATACAGCTACTAATAAACGTTGATAACATAATGTTATCCCTGATAATTTGCTCCATTCCCAAGCTGCAAGCATACATATTAATGTATTCACTAATGCAAAATTTAAAGGAGATAACAAGAATAATGAAATAATTACAAAAAAAGTTAAAATTAAAGCAGTAAAAAAACGGTTTTTTAACAAAAATATTACCTCTTAGTTAATTTTTTTATCAGACAAAACTCCACCATATCTACGTTCTCTTAAATAAAATGATTTTAAAGCTTTTTCAAAAATATTTTCATCAAAATCTGGCCAAAGAACTTTTGTGAAATAAAATTCAGCATAAGCAATTTGCCATAATAGAAAATTACTAATTCTATATTCTCCACCTGTTCTTATCAGCAAATCTACTGATGATAATTCTTGCATACAAAGTTGAGATGTCAAACTATCTTCAGTTATTTGATCAGGACATAATAATCCTTTATGTACCTTTTTTGCTAATTTTTTCACACCTTGAATTATATCCCAACGTCCGTCATAATTAGCTGCTATATTCAGTATCAGTCCATTATTGTTTTTAGTTAATGCCTCAGAATACTTAATACGATCTTGAATATTATCACTGAAGCAACTTACATCACCGATAATGCGCAATTTAATGTTATGCCTGTGAAGGCTTTTTACTTCAATTTCTAAAGTTGAAACAAATAATCCTATTAAAGCTGCTACTTCTTGTTGGGGTCGTTTCCAGTTATCTCTACTAAAAGCATAAAGTGTTAATGCTTTTATTTTATGATTTATAGCAAAATTCACTGCCCTTTTTACTGATTGAATACCAGCTTTATGACCGTGAATACGCAGTTTTCCTTTATTAATAGCCCACCGTCCATTGCCATCCATAATAATGGCAACATGATACAAATTATTTTTTTTTCTAATATCATAATTACTATTATAAAGTGACATAATACATAATCAGCTCGTTAATATTAAATAATTAGTTTAGTTAATAATATATTGATATTAATCATAATTTCTGTAGTATTTTATCTCAATATTTCTAACAATAATGTCGTTAAAAAAATTAATTAAATATTATTATTTAATAATATTTAATTAATTATTGAAAAAGACAAATATTTTTTTTTGCAATCTTACGAGCTGTTTGATCAATTTCAAGTACTGCTTCTATTGATTTTGGTTCTTGACAAGAAAAAGATGATAAAACTTCTTTATTCAATGATATTATATCCATAAATTTGATTTGATAATTTAGAAATGCTGAAACAGCAATTTCATTAGCAGCATTTAATGCAATAGTTGCTGCTTGTCCATCACTAAAAGCATCTATCATTAATTTTAAACAAGGATATCGGATAAAGTCTAGTTCAATAAAAGTAAAGGCAGGAACCTTAATAAAATCTAATGGTTTTACTCCTGTATTAATTTTTGAAGGCCAAGCCATATTTTGAGCGATTGGTATACGCATATCAGGAGTGCTTAATTGAGCCAATATACTGCCATCGCAATAACGTACCATTGAATGAATTATTGATTGAGGATGTAATATTAATTCTATTTGACTTGCACTAGCATTAAACAAGCATCTAGCTTCAACATATTCAAAACCTTTATTCATCATAGTTGCTGAATCTACAGAAATTTTACGACCCATAGACCAATTTGGATGAGTACATGCTTGTTCTGGAGACATGTTATTTAAATACTTTAAATCTATATTAAGAAAAGGACCCCCTGATCCTGTAAGGATAATTGATTCAATACCATTTTCCTGTAAACTACAAAAACCTAAATGGTTTTGTATAGAAAACGGTAAAACCTGAAAAATGGCATTGTGCTCACTATCTACAGGAAGTAGTTTTGCATTGTACTTTTTTACTGCCTCTATAAAAATTCGACCACAAGTAACAAGAGATTCTTTATTTGCAAGTAATACAGTTTTACCGGCACAAATTGCAGACCATGTAGGTAGTAAACCTGAAGTACCAACAATAGCAGCCATTACTTGATCAACTTCACCAAGTTCTGCTAATTCACATGCTACTTTAATCCCTGAGAAAACTTCAGTCTTTACATTAAGCAATTTTAATCTTTTGCTAACTTGTAAAGCCGATTGTTCATCAGCCATAGCAGCATAACGCGGTTGAAATAATTTACATTGTTGAACCATTAATTCAATATTGTGACCAGCAACTAATGCTATAATCTGGTAAAGTTTAGGATTAACACGAATTACTTCTAATGTATTAATACCAATAGATCCTGTTGAACCCAATATAGTTAATCTTTTCATAAAACCATCCACTCAAACTAAAAAATTATTAGTATAAATTTTTAGTTATAAATACTTAATAACAATTTGTTTTTATACTTATAATTTAAAATTTCATTATTTCTATCTCTTTTTCTAAAATAAAATTATCAATATTATTAACATATTTTTGAGTTATTTTTTGAATTTCATCTTGTATATTATATTCTTGATCTTCACTAATTTTCTTTTCTCTTAACATTATCTTTATTTTTTCATTATTATCTCGTCTAATATTACGTATTGAAATACGACTTTGTTCTGCTGAGTTTTTTATTATTTTAATTAGTTCTTTTCTACGCTCTTCAGTTAATGGGGGTATTGGAATATAAATATTATTACCTTCTGAAGAGCTAGGGTTTAAACCTAAATTAGATGATCTGATTGTATTTTCAATTACAGCAATAATAGAAGAATCAAATACATTTATTTTCAATGTACTTGAATTTTCTAAAGTTATATTAGCTAATTTATAAATAGGAGTTAAATGGCCATAATATTTTATAGAGATATTATCTAACAAGGTAGTTGAAGCACGTCCAGTACGAATTTTACTTATTATTTTTTTTAATAGTTCAATACACTTACTCATACGTATTTCAGTATCTTTTTTTATATCATTAATCACTTTACATAATCCTTATTTTTTATATTATTATACTATTAAATTAAAATGGATTATTTAATCTAGTTAATTTAATTATATATTTCATATTTCGTATGCGTATTAATTTTTTATTAAAGTTCCCTCTTTCTTTCCTATTATTATGCATTTCAATGCACCAAATTTATTTATATTAAAAACATGGATTGGCAGATTATGAGAACGTGCTAATGTAAATGCAGTAAGATCCATAATTTTTAATTCCTTCTCTATTACTTCGGAATATGTTAATTGATCATATAAAATTGCATCTAGATTATAATTTGGATCAGAAGAATATACACCATTGACTTTAGTAGCTTTTAATACTACATCGGCTTCTATTTCAATTCCACGTAGACACGCTGCAGAATCGGTAGTAAAAAAAGGATTACCAGTACCAGCAGAAAATATAACTACATAGTTCTTACGTAAAAGAGTAATAGCTTTTGACCAATTATAATTTTCACATAAATTATTTAAAGGAATTGCTGACATTAAACAAACATTTAGATAAACACGATTTAGTGAATCACGAAGTGCTAGACCATTTATTATAGTTGCTAACATTCCCATGTAATCAGCTGTTACTCGATTTATTCCTAACTCTGCAAGAGTTGCACCTCTAAATACATTACCTCCTCCAATAACAACTGCAACTTGCACACCTAGTTCAACCAATTCTTTGATATCTTGTGCTAAATAATTAAGAAAATTTACATCAATACCAAAACTTTCCTTTCCTTGTAGTGCTTCGCCACTTATCTTTAACAAAATACGTCGATAAACAGTACCTATGTTTTTTATCATGGTCAATTATTCCTGAGGCAAATTAGAGATAAAGGAAATATAAAATATGATATATTGCTTATTTATTATGACTAAATATCACTAAGATATAATAAGATAATAATCTTTATTATTGTTGTATATATTAAAAAAAAACCGCTATACTTTAAAGCGGTTTTTAAAAGATTAACATGATTTATTTTTTTTCAAAATTCCTATTTTTTCACCTAATTCAAAACGTATAAAATTGATTATTTCAGCCTTTGATTCTTTTAGAATATGACCAACAGTTTTATTTAAATCCATAATGAACATTTGACCAGTTAAAGAAATTTCATTTACAAACTTTTTCATTCTTCCCTCTACTATTTTTTCTGTAAAATTTTTAGAAGAGTTTGATTTTTTTGCAATTTCCATTTGGATTTTATATTCTTTTTCAAGAATATTACTAGGTATATCTTCTGGTGTAATAAAAATTGGTTGACTTGCTGCAATGTGCATTGCAATATTCTTAATTAATGTTTTATTAATATTTAAGCCAGAAACTAATACACCAATACGATCTCTATGTAAATATAAGCCTAACTCATTCCCTTTTAGTATATTTATACGTTTTATTAAAATATTTTCACCAATCTTAGCGATTAGTTCAGATCTTTCTTCTGCAAATTGTTTGTTTAGTTGAATAATATCAATTTTAGGATTTATACTAACTGCATCTATTAATTTGTCAGCAAAATTCAGAAAATCACTGTTTTTTGTGACAAAGTCTGTTTCACAATTTAATTCTAAAATTATTCCATAATTACCTAAAATTTTAGCTCTAATTACACCATTAACTGCAACATTATTTATTTTTTTCAGTGCCTTAATAGAACTAGACTTGCGTATATTTTCTATAGCTAAATCAATATCACCATTTACTTCAATTAATATTTTCTTGCACTCCATTATTCCTGCACCAGTATATTCTCGAAGTTTTTTTATTAATGCAGCATTAATGTCAGCCATTTTGTACCCTCAGTTGATGTTTTTATGAATTTATATCTTGTTAAAGGATATAATATATTCAAATAAAATTATATAAACAATCCAAGATAATAGCTATAAACTTAATAAAATAGCGAAAAATAAAATATCAAACCTAAAAATCATCAATTATTTAGTGAAATTATTTTATTTAATTTTAGAGTCAAGATCCTTGAGAATAACTTTCATGTATAGCAGTTACCACTATATTTAAATACAGGTTGACCGCACGCATTGCATCATCATTACCAGGAATAACAAAATCGATACCATCTGGATTAGAATTTGTATCAACTATAGCAAATACAGGAATACCCATATTGTTTGCTTCTCTAATTGCAATATTTTCCTTATTAGCATCAATAACAAATAAAGCATCAGGTAAACCACCCATATCTTTAATACCACCTAAGCTATTTTCTAATTTAGCTAATTTACGTATACGTAACAAAGCTTCTTTTTTAGTAAGCTTATTGAGAGTACCATCTTTAGACTGTATTTCAAGTTCTTTTAATCGCTTAATAGATTGCCGAACAGTTTTCCAATTAGTTAGCATTCCTCCTAGCCAGTGATTGTTAACAAAAAATTGTTCACATTTTAATGCAGATTTTTTTATTGATTCACTGGCAGCACGTTTAGTACCAACAAATAAAATTTTTCCTTTGCGAGAAGATACTTTACTTAATTCAACAATTGCGTTGTTAAACATTGGTATAGTTTTTTCAAGATCAATAATGTGAATTTTATTACGAGAACCGTATATAAAAGGTCTCATTTTAGGATTCCAATAACGAGTTTGATGACCAAAATGAACACCAGCCTTAATCATATTACGCATGGAAATAATTGCCATTAATACCTCTGGATTTTTTATAGTCTGAATTTATTATAGATAGACCTTTCTACTATATCTTAGTATAAAGCTAATTTAGCTTATTATAAGTATAAGCTGATTTTTTTAAACGATAATTTAAAATAAATTCTACAGCATATAGTTAAATATATATGATAATAAATAACTAGCAATTTATAAAACAAATTAAATGTACTGTCTTTAATGATGTTTATTTAATAAATGAATGTTAACATAAAAAAATTATTAATGTTAGACAAAATTTGATAAATTTGGATTAATACAATGTCTTTTATAATAAAAACTAATGAAGAAATAGAAAAAATACGCATTGCTTGTCATTTAGCTGCTGAAGTACTAGAAATGATAGAAAGATATGTTAAACCAGGCGTAACAACAGGAGAGTTAGATAAAATATGTCATGAATATATGATCAATAAACAAGGAGTTATTCCTGGTTGTCTCGGCTACCAAGGATTTCCAAAATCAGTATGTATTTCTGTAAATGAAGTTGTATGTCACGGTATTCCTAATGATAATCAATTATTAAAAAATGGAGATATTATTAATATTGATGTAACAGTTATTAATAATTCGTATTATGGCGATACATCTAAGATGTTTATAGTTGGAAAACCAACTATTCAAGGTCAAAATTTATGTAAAATTACACAAGAAAGCCTATATTTATCACTAAAAGTTATAAAACCAGGCATTAGTATTAATAAAATTGGTTGTGTTATCCAAAAATATGTAGAATCAAATGGTTTTTCCATTGTACGTGAATATTGTGGACATGGTATAGGAAATAATTTTCATGAAGAACCACAAATTTTACATTATAAAACAAAAAATAATAAACTGATTTTACAAGAAGGCATGATTTTCACTGTTGAGCCAATGGTAAATATTGGTAATCATGATGTTTACACTATGAAAGATGGCTGGACTGTAAAAACCAAAGATCATAGCCTTTCAGCACAATACGAACATACAGTTTTAGTGACTAACAAGGGATGTGAAATTTTAACATTGAGAGAAGATGATACAATTCCAGTATTATTAATTAATACATAATATTGATTATTTTCTATTAAGACTAGTGTTATCTTTGATTAAGAAAAACGTTTAATTCTTGATTAATTTAAACAATAAATTTTAAAAAATAATAATTTTTACTTTTAATTATATATAATTATTACAATACAGTCTAAATACAAGTTTCATAATTTTATATTATAGATATGATCATGATAAAATTTATTATATTATTTTAATAAAGACAGTTATACAAAAATTATTTATAAAAGTATCTGAATAATTATAATCTATTAAATCTATAATTTGATATAAAATTATTCAACTAACAATTAGAATATATTTTGGAAAAAATATGCAATACTTAAAAAATATTATAGAAGACTTTTTTGAAAAAAAAAACGATATTAAACAAAGTGTTAATAAAGAAATAAAAGATGCTGTAAATCACACAATAAATTTATTAGACCAAGGAAAATTACGCGTAGCTGAAAAGAAAAACGGCTGTTGGATTACTAATCAATGGATAAAAAAAGCAATATTGCTTTTTTTTTATATTACTGAAAATAATATAATATATGGTGCTGAAACTAATTATTTTGATAAAATTAATATGAAATTTTTCGGTTGGAACGAATCTGATTTTAAAAAACAAGGCATAAGAATTGTACCTCCAGCTTCTGTTCGTAAAGGTTCCCATATAGGATATGATAGCATAATCATGCCTTCTTTTATAAATATAGGTGCTTTTATTGATGAAAGTACCATGATTGATACATGGGCTACTATTGGTTCATGTGCTCAAATAGGTAAAAATGTACATATTTCAGGTGGAGTTGGAATTGGTGGTGTTTTAGAACCACTACAAACCAATCCAACCATAATTGAAGATCATTGTTTCATAGGAGCTAGATCTGAAATTGCTGAAGGAGTAATTATTGAGGAAGGATCAGTAATATCCATGGGTGTTTATATAGGTCAAAGTACCAAAATTTATAATCGCAATTCTGGAGAAATAAGTTATGGTCGTGTACCTGCTGGTTCTGTAGTTGTTTCTGGTAACTTACCATCTAAAGATAATAAATATAGTTTATATTCTGCTATAATCGTAAAAAAAGTAGACTATAAAACTCTTGACAAAATAAGTCTTAATAAAATATTGCGTAATCAATAAAATAAATTAATAATGTGTCACTGTTAGAACTTATTTAATAATTAATTTTAAATCTATATTATTACTTAATTTAAAGTGAATATTGGGAATTTCCCATAGTTTTTTTATAAAAATTCATTTTTATACCAGATGATAAAAATGATTATCTGGTATTAAATTAAGTATTTATTATCATCTATATCTTATATAAAAACTAGAAACGATTATCAATTTTCCCTAATTAGATATATGCGACCTTAGTTGCTAATAAATTCATTTTTAAAATTAATATTTTATCTTCAATTGAATTCAATATAATGCTAAAATGATTAAATTTTATTATAACTACTAGAGATAGTTTATTACATAATGATATTATCCTTCCAAAATCAGATCTGTAAAGACAGTAATAAAATTACAAGAATTGATTATTTAATCATATGTTATAAGATTAACTTTTTTTATACTACAATAACGATCAACATACGCATATTTAATATTATATTAAAAAAGAGATTTTTTATGAAAATAGCTATTATAGGAGCAATGGAAGAAGAAATTCAGTACATACGGGATAGTATTGATGAATATAAATTGCTTTCTATTAAAGGTTATAAAATTTATATAGGAAATACAAAAAAAAATAAAATATTTTTGCTAGAATCAGGAATTGGTAAAACTATAGTTACATTAACTACTACATTATTAATAAATTTATATAACCCAGATTTAATAATTAATATAGGTACAGCTGGTAGTCTTTCATCAAATTTAAAAATAGGAGATATAGTAATATCTAAATCAGTTTGTTACCATGATGTTGATATGACTGCTTTTGGTTATATGATGGGACAAATAAGTGGTTTTCCTGCTGAATTTACAGCTAATAAAAGTCTTGTAATCCATGCAAAAATATGTGCTAATCAATTAAAATTGAAATCCAAAATAGGTCTTATAGTTAGTGGTGATGCTTTTGTTAATAATATTCATTCGTTGATGAAAATTTGCAAATATTTTCCTAAAGCAGTCGCTGTTGAAATGGAAGCAACATCTATTGCTCACGTTTGTTATGTATTTCAAATACCTTTTATAGCAATACGTTCTATTTCTGATACTGTAGATAATAAATCTTATCTTAATTTTAGAGAACATTTAATTAATAGTTCTAAAAAATGTTGTAAAGTTGTTAATAAATTTTTAACAAATGTTTCTTTATAAATAATTATTGTTAGACATATTATTTAATAAGTATAAAAATAGTAAAAAATCATCATTTGGTTTTAATTAAATGTTATTAATTAAAAATTAAACACCAAAAGATAAACCACAACTACAAGTTATTTTAGCATTGGGATTTATTACCACAAAACGAGAACCTTCTAAACTTTCTTTATAATCTATTGAACTTCCTGATAAATATTGAAGACTTATAGGGTCAACAATTAAATTTATACCTTTTTTTCTGATTATTATATCCTGTTCATTAACTTTATCATCCAAAACAAAACCATATTGAAAACCACTACAACCTCCACCGGTTATATATATGCGTAGTCTTAATGATTTATTTTTTTTATCACTGATTAGATATTTTACTTTACTTGCCGCAGCACTAGTAAAATTCAAAGGTGTTGCTGATAAATCTATATTCATATTTTAATTCCAATTGAAATATTAAAGGCAATACATATTATTTTAAGTGTTTATTAACATAATAACATAAATGGATTAATTACATACTTAAATAAAATGATAAATCATTTTTAATTCTTCTATTTGATATTTTTTACTACAATTATAATGCGTGACAAATAATGTTGTTTTGAATAATTTTATAGTGATCAAAATGAATAATTCTAATAAACTATTTTTAATTGCAAAAAATTTTATGCCAGGAGGAGTAAATTCTCCAGTAAGATCTTTCAATAAAGTAGGTGGTAGCCCTTTTTTTATTCAAAGAGCTCAAGGAGCTTATCTATACGATATAGATAATAGACATTACATAGATTATGTTGGTGCATGGGGATCAATGATCCTAGGTCATAATAATACTGTTATTAGTGAATCAGTTATTAAAACCATAAAAAATGGTTTAAATTTTGGAATACCTACGAAAATAGAATTGCTTATGGCTCAGTTAATTTGCAAATTAGTGCAAAGTATAGAAATGGTACGTATGGTAAATTCTGGTACTGAAGCTACAATGAGTGCTGTTCGTTTAGCTCGTGGATTTACTAAACGTAAAAAAATTATCAAATTTAGAGGTTGTTATCATGGTCATGTAGATCAATTATTAGCTAACAATGAAGATCAAAATCCAACAGGAATACCTTATGATTTTATAAAACATACGCTAATTTGTGAATATAATGATTTGCATTCAGTACGTAAACAGTTTATTAGGTATCCTAAAGATATAGCTGCAATTATTGTAGAACCAATAGCTGGAAATATGAGTTGTGTTTTACCAAAATTTAATTTTTTGCAAGGATTACGTAATTTATGTGACGAATTTAATTCATTACTTATTATGGACGAAGTAATGACTGGTTTCAGAGTTGCATTAGGAGGAGCTCAAGAATTATATAATATAAAAGCAGATATTACTTGTTTAGGAAAAATAATAGGTGCTGGAATGCCTATTGGCGCCTTTGGAGGGAGCAAAAAAATCATGAGCAATTTATCTCCCACTGGAGAAGTTTATCAAGCTGGAACATGTTCTGGAAATCCGGTGGTAATGGCCGCTGGGTATAATTGTTTAAAACAAATTACAGAAATATATTCATATAAAACACTAAAAGATTTAACTGATAATTTAACTGTAGGTTTGCGTACAGTAGCAAAAAAAAATAATATTCCTCTAGTAATAAATAGTATTTGTGGTATGTTTGGTTTTTTCTTTACTGAAAAAGATAATGTAATTTATTATTCTGATGTTATAAAATGCAATACTGATATATTTAAGAAATTTTTTCATTTAATGATGAAACAAGGAGTGTACTTTGCACCATCTCCTTTTGAAACAAATTTTGTATCATTAGCACATAATGTAAAAGATATTAATAAAACTATAGATGCTGCTAATGTTTGTTTTTCTGAACTATAATTTTATATTAATGATTTAAATATATAATAAATAAAATTAATTTTTAATTTCATTATATTTGTTATTTTTAATATAAAATAAATATAATAACTATACATTAAATTGAAGTTTATTTGACTAAAAAATCATTAATAAACTAAATATATTTTTAAATAAAAAATTTTTATTTAATACTTTAAACTATAGACATTCTAAAATCAAAAATTTAGGATATTATATATAATATCCTAAAGGAAATGCATGTTATCATCATACTATTATGTATAGTAGATCTATACTCTAATATAACTTAAGGTATTATAATATAAGGATATATATTAGTGATTGAGATATAGTATTTTGTATTTATAACTTTTTAGTAATTTACATTATTTAACAAATACATAAATTTAAATTAGTTGTGTTTTATATAATTTTAATTAATCAATAATTGCATATTTTCTAATATATTTTTTTAAATTAGATTAACTTATTAACAAACATTAACTACTTATACATATAAATTAATATAATTTTTTATCTTTTATAAAAATTAGAATACAAAATATTTATGAACTATATCCATTATCTAATGGTATAAAAATTATTAAACTTTAAGATTATTATGTGGGAGAAACAATATGCAAGAAGGAAAAAAACGTAAGATTTCATCTTTAAGTATTCTTGCTATAGCTGGAGTTAAAGCTTATCAGGAAAAACCAAACGAAAAATATATGAATTCCAATCAATTAAATCATTTTCGTAAGATTTTAAAAGCATGGCGTAGCCAATTACAACATGAGATTAATCGTACTTTAATTCATATTCAGGATGAACCTTCTAATTTTCCTGATCCTATAGATCGTGCTTCACAAGAAGAAGAGTTTAGTTTAGAATTACGTACTCGTGATCGAGAACGTAAATTAATAAAAAAAATAGAAAAAACATTAAAAAAAGTGGAAGATGATAATTTTGGTTATTGTGATTCTTGCGGTATTGAAATAGGTATTCGTCGTTTAGAAGCACGTCCAACTGCTGATTTATGTATTGATTGTAAAACAATAGCAGAAATTCGTGAAAAACAGATTGCTGGTTGATAAATTATTAAAATTTATCGCACAATCAATAGAAGTATTGTTACTAATTGTGCGATATCTTTAAATCATTGTAAAGAAAATTAAATTTACCTAGTCTAGGTTATATTCTATATTTTTTATATCTTTATTATCTAATATTTTCATAAAATCTAGTATAATGATTTTGCATAATATAATATTATTTACTAAAATTTTTAATTGTTATACGATAAGTTGAAGTATAGTTCTTTATATTTTATTTGTAGTAATATCATAAATATGATATTACTACAAATATTAAAATTGATTATAACAAATTTGATTATTGTTTAGACAATAACAATTTGTTGTTTTTTAAAGTTTTTAAAAAGTATATGGTTAATGTCTTAAATTTTTAATAATATTTTAATAATAAAGGAGGTACCAGTAAGGTGTAAATATACTCATGATAATGACTTCTCGTATAAGAAAAATGATATCTAGAAAAAATATTAGCAAAAATGCTCTTAAGGTTCTCTACAGACTTAATAAAGCTGGTTATGAAGCTTATCTAGTAGGTGGTGGTGTTCGTGATTTATTGTTAGGACAAAAACCAAAAGATTTTGATGTAACGACTAATGCTACACCAGAACAAATGATCAGATTATTCAGAAATTGTCGTTTAGTTGGTCGTAGATTTATATTGGCTCATATAATTTTTAGTTCTGAAATAATTGAAGTCGCTACTTTTAGAGGTGATCATTTAGAAGAAGATCACAATAAAAAATATAGTAATTTTCAATTTAATAAAAAAAATGGTATGTTATTAAGTGATAACATATTTGGTAGTATTGAAGATGATGCATATCGTAGGGATATAACTATCAATAGTTTATATTATAGTATGACTGATTTAAGTGTACGAGATTATGTAGGAGGTTTAAGAGATTTAAAACAAGGTGTTATAAGGTTGATTGGAGATCCAGAAACTCGTTATCGTGAAGATCCAGTTCGTATGTTAAGAGTAACAAGATTTGCTGCAAAATTAAACATGAGTATCGCTCCAGAAACAGCTGAACCTATACCAAGGTTGGCACTATTACTACATAATATTCCATCATCAAGACTTTTTGAAGAATCTCTCAAGCTTTTTCAAACAGGTTATGGTTATATTACTTATTGCAAACTATGTAAATATCAATTATTCCAATTATTATTTCCAACATTAGCGCGTGATTTCACTAAAACTGGTAATAGCACAACAGAACGTATGCTAGTTCAATTATTAAAAAATACAGATGATAGAATACAAAATCAAATGCGTGTAAATCCTGTATTTCTATTTGCTGCAATGTTTTGGTATCCTCAATTAAAGACTGCTGAAATAATTTCTCAAAACAATTCTAGTTCTTTAACATATTATGATTCGTTCTCCATTGCTATAAATAATACATTAGGAGAAGCATGTCAAGTCTTAGCTATTCCTAGAAAAATAACATCTTTGATAAGAGATATTTGGAAATTACAACTATATATGTCACGTATATATGGCAAACCCGCTAAAAAATTAATGTTACACCCAAAATTTGGAGTAGCTTATAATTTACTAACATTACGTGCTACAGTTGAAAAAACTCCAGAATTAATAGAACTTAGTAAAAATTGGAATAAAAGACAATTGTTATAAACAAAGCAACGAGAAAATACTATCGTTAATGTCAATAGTTGTTACATTCAATTATCAAGGATAAATAATTACATGGTAAAAATATATGATTATAACTTATCTTGCCTTAGGAAGTAATCTCAACAATCCTTTCTGTCAAATTAAAACAGCTTTAACAACTTTAGATAAAATTCCAAAAACAAATCTTATTAAAACTTCTGAATTTTATCGTACCATACCGTATGGTTTAAAGAATCAACCCGATTACCTTAATACTGTTGTAAAATTAGAGACTGAACTTTCAGTAATTAAATTACTTGAATTTATTCATAAAATAGAACTTAAACAGGGACGTATACGTAAAAAGGAACGTTGGGGACCACGCACTTTAGATATCGATATACTTTTATTTGGTAATGAGATAATTAATACCAATAATTTAACTATACCTCATTATGATATGATAAATCGTATTTTTATGTTGCTGCCTTTAATTCAAATAGCTCCAAATATTATATTACCTAATGGAAATTCAATTAATAGTGCTATTGCTAAACTTAATACTGGTATTATTAAGCTGTGGAAAGCATAAATTATAAATTATGTGTGTAATTTATTACATTTTCTGATGATATTCATCAAGATAAAATCTTGACTTTTTAATTAAAAAAAAATGAAATTAACTACTATTTCTTGTTTAAATGATTTAAAAATAAAAAGAAAAAAATTTGCTGTTTTAACCGCATATGATTTTAGTTTTGCAAAATTATTCTCCAGTGAAGGTATAGAAGTTTTATTAGTAGGTGATTCTCTTGGAATGACATTACAGGGTCATAATTCAACTATCCCAGTAACAATTAATGATATTGCCTATCATACTTCTTCTGTACGTCGTGGAGCACCACATGCATTGATCATTTCAGATTTTCCTTTTTTGAGTTATGCTACACCTCAACAGTCTTTCAAAAATGCTGCAAAATTGATGCGTGCTGGAGCTAATATGGTAAAATTGGAAGGTGGTAGGATATGGGTTATAGAGACAATTCGTATGCTTACAGAACGTTCTGTATCTGTTTGTGGACATATAGGTTTGACACCACAATCAATAAATATTTTAGGTAAATATAAAGTACAAGGTTTTGATAAAAAAAATGCAGATATTATATTTGAAAATGCACAAGCAATTGAATCAGCAGGGGCACAATTATTAATTTTAGAATGTATACCAAATAAATTAGCTAAAATTATTACCAAGACATTAAAAATACCAGTTATAGGTATTGGAGCAGGAAATAATACGGACGGACAAATTTTAGTAATGTATGATATTTTTGGTATAACTGATGGTAATATTCCCAAATTTGCTAAAAATTTTCTTTCTGAAACGGGAGATATACGTGCAGCAATTCGTCAATATATTTCTGAAGTAAAAAATGGTAATTTTCCATCAATTGAGCATTGTTTTTAACAATTCAATAGGAAAAATATTGTGTTAATCATAAAAAAATTACCAAAATTAAAGTATATAATCAAGGAATTTCATAAAAAAAATAAAAGTATTGCATTAGTTCCAACTATGGGAAATTTACATGATGGACATTTAAAATTAGTTAGCGAAGCGCGTAAGAATAGCGATATATTAGTTGTGTCTATATTTATAAATCCCATGCAATTTAGTGATAATAATGATTTATTAACATATCCTCGCACTTTAAACGAAGATTATAAAAAATTAAAAAAACATCATGTTGATTTGGTTTTTGTACCAAAATCCACCGAAATATATCCCAATGGATTAAAAAATCAAACATATGTTAACGTACCTATATTATCTTCTTTTCTTAAAGATATGTATTGTCCTATTCATTTCCAAGGAGTTACAACTATAGTTAGTAAATTATTTAATTTAATTCAGCCAAATATGGCGTATTTTGGTGAAAAAGACTTTCAACAACTGGTAATTATTCGCAAAATGATTATTGATATGAATTTCAGTATTGATGTTATTGGTATTCCAACTGTACGTAATAAAGACGGTTTAGCATTAAGTTCTCGTAATATTCATCTAAATCCACAAGAACTTAAATTAGCAACTAATTTAAATAAAATAATGAACTATATTGCTTATCAATTAGTTAATAAAAAATTAAATATTAATCAAATTACTACACAAGCAAAAGAAATGTTACTTAACAAAGGATTAAAACCAGATGGTTTAGCTATATGTGATGAGATAACACTAGATAAATTAACAATACAAAGTAGAAATGCGGCTATTCTAATTGCAGCTAAAATAGGCAATACCAGATTAATAGACTATCAAAAAGTTATTTTATAATAACTAACTTTAAATTAATCAATTATTAAAATTTATTTTTATTTAATCAATATAACTTTTCCAATATAAGGTAAATTGCGATATTTTTGTTGATAATCAATTCCAAATCCAACAACAAACTCATCAGGTATAATAAATCCAACATATTCAATATTTATTTTTGTTTCTCTTTGTTTTGATTTATCTAATAAAGTACAAATAACTAATGATTTCGGTTGACGAGATTGTAAAATTTTACAAACGCTTTTCAATGTATTTCCAGAATCTATAATATCTTCAACGAGTAATACATCTTTATCACGAATATCTTCATCTAGATCTTTTAAAATTTTTACGTCATTTTGCCTAGACATACTACCATAATAACTAGACGCAGTAATGAAATCAACTATATGTGGTACCTTTATTGCACGACATAAATCTGCCATAAACATAAATGAACCACGGAGTAATCCTATAATTACTATATTGTTATTTCTGCCATGGTAATAGTTATTAATATCATTGCCTAATTCAATTATACGCATAGCAATTACCTGTTCTGGAATCATCATTTCAATAACATGTTTCATATTTTAGCCTAACTATTATAATTAAAACTTATTGAGTGGTTAATATTTAATTTAAGCTAATTTTTATAATTTAAGTATATTAAATTAAAAATTATTTTATGATTGCTAGTATAAATTTTTATTATTTAAATAAGTTACTTTTATTAATATTTTTAAACAGAATAACATATAATTATTAATGATATAATAATATAATAAACATAAACACCTTTAAGATAAAGTAAATTACAAAATTATAAATATAAAAGCTAATTTAAAATCAGTTATTACAGGCAAATTGAAATATATTACATTTAGATATTAGAAAATATTTATTTATAATTAGATTATTTATTAAGTATAAAAAATACAAACTTATCTAGTTTTAATCTTTAATATAATTGAATTTTGTTAATGTTACTTTTGAATAAACATTATATTTTATTGTAAAAATCATTTATTGGCTTTTTGTGTATTAATTAAATCAGTAATAGTACCTTCATAAATTTCAGCCGCCAACCCTATCGATTCATATAAAGTAGGATGAGCATGTATAGTTAAAGCAATATCTTGTGCATCACAACACATTTCAATTCCTAAACTTATTTCTCCTAATAGTTCTCCTCCATTACTTCCAACTATTGCACCACCTATAATGCGGTTTGTTTTTTTATCAAAAATTAATTTAGTAATACCGTTTTCACAACAAGAAGTTGTGGCACGACCCGAACATGTCCAAGGAAAAACAGATGTTTTATATTGGATATTTTTTTCTTTTGCTTCTTTTTCTGTAACACCTACCCATGCTATTTCTGGTTCAGTATAAGAAATACATGGAATAACTTTTGGATTAAAATAATGTTTTAATCCAGAAATAACTTCTGCAGCAATATGACCTTCATGTATACCTTTATGAGCTAACATTGGTTGTCCAACCATATCACCTATTGCATAAATATGAGGAATATTTGTACGCATTTGCTTATCAACAATAATATAATTATTATCTAGTTCAACCCCTATATTTTCAAGACCTAAATTTATTCTATTTGGAACTCGACCAATAGCAATTAATACTGCATCATATCGTTTAATTTTATCCGGATAATCCTTTTGTTTAATAGATACATAAACACCATCATGTTTTGATTGGATTTCTGTTACTTTTGTTTCTAACATTATTTTAAATTTATTACTAATAGTAGCAGTAAACATTTTAACAACATCTTCATCAGCAGATGGTATTATCTGTTTATTAATTTCTATTATTGAAATTTCAGAACCTAAGGCTTCATAAATAGTAGCCATTTCTAAACCTATTATACCACCCCCTATAATTAATAAACTTTTTGGTATTTCTTTTAACTTAAGAGCATCAGTTGAATCCCATATTCTATTATCATTTGCTTCATAAGGAAAATAAGTAGGTTTTATTGGACTAGAACCAGCAGCAAGAATAACATTGTCAAAAATGATTTTTATTATTTTATTTTCATTTTCTACTACTATAGTTTTTGCATTAACAAACTTACCAAATCCATTAACAATTCTAATTTTACGAATTTTTGCCATACTTGCTAAACCATTATTAAGTTTAGCAATGATATTGGATTTCCAAGATCTGACTTGATCTAGATTGATAGATATATCATTGAAATCAATACCTTTATGTTTTAGAGATTTTGCTTCTTTAATCGTTTTAGCTATATGTAATAAGGCCTTGGATGGAATACAACCTACATTTAAACATACACCACCAAGATTACAATAACGTTCTATTAGTACTGTTTCTAAACCTAAATCACTACAGCGAAAAGCAGCTGAATAACCTGCTGGTCCTCCTCCTAATACAACAACTTGTGTCTTAATATCAATATTCACTTTAACCTCTTTCTTATACTTAACCAATTTATTAGTTTCTTAAATTATTAATAAACGAATATCTGTTAGTATATTGCTTATGAATTTTATGAAACGAGCACCATCAGCACCATCAATTACTCGATGATCAAAAGAAAGCGAAATAGGTAACATCAAACGTGGGGAAAATTCTTTATCATGCCAAACCGATTCTATGGAAAATTTTGAAATTCCCAGAATAGCAACTTCTGGCGCATTAACAATAGGTGTAAAAAATGTTGTACCAATATTTCCTAAGCTAGAAATAGTAAATGTTCCATCTTGCATATTTTCTGGAGTTAATTGACCTTTAATTGCTTTTTTTGAAACATCTATCAATTCTGTAGATAATTGAAGAATGCTTTTTTGATTAATTCCTTTAAATACAGGAACCACTATCCCTTTCGGGGTATCAACAGCAACACCAATATTAATATTTTTTTTAATTATTACCTTTTTAAAATCTGTAGATAACGAACTATTAAACCTTGGCATTTGATTAATTGAATAATTAACTGCTTTCATTATGAACGCTAAAAGACTAATTTTTTCATTTGGGTTTGTCTTTTTTATTTCTATATTTTGTTTATTACGAAATTCTTCTAAATTAGTAACATCAATTTTTTCAAAAAGTGTAACATGTGGAATAGTTTGCCAATTTTTAGTTAAATTACTACTAGAAATTTTCTGAATATGACTTAACTTAATTTCTTCAAAATCATTATATTTATCAATATTACTAATGTTTTCATGCAAAGATTGTTTATTTACTTCATTGAAGTTATTTATCTTATTTCTGGATGATAACTCAAAAAATTTAACAGATTCTTTTATATAATCGTAAACACATTCTTTTAGAATTCTATTTTTTCTACCAGTTCCCTTAACTTTGGTCAAATCAATATCAAACTTATTTGCTAAACGACGAACAACTGGAGTTGCATGAACAAAATTTTCATTTGATTGATCTAAATTTAGTAATCCTTGTATATCTTTATCAAAGTTAATACATGATTCATCTTTCAATACCATAATTAACGAACCAGTTTTTACTTTATCACCAGTAATAATTTTAATATTTTCTACAACTCCATTTTGTGGAGATGGTATTTCTAATGCTGTTTTATTTCCTTCTACAGTAATTAGTGATTGCTCTATTTTTACTTTGTCACCAACTTTAACTAGAATTTCAGTAACTTCAAATTCCCCTTCCCCAATATCTGGTATATTAACTTTAATATTCATTATTATATTATCTCTTAAGCCAAACGTGGGTTTATTTTATTGGTATCAATATTAAATTTAATAATCGCATTTGATACAACATTTTTATCAATTTTACCACATTTAGCTAATTCAGCTAAAGCTGCAACTACAATATAAGATACATCAATTTCAAAGTGATGTCGCAAATTTTCGCGACTATCAGAACGACCAAACCCATCTGTACCTAATACTCTATAGTTACTTGTTGGGATATAATTACGAACTTGTTCAGCAAATAATTTCATATAATCTGTTGAAGCAATAGTAGGTATATTTTTCATTATTTGAGAAATATAAGGTACACGAAATTCTTTATCTGGATGTAACATATTCCAACGTTCACAATCTTGACCATCACGAGCTAATTCAGTAAATGACGTAACACTGTACACATTAGAACTGATATTATAATTTTTTAACAATACCTTGGCAGCTTCACGTACGTGTCTTAATATGGAACCAGAACCTAATAATTGAACTTTAGTTTTTCCTCCTTCTAAAGTTTCTAGTTTATACATACCCTTACATATACCTTTTTCAACTCCTTTAGGCATTTCAGGCATATAATAATTTTCATTTAGAGTTGTAATATAATAATAAATATTTTCTTGCGATTTTCCATACATGCGTACTAGACCATCATGCATAATTACAGCTACTTCATAAGCATATGCAGGATCATAAGATATACAGTTTGGAATAGTTAATGAATAAATATGACTATGCCCATCTTCATGTTGTAAACCCTCACCATTAAGAGTAGTTCTACCAGAAGTACCTCCTATTAAAAACCCTCTTGCTTGTTGATCTCCAGCTAACCACATTAAGTCTCCAATTCTTTGGAAACCAAAAATTGAATAATAAATATAAAAAGGAATCATTGGTAAATTATTTGTGCTATAAGATGTAGCAGCTGCTAACCAAGATGAACCAGCACCTAGTTCGTTAATCCCTTCCTGTAAAATTTGACCTTTCCTATCTTCCTTATAATAAGCTACTTGTGATCGATCTTGAGGAATATATTTTTGGCCGTTCGGATTATATATGCCAATTTGACGAAACAAACCTTCCATACCAAAAGTACGTGCTTCATCAGCAAGAATAGGGACTAACCTATCTTTAATTGAATTATTTCTTAACATTATATTTAAAGCACGAACGAAAGCTATTGTAGTTGAGATCTCTTTTTTTTGTTGTTGCAGTAATGAATTAAATTCATCTAAACAAGGGATTTTTAAATTTTCCGTAAATTGAGATTTACGTTTTGGTAAATAACCACCTAATTTTTTTCTTTGTTCATGTAAATAATTATATTCTTTAGAGTTATTTTTAAAAATTATATAAGGCAATTTTGCAATTTTTTCATCTTCTATTTCCAGATTAAATCTATCTCTAATATACTTAAGATTATCTGTATTTAAATATTTTACTTGATGTGCAGTATTTTTACCTTCAGCAACATTTCCAAGCCCATAACCTTTAATTGTATGAGCTAAAATTACAACCGGTTTATTTTTAGTATTTTTTGCTTTTTTTAAAGCAGCATAAATTTTTTTAGGATCATGACCCCCACGATCTAATGCCCATATTTCTTCATCAGACATATCTTTGACAAGGGCAGCTGTTTCTGGATATTTGCCAAAAAAGTATTTACGAACATAAGCACCGTCACGTGATTTAAAAGTTTGATAATCACCATCAACAGTTTCATTCATTAATTGTATTAATTTACCACTTTTATCTTTATTTAATAATTTATCCCAACAACTACCCCAAATTACTTTGATGACTTCCCATCCTGCACCAATAAAAATCCCTTCTAATTCATCAATGATTTTACCGTTTCCAGTAACAGGTCCATCTAAACGCTGTAAATTACAATTAATTATAAAAATTAAATTATCTAATTTTTCACGAGTTGCAATAGTAATTGCACCTTTTGATTCTGGTTCATCCATTTCTCCATCACCAAGGAATGCATAAACGGTTTGTGCTGAAGTATCTTGTAAACCACGGTGTTTTAGATATTTTAAAAACTTAGCTTGATAAATAGCTGATAAAGGACCAAGACCCATGGAAACTGTTGGAAATTGCCAAAAATCTGGCATCAATTTAGGATGTGGATAAGAAGACAAACCATTACCGTAAACTTCTTGACGAAAATTGTTCATTTGCTCTTCAGTTAAACGACCTTCAAGAAATGCTCTGGAATAAATCCCTGGAGAAATATGTCCCTGAAAATATACTAAATCACCTCCATCTTTACTATTTGATGCACGAAAAAAATGATTAAAACATACTTCGTAAATAGTGGCAGAAGATTGGAAAGACGAAAGATGACCACCTAAATCTAAATCCTTATTTGACGCACGTAACACTGATATAATAGCGTTCCAACGAATTACAGAACGAATACGACGTTCTAGCAAAAGATTACCTGGATAAATTGGTTCATCTTCAACAGATATAGAATTAATATAATCGCTAATTAATGAACTTGATGTAGTTTTAACACCGTTTTTGCGGGCTAACATTGATATTTGGTTAATTAAGTATTGTGCCCTTTCAATACCTTCTTCACGGATAACCGATTTAATCGCCTGCAACCATTCACGAGTTTCAATCGGATCCACGTCATTGCATACACCACCACCTGACATGGCATCTTCCTTATTTCTCCTACACATACATTATTCTATTTTAAAACAAAAAAGTGATTAACTTATAATTATAAATTATATTATACATATTTTCTTATATTTGTAATTAGTTATTAAATAATAAATTATTTTTACAAAATTTTTCCGAGTAATATTTATCATTTATAATGATAAAATTTCTATTATTCATAAATAAAAACAATAATTATTAATGTTTTTTAATTTTTATAATAAAAAATCTGAACGTATTTTTTATTATATATTAATATTGAGTTTTAACACAAAATTATTTTAATTTATTATATATACTTTATAATGACCTAATGATTACATTTTAATTATTTAATATTTCATACTTTATTAGTATGAAACTATAGTTAACATCATTTTTTCATAACATAATAATATTATTATTGTTTTTAGAAAACTGATAATAAAAGACAACTGTACGTTAATTTATTCAAGAAAATAATGATTATTAAAATAATGTAATTAATTTTATAGTATATTTTTCATTATCTGAATTATGATTTAATAATCAATAAATAAAAATCTTATTAAGATTATTAACCTCAACAATTTTATATCAATTCCAGTTAATTTATTTAAATTATTATATTTAAACGAAGAAATGACAAAAACAATAATTACTTAATGATTTTAAATATATTTTTAATTAAAACTTCACTGTTACTATTAATAATTAATCTTTTTACTTGTTTAATAATATAACAGTTATTAATAGTAAAATCAATATTATACTTTATATTATTTACTATAAATTAATATACAATATTTAAATAATTATTTTTTTGAAATTATAAATTTTTACCTTCAATAATTTTTATGCTTTAATATATTTTATGATTATATCAATAATATTTAATGAATAAAATTTTTAATTTGTTGAAATTATTTATTTTATGTTTACATTAGCAATTAATATATGATCAAGCAAATTTATTATTTATATAAATCAATTGATTATTATTATAATAATATAAAATATTTTTTAGATTAAATTAAAAATTTTTATTTTTATAAATTTATTAAGGATAATAATAAAATAACATATGTCTAATATATGTGATTTAAACAGACGTTATTACGAATTAATTGAATTACTAAAAAAAGATATACCACAAGTTGTTATTAGAGCTTTAAAAGAAGATTTAGGAGGACAAATTGATGTAAGTAACGACATTACTTCTAATTTATTACCAACAAATATTAAGGCATTTGCTCGGATTATAACTCGTGAAGTAGGAATTTTTTGTGGCAAACGTTGGGTAAAAGAAATATTTAATCAATTAAATCAAAATATAACTATAATTTGGCATGTAACAGATGGACAAAAAATAACACCAGGACAATTGCTATTTGAAATTGAAGGATCAGCACGTATACTTTTAACAGCTGAGCGTACTGTTTTAAATTTTATACAAACTTTATCCGGTATTTCAACTAAAGTTAGTTATTATGCTTCTTTATTAAAAAACAGTAGTACAAAGTTACTAGATACACGCAAAACTTTACCAGGATTACGTACTGCTTTAAAATATGCTGTAATATGTGGTGGAGGCATTAATCATCGTATTGGGTTATCAGATGCTTTTTTAATTAAAGAAAATCATATTATTGCGATTGGATCAATCAAAAAAGCTATTAAAAAAGCTATTTCAATATTTCCTGATAATCTGATAGAAATAGAAGTAGAGTCGATAGATGAATTAATTCAGGCTATAAATGCTGGAGCTCATATTGTAATGCTAGACAATTTTGGTTTAGAAGAAATACATCAAGCAGTAAAATTTAATAAAGGACGTGTAATTTTAGAAGTATCTGGCAATATTAATGATTTTTTTATAAAAAATATTGCCAAAAGTGGTGTAGATTATGTTTCAGTTGGTGATTTAACTAAAAATATATGTTCAATCGATATGTCAATGAGGATAAAAATAAAATAACAACTTATTTCTTAATTAAACTTTAAAAACTAATTTTCTAACAATTATTATTTGAACAAAAATCGCTTAATATAAGATAAAACGTTAATTTTTAATTTAGTGAAATTATATATTTGATTGCTATTATATTAAAATTGTTATTTGTTTAGTTCATGCTATGTTTTATTTATAAGTATTATTTAAATTTACTTAAAAGAGTTAATAAGTGAATAATGCTCCTTATGTAGTAGCGCTAACAGGTGGAATTGGTAGTGGTAAAACCACTATTGCAAGTATTTTTGCTAAATTTAATATCAATATTATAGATTCTGATTTAATTGCACGTAAAATAGTGCAACCAGGTTCATATACTTTAAAAACTATTATTAATCGTTATGGTAATTCAATCTTAACTAAAAAAGGTTGCCTTTTTCGATCTCGTTTACGTGAAATTATTTTTCAAAATGACAATGAAAGAAACTGGTTAAATAAAATTTTACATCCAATAATTGAAGAAAAAACTAAAAATCTAACAATAATATCAAAGTCTCCTTATGTTTTATGGGTGGTTCCTTTATTAATAGAAAACAAACTACAATATCAAGCTGATCGTATATTAGTAGTTAATATAAATAAGTCTATTCAATTTGAAAGAGTACGGACTCGTGACAATGTTTCTATAACACATATAGAAAAAATAATTTCAATACAAGCATCAGAAGAGCAACGGATTACTTTTGCCGATGATATTATAAATAACATTGGCACATTAGAAAATACGTTTTTGCAAGTTGCTAAATTACACCAATTTTACCTTAAGTTAGCAAAAATGAAACAGGAATAATCTCATGAGTACATCTGTGCTATTTGAACATCCGTTAAATGAGAAAATGAGAACATGGTTAAGAATAGAATTTCTTATCAATCAAATAGATGAAACTACTCCTATAGATAAAACCATAAATGCATTGATTTTCTTTAGGCTTATTGATGAACTGTTAGATATTTTTGAGCGTGGTGATATAAGAACTCAATTACTACATGAACTAGAACGTCAAAAACAAAAGTTACTTATGTGGTCTAATACACCAGGTGTTGATGTAGCAATTATTGATAGAATAAATCACAAATTAAAAATCCTATCAGATCAATTAATGAACTCACCAAAAATAGGCCAACAATTAAGAGAAGATCATTTAATTGGACTTGTACGTAAAAGATTAAATATTCCAGGTGGTTGCTGTAGTTTTGATTTACCAGGATTACATATTTGGTTACATTTTTTACAAGCAAAACGTAATAACCAAGTCAGATCATGGATTGAAACCTTATCACCAATTCATAAAACTTTATCTATAATTTTGAACTTAATTAGACAAGCGGGAACTTTTAGTACACAAACTAGCATAAATGGATTTTATCAAGATAATGCTATAGGAGCAGATTTACTACGCTTACAAATTGATATTAAAGATAATTTCATTTATCCAAAAATTTCAGGACATAAAAGTCGTTATTCTATCCGCTTTGTACCACTTAGTAAAGAACATGGAAAAATTCCGTTAAAGTTTAATTTTAAAATATCTTGTTGTTAGACATATTGAATAAAATATATTAAAGTATTAATTGCAAAAATTTTTAAATTAAAGCACCATGACAACGTTTGTATTTTTTACCAGAATTACACGGACAAGGGTCATTACGTCCGATTTTATAATTAATATCAATGTCTTTTATTGAAAGATTTTCTTCATCTAATGACAATTTAAACTTGCTTAATTTACTAATTACTTCATATTTTATATTTTCTAGCATTGAAGTAAACATTAAGAAAGACTCACGTTTATATTCTTGTTTAGGATCTTTCTGTGCATATCCTCTAAGATGAATTCCTTGACGTAGGTAATCCATAGCTGCCAAATGATCTTTCCACATTGAATCTAAAGTATGTAACATTATTTTTTTTTCTGTGTTACGCATCATCACTAGGCCTATTTCTTCTTCTTTTTTCTTATAATGTTCTTCTGCTTTTGTATTAATATAATTAAATAAGATACTTTCTTCCATTTTTAGTTTTTTGTTTTTATTAAACCATTCTGTAAGGTTAATATATAAATCAAAATCACTAACTAAAAGCTCATCTAATATAGAAATATCCCAACTATCTTCTAGTTGTGTAATTATATAGTCTTTAACTATTGTTTTATAAACGTCTGTATGGATGTTTTTAATGGTTTTACTTATATCACAAACATCTAGAATATTATTACGTTGTTCATAAAAAACACATCTTTGTTCATTTGTTACATCATCATATTCAAGTAGCTGTTTACGAATATCAAAATTACGATTTTCAACTTTACGTTGAGCGTTTGCAATTGCTTTTGTAATCCATGGATGCTCAATTGCTTCTCCTTTTTGTATTCCTAATTTACGCATTATTATAGAAATGCGATCTGATGCAAAAATTCGCATTAGTGTATCTTCCATTGATAGATAAAAACGAGAAGATCCAGCATCCCCTTGACGACCAGCACGCCCACGTAATTGATTGTCTATACGACGAGATTCATGACGTTCAGTCCCTATAACATGTAACCCTCCAGAAGATATAACATAATCATGACGTGTTTTCCAAGATGATTTTATTTCTTCAACTTTGTTTTTAGAAAATTCCTTTGTTTTAGATATTTCTGTACGCCAATTACCACCTAGTACAATATCAGTACCACGACCAGCCATATTAGTAGCTATAGTTACTGTTCCAGGTCTACCGGCTTGTGCAATAATATCTGCTTCGTGTGCATGAAATTTAGCATTAAGTACACTATGTTTAATACCAGCTTTTCTTAATTTGTTTGATATTATTTCAGATTTTTCAATTGAGATAGTACCTACTAACACCGGTTGTTTACGTTCTATACATTTACGAATATCCTCAATAATAGCATTTATCTTTTCTTTCTCACTTATATAAATTAGATCAGGTAGGTCTTGTCGTATCATTGGTCGATTAGTTGGAATTACCACTGTATTTAGCCTATATATAGAATTAAATTCAAATGATTCTGTTTCGGCAGTACCAGTCATACCAGCTAATTTATCATAAATACGAAAGTAATTTTGGAAAGTAATTGATGCTAAAGTACGATTTTCATTTTGTATTGTAACATTTTCTTTTGCTTCTATAGCTTGATGCAGACCATCAGACCAACGACGACCTTGCATAATACGACCAGTATGTTCGTCGACAATGAGTACTTCATCATTCCTTACAATGTAATCAACATCTTTAATAAATAATATATGGGCGCGTAAAGCAACATTCACATGATGCATTAGTATTATATTAGTTGAAGAATAAAGTGATTCTCCAGGCTTTATAATATTTTTATTAAATAATAGTTCTTCTATTTTAATCAAACCGCGTTCAGATATGTGCACTTGCTTCATTTTTTCATCGATCCAAAAATCACCTTCTCCTTGAAAGGTATCTGAATCTTCTTTGTCTTGACGTATTAAATAGGGCACTATTTTATTGATTTTAATGTATAAGTCAGAGCTATTTTCTGAAGGACCTGAAATAATTAAAGGTGTACGTGCTTCATCAATTAAAATAGAATCAACTTCATCAACGATTGCATAATTTAATTTTCTTTGTACCCGTTCTTCTGGGAGAATTGCCATGTTATCACGTAAGTAATCAAATCCATATTCATTATTTGTACCATAAGTGATATCAGCAGCATAAGCTAATTTTTTATTCGGTATAGACATTCCTGGTAAATTAACACCAACAGTTAACCCTAAAAATTCAAATAAGGGAGTATTATTATCTGCATCTCTTCTAGCTAAATAATCATTAACAGTGACTATATGAACTCCTAATCCTGTCAAAGCATTTAAATAGGCAGGTAAAGTTGCTGTTAATGTTTTACCTTCTCCAGTGCGCATTTCAGCAATACAACAGTTGTTTAATACTAGACCGCCAATGATTTGTACATCAAATTGACGCATCCCAAATATTCGTTTACTAGCTTCTCGTACTGTTGCAAATGCTTCTGGAATTAAATTGTCTAGTTTTTCTCCTTCTTTTAATCTTGCTCGGAAAATTTCCGTTTTATTTTTAAGATCATCATTAGATAATTTTTCAAATTCAGGTTCTAATCTGTTAATATTTTCTACTATTTTATGTAATTGGAGAAGAACGCGATCATTATTATTAATGAAAAATTTAGTTACCCATTTTATTAAATTCATAAATTTATTCTCATATTTAATTTAATCTTTGATAATTATAGTAATAATCATAAGATTAAAATTATATAAAATAGCTAAAATAAACATTATTAAATTAGTTAAATATCATTTTATGCCATAATATATAGTAAATTAATCAATTTAATAAATTATTAAAATCTAACCATAATTAATGGTTATTATTAAACATGAAGTTAATTAATTTTACTAAGCACAAAATAAAAATCAGTTAAATATCTTTAATAAAATTCTATTTAATACATATATTATTCAAATTACTTAATTCTAATTACTAAAAAAGATAGATCAACAAATTTAATTAACTGTTTTATAAAAATCAATTTATATCCCATGATTCTTAGATAATTTTTTATTCTAGGAAATTTATTAAAAATAAATAATATCCACAAATAAGGAAAATAATTTCAATAAACTAATAAAAACATATAATAAAGTTCGGTATTACTAAAAAACTTATTTCTAAAAATATTTTTATTTAATTTAATAAAATTATTGCATAATAAAACGTTTGTAAATTATGTGATTATTAAATTTGTTTTTTAATGTTTTTATCAGTAAAATACTAAATAACATATAATATTTATTAAATATTAAAATACCTTAAAATAATTATCTTTAATACTTGTTTCATAATCACTTATTAAGTTATAAATAAAAATTCTAATATTTAGTATCTAATCACGTTATTTAGTAAATAAGATATGCATTAATTAAATTAATAATTACTAAGTTCAGTAATTAAATTGTATAAATTAATATATAGCTTTTTATTGGATTTCAAAGTAATTATTATTCATATGTTTTATCTTAATTTAAAAAAACGACATAATATTCATGATTAACTACAGTAAAATATATGATTAAGACTATTTTAAGCAAAATTAAATTTTAATATACTCATTTATTGTAACTATTTTTTAATAATATTTAGTATTATTTAATATTATTATTGTAATAAATATTAGATATTGATTATTCAAGATAATTTTTATTTAATCAGCCTGTTTGCGTAAAAAAGCTGGAATATCTAAATAATCAGGTTCCTTATTTATTTTTTGTATTTGATTAAATAACTTAGCAGATTTTTGTTCTTTTTGCATTAATGAAATTTCATTTTGTTGATAACGACAATCTATAATTGGTTGATTTGATGATTTATTAGACAATACTTTAACATCTTGATTTTTATCATTTCCAATACCTGTGGCAACCACAGTAACACGTAATTCATCATTCATTTCTGCATCTAAGGAAGTCCCAATAACAACAGTTGCATTATCAGAAGCAAAAGCACGAATAGTATTGCCAACAGTTTCAAATTCATCTAAACGCAAATCAAATCCGGCAGTAATATTAACCAACACTCCTCGTGCACCAGATAAATCAATATCTTCTAGTAACGGACTGGAAATAGCTATTTCAGCAGCATCTTCAGCTCGGTCTTCTCCACAAGCTATGCCAGAACCCATCATTGCGTATCCCATTTCTGACATCACAGTACGTACATCAGCGAAATCAACATTAATTAAACCAGGACGAGTAATAAGTTCCGCTATACCTTGAACTGCACCCTTAAGTACATCATTAGCTGCACCAAATGCATCTAGTAATGAAATACCGCGACCTAACACTTTTAGTAATTTATCATTAGGAATTATGATTAAAGAATCAACATACTTAGATAACTCTGCTATACCCTTTTCAGCAAAAGACATGCGTTTTTTACCTTCAAAATTAAATGGCTTAGTAACAACTGATACAGTTAAAATTCCTAAGTCTTTCGCTAATTCTGCTACTACAGGTGCAGCACCTGTTCCAGTACCACCACCCATTCCAGCTGTAATAAATATCATATCTGCACCTTCTAAAGATGATCTTAGTGAATCACGATCTTCTTCAGCTGCATTACGACCTATTTCTGGATTTGCACCAGCCCCTAAGCCTTTTGTAATTTTATTCCCAATCTGTATAGTTTTCCCCACTGCTGCTTTTCTTAATGCTTGTGCATCAGTGTTTATAATAAAAAATTCTACTCCTTCAATGCGTTCACGTACCATATGTTCTACAGCATTGCCACCACCACCACCTACACCTATAACTTTTATTATTGCATCGTTATTTAATTCAATAGATTCTAACATTGTTTTCTCCTGAATGGATCTATTTCTTATTAAGTAAAATTACTTATAAAAATTTAAATTTTTTATAAAAATAAAGATGTAATTTAATTAAAATAAAATCAACCATGTTAATATTTGTAATATTAAAATATGAAATTACAATACTTAATTACTGATATTCGTTACATTAATTAGCTAATTCCAAAATCTTAATAACTAATTTTGAAAACGATATTCCTGCTTGTTCGGCAGCCAAAGGAATTAAGCTATGATCAGTCATACCAGGGGAAGTGTTGACTTCTAGTAAATAAAATTCTCCATTAATATCTGTCATCACATCTATACGACCGCAACCTTTACATCCTAAAACATGCCAAGCCGATAATACTAACTTCTGTAAGTTTATTTTTTGTTTATTACTTAGTTTATTAGAAAAACAATATTGAGTATTATTAGAAAAATACTTATCCTGATAATTATAAAAATTACTACTAGTTTTTATTTGTATTAAAGGTAAAATTTTATCTCCTAAAATACCGACAGAATATTCTTCTCCAACTATAAATTGTTCAATTATTATATCCTTATCGTAATTAAACGCAATTTCTAACGCTTTTGGTAACTCATTTATTGTATTTACTTTACTGATACCTATGCTAGATCCCTCTCGATTTGGCTTAACTAACAGAGGTAAACCTAAAATTGAAATAGCATGCTTAATTTTTTTATTTAATTCATCTGATACTTGATCATATGTTAACCAGATAAAATTACTGGACTTTAATCCATACCCTTTCCATATTAATTTAGTTCTAATTTTATCTATAGAAATAGATGAGGCCATAACTCCACTTCCAGTATATGGTAGATTTAAAAAATCTAAAATTGCTTGTACTGTACCGTCTTCACCACCACGACCATGTAATGCAATAAATACTTGATTAAATCCTTCTCGTTTAAGATCTAATATAGAATATTTTTTTGTATCAATAGCGAAAGCATTTTTATTTTCTTTATGTAGACTAGCTAAAATTGCATTTCCTGACATTAAAGAAATTTCACGTTCTGATGAATTACCTCCCATTAATATTGCTATTTTTTTGTTATTATTCATAATATTTTTTTATTTAATCTGTTGGTATTAACTTAAAATTAGCAAGATTGATAGCAATATTACCAATATTGCCAGCTCCTTGAGTTAAAATCACATCATTACCAGAAATGAATGATGCTATAGTTTTTGATATCAAATTATGTTCTTTTATTAAAATTGGATTTCTTTTCCCATAACTACGAATTATATTGCAAAGTGAATCACTGTCAGCGCCAGAAATTATCATTTCTCCTGCTGAATAAACATCTAACATTAATAATATATCCACTTTTGATAATACATAAGCAAAATCATTCAACATATCACGAGTACGCGTATATCTATGTGGTTGAAAAAGCATTATTAATTTTCTTTTCGGCCAACCTGATCTAATAGATTTAATTGTTACATCAATTTCAGTAGGATGATGACCATAATCATCTATTAGTATAGCGTTTCCAATATTACCATTTATAGGTTGTGTTGGAAATTTACCTAAAATTTCAAAACGTCTTTTAGTTCCTTTAAAGCTTTTTAAAGAATTAACAATATGTTCTTCATTAATTCCTTCTTCATAAGCTACTGCTATAGCAGCTGCAGCATTTAGTGCATTATGATGTCCTGGAATATTTAACACTATTTTTAAACATAAATAATTTTTTATTTTTAACTTAAAATAGCTTTTATGACCATGTTGTACATAGTTTTTAATTATTAAATCAGCATCTTCGCTAAAACCATATGTAATAATTTTTCGATTTATATAAGGTATCAAATTACGAATAACCATATCGTCTATACAGATAACTGTATAGCCATAAAAAGGTAAATTATGTAAGAAATTGATAAAAGTTTTCTTAAGATTCTCAAGCTTGCCCTTGTATGTATCCATATGGTCACACTCAATATTTGTTATAATAGCAACTATTGGTTTTAGATATAAAAATGATGCATCGCTTTCATCTGCTTCGGTAATAAAATAATTACTACTACCTAAATGTGCTTGAGTACCTTTTATATTTACTATTTCAGCATTTATGAATGTTGGATCTAAACCACTGTTAATATATATAGTTGATAAGATAGCAGTAGTAGTAGTTTTGCCATGAGTACCAGAAATGGCTATTCCATAACGAAAACGCATTAATTCGGCTAACATTTCAGCTCGATTTATTATAGGAATATTTTTTTTTCTTGCAGATATTAACTCTGAATTATTATGTGATATAGCACTGGAAACAACTATAACATTAGCATTGTTTATATTTTCAGGATAGTGATTAAGATAAATCTTTGCACCTAATTGAGATAGATTTTGAGTAATTAAGTTAGAAACAATATCAGATCCACTAACATAATATCCTAAATTAATTAATATTTCAGCTATTCCACCCATACCACAACCACCAATACCTATTAAGTGAATGTGTCTAATTTGGTTCATTTTGGGTATAGTATAATTTACTTTTAATAATTTTATTTTATCCATTCTTATAAATAATCTTTTTGCTTTAAATTAAATAATAAAAGAAAATAAATTTTATTTATTAGATACAATATCAACTATTTCTTTAGATATACGTTCAGTTGCTTTGCAATTTGCCAACCGTCTTGCTTTTTTAGCCATTTCAAGCAAGATTGATCTATCCCAAAAAAGAAGTATTTTTACTATATTTGCAACAGTAAATTCTTTAGGTTCAAATATTTTAGCAGCACCTATTCGTACAAGATGTAAAGCATTCAAATATTGTTGACGATCTTTATGTTGGAATGGTATAAAAATAGCTGCTAATCCTACAGCTGAAATTTCGCTAACTGTTAGGGCACCTGATCTACAAATAATTATATCTGCCCATGAATAAGCAAAGAAAATATCATTTATGAATTCAGTTATAATATGTTGATTTTGACCTGAATTAAAATAAGATTTTTTAACTTCTTGTTGTTTATTTTTTCCAGTTTGATGCCATACAATAATTTTTTTATTTAGATAAAATGCGACTTTTGGTAAAATATTATTGATAATTTCTGCTCCCTGACTACCACCTATTACCAAAACCCTTAAAGGACCAGTACGGCCTATAAAACGTTCAGTTGGTAAAGCTACTTTCGATATATCTTTACGGATAGGGTTGCCAACTACATTTGTATTAGGAAAAGCACCAGGAAAACCTTGTAATACTTTAGTAGCAATTTTTGATAACCACTTATTAGTCAAACCAGCAATACTATTTTGTTCATGCAATAATAAAGGAATACCATAACTCCAAGCAGCTAATGAACCAGGACCTGAAACGTAACCACCCATACCTATGACCACATCAGGTTTATATAGTTTAAGAATTTTTCTTGACTGAAGAAATGCATTTAAAATAGATATAGGAGCTAATAATTGGGTTGTGATTCCTTTTCCACGTAGCGCATTTATTTTAATAAAATAGATTTTAATATCATATTGAGGAACTATATTACTTTCCATATTGTTAGCAGTTCCTAGCCAACATACATTCCAACTTAATTTTTTTATCATATAATCAGCAATAGCTAATCCTGGAAAAATATGTCCTCCAGTACCTCCTGCTATAATCATTAACTTTTTATTCATTTATTAACCTCAAATAATTATTTAGTCTTTTTTGCTATTTAAAAATATTTTTAATTGACTATTAAATTATTCGGAACTCATATCATATATGATCTTATTTATACTAAATTAAGATTAATTTAGTAAAATTATTTAATATCTATTTCATAGAATATGTTTCAATAAACATGATAAAGTTACTTTACATGTATATTTTAAATAATATATTGATTAACATCAATCTATTAATTTAAATTATTAATATGTTATCAAACATTATAATTGTAGTACTAAAATATAATTGTGTAATTAATAATGTATGAGAAATATATTCTTGTATCCATAAAATAAATAACTTATTTATTATTTATATAATTTTCGTTAGATAAAATAATCTAATTATTGACTATTTTTTTTACTAATTTAATAAACGTATCACCACGGTGCTCAAAATTATCAAACTGATCAAAACTAGCACATGCAGGCGATAAAAGTACTACATCACCAGGTCTAGCTAAAATGGTTATTTGTTTTACTGCCTGTTGCATTGTTTCAGTAAGTGTTGATATATTAGGATATAGATTAGCTATCTTATTACCATCTCGACCAAAACAAAAAATTTTAATATTTCTGTTAAATATATAGGGCATTAATAAAGAAAAATCAGCATTTTTACTATCGCCACCAAGTAGTAGCCATAATGTAAATCTGTAATAATCTAATTTTAGACTGCATAACGCAGCTTCAGTACTTTTAATATTAGTTGCTTTAGAATCATTAATCCAACTAATGTTATTATGTTTGCATATCAACTGAAAACGATGTTTTAAACCTATAAAAGAAACTAATGCCGATAAACTAGAATTATATGGAAATCCGATTGAACCTGCTAAAGCTAACGCTGATAATGCATTAATATGATTGTGTTGTCCTAATATTTTCATTTCTTCAGTATTAAAGATATCATCATAAAACATACTTTTTATCCATACCTTCCCATTTTTATTAATAAGATGATAATCACCTTTTTTAACACCAAAACTAATAAAATTTTGAGTCTTACTAAGTATAGGAACGGTCAATAAATCATCTTTATTAATTACACAAGATAAAGCATTTTTATAAATACGCATCTTGGTATCTTGATATTGTTTTAGTCCTAATGGATATCGATTTAAATGATCCTCTGATATATTTAATACAGTAGCTACACTAGCCTGCAAACTATTAGTAACTTCTAATTGAAAACTAGATATTTCTAAAATATATAATTGCTTTATAGGCATTTTTAATAATTTAAGTACAGGAAAACCAATATTACCTCCTACACCTACTTCATAACCTGATTTTTTTGCCATTTCCTTTACTAAAGCAGTAACAGTGCTTTTACCGTTTGATCCTGTAATTGCTATTATAGGAACATTTAATTCCCGACAGAATAATTCTATATCACCAACAATATCTATCCCTTTATAAATTGCTTGTTGTAAATCTGGATGCGCTAAACTTACTCCTGGACTAATAACTATCAAATCAGCTTTTAATAACCAATCAGTATTAAATCCTCCCAAATGTGATTCAATATATTTAGGTACCATTTTGAATTTATGAGGAGATATATTAGTATCAATTACACGAGGTATAACTCCTTTTGTTAAGAAAAAATCAATACATGAAAGTCCAGTTATACCTAATCCAACTATAACAACTTTTTTATCTTTATAATCAACCATAATTAACGCATCTTTAGTGTAACTATACCCAATAAAAATAATATTAAAGAAATAATCCAAAAAGATAAAATAATAAGGGGTTCCGGCCATCCTTTTAATTCATAGTGATGGTGAATAGGAGTCATAAGAAAAACTCTATAACCCAATAATTTAAATGAACTTACTTGTAAGATAACTGAACATGCTTCAATTACAAATATGCCTCCCATTATAAATAATAATAGTTCTTGACGTAATAAAACTGCGATAGTACCCAGCGCTCCACCAATTGCCAAAGAACCAACATCACCCATAAAAACTTTTGCTGGATAAATATTAAAATACAAAAACCCAACACTCGAACCAATAATTGCGGTACAAAAAGTTACTAACTCATTAGTATTTTCTATATAAGGAAGATGTAAACAATGAGCGAATATTGCGTTACTTGTTAACAAAGATACTATAGCAAAACCTGCTGATATAAAGATAGTTGGAACAATTACTAAACCATCTAAACCATCAGTTAAGTTGACTGCATTACCTGTTCCAACTATAACAATATAAGCTAACCCTACATATAGTATTCCTAATTGTGGCATATAACGAAAAAAAGGGATTACTAATTGAGTTAAAGGAGTATTTTTACCAGCAAAATATAATAGAAGTACAATAATTATTGAAATAATAGACATCCAAAAATATTTCCATCTAGCTAATAAACCTCTTGAATTTCCGTGAATTACCTTAAGATAATCATCTACAAAACCAATAATGCCAAAACCAATAAATATTATAAGCAAATACCAAATATAAATGTTAGATAAACATGACCACATCAATACTGAGATTATAACTGCAGTTATAATCATAAGGCCACCCATTGTTGGCGTACCATGCTTGTTAAAATGGGATTTGGGACCATCATCACGTACCATTTGATTAATTCGTAATTTTTTTAACCAAATAATTAAATTTTGTCCCATATAAAGTGAAATAAACAAAGCAGTTAATAAACTATTAACGGCTCTAAATATTAAATATGAAAGAATATCTAAACCAGAGTAATATTTATTTATGTAGTTAAATAGAAAAACAATCATATTTTTTGTTCTGTAATAAACCTTCAACTACTTTTTCCATAGCTGAGCTTCTTGAACCCTTAATTAATATAGTTATTTTTGTATGCTCAAGTAATAATAATTCTAATCGTTTAATTAATAAGTTTTTGTTTTTAAAATGCTCACCTTTTTTGCTATACTTACCAACTAAAAAACTTAGATTTCCTATACTAATGACTAGATCTATGGCTTTATTTCTTATATAAATTCCCAATTCACGATGAAGTTGTTTGCTGTCTTTACCTAATTCGGCCATATCAGCAACGACCATTACACGATAACCAGGCATCAATGATAATACTTCTATTGCAGCTTCCATTGAAGCCACATTAGCATTATAACTGTCATCTAACACTATTTGATGTTTTGATAAGTAAATAGGAAATAATCTTCCAGGAAGAGCATGAAACTTACTTAGACCATTATTAACAGCCTTCAATGGAATTCCTACAGAAAGTGATAATGCTGCAGCAGCTAATGCATTATAAATATTATGTTTTCCTGTTAATTTAATAAACGATTGGATTATACCATAAGGTGTTTGCATAAAAAAACTAGTATTAGTTTGGTTTATTTTTATATTATAAGCAAAAAAATTACTATTGTTATTTTTGAGAGAAAAACTCCATACTGTTCTTTCATTTAAATGATTTTTCCAATTTAACCAATCATTGCTATCAGCATTAATAATAGCAATTCCTTTAGGTGGCAAATTATTAAAAATCTCACCTTTTGCTTTTGCAATGTTACTTAAAGATCCAAAACCTTCAAGATGAGCTAATGAAATATTATTTACTAATGCATTTTCAGGACTTATCAACTTAGTCATATAATCAATTTCACCTAAATTGCTTGCTCCTATTTCAATAACTACATATTTGTGTTCTTTTGTAAGTTCTGATAATGTGATAGGAACTCCAAGTTTATTATTTAAATTGTTTTTATTGCATAAAGTCTTTCCACACTCCCTAAAGATAGAAGCAGTAATTTCTTTAACAGAAGTTTTTCCTGAAGATCCAGTCAACGCAACAACACGTGCACTGACTTGTTTTCTTACCCAAGATGATAATGCACCTAAAGCTAAACTAGTATCTTGCACTATTATTTGAGGAACAGATATAGGAAGATATCTACTAATTAATAAAGCTTTTGCACCATTATTGACTGCATCAACAGCGAAATTATGAGCGTCAAAACGTTTACCAATAATAGCAATGAACAAGGTATTTGATTTTACATTTCTTGAATCTATAGAAATATTATTTAATAATAAATCATTTCCATGAAGTTTACCGTTAATTATTTCAGATAACTCACTTAAAGAAAATGTAATCATATTATATTTCTAGTAAAGATTTAACAATAGCACAATCTGAATATGGAATATAATTATTACCAATAATTTGATAGTCTTCATGGCCTTTTCCTGCGATTAAAATTAAGTCATTAAGTTGAGCTTCTTTAATAGATTTATTGATTGCCTTTGTTCTTTTATCTATTACATGAACAAAATTTAAGTCTGTAAAACCACTTAATATGTTGTTATTAATCTCAGTTTGACTTTCATTACGAGGATTATCTTCAGTAATGATAACTATATCAGCAAGTTTTTCAGCTATTGATGCCATAATTGGTCTTTTATTTCTATCGCGTTCACCACCACATCCAAATATACACCATAGTTTACCTTTACAATATTGACGTGCCGTTATTAAGGCTTGTTTTAGTGCTGCGGGAGTGTGAGCATAATCTACTATTATTTTGGGTTTGCCTTTTTTAACAAATAATTCCATACGACCACTTACCGGTCGTAATTTAGAGGAAACATCTAATAGTGAACTTAATGAGTAATTAAGAGTTAATAAAGTTGTCAAAGCAAGCAGTAAATTACTAATATTAAAATCACCAATTAAATTACTAGTTATTTTTCCACAACCCCAACTTGAATTAAAATAAATATTTACTCCTAATCTAAAAAAATCTAATCTTGTAGCTTTTAACCAACGTCTATTAAGATTTATTTCATAATTTTTTTGATCTAAACTTACTGAAACTGCGTTTGGAAGTTTAGTTAACCATTTAAAACCAATTGCATCATCAGCATTAATTATAATTTGATTTACTATATGCTTAGAAAAAAAAGACCATTTAGCAGATTCATAAATATCCATTTCATTATGATAATCAAGATGATCATGACTTAAGTTAGTAAATACACCAGCAGAAAAAGTTATATCAGCTACACGATGTTGCACTAAAGCATGTGAAGATATTTCTATTGCTGTTGTATTTATATTATTATTATCTAAAATATGTAAAATTCTTTGCATATCAATTGCAGACTCTGTTGTATTTTTTGTTTTTTGTAAATTTTCAAGCAATCCATAGCCCATAGTTCCTATTATTGCACTATTTTTACCAAGTAATTTTACCCATTGTGCTAATAGTTGAGTAATAGTAGTTTTACCATTTGTTCCTGTTACTCCAATAATAGTTTGATTTTTACCTGGATGTTTATAAAATATTTTAGCTAAAGTTGATAGCTTTTTATTCAGTTCTAATAAATAAATAATAGGAATACCGCATATTGAACTAATTTGTCCATGAGGATACTTGCCAGTAGATTCTGCTATTACAGCAATAGCACCGTTACTAATTGCTTCTGAAATAAAATTTCTTCCGTCTTTAAAATGTCCTAAAATAGCAACAAATAAATCCCCTTTTATTACTTGACGACTATCCAATTGTATATTATTGAAAAAACATGTTGGTGCATTAGGAATCCATGGACTTAGTAAGAAACGAAGATTGTTAGTTTTTTTCAATGATTATCTCATTTGTCATTAAATATTTAATTTAATTGATTTATAAAATATAATTTAATTATACGATTTTGTATAATATCCCCGATATAAATTAATACTTAAATATTTATAAAATTATAATATTTCAAAAAAATATAATAATTTCATATATTGTAAAATTACTAAAATAAATAAATAATTTATCAACATATTTTTTCTGCAACACGTAATATAGAACTTCGTGATCTTGGATTTATTTGTAGTTCTAAGCAACTTGGGACTGATTTTCCTAATAATTTTAGCCTATGATTGTTACATCTAATTAATTTTTCTTCTGGAATTGGCATGCCATAAGGAATTTGTAAATTTCTGCTATGATTTCGCATGAAACGTTTCACTATCCTATCTTCTAAGGAATGAAAACTAATGATAGATAAACGTCCTTTACAAGACAACAAACTAATAGAATGTTCTAGTATAGTTTTTAATTCTTCTAGTTCTTTATTAATCCAGATACGTATTGCTTGAAAACTACGTGTAGCTGGATGTTTAAATTTTACTTTTATTGGAATTGCTGATGAAATAACTTCAGCTAG
Organism: Candidatus Pantoea edessiphila; assembly: GCF_002933345.1. Lineage (GTDB taxonomy): Bacteria > Pseudomonadota > Gammaproteobacteria > Enterobacterales > Enterobacteriaceae > Pantoea_C. The sequence continues at coordinate 94,539 of NZ_PDKR01000002.1, read as the reverse complement.
TTCTGTGGTTCTCGTTATTGGTTTTTTTTGATTGTGTTTTATAATTGCACGAGCTATACGTTTTGCAAACCTCTCTTCTCCAAATGATTTTAATACAAAGGCTATCTCTTTTTCATTTGCATTTAATAACCAATCTGATGCTGGAATATTAGAACTAGGATCCATTCTCATGTCTAGAGGTCCATCTTTTATAAAAGAAAACCCACGTTCATTATCATCTAGTTGTGGTGAAGAAACACCAAGATCTAGTAAAATTCCATCAATTTTACCTACTAAATCAAATTTTGATACATATGTTTTTAATTTTGAGAAATTTCCTTGAATAATTGTAAAACGAGAATCTTTTATATTATTAGCTTCTAGAATAGCTTGAGGATCTCTGTCTATTGAAATTAATTTTCCTTTAACTCCAAGTTTTGAAAGAATTAAATGCGAATGACCTCCTCGACCAAAAGTTCCATCTATATAATTACCATTTTCTTTTATATTTAAACTATTAACCGCTTCATTTAATAAGACAGTATTATGATTAAAAATTTTTTGCATTGATAACTGATGACCTACATTAATTAATGTACTTTAATAAAAGTATAATTTTTCATTACTAAATATATATGGAATTTTATATCTGATTACTTAAATATTATTATAATATAAAATACCTATAATACCCGAACGAACTATCTCAACAATTTCAGCTATATTTTTAGTAATTTTTAAAAATTCATTTAATTTATTAGCTGTTCCTATTAGTTGTACTATATAGATAACTTCAGTAACATCAATAAATTTTCCATAAAAGTCTTCTACTATCTTTTTTATTTCTTTCCGTTCATTATTACTTACTTTAATTTTTACTAACATTATTTCACGTTCAATACAATTTTCTTGTTCTAATGAAATAACATGTAAAACATCAATTAATTTATGTAATTGTTTTTCTATTTGTTCTAATACCTTTATATCACCAAAAGTTTGAATAGTCATACGTGATAAACTAGGATCTTCCGTAGGAGCTACAGTTAAACTCTCGATATTATATCCACGCTGCGAAAATAATCCAACAACACGAGATAATGCACCAAATTCATTTTCTATTAAAATAGATAAAACACGACGCATAATTCAAGTTCTCTCCGTTTTGCTTAACCACATCTCATTCATACCACCACCTCTAATTTGCATTGGATATACATGTTCGTTTTCATCAACATTTATATCAACAAAAACTAACCGACCTTTAGATAAAAAATCTAATGCTAATATTAATTTTTTTTCTAATTCAAAATATTTTTTAATTTTAATACCAATATGACCGTATGATTCTGCTAAATTGACAAAATCAGGTAATGATTGCATATATGATTGAGAATACCTACCTGAATAAATCATATCTTGCCATTGTTTTACCATTCCTAAAAAATTATTATTTAAATTTATTATCAATACCGATAAATGATATTGTAATGCAGTTGAAAGCTCTTGAATATTCATCTGAATGCTACCATCCCCAGTGATACAGATAACAGTTTCTTTTGGTAAAGCAACCTTAACACCTAATGCTGCGGGCAATCCAAAACCCATAGTTCCTAAACCTCCAGAATTAATCCAACGACGAGGTTTATCAAAATGATAATAAAGAGCTGTAAACATTTGGTGTTGACCTACATCTGAAGTTATATAAGCATTGCCTTTTGTTAATTTAAAAATAGTTTCAATTACTGATTGGGGTTTAATTTTTTTACTTTTGCAATCAAATAATAAACATTTTTTATCTCGCCAATAATTAATTAGTTTCCACCAATCTTTTATTGAATTAATATTTTTAAATTCAACCTTCTTAAGGTAATCTAACATAATTTGTAAAATTTCTTTTATATTACCTAATATTGAAATATCTGAAGCCACAGTTTTTGATATTGAAGTTGGATCTATGTCAATATGTATGATGGTAGCTTCAGGACAATATTTTTCTACATTATTAGTAGTACGATCATCAAAACGAACTCCAATAGCAAGAATAAAATCAGAATTATGCATAGCCATGTTAGCTTCATAAGTGCCATGCATACCTAACATGCCAAGGAATTGAGTATGGGTTCCTGGAAAAGAACCTAAACCCATAAGTGATGTAGTTACCGGAACATTTAAATATTCCGCAAATTTTAACAACTCATTTGCACAATTAGAATTAATTGCTCCGCCTCCAGAATAAATAATAGGTTTTTTCGATTTTATAAATTTTTTTAATGCATATCTAATTTTTCCATTATTTAATGGAATAATAGGATTATATGAACGTATGTTTATTGAATGTGGCCATTTATAAGGTAATTTATTATTAGGATCTAATATATCTTTGGGCATGTCTATAACAACTGGTCCTTGACGTCCAGTTGATGCTAGCCAAAAAGCTTTTTTAAAAATCATTGGAATATCTTCTGTACATTTTATTAAGAAACTATGTTTAACAATTGGACGAGATATTCCAACCATATCACATTCCTGAAATGCATCGTGGCCAATTAATGAAGAAGAAACTTGACCGGACAATATAACCAATGGAATGGAATCCATATATGCTGTAGCAATACCAGTAATAGAATTTGTTGCTCCAGGACCAGATGTTACTAATACAACGCCTACTTTACCAGTTGCTCGTGCCAAACCATCAGCCATATGTACTGCACCTTGTTCATGACGTACTAAAATATGATGAATACCTCCAACAGTTTGTAAAGCATCATAAATATCTAATACTGACCCACCTGGGTAACCAAAAATTTGTTTTATGCCTTGGTCTATTAATGAACGAATAACCATTTCAGCTCCTGACAACATTTCCATTTTTTGACTCCAAGCTTTAATAATAATTTTAATATTATTAATATATTATTTGATTTTTATAATATTTATATAATATAAAAAGATATATTCTGTTTTTTTTTATTATTTTAAATAAATATTTATACTTTATATATAATAATAAAATTATTTTAATAGAATTTTTTAAATGTTATTATATATATTATAAAAAATACAAAGATTATTTAGTATTACATTGTTTAATTAATTTCAAATAAAATAAAGACATACGTTCTAAAATCAAAAAAATAACTTACCATTTCTAATTTTTTTACATTCAATTATTAACCAATATAATCTTAAAAATATTTATTTAATTTTTAATATTGAATTAATTAATGTTAAGAATTTTAATTTTAATATCTTTTTTATTTTCTTATTAAAAGCTAAATCAGTTGAATATAAATTCAATGTTTTTTTAAATTTAAAACCCGTGCTTGTCGCGGGTTTTAATTCATAAGATAACAAGTAAAAAAATAAAAGGATAAAATAATAATGAAAAATAAAGTTATTGTTTTTGACACTACTTTACGTGATGGTGAACAAGCATTACAAGCTAGTTTAAATGTTAAAGAAAAATTACAAATTGCCTTGGCATTAGAAAGAATGCAAATTGACGTAATAGAAGTTGGTTTCCCAGTTTCTTCTCCAGGTGATTTTGAATCTGTTCGAACCATTGCAAGTACTGTTAAAAATAGTTGTGTTTGTGCTTTAGCTCGTTGTATTGAAAAGGATATAGATATTGCTAGCAAATCTTTATCTATTGCTGAAAGATTTCGTATCCATATATTTATTTCTACTTCTCCTACACAAATTAAGACTAAACTTCGAAGCACCTTAGCGGAAGTGATTGAAAGAGCTTCATACATGATTAAATATGCTCGCAAATACACTAATGATGTGGAATTTTCATGCGAAGATGGGGGTCGTACGCCAATTGAAGATTTATGTCGTATAGTTGAAATTGCAATTAAATCAGGTGCTACAACAATTAACATACCGGATACTGTTGGTTATACAACACCAAGTGAATATGCCAATATTATTAGCCAATTAATAAATCTAGTTCCAAATATTGATAAGGCAATATTATCTGTTCATGCTCATGATGATTTGGGAATGGCAGCAGGAAATACTATAGAAGCATTAAAAGCTGGAGCACGTCAATTTGAAGGGACTCTAAATGGTTTAGGTGAACGTGCTGGTAATTGTGCATTAGAAGAAATAGTTATAGCTATAAAAACACGTCAACACATATTGAATATGTATACAAATATTAATTTGAAAGAAATTTATCGAACTAGTCAAATAATAAGCCAAATATGCAATATGCCAATTCCATTAAATAAGGCAATAGTTGGTTCTAATGCTTTTTCTCATTCCTCTGGTATTCATCAAGATGGAGTATTAAAAAATCGAGAGAATTATGAAATTATAACATCTGATTGTATTGGATTACATAAAATTCAATTAAACCTTACATCTCGCTCAGGTCGAGCTGCTGTAAAATATAGAATGGAAGAAATGGGATATAAAGAAAATGATTATAATATAGATTCTTTATATGATGATTTTTTAAAATTAGCAGATAAAAAAGGTCAAGTATTTGATTACGATTTAGAAGCATTAGCTTTTATAAATAAAAGAAATGAAGATCCAGAATACTTTCAATTAAATTATTTTAGTATAAGATCAGGATCCAATATGAAATCACAAGCGTGTGTAAATTTAATTTGTGGTGTCAACGAAAAATTTAAAATATCAACTGGGAATGGCCCAGTAGATGCTGTGTATCAAGCAATAAATTTAATTAGTAAGTTTAATGCTGAACTCTTAAATTATAAATTGACCTCTAAAGGTCATGGCGAAGATGCATTAGGTCAAGTAGATATATTAGTAAGTTATAAAAACCGTAAATTTCATGGAATAGGATTAGCAACTGATATAATTGAATCATCTGTTAAAGCTATGATTAATGCTTTAAATAATATTTGGCGCTCTAAACAAGTTGAAAAAGAACTAGAACGCAAATTTAAAAATTAAAAGGGAATTAATATTATTATGTTAAAAAATATTTGCATAGCAGTCTTGCCTGGAGATGGCATAGGTCCAGAAGTCATGTCGCAGGCTATGAAAGTATTAAATAAGATTTGTAAGTGTTTTGATATTAATATTAGTACAAAAGAATATGACGTAGGAGGTATTGCTATAGATCGTCATGGTGAACCATTGCCTCAAATAACAATTGATGGTTGCGAAAAATCTAATGCGATATTATTTGGATCTATAGGAGGGCCAAAATGGGAACATTTAAATCATAATTACCAACCAGAACGAGGTGCGTTACTAAAATTACGCAAGCATTTTAAATTATTTAGTAATTTACGTCCATCTAGATTATATAATGGTTTAGAACATCTTTCTCCTTTACGTATTGATATTGTAAAAAAAGGTTTTGATATTTTATGTGTTCGTGAATTAACTGGTGGTATTTATTTCGCTGAACCTAAAGGACGTAAAGGCAATAAAATGAATGAATACGCATTTGATACTGAATTATATTACCGGTATGAAATTGAAAAAATCACTAGAACTGCATTTGAATTTGCATGTAAGCGTCGTAAAAAAGTAACATCTATTGATAAAGCTAATGTATTACACACTTCTCTCATGTGGAGAGAAATAGTATTAGAAATTTCTAAGGAATATCCAGATATAGAATTAAACCATATGTATATTGATAATGCTGTAATGCAATTAATTAATAATCCTTCACAATTTGATGTATTGCTATGTTCTAATCTATTTGGAGATATTATTTCGGACGAATGTGCAATGATATCTGGTTCCATAGGTTTATTACCGTCTGCTAGTCTGAACGAAAAAGGGTTTGGACTGTATGAACCTGCTGGAGGTTCTGCTCCAAATATTGCTGGATGTAATGTTGCCAATCCGATAGCACAAATTTTATCTCTATCCTTATTATTACGCTACAGTTTAAAATTGGATAAAGCAGCTAACAGCATTGAAAAGGCTGTTAATAATGTTTTAAGAGCAGGTTATTATACTAAAGATTTATCAGATTTAAATCCATTAAGTACAGAAGAAATGGGTAACATCATTACTAATTATATACGTTAAGAGAAAAAAGTAATGAAAACATTATATCAAAAGATATTTGATACACATATTGTTTTTGAAAAAATAAATAACATACCTCTTTTATATATAGATAGACATTTGATTCATGAAGTTACTTCTCCTCAAGCTTTTAATGGAATTAGAATGCATAAAAGAAAAGTACGCAAACCAAATAAGACTTTTGCAACGATGGATCATAATGTTTCTACAAAAACTAAAGATATTAAGGGATCAGGTGAATTATCAAGAATTCAAATGCAAGAATTAATAAATAATTGTCATGAATTTAATATTAAATTATATGATATAAATCACCCCTTTCAAGGAATTATTCATGTTATAGGTCCAGAACAAGGTATAACATTACCAGGAATGACCATAGTATGTGGTGATTCTCATACATCAACTCATGGTGCTTTTGGTGCTCTTGCATTTGGTATCGGGACTTCGGAAGTAGAACATGTTTTAGCTACACAAACTTTAAGACAAAATAGAGCTAAAACAATGAAAATTGAATTAATAGGTGATATTTCATATGGTGTAACTGCAAAAGATATAATTCTTGCAATTATTGGGAAAATTGGTAGTGATGGAGCCACCGGTTATGTAGTTGAGTTCTGTGGTCTTGCTATTGATAATATGAGCATGGAAAGTCGAATGACTTTATGTAATATGGTAATTGAAATGGGTGCTAAATCAGGTTTAATAGCACCAGATGCAATTACATTTAGTTATTTAAAAAATAAAAATTTTTCTCCAAAAGGTAATATATGGGAAAAAGCAATTAACTATTGGAACTCATTGAAATCAGATAATGACGCTAATTTTGACTCTGTGCTAAAGATTAATGTTTCAGAAATAGTTCCGCAAGTAACATGGGGTACAAACCCAAGTCAGGTGATCCCTATAGATCAATTAATACCTGATCCTAATTCGTTTTCTAATCCAGTTGAACGTGCTTCAGCAAAAAAAGCATTGAATTACATGAACTTAAAGCCATTAACAAAACTAACAAATATAAAAATTAACAAGGTATTTATTGGATCTTGTACTAACTCTAGAATCGAAGATTTGCGTTCTGCTGCTATGATTGTCAAGGGTAAAAAAGTTGCATCAGGTGTCTTTGCAATGGTAGTTCCAGGTTCTGGATTAGTAAAAAAACAAGCAGAATCTGAAGGCTTGGATAAAATTTTTTTAGAAGCAGGTTTTGAATGGCGTTTGCCAGGATGTTCAATGTGTTTAGCAATGAATAATGATCGATTAAATCCGGGTGATCGTTGTGCTTCTACAACTAATAGAAATTTTGAAGATCGTCAAGGTCGTGGTGGTCGTACTCATCTTGTTAGTCCTTTAATGGCAGCAGCTGCTGCTATAACTGGTCGCTTTGTTGATGTACGTAAAATGAAAACAGGAAATTAGGTTAAAATGTTAAATAAATTCATCCAACATGTTGGAATTGTCGCGCCTCTAGATATATCAAACATAGATACTGATGCAATTATTCCCAAGCAATTTTTACATAAAGTATCACGTAGTGGCTTTGGTGAAAATTTATTCCATTATTGGCGGTATAATGATACTGAAGGTGAGATACTAAATTTAAATTTTGTTCTAAATAAACCAGAGTATAAATTTTCAAGTATATTGTTAACTAGAGAAAATTTCGGTTGTGGATCATCAAGAGAACATGCTGTTTGGGCTCTAATTGATTTTGGTTTTCGTGTGATTATAGCACCTAGTTTTGCAGATATTTTTTATGAAAATAGTATCAATAATCAACTTTTATTAATAAAATTAAGCAAAAAAGAAATAAACGAAATGTTTTATCTAGTTAATAATAATTTTGGTGTTATATTTAAAGTTGATCTTCAGAAATTATGTATAACTACAGAAAATAAAATATATTTATTTAAGATGAATAAGACTCATCTTAAATATATTATCAATGGTATTGACAATATTAAATTAACCTTACAATATGAAAGATTTATCGTAAATTATGAGAAGAATAACCCTGACTTTATGGATTAACCAAATAAATTAGTATTATTATACTTAATTATTTTTGTATTATATCAATTATAAATAATACAGTTTTACTTTTATTAAAATATATAAATATCTTTAGGGATAAAGATAAGGTTCTTATTTTATATAATATGTTACATTTTTGTATTGATTTTAAATTTCTATTGATATAAATTTATTGTAATAAATATCTTAAATTAGATTATTATCAATACTAATTTATTATTGTCATTTTTAAAAGATAGTTTATTTAAAAACATAAATTTATTTTAGATATATCATGATTTATTAAATATTACTATTTTAAAAATCAAAATAAATAAAACATTAAAATGGATTTGATATTAGAAATATAATTAAATATCAAATAATGTCTAAGTTCTATTTTAATTTTTGTATTAATTTAATTAATTAATCATTTATTAATGTATAGATACAGATTATCTTTGAATTTCTGCAAATAAATATAACCCATGATTAGTAAATTTTATTTCGATTTAAGGAGAATAATCATTAAGACATATGTTTTAATGATTACTATCATATAGTAATTGCGATAGTTATATTTTCCTAAAAAAGATATTATTATGTCAGATAAATTTTAATTCGAGTGTAATTTACTGTAAACATTTCATCAATATGATTACAATTATATTAAATATTTAAAATAATATTGTATATAATTATAATCACAAATGGATACAAAAAATGAAAAAATTAATTATGTTACTTATCGGTTTATTAATAAATATTAATTTAGCATTAGCATCAACTAAATTAAATGATAAGATAGCAGTTATCGTTAATAACGATATAATTCTTGAAAGTGAAATAAATAATTATGTAAAAGCATTAAAAGTTGCACAATATAATACAGACATAAATTTACTAAATGATGAAAAATTACGTGATCAAGCTGTGCAAAAAAAAATAATAGAAAAAATACTTTTCCAATTAGGAGAACAAATTGGACTAAACATAACTAACGAAAAATTAGATGTTATAATTAAGAAAATATCTGATATGAATAATATTGATATAAACCAATTTCGTAAACAACTAACTAATAAAGGTATAAGTTATCAGACCTATCGGGAACAAATAATTGCACAAATAATAATTTCTATAATACGTAGTAAAGAATTAATTAATAAAATTGTTATTTATCCGCAGGAAATAAACAGATTAGCCAAACAGGTTATTTTAGATAAACTTAATGAAAGTAAGGTTAAATTTAGTCAAATTACATTACCATTATCAGAAAACCCATCAAAACAACAATTATATAAGAAAAAAAAATTAGCTGAAAATATTATTATTAAACTTAAAAAAGGTCAAAACTTAAATACATTAAGAAAAAAATACTTACTAAAAATAAAAAACATAGATTGGACTAAAATTAAAAACACCCCTAGTGTTTTTAATAAACTAATAATAAACTCAAAGAAAGGTGATATATTAGGTCCTATTCATTCTGGAATTGGTTTTAATATTTTAAAAATAAATGAGTTTCTGATACATGATAATAATCAAAATACTAAATTTAGTAAAATGAAACTTAGATTTTTTCCTTTAAAATCATATTATAAAAAAGTTGATTATGAAAAAAAATTTAATGCATTAAAGCATATCATATCTGAATTTAATAATAAAAAAATTGATTTTAAAATCATGACAACAAAATTTAATAATAATTTATTTTCCATCAATCAAAATTATGTAAAATTGATTGTATTTAATCAAAATTCTAAGCAAAATAATTATAATATGTTATTAAAATTAAAAAATAACCAAATAAGCCAACCAGTTAAGTTAAATTCAATTTGGTATATAATTCAAAAATTGAATACCTATAAAACGAACAAAAATGATATAATACAGAAAAAAGAAGCTCTTATAAATATTATTAATACTAAATTAAATGAAGAATTTAAATACTGGATAAAACAAAGAATAGCTAACTCTTATATAAAGATAATAAAAAATGAAGCTACTCACTAGCCCTCGTATAATTATTACTTCAGGAGAACCTGCAGGAATCGGTCCTGACATTATAGTTCAATTAGCTCAAAGAAACTGGTCTAATATTGAATTAGTAGTATGTAGTTCTCCGGAATTGCTATATCAACGTGCTTTTCAACTCAATTTACCATTAAATTTATATAATTACCATCATGATATTTATACTCAAAAGCAAAAAGCAGGAAATTTAGCAATAATTCCAATTGAGTTATCAAGCCCAGTTGTTCCCGGGAGACTATCTATACATAATAGCAATTATGTAATAAAAACTTTAATAAAATCATGTGATGAATGCTTAAATGGAAGATTTAATGCAATGGTTACAGGACCAGTAAACAAAAAAATTATTAATGATGCTGGAATTCCATTTACTGGTCATACTGAATTTCTAGCTAATCGCACAGCTACTGAAATAGTAGTAATGATGTTGGCTACTAAAAAATTACGTGTAGCATTAGCAACTACTCATTTACCATTAAAATCTGTTTCATTTTTTATAACTCAAAATAAGTTAAGTAAAATTATTGCTATTTTAAATGATGAACTTAGGAAAAAATTTTTTATAAAACAACCATCTATATATGTTTGTGGATTAAATCCACACGCAGGAGATGGTGGATATATAGGTAGAGAAGAAATTGAAGTTATTACCCCAGTTATCAATAATCTTAAAAAAAAAGGTATTAATTTAACCGGACCATTATCAGCAGATACCATATTTCAAAAAAAAATTTTGAAAAAAGCTGACGTGATTTTATCTATGTATCATGATCAAGGGTTACCAGTATTAAAATTTTGTGGATTTAAAGAATCAGTGAATATAACTTTAGGGTTGCCTTTTATTAGAACTTCAGTAGATCATGGTACAGCTCTTGAATTAGCTGCAAAAGGGAAAGCTAGTATAAAAAGTTTTTTAATGGCGATTAATCTTGCAATCAATATGATTGATAGAAATAATGAATAACTTTATTTATAAAGGACATTGTGTTCGCAAACGTTTTGGACAAAATTTTTTGAATAATAATTCTATTATTAATGAAATAGTATCTGCTATTAATCCTAAAAACGATCAAATATTGATAGAAATTGGACCTGGTTTAGGTATTCTAACAGAACAGATTTGCAAATATACTGATAAATTAATTGTAATTGAATTAGACGATATCCTTGCAACACGATTAAAACAAAATCCAATATTTAGTTCTAAATTAACTATCTTTAAACAAGATGCAATGAAATTTGATTTTGAATCATTTTCTTTTAAGGAAAAAAAGTTACTTCGTATATTCGGAAACTTACCTTATAATATTTCTACTAAATTAATATTTCATCTTTTTAATTATGTTAGTTTTATCAAAGATATGCACTTTATGTTACAAAAAGAAGTAGTTAATCGTATGGCTACTTGTCCAGGAAATAGAACATATGGTCGTCTTAGTGTAATGACACAATATCATTGTGAAGTAATTCCATTATTAGCAGTTAATTCTAAATTTTTCACCCCTACTCCTAAAGTAGATTCTATGTTTGTTCGTTTAGTTCCTTTTAAAAACCGACCGCATTCAATAGTAAATAATATTAATTTATTAAATTACGTTACTAATATAGCTTTTAGTAAACGTCGCAAGATATTGGCTAATAGTTTAGATACAGTAATTCCAATAAGTGTGTTTAAAGAGCTATCTATTGATCCTACTTTACGACCTGAAAATATTTCAGTTTCACAATATTGTGATTTAGCTAATTGGTTATCAAATAATTTAAAGAACACAGGAGCGGTTAATGAATGATTGAATTAACTCACTCATTTGTCTATGCTAAAAGTTTATATGTAGAATCAAAATCTTATCCAGAACAATCTCATTATGTTTTTACATATACTATAGTAATTCGTAATATGAATAAATTTCCAATTAAATTCATTAGGCGCTACTGGTTAATTACTGATGGTGATGGTCGTGAGGTAGAAATTCATGGTGAAGGTATAGAAATAAAACCTTGTGTCCTATCAGGATGTGAATTTCGTTATACTAGTGGTTTAGTTCTTGAAACACCTATTGGTACAATGCAGGGTTACTATATAATGGCAAATGAACTAGGTGAAAAGTTTAATTTAGAAATTCCTATTTTTAGAGTTGCTATAAGAAGTTATGTTCATTGATATTCGCTTTATTTAATTAATGAAACAATTTAAAATTGGATCTAAAAATTTATGAGTACATATCTAATTGGTGACATTCATGGCTGCTACAAAGAATTACGCACTTTATTAAAAAAAGTTAACTTTGATTCTAGAAAAGATACCTTGTGGTTAACAGGTGATTTGGTAGCACGAGGACCATATTCATTAGATGTATTACGTTATGTTAAATCAATTGATAGGTGTGTCAAGTTAGTTCTGGGGAACCATGATTTAAATCTTTTAGCAGTTCATGCAGGGATTAATAGTGATAAGACTAATAAGGATTTAAAAAATCTTTTAAAAGCTGAAGATATCGATGATATAATTAACTGGCTACGTTGTCAACCATTAATACAAGTAGACGAACAAAAAAAATTAATTATGGCACATGCTGGAATCAGTCCTCAATGGGATTTAAAAACAGCAAAAATGTGTGCATATGAAATAGAAAAAGTGCTTTCTAGTAATATTTATACATTATTTCTTAATTCTATGTATGGTAATACACCTAATGATTGGAATGAAAAACTTAGTGGATTATCAAGACTTAGATTTAGTACCAATGTATTAACTAGAATGCGTTATTGTTTTAGTAATGGTCAATTAGAAATGTTTTCTAAAAATATTATAAAATCTAGTAAATTATCAATAAGACCTTGGTTTAACATTAAAAATAAATCAATAAGTGATTATACGATAGTTTTTGGTCATTGGTCTGCTATCAAAGGAAAAGGAACCCCTAAAAAAATTATAGGATTAGATACAGGTTGTTGTTGGGGGGGGAGGCTTACCCTTTTACATTGGGAAGAAAAAAAATACTGTAGAATAAATAAAATAACTCACTCTTAAGTATTTAAAAATAATTTTATTTATTATCAATAAAGTTTAAAACGACGACGCAATATTTCAAAATTACAACTGTATATATTTTTTTTATCAATATTATGAAAATTTCTAAATATAGGTTTCCATTCATAAGGGTTGTAATATGGAAATTTTTTATCACCAAAAATATCTACATTAACATGAGTTAAGTATAGTAAATCAGCGTAATTTATCATTTGTTCATATATACTAGCTCCCCCAATTATCATTGTTTCATTATATGAAATAGTTAATTTAATTGCTTCATTTAAAGACTTAACCCAAATGACATCTTTTGATGTTCCTGGATTACTACTTACCACAATATTAGTTCTTTGCGGTAATGCTCGTCCAATAGATTCAAAGGTAATTCTACCCATGATTATCGGTTTATTTATAGTATTTTTTTTGAACCATAATAAATCTACTGGAAGGTTCCAAAGCATATTATTTTTCAATCCAATAAAACGATTATCTTCAAATGAAGCAATAATACTTATCATATTTTATTTTCTACAATATTAATTGTTTATAGAAATTAAATTTTAATTTAAATTAATTAATTGGCTATGTAATTCTTGTAAAGAAATTATTCTTTCTAATGGATCAGCATTTAATGACATTACTCTAGCAAAACTTCCATTTATTGTTGTATTATAACATACGTTAAACTTAAGCGCACTGTTTCTAATTATTTTAGAATCTTCAATAGACTTACGACCTGAAGCAGTATTTACAATATAAGTATATTCACCGTTATTTAAATGGTTTTGAATGTTTGGATATCCTTCTTTCATTTTTTTTACTATACGCACATTAATACCTGCCTTACTTAAGATTAGAGCTGTACCGTATGTAGCATCCAATTCGAACCCAAATTTTTGCAATTTAATTGCAAGATCAACTATACGTCTTTTATCATTAGCTCTCACTGATAAAAATGCTTTTCCATTTTTCTCTAAATTGTCTTTTGCACTTAACATAGCTTTGGCAAAGGCTTCTTCAAAGGTTCTACCAATTCCCATAACTTCACCAGTTGAACGCATTTCTGGACCAAGAATTGGGTCAGATCCTTGAAATTTAATAAATGGCAATACCACTTCTTTCACAGAGTAATAGTGTGGAATTATTTCCTTAGTAAAATTTTGTTCAGATAGTGTTTTACCTACCATCACAAGAGCAGCTACTTTTGCTAAAGGAATACCAGTAGCTTTAGAAACGAAAGGAATAGTACGGGCAGCACGTGGATTAATTTCAATTAAATAAATATCTTCATCTTTAACAGCAAATTGAACATTCATAAGTCCACAAATTTTTAATGCAGCAGCTAATTGTTTTGTTTGTTTGCGTATTTTATTTTGAATTTTATTACTAAGGGAATAAGCTGGTAACGAACATGCAGAATCTCCTGAATGAATCCCTGCTTGTTCTATATGTTCCATAATACCTCCAATAAGTAAATCCTTCCCGTCATAAATAGCATCAACGTCTACCTCAATAGCATCTTCTATAAAATGATCTAGCAATATTGGATTATTATTGGATATAGTTGTTTGGAAGTAACTCTTTAAATCAAATTCATCATATATTATTTCCATAGCACGTCCACCTAAAACATATGAAGGCCGTACTAACAATGGATAACCTATATCTGTAGCTTTATTTATAGCTTGATTTAAATTGAAAACAGTAGCATTTTTTGGTTGTTTTAAATCAAGATATTTAATTAATTGTTGAAAACGTTTTCTATCTTCGGCACAATCAATAGAGTCTGGGCTAGTACCAATAATTGGCACATTATGTTCTTCCAGTAAATGTGCTAATTTTAATGGTGTTTGACCTCCATACTGTATAATTACTCCTTTAGGTTTTTCAACCCGTATTATTTCTAATATATCTTCTAATGTAATTGGTTCAAAATAAAGTCTATTAGAAATATCATAATCAGTTGAAACTGTCTCTGGATTACAGTTAACCATAATAGTCTCATAACCATTTGCACGTAATGCCAACGAAGCATGAACACAACAATAATCAAATTCTATACCTTGACCTATGCGATTTGGACCTCCTCCTATTATCATTATTTTTTCTTTATTTTGATTTGGTTCAGATTCACATTCTTCTTCATAAGTTGAATACATATATGCAGTATTCGTAGCAAATTCAGCAGCACAAGTATCAATTCTTTTATAAACAGGGTGCAAATTATAAAGCAATCTAAGTTGGCGAATGTTTTTTTCTTTTAGTTTTGTTAAATATGCTAAACGAATATCTGAAAAACCTTTACGTTTTAACTGATATAAGAATGATTTATTTAAACCATTTCTACCTTTTAAAATGACTTGCTTTTCTAAATTTACTAATTCTTTAATTTGAATCAAAAACCATTTATCAATATTAGTGAGTTTAAATACGTTATAAATAGACATTCCAGCTCTAAACGCATCAGCAATATACCAGATTCTATCTGAGCTAGCACTTTTAAGTATATTTTTAATATTATTCAAATTATTATAATTATTTAATTTAGAATCTAAACCACTAACTCCTATTTCTAAACTACGTAATGCTTTTTGTAATGATTCTTGAAAAGTACGACCAATGCCCATTACTTCCCCAACTGATTTCATTTGAGTATTTAAAATATTGTTTGCACCTGGAAACTTTTCAAAATTGAATCGAGGAATCTTAGTAACAACGTAATCAATAGAAGGTTCAAATGAAGCAGGTATTATATCCCCAGTAATATCGTTAGTTAATTCATCAAGAGTATATCCTACTGCTAATTTAGCTGATATTTTTGCGATAGGAAAACCAGTAGCTTTAGAAGCTAATGCAGATGAACGTGATACACGTGGATTCATTTCAATAATGATTGATCTTCCGTTTTTTGGATTTATTGCGAATTGAACATTAGAACCACCAGTTTCTACACCTATTTCTCGCAATACTGCTATTGAAGAATTACGCATAATTTGATATTCTTTATCTGTTAATGTTTGAGCCGGAGCTACTGTGATAGAATCACCTGTATGAATACCCATAGCATCAAAATTTTCTATTGAGCAAACTATTATACAATTGTCGTTTTTATCTCGTAAAACTTCCATTTCATACTCTTTCCAACCAAGTAAAGATTCATCAATTAATAATTCATGAGTCGGTGATGCTTTAAATCCTTGATTGCATATTTCTTGAAATTCTTTAAAATTATATGCTATACCTCCACCAGAACCTCCCATAGTAAATGATGGGCGAATAATACATGGAAATCCAACGTAATCTGCTATAACTAACGCGTCCTTAATTGTTTTTGCCATACCAGAACGAGCAGTTTCTAGACCAATACTTTTTATTGCTTTATCAAAGAGATATCGGTTTTCTGCTTTATCAATACTTTCTGCGTTAGCACCAATCATAATTACATTAAACTTTTCAAGTACTCCTTGACGATTAAGCTCTAAAGCACAAGTTAATGCTGTTTGACCTCCCATAGTGGGAAGTAATGCGTCAGGTCTTTCTTTTTTAATGATTTTTTGTATTATTTCCCAATTTATTGGTTCAATGTAAGTAACATCGGCCATTTCTGGATCTGTCATAATAGTGGCTGGATTGGAGTTTACTAAAATGATACGGTAACCTTCTGTTTTTAAAACTTTACAAGCTTGTACACCAGAATAATCAAATTCACAGGCTTGTCCAATTATAATTGGACCTGCACCAAGAATCAGGATAGATTTTATATCTTTACGTTTTGGCATTATTAACTCCTGATTTCTTTTTTAAAGAAAATTTATTAATTAATTCAATAAAATGATCAAATAACACCATTGCATCAAAAGGTCCTGGACTTGCTTCTGGATGTCCTTGAAAGCTAAATGCTGGTTTACAAATATGATGAATGCCTTGTATTGTGTTATCAAATAGCGAAATATGTGTTATATACAAGTTAATTGGCAAGTTTACTTTATTAACTACGAAGCAATGGTTTTGTGCAGTTATCATTATTTTTTTACTACTAAGATCTTGTACAGGATGATTTGCTCCATGATGACCGGTTTTCATTTTTATTATTTCTGCACCACTTGCTAGTGCTAAAAGTTGATGACCAAAGCATATACCGAATATTGGAATTTCTATCTGTAGAAAATATTTGATATTATCAATAGCATACTTACATAATTTAGGATCACCAGGACCATTAGAAAGGAAAATTCCATCCGGTTCCATTTTCATTATTTCATTTACAGAAGTATATGCTGGAACAACAGTTAAGAAACATCCTTTGTCAACTAAAATGCGTAAAATATTACGTTTTACACCGTAGTCATAAACAATCACATGGTAAGGCAATTGTTTTGATTTTTTTTTCTCTAATAATGTATTTGTTAACTTTACATTACCTTTGTTCCAAGTATAGATTTTAGAGGTAGTAACTTCTTTTGATATATCTATGTCTTTAAGCTTTATAAAAGATCTAGCTTTTTGCAAAGAAATTGTAATATCTGGATTTCTTTTAGCAATTATACAGCCATTTTGAGTACCCTTTTCACGTAATAAACGAGTTAACTTTCTAGTATCAACATCAGCAAGAGCAATAATATTATTACGTTTTAAATATTTTGATAAACTTTCTTTACTACGAAAATTGCTAACTAATAATGGTAAATCACGAATAATCAGACCTTGAGCGTAAATTCTGTTAGATTCCTCGTCTTCAAAATTGGTTCCAACATTGCCGATATGAGGATAAGTTAAAACAATAATTTGGAGAAAATAAGACGGGTCAGTTAGTATTTCTTGATAACCGGTCATTGAGGTATTAAATATAATTTCTCCTACTGTCGAACCTATAGCCCCAATAGTCCGCCCGTAAAATTGAGTTCCGTCTTCCAATACTAAAAGAGCTGATTTACGCAACATATTCTCCCTAATAATAAAATATTATTAAAATAATAAAAAACATTTTAAATTCATTTTTATTGTTTTAATAAAAGTAAATTTAATATTAAACATCTCTTAAATTTAAAGATGAAAATAATAAGACAAAAAAACTCAATCAAATTGAATTTATTAAATAGTTTTAATAAATTCAATTTAAATAAAATTTTATATTTTAGTTTTTATGTTATGATAGTGATCTATAAACAAGATAAATTTAATACATCACACATGTCAAAAAGACCATATTTTTTGTATTTTAACCATTCTGCTGCTTTAATTGCACCTATAGCAAAATTCATACGACTAGAAACTTTATGATTTATTTCTATGATTTCACCTATGCTTGCAAATATTGCGGTATGTTCACCTATAATATCCCCAGCTCTCACTGTAGAAAGACCAATTGATTGTTTCTTACGTTCTCCTATTATTCCCTCTCTTTTACATACTTTATGTTTATCAAAATCTAAATTCATTACATTAGCTATTGTTTTCCCCATAACCAATGCCGTACCTGAAGGAGCATCAATTTTACGACTATGATGTTTTTCAATAATTTCAATATCTGAATTAGATCCTATTACTTTAGCTGTTTTTTCTAGTAATTTAAGAACTATATTCATTCCTATGCTAAAATTGGCAGATAAAACAATTGCAATTTCTTGTGATACGCGATTAATTAAATCTTGTTCTGTTTGATTAAAACCTGTAGTACCAATAACCATAGGTTTTTTATATTTTAGACATATATCTAAATATTTCATGGTAGCTTGAGTATTTGTGAAATCTATTAACAAATCAAAGTCATCAATTATACTATATAAATTATCTGAAATTTTAATATTAAATTTATAACTACCTATTAATTCTCCGACATCACGACCAATTACTGAAGATCCTGGTTTGACTAAAACACCTCCTAAATTCATATGTTTTTGTTGAGCTGCAAGAATTAAACTACGGCCCATACGTCCTTGACCGCCTGTAATAGCAATTCTAATATTATCATCCATTATTACCACCTTAACAAAAACCACTATAAAATATTTTTGTATTTTAATATTAACTTAATTTGTAATGTTTTAAATTATATTTATTTAAAATAAAAACTTTTATTAATTATTATAATAAATTAGATATTAAATTAATTTATTTGGCAAATTAAATACAAATTTTTCTTTTTCACCTATTAGCTCTGTAATATTATTACCACCTAATTTAATTAAATATTCTACTACTTTATTAACTAAAATATCTGGAGCTGAAGCACCTGATGTAACACCAACATAGTTAATATTTTTAAACCAATTTTTTTTAATATCTTTATATGAATCAATTAACTTAACTACTTTCCCCATATTTTGTACTACTTCAACTAGTCTATTAGAATTAGAAGAATTTTTTGAACCAACAACTAATATTAGTTCTGTATAACGTGCCAAAACCTTTACTGCTTTTTGCCTATTAGTAGTTGCGTAACAAATATCTTCTTTGTGAGGTCCGTTAATCAATGGAAAATTCTGTCTTAATTTATTAACAATCTTAGCAGTATAATCAACTGATAGAGTACTTTGTGTCATAAAATTCACTTTTTTTTCATTTTTTATTTTTAATTTAGATTTATCTTCAATAGAATTTATTACATAAATTCCACCATGATCATTATCATATTGCCCTAAAGTACCCTGCACTTCTTGATGATTATAGTTTCCAATTAAAATAACTTCTATACCTTTACGACTCGCATTTTTTACTTCAAAATGAATTTTTGATACTAATGGACATGTTGCATCTAATAAAACTCTAGGATTGTTTTTTTTTGCTTCATTTCTTATTTTTTGTGATACACCATGTGCAGAAAATATCAAAACAGCGTGAATTGGTACTTCATTTATTTGTTTTACAAAAATTACACCAAGCTCACGTAAATTACTAACTATATAACTATTATGTACTATTTCATTATAAACATATACAGGAGGTCCATATATGTCTAATGCTCTTTCAACAATAGTGATTGCTCTTGTAACGCCTGCACAAAATCCACGAGGATTAGCTAGTAGAATTTTCATTCTAACTCCAGCTTAAATATATTCATTTATATTTTAACATTAATAATATGACACCAATAACTATACTACAATCTGCTATGTTAAACGTAGGAAAGTGTGAATTTTTAATATGAAAATCAATAAAATCTATTACAAATCCATAATAAAAACGATCAATTAAATTACCTAATGCACCACTAATTATTAATATATATGCAATACAAATTTTATTGTTTAAATAATCATAATATGAAATAACTAATAAAAATATAATAACAATAATAGATACAATAGTGAAAAACCAACGCTGCCAAATTTTACCATCATCTAGAAAACTAAATGCAATCCCATAATTATGGCAATAGAATATATTTAGAAAAGATGTTAGCTGATATGTTTCATGCAAATACATGTTTTTCATTATCGTTTGTTTAATAGCAATATCTATAAAAATTATTACAAATGATAGCCATAACCAACTTAAGCAAATTAATTTAATAATTTTTTTCATTATACAAATTTACGTTCCTCACCTTTTCCTACTATGTTTTCAATACAACGATTGCATATTTCAGGATAATTAGAGTTTGTCCCAATATCTTTAGTATAATGCCAACATCTAGAACATTTTTCCCCTTCTGCTTTATAAAACTCAATTTTTAAATCCTTAAATATTTCACTTTGATACGCCTTATTAGTAGCAAATTTATAATCTAGTATTTGAATACTAGATGTTAAAAACACAAATTTTAATTCATGACCTAAAAATTGTAATTTTTTATATAAATCTAATCCAATATATAACTTAATATTTGCTTCCAAAGAACTACCAATTAATTTATTTTTTCTTGCTTGCTCAATTACTTTATTAACTTCGCTTCTTATTTTTATAAGATCATTCCAATAATGATCATCTAAAATATCATCTTTTGACAAACTGAAAAGACCTTTATACCATTCTTCAGTAAATATATACTTTGAACGATCACCTACTAAATAACTCCAAACTTCATCAGCTGTGAAAGATAAAATTGGTTCTATCCATCTAACTAATGCTTCTATGATATGCCATAAGGCTGTTTGACAACTTCTTCTTGATGTATTATTTGCTTGTATGGTATATAGACGATCTTTGATTATATCAAGATAGAAAGAACTCATTTCTATTGAACAAAAATACATCAATCGTTGAACAACATTATGAAAATCATATTTTTCATAAAATGAAACAATGTCTTTTTGTGCTGCTTGAGCACGACCTATTGCCCATTTATCTATTAATATCATATTATCTTTTTTTATTAGATTTTCTTTCGGATTAAAATCATTTAAGTTAGCCAATAAAAAACGGATAGTATTACGTATCCTTCTATAATATTCAGATGAACATTGTAAAATATCATCAGAAATCGTCATTTCGCTTGAATAATCAGTTGATGCCACCCAGAGTCTTAAAATATCGGCACCAAACTTTTTAATTATATTTTTTGGAGATATTACATTGCCAAGTGATTTTGACATTTTTCTTCCCTTACCATCTACAGTAAAAGATTGTGTTACTACTTCACGATAAGGGACTGTATTATTTAGAGCAGTAGAAATAACTAATGAAGACATAAACCATCCACGATATTGATCTAACCCTTCAAGATACATATCAGGCTGACTATTAAGAAAATCTGGACGTGTTTCTACTACTGACAGAATAGTAGAACCAGAATCAAACCATACATCAAGAACATCACATACTTTTAAATAATCATTAGTTTCTTTTATAAGAATACCTGAATCTAAATCCCACCATATTTGAATTCCATGTTTTTCAACAAGAGATGCAACCTTTTCTATTATGTTTAGTGTATCGGGATGCAATTGTTCGGTTTCTTTGTGTATAAACAATGGAATAGGTACACCCCAAAGTCTTTGACGTGATATACACCAATCTGGGCGATTTAATAACATAGATTCCATGCATGATTGACCCCAACTGGGCACCCATTTAACATTTCTAATTTTATTCAAAGATTCTATGCGCAATTTTTTATGGTCCATATCAATAAACCATTGAGGTGTGGTTCGAAAGATAATTGGAGTCTTATGGCGCCAACAATGCGGGTAATTGTGTGAAAAATCCTTATTACTTAATAGTAAATTTTTGTTTTTTAGTAAATCAATAATAATAGTATTACTTTGAAATATTTTAATATTATCTAACAAAGGATGTATTCCTGCTAAATAATATCCATCAGGTCCAATTAAATTTATATTTTTAATGCCATATTTCTTAGAAACAATATAATCATCCATACCGTGACTAGGAGCAATATGTACGGCACCAGTACCGATATCTCGTGTAACATGTTCACTAAGGACTACTGGAGAATAATTATTAAAAAAAGGATTTTTAAAATTTTTCAATTCCAGTTGCTTACCTTTACATTCACCTAGTATGGTCCAATCACGTATTCCAATGCGTTCTAAAGAAGTTAATAATAAATCCTTAGCTAAAATCAAAAACAAGTCGTCGGCTTTTATTAATTGATAATAAAATTCTGGATTTACAGCTATTGCGCGGTTTGCAGGGATAGTCCAAGGAGTTGTTGTCCAAATAACTAATGAAATAGGATTGACAACTTGTGATATTTTAAATATTTTAGAAATTATATCGGGATCAACACATTTAAACATAACATCTATGGAAGATGAAATGTTATCATGATATTCAACTTCAGCTTCTGCTAAGGATGAACAACAATCTATACACCAATGAACTGGTTTTGTTCCTTTATATAAATATCCGTTTTTAATAAATTTTCCTAATACTCTGATAATGTTAGCTTCAGTTTCAAAGTTCATTGTTAAATAAGGATTATTCCAATTTCCTAATATACCTAATCGCATAAAGTCAACTTTTTGTTTTTCAATTTGTTCATATGCAAATTTACGACATAATGTTCGAAAATTTGCATAACTTACTTTATCTCCTGGCTTACCAATCATTTGTTCAATTTTATGTTCAATAGGTAGACCATGACAATCCCAACCTGGTATATATGGAGAATTATAACCTGACATTCCCTTGGACTTAATAACAATATCTTTTAGAATTTTATTAACGCAATGACCAATGTGAATTTGACCATTTGCATATGGAGGTCCATCGTGTAATATAAATATTTTTTTGCCTTTTTTATTTTCTCTAATTATTTGATATAGATTATCATCATTCCAGCGTTTTAATATTTCTGGTTCCCTATGCACAAGCTTTCCTTTCATGGGAAATTTAGTCTCAGGTAAATTTAAAGTTGACTTATAATCAATCATTATATTTTACATTCCATTTTTTATTATTTTATCATCGATAATAGTTGCTTCGCAGCTATTATATCTCTTGAAATTTGTTTTTTTAATGAATCTAAAGATGTAAAACATCTTTCATTTCTTAACTTATGTATTAAAATTACTTCTATATATCTACCATATAAATTTATATTTATATCAAATAAATGCACTTCTAGTCTTTGATGATAGATTTTTTTTAAAGTCGGACAAATTCCTATGTTGGCCACTCCGTATATAGGTTTTAAAGAAACGCCTTGTACTTTAACTATAAAAATTCCTTTAACTGGACATATTCTACGACATAAATTGATATTTGCAGTAGGAAAACCCAACTCTTGTCCTAATTTATTACCATGTATTACTCTACCAGAAATAATAAAAGGACGACCTAACCAATATTCTGCTAGAATTAAATTATCATTAGCAAGAGCATCACGTATTGCTGTACTACTGATTTTATTTATACCATCATACAGTGTTTTAATTATATCTACATTAAAGTTGTATTTATTACTAGCTTTTTTTAATAAATTAAAATTTCCTTTACCTCCTGCACCAAAACGAAAATCATTACCTATAGCTAAATATTTAACACCTAATTTATTAATTAATAAGTCAGAAATAAAACGATATGCTGGTAACATGGCTAAATGACGATTAAAACGAGCACAAAGTACATTATCCACTCCTATTTCCGATAAATATTTTAATTTTTCCCGTAGAGATGTTAAACGTGCTGGTGCGTTTTTTCCATTAAATAATTCAAGAGTTTGTGGTTCAAATAACATTACCATTACTGGTAAGTTATATTTCATCCCTTCTTTTTTTAATTTGAGTAATAAAGATTGATGGCCTAAATGAACACCATCAAAATTTCCAATTGTTAGAACACAACCGTAATGATTTTTCTTAATGTTATGAATACCGCGGATTAAATTCATAATAAACTCTAAATTGATGGTGATTAAAATCAGAATAAAACAAAAATATAATATAAATTATGTAGTTATATATTAACATAGAATATACATTCTTAATTAGATTTTGATTTTATATTTAATATAAAATATATACTCGTTAAGAGCATTTATGAATATCAATTATTATAAAATTTAAATTTCATCAAAAATAATAATATTTAAATTTTTAAAGAGAAAACATGTTGACAAAAAATATATTATGTGGATAATTGAGTTCGTGCTTTTGTATACACTAATTTTAGGAAATAAAATTTTGGCAAATACTCCATCAGCTAAAAAGAGAACTTTTACATCTGAAAAACGTCGTAAATTTAATTCTAGTTGTCGTTCTATGATACGAACTTTTATTAAAAAAGTTTATTTAGCTATATCTTCAGGAGATAAAATTATCGCGCAAAACGCATTTAATAAAATGCAACCAATAGTTGATAGACAAGCATCTAAGGGATTAATTTGTAAAAATCGAGCTGCCCGATATAAATCTAGATTAATTGCACAAATAAATAAGATGCAAAAAGGATGAAGATTAAAAACTAAAACATTATATGTTATTGATATTAGGATGTTTTTATTAAATAATATTTTATTAAGTAAATTTTTAAGCAAATTTACTCATATATTTATTTGGTTAGGTCTTCAAAAAATTTCTTTACTCCATCGAAGAAACGTTTAGATCTTGGACTGTTGCGTTCCCCAGTAGGTCCACCAAAGCTTTTTTCTAATTGTGAAAGTAATTGTTTTTGTATCTCATTAAGGTTAACAGGGGTTTCTACTACAATTCTACACAATAAGTCACCTACTACGCCATTGCGAACCGATTTAACTCCTCTTCCACGTACTCGAAACAACTTACCAGTTTGTGTTTCATAAGGTATTTTTAGTTTCACTCTACCATTTAAAGTAGGAACTTCAATTTCACCTCCTAACGCTGCCATTGCAAAATTTATTGGTACTTCACAATATAAATTATTATCTTCTCGTTCAAAAATTGAATGTTTTTTTACTGATATCTGAACATATAAATCTCCTGCTTGAGCTCCATTTTTACCTGCTTCTCCCTCACCGCTTAAACGAATTCGGTCCCCTGTGTCTACTCCTCCTGGTATTTTTACTGATAAAGTTTTAGATTTTTCAATACGACCATGACCATGACAAATATTACAAGGATTTTTAATAATAGAACCAGAACCATGACAAGTAGGACATGATTGTTGAACTGTAAAAAAACCTTGACGCATTTGAATTTGACCAGAACCATGACAAGTATTACATGTTTGAGGTTTAGTTCCTATCTTTGTTCCACTTCCACGACATAATTTACATGCAACTAATGTAGGGATGTAAATTTCTTTTGTTACACCTAATACCACTTCTTCAAGAGTAAGTTCTAGGTTATAACGTAAATCTGAACCCCTAGATGATCTTTGCTGACGACGACTGTTACCAAAAATATCACCAAAAACGTCACCAAAAATATCACTAAAATCTGTCGTATTGCCACCACCCATATTGACTCTTTCAAAAGCAGAATGACCGTATTGGTCGTAAGCTGCTCTTTTATTTGAATCCGTTAAAATTTCATACGCTTCCTTGATGTCTTTAAATTTTGCTTCTGCCTTTTTATCACCAGGATTGCGATCAGGATGAAATTTCATTGCTAGTCGTTTATAAGCCTTTTTAATTTCACGTTCATCAGCTGACTTATCAATACCTAAAGTTTCATAGAAATCTTTTTTCGCCATTTTTCACAATCCTTACCTTAATATATTTCACGGGCGTAAAATCACTTTATACGCCCGTGAAAATTTTATTAAACAATAATCTAATCAATTAAAGATGTTTTTATAAAAGATTATTTTTTATTATCTTTAATTTCTTCAAATTCGGCATCTACTACATTGTCGTCTTTTTTTGCTGTTGTAGTATTTGCATTCATATCACTATTATGAGATTGTTGAGCTGTTTCTATTAATTTGCTTGATACTTCAATTACCGCTTGAATCTTATTTTCAATTTCAATTTTATTTTCACTTTTTAAAGCATCTTCAAGTTTGGATAAAGCTGCTTTAATAATACTTTTATCGTCAGGAGATATTTTTTCACCAATTAAATCAAGTTGCTTACGAGTACTATGAATAATTTGGTCACCTTGATTACGTACTTTAATTAAATCTTCAAATTTACGATCAGACTCAGCATTTGCTTCTGCATCACGCACCATTTTTTCTATTTCCTGATCGTTTAAACCAGAAGAAGCTTTAATAGTTATTTTCTGTTCTTTTCCACTATTTTTATCTTTTGCAGAAACATGCAAAATGCCATCAGCATCAATATCAAACGTAACTTCTATTTGTGGCATCCCTCTAGGTGCTGGCTGTATGCCATCTAAGTTAAATTGTCCTAAAGATTTATTATCGTTAGCACGTTTACGTTCTCCCTGAAGTACATGAATAGTAACTGCAGACTGATTATCTTCAGCAGTAGAAAATACTTGACTATGTTTGGTTGGTATTGTAGTGTTCTTACTTATTAATGATGTCATTACACCTCCCATAGTCTCAATACCTAATGAAAGAGGAGTAACATCTAACAAAAGTACATCTTTAATATCTCCGCCTAAAACTCCACCCTGTACTGCTGCACCAACAGCAACTGCTTCATCAGGATTGACGTCTTTTCGAGGTTCTTTTCCGAAGAATTCAGTCACTTTTGACTGAACTAAAGGCATGCGTGTTTGCCCACCCACTAAAATTACATCATTTATGTCAGATATAGATAAATTAGCGTCTTGTAAAGCTACTTTTAATGGTTTAATAGAGCGATCCACTAAATCCTCTACCAATGATTCTAATTTTGCCCTAGTTAATTTTATATTTAGATGTTTTGGTCCAGATGCATCAGCAGTGATATAAGGTAAATTAACATCAGTTTGTTGCACAGAAGAAAGTTCAATTTTTGCTTTTTCTGCCGCTTCTTTTAAACGTTGCATTGCCAATGGATCTTTATGTAAATCAATCCCTTGGTCTTTTTTAAATTCAGCTACCAAATAATTTATCAAACGGCTATCAAAATCTTCTCCACCCAAATGTGTATCACCATTAGTTGCTAATACTTCAAAAGTTTTTTCACCGTCAACTTCATCTATCTCAATAACGGAAATATCAAATGTTCCTCCACCTAAATCATAAACGGCAATAGTTCGGTTTCCTTTGGCTTTATCTAACCCATATGCTAAAGCTGCTGCTGTAGGTTCATTAATTATTCTTTTAACCTCTAAACCAGCAATTTTACCTGCATCTTTTGTTGCTTGGCGTTGTGCATCATTAAAATAAGCAGGAACAGTTATAACTGCTTCATTAACAGATTCACCAAGAAAATCCTCTGCTGTTTTTTTCATTTTTTTTAAGACTTCAGCAGAAATTTGTGGTGGAGCCATTTTTTGTCCTTTCACTTCTATCCAAGCATCACCATTATCTGCTTTGGTAATTTTATAAGGCATAATTTTAATATCACGTTGTACTTCTTCATCTTGAAACCTACGACCAATTAAACGTTTTATCGCAAACAAGGTGTTTTGTGGGTTGGTCACTGCCTGACGTTTAGCCGGTTGACCGACCAGAATTTCGGCATCCTGCGTGTAAGCGATAATAGAAGGTGTAGTACGATCACCTTCAGCATTTTCTAACACACGCACCTGTGTTCCATCCATTATGGCTACACAAGAATTGGTTGTACCTAGGTCAATACCAATAATCTTACCCATCTAAACGTCTCCTCCTTAATTTTTTCAAATATCAAATTGGATTGTGAGCCCTATAAGGTCAGGTCACTAACTTTCAACCTAAACTAGCCTTTTTTTGCATTGGTTTCACAACATCTAATGACAGGTACATGGGGGTCGGTTACATAAGCATCAAGGGTTGATCTAAAAAAATATTTTTATATTTACGTGATTTTTAATAAATATTAAAGACAAAACAAATTTTGAAGTTTTTATTAATACTATATTTTCATAATTTCAATCATCTAAATAATTTCACCATATCTTATATATTAATAAGTTATTTAGAGTAATTATACACTTCAATCACGTTTTTTTTAAAGGAATTTTTATCTCAAATAGATAATATTTGAAATATGATTAAAAATATAAAATTGTCATTAATACTTAATATTTTATTTGTGATTTATTAAGTTTTTGAAAAATATATAGTTAAATATATCTGCAATAAATTAATACATTAAGATTAATTTTCATTTTTTCTTTCTAGGAAGAAATTTATTTTGATTGTCTTAGTAAAAAATCACGTAATATCTTATATTTTGGCCTTATACTATAAGATAGTGTAGGAAGTGTGCTACATTTAGATAATGCATAAGGTAATATTATTTTTTTACCTGTAGCTTTTTCTACTATATCTTGAAATTTAGCCGGATGAGCAGTACTAAGAAATAAACCGTATTCATCATTTTTTAAATTATTACGTAATACATGCCAAGCTATAGTAGAATGAGGTTCCGAGATATAACCAAGCTTTGCAAGCTCATACATTGATGAATTAGTAATTTCATCTCGTACTGAACCATACGCTAAATCTTTTAATTTCCAAGATTTACGAGAAAATATTTCTTCTATTCTAGACCAATTGTTTGGATGACTAACATCCATTGCATTTGATATAGTTGAGACAGTTTTTTTTGGATTCCATATGCCACTTTTTAAAAACCTAGGTATAGTATCATTAATATTAGTAGCTGCTATAAAACGTTTTATTGGTAAGCCAAGAGACTTTGCTAAAAAACCAGCAGTTAAATTTCCAAAATTTCCACTTGGTACGGACACTACTAATTTATTACGTATTTCTTTAGGAAAATGAGATACAGCCTCAAAATAATAACAAATTTGTGCTAAAAGACGACTGATATTGATGGAATTTGCTGAATTCAAAGAAATTAATTTTTTCAATTTTATATCATTAAATGCCATCTTCACTAAAGATTGACAAGTATCAAAATCACTTTCTACAGCAATTGTTTCAATGTTATCACCTATAGTACAAAATAGCTTTTCTTGTAAAGTACTAATTTTATGTTTTGGATATAAAATTACAACTCGTATATTTTTCATACCATGAAATGCATGTGATATAGCTGCTCCAGTATCTCCAGAAGTTGCAGTCAAAATAGTAATTTTTTCATCTTGATCAATAATATTTGATAATACCTGTGCCATAAATCGGCCACCAAAATCTTTGAATGCTAATGTTGGACCATGAAATAGTTCAACACAAGAAATGTTATTGGATATATATTTTATTGGAACAGGAAAAGAAAATGCTTTTTTAACACAATTTTTTAGATCATTAGAGACTATCTCATCACCAACATAAGATAAAATGAGTTCACAACTTCGACTTATAAAATCCATTCTTAATAAACTATCAATAGTATCAGAATTTAATTCGGGGAGTTCCATAGGAAAAAACAATCCTTGTTTAGATCCTAAACCTTTTTTAGTTGCTTGAATAAAACTAACCTGTTCACTATTATCAATTATATTATATAATTTCATATGGCTATCCTAATCTGCGTGCACCTAAATTATCAACCCTACAAATCCGAACAAAACCATCTTTATTTTTTAGATAATTATATTTTAGCCAAGTTGCTATTTGATTAGCTATATTTATTTTATTACATATGGTAAAAATAGTAGGACCTGATCCAGAAATGCCAGATACTATAGCGCCCATTTCTTGTAAATTTTTTCTAATTTTTAGAAAATCTGGTAACAATTTAGCGCGATAGGGTTCTGCTATTATATCTCTCATTAATTTAGCAGCTAAGTATGGTTGATGTGTATAACAAGCATGGATAAATCCAGCTAATAACTGGCTATGTTTAATACAATCTTCTTTAGAATATTTTATTGGTAAAATTGAACGAGCTTGAGCAGTGGATATTTTAATACCTGGATATGATATAACCCATAGCCAATCATTAAAAATAGGTATATTCTGACTTATAATATTATTTTCTTGTAAAATAAGTTGAAGCCCTCCTAAAAAACATGGGGCTACATTATCGTAATGAGTGCTGTTTGAAATATAGCCCTCTAAATTGCCCATTAATATTAATAATTCATTCTTACTAAGAATCTGACCACAAAATTCGTTCATTGCTACTAAACCAGCTACTATAGAACAAGCGCTAGATCCTAAACCTGATCCTATTGGCATATTTTTTTCTAAAATTATGCTGACAGGTATGATTTTATTAATTTTTAAGCAAAAATGCTTCCAGCATTGATAGATAATATTATTTTCTACAATGGTGGGTAACTTATTTGCAAACATGCCAGCATTAACTAATTTAAAGTGATCAGAAGATTTAATGGTAACATAATCACCTAATAATGAACCATCTATGGGTGCAAGTGCTGCACCTAATACATCAAATCCTACATTAACATTACCAATAGATGCCGGCGCATAAATTTTTACCATTATTAAAATCCTAACTTTTCATTTCATTATAAAGTACGAAGTAAATCAGCAAAAACTCCAGCCGCTGTTACATCATTACCAGCTCCGTATCCTCGTAAAACCAATGGAATTGGCTGATAATAACGACTATAAAATGCTAATGCATTTTCACCATTTTTAATTTTATAAAGTGGATTATTTTCCCCCACTTCATCAATTTTCACTTTACATATACCTCCTTTTTCAATAGTACCAACAAATCTTAAGACTTTATTACAAGTATGAGCTTTAGATACTCTATTTTTAAATAATTCATTAAATGATGATAAATATTTCATAAAATTGTCAATATCATTAATATGATCAATATCATTTGGTAATAATGGTTCAATATTTATATCTTCTAACTCTAATTTATATCCTAATTCTCGAGCTATAATTAGTAATTTGCGAGCTACATCCATACCACTAAGGTCTTCTATAGGATTTGGCTCTGTATAACCCATTTTACGTGCCATACTAGTTGCCTCTGATATAGAAAAGCCTTCATCTAATTTACCAAAAATAAAAGAAAGGGAACCCGATAAAATTCCAGAAAATTTTATCAATTCATCCCCGCTATTTAATAAATTTTTTAGATTTTCAATTACTGGAAGACCTGCTCCTACATTAGTTTCATACAGAAATTTACAGTTAGAATTATTAGTAATATTACGTATTTTTTTATAGTAATCCCAAGAAGAAGTATTAGCTTTTTTATTTGATGTTACTATATGAAAACCGTTTGATAAAAAATTTATATATTTATTAGCAATTTCTTCACTAGCAGTGCAGTCTACAATAACTGGATTTAGCATATGATTTTGATTAATTAAAGATATTAAGTGATTAGTATCAAATATTTTATTAGTTTTTGAAAAATCTAATCTCCAATTATTTAAATCAATCCCTTCTAAATTAATTAGAATCTGTTGAGAGTTAGCTATTCCACAAACACATATTTTTATATTTTTTTCTTGCTTTAAGTATTTTTGTTGCTGAGCTATTTGCTTCAATAAAGCATTTCCTACTCCTCCAATTCCAATTATGAATAGCTCAATTATCTTATTATTAATAAATAATGATCGGTATATTAGTTTAATTAAATTTGTAACTTTATTTTTCTTCAAAATAATTGAAATTGAGTTTCCAGACGAATTCAGTAAAACTGATATAATATCAATATTGGCACGTGTCAATGGTGAAAGTACTTTGTTACATAACCCTTTAACACTGCATATACCATTACCTATCACTGAAATCATCGTTAGATTTTTAGTTGTTATAATAGGATTAAGTAACTTATTTTGCAGTTCGAATTTTAATTCTTTTTTAAGAGTTTGTTGAATAAATTTTAGGTCACTTTCTAATACACAAAAACTAATATTAGTTTCCTGGTAATGAACCATAAATGAAAATATAAAAATACCAGATTTTGAAAGACTGTTTATTATATGTGATAACATACCAGCTACATTTTTTAATTTTGAGCCAGAAATGTTTAACATCACTACGTTATTCAAATCAACAATACCTTTAATTAAACTTTTATCGCGATCAATTTTATTGCTGATAACAGTCCCTTCTGATATAGGATTAGTAATATTTTTAATTAAACACGGAATTTGAAAACGAGTAAGAACATTGATAGTCTTAATATTAAGAATATTAGCACCCAAATAAATTAATTCTATAATTTCATTATAAGATATTGATCTTAATATATTTGCATTAGGAACTTGATTTAAATCACAAATATATAAACCATCTGCATCGGTCCATATTTCACAACGATCTGCTTTAAAACATGCTGCTAAAAACGCTGCTGAATAGTCTGAACCTTTGTTTCCTAATAATACTGTTTCACCACGTTCATTTCCAGCTATAGCACCTGCTACAAGTATAATATTTTTTTCTGGAATTTTATTAAGTTTAATACGATTAGAAGATTCAATGATATCAATTGTAGAATTTAAATAACTTCCAAAAGCAAGGATTTTCTCTACAGGATTTATTATACTTGTGTGATTATTACGTACCTTCAATATTTCTCCTAGAATAACAACTGAAATTTTTCCACCAATACATGTAATAGAGGCTTGTATATTATCTGGACATTGTTTTAATAATTTTACTCCATATAGCATCTTTTTTATTTTATTAAGTTCTAGTCCTATAAAACTTTTTAGATAACCAAAATTTAATTTTGGTTGAATATCAACCAAGTCTAATAATAAGCTAGAAAAAATATATTCTGCATCCTTAATACTTAATAAATTATCTTGATTACTAAGTCTGGTTTTAATTATTTCCAACAAATAAGTTGTAATTTTAGTTGGAGAAGATAATACAGCAATAACTTGTCCTTTTTGTGCGCTATCTTCTAAAATTTCGGCTACACGAATTAAAAGTTTCGCATTACCCATTGATGTTCCACCAAATTTTAGCACTCGCATGATGTAAAATCTCCTGAATCTTAACAAAAAGTTAAGAAATTTATACTTCAGATAGGTGATGTTTTCTTTTTTTATTTATATCAGCTCATATCACTATGTATAATAACAGCGATGCCAATAATTAAGGTGTTAGCAAGATGTTTAAAACTTAATTTAAGTATATGATATTTATTATAATCTTTAGTTACAAAAATTTTATGCAACTAAAAGAATTAATATATGATTTACCAAGTAAATGTCCGTATTAAATAATATTTTAAATATCATTCAACTTACATGCATTCTCCCCTATCGGGATAAAAAATTAATGACTAAATTTTGAATATAGATCATATGTAATTATATAAAAAATATAAATAAACTAATTTATCTTTTAAGAATATTATATAAAAAATTTATATAAGCATTGTTAGCAGAATAGTTGTTAATTAAAGTAGTGATTAAATTATATTAAATCTTAAGTTTTTATTTAATAAAATCATTAAAAACATATTAAAAATAAATCTATTTTATCGAAATTATATTAATAAATTTTTGTTTTTTTACTTTTAATGTTAAATTTAATTATTAAAAATTTTTATAATATCAATTATTAACTTATAATTCAGTAGCGATGATTCCATTCAACAGAAGTTAAAATATTTCTAGGTTTTCCAGTAAGATAATTATAATAGGCATTATATAATAAAACATTTTTGACATATTGTCTTGTTTCTAGAAATGGAATAGCTTCAATAAAGGCTATTGCGTTTATTTTGCCTGCACTTCTATGTTTCCATATATTTATATTTGATAATCCAGCATTATATGCTGCAGAAGTTAAAATCCGGTTTTTTCCAAGTTGTTTAAAAATATATTCTAAATAATTAGTACCAATCCAAATATTTATTTCAGGATCAAATAATTTATTTATAATATCATCTTTAATATGGTATATTTTTATGACTTGCTTTGCAGTATTTGGTTCAATTTGCATCAGTCCTATAGCATTCATTAATGAATGTGCATCTGGATCCCAACCACTTTCCTGTCTTGAAATAGC
This sequence comes from Candidatus Pantoea edessiphila, assembly GCF_002933345.1. Classification (GTDB taxonomy): domain Bacteria; phylum Pseudomonadota; class Gammaproteobacteria; order Enterobacterales; family Enterobacteriaceae; genus Pantoea_C. The sequence goes on along the minus strand of NZ_PDKR01000002.1, from coordinate 60,095 downwards.
CATTGCATAATTTTTAGAAATATTTTTATTATTAGTATATTTGATATATAGATTGTTCCATGCTAGTGGAAACCTTTCTTTAATATTATCCCATATTTTAGCTTGAATAGTAGTTTTTACACTGAAATTCCACCATTTTTGCTCGTTAGCATAACGTGCTAACATTTTTAATTGTCTAACAGTTTTATTAGAAATCAAATGATTCCATTCATTGCTTGCTAAATTATATTGTTTCCAATACATTAATTCACGTATTCTTGGCATTTCTTTGAGTGTTAAAATAGTATTGTCAGGCGCTGGTGCTATATCGTTTTTAAAAAAATAATTTATGCCTAATCTTTGTGCTGCTACTAAAGAATAAAAATTACGTTTTTTTATTAATTTATAAAAAATACTTTTAGCTTGTTTTTTCTTTCCCTGTAAATAAAGGATATCTGCTTGCCAATATTGCCATTCTTCTTTTTCCTTTGCTTTTAATGGTAGACGAGAAATCCAAAATTTCAGTTCTGTACGATTATTATTCATTAAGGATTTACGAATATGCTGTTCAATCAAAGATGTAGATTTGCTATTAGCTATTACTGAATTACGCCATATATTTAGTTCATTACTGATATTTTTTTGTATCATATTATTTGCTACTATTTCTTTTAATACTTGAATATCAGATGGTGTCATATGATAAGATTTTATTATTATTGACATTGTTTTTTTTGCTAATTCAGGATTTTTACGAGATAAATGTAATAAAGAATAACGGATTACCTGTAAATTAAAGTTAAAGGAGCTATAATGCATTTTCTTAATTAAATTAAGAATAGATGATGGATTGTTTTTTATTTGTAGGATCAAATTTGCAAAATTTTTATAATTTGGTGGCAGCATCTTTGTTAAACAAGTTATTAATCTGTCATTGTTAGCCTTCATAGCAAAACCAATAAGTTCAAGTATAATATTTGAAGGTATTTTTATGTGCTTATTTGAAATTAATAATAATTTATTGCAATCATGCAATATATTAACACGACTTAGCCAAATTTTTTTCAAAGCTTCAATATTTATTGATTTTTTGTCAAAAAGCCATTTAATATAGTACCAATTACATAATGCTTGTGTTTGTTTTGGTTTATTTGGACTAAAATTAAGTAAAGTTTTTCCATTATTATGTTGAGCTAATAAATTTATAAAATAATTATTCATTGAATTGGCAATTGGTATATCAGAATATTTATTAATGAATTTTTTTACCAAACCTTGTATTGATGCTAAATTGTTTTCTTTTTTGATTTTTTTTATCAAAAATTCATATTGCAAATAAGGATAAAGGGGATATTTTTTTAGTTTAGGTAACAAACTGGATATAATATCTATATCATGATTTATGTAAGCAGTTTTAATTTGTTTGTAATTTTGACGTTGCTGTTTAATAGAAGTAGCATATATATTTTCATTAAAAAAAATAAATTGAATTAAAATCAAGCATTTAAAGATCATTTTCACTTATTATTTTTTTCCTATTTTATTTGTATTTTATAGATATAAAATATATTTTTTTATAAGAAATTAATACTACTTAATAGTATATATATAAATAATATAGTATAGATTTTAATATAACATTTTAAAGAATTATGTTTTGTCTAATTAAAATATATCTAATTTTATTAGTATTCTAAAGAAAAATAAAACAACATTTATAGAAAATGATTAATAAATTTAAAAAACATATAAGATCTGCAAAAATTAATTATAGGATATTAATTTAATGTAAGTTAATTATTAAAATCAATTCGATATACAATATTTCTATATATTAGAATTAAATTAAATTTTAACAAAAATAAAAAAACAAATTAATAATTTATTAATTCAATGAATTTTTATAGTTTTTTTTTAAACATACAAATCAAATTGACAATATATTTAATATTTTTCTATTAATTGAATAATAATTTTTAATAAAAAGATAAATTTCAAAGTAATGGATGTATATTTATCTTTAAGAGCTTAATATCTTAGAACACATCTTATTTTAAATTCAAGTTTTAAATATCCGTTAAATAATCCATTATGATATTATTAATAATGTCTTTTTTTTTAAATGATGTTCAATGCTTAAATATAATCTTTTTATAAACTAGATAAAAAAGATTATATTATTTCTTAATTATAAAATATAGTTTTTTGATAATTAATAATTTTACCAATAATTTTTCTATTCAGAATGATTAATATCACTAAATGATTTAGATAACTATTTAAATTTAAAAGATTATTAATAATAATATAAAAAATCAAACTAAAATAAAAAAGTATAATATTTCACTTGTTGGTAAATAATAAATAATTCAAGTTTAATAATTAAATTATTATCTTATAACTAAATTTAATAAATTACTATTAAATAGTTTACTTGATTCATGTACTCAGTCATAACTATATTCATATATAAATGCTTTTATCACATATGTTAATAAATAATAATATTTAAAACAATTTTCTTTTTAAACTAAAAATTACTTAAAATAAGTATAATAATTACATAATTTTTTCCAAAATAAACGTTTTTCTCTACTATTATTCATTAATTTAGAAATATGACTAGTATATAAAGTTAAACTATTGGATAATTTTTTAGTTTTTACACCTATTAACCAATAAGGACAAGTTAATTTATCTGTAGATGTTGTTAATTGTTCCGGCTGAATTACTTTTACCTGAGAATGTATTATATTTAATGAGTATAATACGTCGTCTATAAATATTTTATCTAATTTAGATATTTTATCAGTTACTATTACTATCTTTATATGTGGTGAAATATTTAAATTAGATAATCCTTTTAATAATTTTGGTCTATTTAACTTATACTGAATAATGCCTATGTTTTTTAAAATAAAATTTATTTCACAATTAGTTCGAATATCTTTAATATTAATCAAAATACATTCCACTTAGCAAAAAATCAATCATATATTAATAAATATTATTGAGCCAATATTTTTTATTAAAAATTATTTTAAAAAAACTAAAAAATAAATTTTAATTATTTCAAACAAGTGTTAGATTATAAAGATATATTAATTTCTGGGTTTACTATTTACAATAAATAAATTAACATAAACGAAGACAAATACTTTAATTTTAAGTTAACAATTTTAAAAAAAGAAATAATATGCGAGGATGGCGAAAATGGCAGACGCGCTAGCTTCAGATGCTAGTGTCTTAAATTATAGACATGAGGGTTCAAATCCCTCTCTTCGCATGATTTTTTAATTTTATATTACTGATCAAATTGATTAATTATAAACAATGTATTATCTTTTCAAGATAATTACTAATCAATTGTTTATATTAATAAAATGCCGAAGGTCGGATTTGAACCGACACGTATGTAATACGGTTGATTTTGAATCAACTGCGTCTACCAATTTCGCCACTTCGGCGCTACAATATGATAATTTTATAAATTAATAAAATAATATCAAATTTTTTTAATTGATAAAATAATTTTAATATATCGAGCTATCCTTTTTGAAAGGATAATGTTTCATACCGTACTGAATAGTATAGATAATACAAATGTATTTCAAATACAATTATTTTAAAATAGTAATTCATATATAAAAATTAATTAGAAAATTATAAATTAATTAAAAGAGTATATCATTTATTAATTATTTTAATAATATTATAAATTTTTTAAAATAGTACCAAACAGTAATTATAATTAATATATTGATTAATATTAATTAAAATCAATTAATTAAATTAATAAATATTTTATTGGTTAAATATGAAATATAATAATTTATAATTGAAATAAAGCTGATTTTTGATTTAGTTAGTTTCGTTTACTGATAACCCTATTTTTTTTTAATATATCACTGTGAATAAGTATACTATATATTTATTAGCTTTTATTCCTAATAATAAAATGCTAATATTAATTATATTTTTATTACTTATAATAATTTAATTTGAAGATCTTTATAAGATAGATTTTCAATTGATGTAAAATCAATTTCATGATATATAGAATAAAAAAATAAATTAATTCAATTTTATTGTATATTTCATACAATAGCTATTATTAAATAACAAGCTTAAAGCTAAAAATTTATTTACTAATATTTAATAAATGGATAATTTTAGCCGTTATTAATTTACCTTCTTTACAATTTATTACAAATATTATTTACATAAAAATTAATTTATATGTAATATCAGTTAATATTTGTATTTTCTAATATATTATAAAGCATAATAAGATAATTATTTTCCATGATATGTAGATTATTTATTTTTTAATATTTTTTTAAAATTTAGGAGAGCACATGGATTTTAGTGTAAAAAGTGGAAGTCCAGAAAAACAACGTAGTGCTTGTGTTATAGTTGGTGTTTTTGAACCAAGACGTTTATCAGTTATTGCAGAACAATTAGATAAAATTAGCGACGGATACATAAGTGCTTTATTACGTAGAGGTGAACTTGAGGGTAAGGTAGGTCAAACATTACTTCTACATCATGTACCAAATATTTTATCTGAACGCATTTTAATTATCGGCTGTGGTAAGGAACGAGAACTTAATGAACGTCAATATAAACATATAATTCAAGAAATTATAGATATACTAAATAATACAGGATCTATGGAAGCCGTATGTTTTTTAACTGAACTACATGTTAAAGGACGTAATACTTATTGGAAGGTACGCCAAGCAGTTGAAGCTTCTCTAGAAAAGCTATATAATTTTGACCAGCTAAAAACAAATAAAGTAGAATTAAGACGACCTTTACGTAAATTAGTTTTTAATGTTTCTACTAGAAAAGAATTAACCATAGGTGAAAAAGCTATTCAACATGGTATTGCAATTGCAGATGGTATAAAATTTGCAAAAGATCTTGGTAATATGCCGCCAAATATATGTAATTCTGAATATCTTGCATTGCAATCAAGTAATATTGCAGAAAAATTTGATAGTATAAATACCAATATAATTGAAGCACATCAAATGAAAAAATTAAGAATGAATGCTTATTTAGCAGTTAGTAAAGGTTCTTATAATAAGCCATTGATGTCAATAATTCATTATAAAACCAATACATCATCTACTGATAGACCTATTGTATTAATTGGTAAAGGAGTAACGTTCGATTCTGGTGGTATTTCCATAAAGTGCTCTAGTAGTTTAGATGAAATGAAGTATGATATGTGTGGTGCAGCTGCAGTATATGGCATCATGAATGTAATAGCAACATTGAATTTACCAATTAATGTAATTGGTATTATGGCAAATTGTGAAAATATGCCAGATGGAAATTCTCTTCGTCCAGGAGATATAATAGAAACAATGTCAGGACAAACTGTTGAAGTATTAAATACAGATGCCGAAGGTAGATTAATATTATGTGATGTATTAACTTATGTTGAACGATTTGAACCAGAATCAGTAATTGATATAGCAACTTTAACAGGAGCTTGTGTCATTGCTTTAGGCCATCATATGAGCGGTTTAATGTCAAATCATAACCCATTGGCACACGACCTCATTAATGCGTCTGAACAATCGGGAGATAGAGCATGGCGCTTACCTATAACCGATGAATATAATGATCAGTTAGAATCCAATTTCGCCGATATTGTAAATATTGGTGATCGTTCTGCAGGAGTTATAACTGCAGCTTGTTTTTTATCGCGTTTTACACGTAAATATAATTGGGCGCATTTAGATATTGCAGGTACAGCTTGGAAATCAGGAAAAACAAAAGGTTCTACTGGTCGTCCAGTAGCAATGATTTCGCAATATTTGTTAAATCGCTCAGGATTAAATGAGTATGATTAGTATTAAAATTTTATTAATTTAATTATATAATTTCCATGAAAATAGCAACATTTTACACCATGACACCACAATATGTATCAGATAACGATCTAAACAATATTGAAGTGTTAGTATGTTATATAGTTAAGAAATATTGGTATAAGGGGAAAAACATTTTAATATATTGTGAAAATATATATCAAGCTATACGTATTGATGAAATGTTATGGCAAAAACCTTTAAATGCCTTTATACCTCATAGTCTTATAGGAGAAAATATAACTTGTAAAGTTCCCATAGAAATAGCATGGTTAAAAACCAAAATAAATTCATCATCATATGATGTTTTAATTAATTTAGTCGTTGGCATTATAAATATTGCTAGCAATTTTAATGAAATAGTAGACTTTGTACCTTATAAAGAGCATTTAAAAAAATTAGCTCGTATTCGTTACAAAGAATATCGTAAAATTGGTTTTAAGTTAAATATAACAAAATTCAGTAATTAAGATAATATATAAAAATGGAAAAAAAATTTGATCCAAAAAGTTTCGAGCAAATTATATATGAAAACTGGGAAAAGAAGGGTTATTTTAAGCCCCAAGAAAATTTAAATGAAGAAAGCTTTTGCATAATGCTACCACCCCCCAATGTTACTGGCAGTTTACACATGGGTCATGCTTTCCAGCAAACAATAATGGATATCATTATACGTTATCATAGAATGCAAGGAAAAAATACACTATGGCAAACTGGTACAGATCACGCTGGTATAGCAACTCAAATAATTGTTGAAAATAAAATAAAAAAAGATGAGGGTAAAATACGTCAAGATTATGAACGTGATGAATTTATTCAAAAAATTTGGCATTGGAAAAAAGAATTAGGAAATTCCATTAATAATCAAATGCGTCGTCTTGGTAATTCAGTTGATTGGGAAAGGGAACGATTTACTATGGATGAGGGTTTTGCCACAGCAGTTAAAGAAGCGTTCATTAGATTATATAATGAAAAATTAATCTATCGTGGTAAACGTTTAGTAAATTGGGATCCTAAGTTGTGCACTGCAATTTCTGATCTAGAAATAGAAAATAAAGATATTAAAGGTACAATTTGGTATATTAGATATCCACTTGCCAATAGGGTTAAAACTAACGAAGGCAAAAATTATTTGATAATTGCAACTACAAGACCAGAAACATTATTTGGTGATACTGGAGTTGCAGTTAATCCTAAAGATTATCGTTATAAAAATCTTATCGGAAAATCAGTTATAGTTCCAATTGTAAAACGTGAAATTCCTATAGTTGGTGATAGCTTTGTAGATATACATAAAGGTACCGGTTGTGTAAAAATTACACCAGCGCATGATTTTGTTGATTATGACGTAGGTCTTCGTCATAAATTACCTATGATTAATATATTTACATCAAATGGTTGTATTTGTGACTATTATCAAATTTATAATACAAACGGAGAAAAAATTAATAGTTGCGAAATTCCTTTAAGATTTAGAAAAGTTGATCGTTTTGTTGCAAGAAAAGATATAATAAAAGTTCTAAATGAAATTAATTTATTAGAAAAAGTTAAATCTCATAATTTAACTATTCCATATAGTGACAGAAGTGGTGTTGTTATTGAACCAATGTTAACCAACCAATGGTATGTTCGTATGAAGCCATTAGCAATGGTAGCAATAGAAGCAGTAAAAAAAGGATATATAAAATTTATACCAAAACAGTATGCAAATATGTATTTTTCCTGGATGTATAATATTAAAGATTGGTGTATTTCTCGCCAATTGTGGTGGGGACACCGTATACCTGCTTGGTATTCAAATGATGGTAGTATTTATGTTGGGTCAAGTGAAATGGAAGTTCGAAAAAAAAATAATTTAGATCCTAATATTATATTATGGCAAGATGATGACGTATTAGATACATGGTTTTCAGCTAGTCTTTGGACTTTTGCTACACTAGGGTGGCCAAAAAACAATAACTTACTTAATACTTTTCATCCAACTAATATTATAGTCAGTGGTTTTGATATTATCTTTTTTTGGATTGCTCGTATGATTATGTTAACTATGCATTTCATTAAAGACATAGATAATAACCCACAAGTTCCTTTTAAAATTGTTTATATGACCGGTTTAATTAGAGATGAACAAGGTCAGAAAATGTCAAAATCTAAAGGTAATATTATTGACCCTATTGATATAGTAGATGGAATTTCATTAGAACAATTATTAAAAAAACGTACTAGTAATATGTTATTACCACAATTAGCTAACAAAGTTTCTATGATTACGGCAAAACAGTTTCCAAACGGAATAAAACCATCAGGTGCGGATGCTTTGAGATTTACTCTAACTGCTTTAGCATCGACTGGTCGTGATATTAATTGGGATATGAAACGGTTAGAAGGATATCGAAATTTTTGTAATAAGCTATGGAACGCTAGCCGTTTTGTAATCATTAATACAAAAGAATTTAACCATAATCAAATTTATCAAGATATTAAGTTATCTAATGCAGATCGTTGGATCTTGTCAAAATTTAATAATGGTGTAAAAAATTATCGTGAAGCACTTGATTCATATCGTTTCGATATTGCAGCTAACATATTATATGATTTCACATGGAATGAATTTTGTGATTGGTATTTAGAAATAGCTAAAATAGTATTTAAAGAGGGAAATAAACTTGAGGTACATAGTGTAAAGAATACTTTAGTTTTTGTTTTAGAATCATTACTTCGTTTAGCACATCCAATTATTCCATTTATTACAGAAGCTATTTGGCAAAAAGTAAAAAGATTAAAAAACATTGACGAAAGCACCATAATGTATCAACCCTTTCCTGTCTATAAAAAAGAAAAAGAAGATAAAGAAATAGAAGAACATTTCGAATGGATAAAACAATTTATTAGTACAATACGTAATATCCGTAGGGAAACTAACATACAATCAAATAAATTCATAGAACTATTTTTAATTAATTGTTCTACATCAGTTTTGTCTATCGTAAAAGCTAATTATAATATGTTAATAAATTTAGCAGGTTTAAAAGCATTAACTATTTTAGCTAAAAAAAATCAAAATTTAATTTCAATAACTAAAGTTATCAAAGGAGCAGAAATAATATTACCTATAATTGACAATATAGATAAAGATATTAAATTAAGTAGTTTAAATAATGAAATAATAAAATTAGATGTAGAAATACAAAAAATAAAACATAAACTTACTAATAATAAATTTATTTTACACGCTCCACAAAAAGTTGTATTACAGCAACAGAACAAAATGAAAGAATTGGAGCAAAAAAAAATAATATTAATGAATCATCTTATTGAAATTAAAAATTTATAATTAAAACCATACCAATATCTTATTAAAATAATTTTTATTTAGTAAAGTATAATATAAATGTAGGGAGATATATGTGTCATTTATATAAACGTCATTTTTTAAGGTTATTAGATTTTTCTCGTGATGAAATTAATTATTTAATTAGGCTTTCTTCTAGATTAAAACAGGCAAAAAAAAGTTTAAATGAAATTCAATATTTAAAGGGAAAAAATATTGTCTTGATTTTTGAACAAAATTCTACTCGTACTAGATGTTCTTTTGAAGTTGCTGCTTATGATCAAGGTGCTAATGTTACTTATTTAAATCAATTTGATACTCAAATCGGTAATAAAGAATCAATAAAAGATACAGCACGTGTACTAGGTCGTATATATGATGGAATTGAATATCGTGGATTTAGTCAAAAATCAATAGAGCAGATAGCTAAATATGCTGGTATTCCAGTTTGGAATGGTTTAACATCAGAATTTCATCCTACTCAATTGATTGCTGATTTACTAACTATACAGGAACATCTTCCAGATAAAAAGTTAAATGAAATAAAATTAGTTTATGTAGGTGATGCCAGAAACAATATAGGAAATAGCATATTAGAAGCATCTGCTTTATTAGGAATTAAATTGCGTATTTTATCACCTAAAGTTTTATGGCCAAAAAATAATTTTATTAAATATTGTTTAAAAATATCTAAGCACAATGGAGGAGGAATAATTTTTACTGATAATATTATTGATGGAGTAAAGAATGTAGATTTTATTTATACAGATATATGGGTATCTATGGGAGAAATGGAAGAAAATTGGAAGGAACGTATTGATTTATTACGTAATTATCAAGTTAATAATAATATGCTATCACTTACTAATAATCCTCATGTTAAATTTTTACACTGTTTACCTTCATTACATGACGAAAATACAATTCTTGGTTCAGAACTATCAGGAAAATATAATTTTCATAATGGTATTGAGGTAAGTAATGAAGTATTTGAATCAAAAAATAGTATTGTTTTTGATCAAGCAGAAAATAGAGTTCATGCTATTAAAGCAATTATGGTTGCAACTCTCGTTAAAATTTAATTTATTAATTTTATATTAGAGACTTAATATGAGGAAAAAAAGAAATATATGTATAATACAATATATCATAAACATATTATTTCAATAAATGATTTTAGTTCAGATGAATTAATGCTTGTATTAAATGCTACTGCAATGCTAAAGAAAAAACCACAACCTGAGCTATTAAAACATAATGTAATAGCTAGTTGTTTTTTTGAATCATCAACCCGTACTCGTTTATCATTTGAAACTGCTATTCATCGTTTAGGTGCTTCAGTAGTTGGTTTTACTGATATAAATACTACTTCATTAAGTAAAGGTGAAACTCTTGTTGATACAATTTCAGTAATTAGTAAATATGTTGATGCTATAATCATGCGTCATCCACAGGAAGGTTCTACACTTTTAGCAACGAAGTTTTCTGATGGTATCCCAATTATAAATGCAGGCGATGGAGCTAATCAGCATCCAACCCAAACGCTACTTGATTTATTTACAATTTATGAAACACAAAAACGTATAACAGATTTAAATATAGCTATAATAGGTGATTTAAAATATGGTCGTACCGTACATTCACTTACTCAAGCGTTAGCTAAGTTTAATGGTAATCGCTTCTTTTTTATTTCTCCTGTTATATTATCTATGCCTAAATATATAACCGATTTTCTGGATGAAGAAGAGATTCCGTGGTCATATTACAATAATTTTAAAGAAATAATTTCTTGTATAGATATTCTTTACGTAACTCGCATACAGAAAGAACGCATTGATCCATTAGAACCTGTTAATATTAAATCAAATTTAGTATTACAAGTTAATGATTTAAAGAATGCTCGTAATAATATGAAAGTTCTTCATCCTCTGCCACGTGTTAATGAAATTGATGTTAATGTAGATAATACACATTATGCCGGATATTTTAATCAAGTTAAAAACGGTCTTTACACTCGCCAAGCTTTATTAGCTTTGCTTTTAAATGATAAATTTGTAATATAAGATTAAATAATGAAAATTATAAACAAAAACTATATTTAAAAAAATATAAGATAACATAAAAAATAACATCTAGGTTATTAGATTAAAATATTATTAGGAATAAAAATGTTCTCAAGTATAAACACAAAAAATGCTCCTATTCCCATTGGTCCTTATGTTCAAGGTGTAGATTTAGGTAATATAGTAATTACTTCTGGTCAAATTCCAATAAATGCAATTACAGGTATGATTGATGATCAAATATCTAAACAAACACAACAGTCATTAGAAAATATAAAATCAATTCTTGAAGAAGCAGGATTAAAAGTAAGTAATATTGTTAAAACCACAGTATTTTTAATAAATATTAATGAGATTGATATAGTTAATTCAACTTACGAATTATTTTTTATAGAAAATAAAGCTAAATTTCCAGCACGTTCCTGTATTGAAGTTAATAGACTTCCAAAGGATGTAAAAATTGAAATTGAAGCAATTGCTATACGTTGTTAATTAAATAAAAACTTTCTACTTTAACAAAAAATATTGGTTAATTATATCAATGACTTGATTTTATAACTATAATTTATATTGATATCTTTATTATCTAAAAATTCCTGTACCAACTAATTTTTTTTCCAAATTTATCTGTATTATCCGTCATTTTTATTTCATTTAATGAAATAGACCAGATCGGAGAAGATATCATAAAAGACATTGGAAAGATTTTTTGATAGCTATTGAGTGCTTTTTTTTAATTTTACCCTCTAATATTGAAATATATCCTTTATATTGTATTCCTTTAACTAGAAGTATATTTTTTGTTTGGTTATTAATCGTACCAGCAACATAAGGGTGTTTTTTTAAGTTTGATCCATGTATTGTATCTAATTTAGTCATTATCCAAAATGACATATTATATTTATTAAATACATAAAAACAATTAGCACACCATACATGATGATAATCAGTATTACAACACAATGAAAGTATATGCTGTTTTTTTAAAAAATCTAGAATACGATAAAAACTAGACAAAATTTCATCCTTAAAATATTTAAGGTAATATATAGTATATTAAATTAAATTGATTAATTTAATAAATAATAATTAAGCATAACATCAATATTATTGATATAATATTATTTTAATATCTAAAAAAACAAAATAATTTATTAGTTATTTAGTAAAAAGGAACTTTCTATTATAGTTCCTTTTTTATGGTATATTAAGGTTATTTAATAACTAATATATTGATATATACCAATATTTTAATATATCAATCATATAATAAATATGGAATCATCCTTTCTATTAATTTTGATCATTGAAGTTATGATTTGTTTAAAATAATACGACGTTCTACATTGAAATGTCTATTATTCCTGCTAGATTGACGGTTAATATGTCCTTTATTTAATTGTACATTTCCTATTAATTGCATGTTTATTAGCTTGTTTAAAATACGTGTTTTATTAAAACATTGCATGATATTACATGTAATATTTTTTGATAACTCTATAGTTGAATGTGTATTAAATAATCTAATATTTCCTATATATCTACTATTGATAGAACCTTCATTTGCAATAGCGCCTACAATATGACGAACTTCTACTCCGTCATTAAGTCCTACTTCAATGCGATATAATTGCATTTCACCTATCTTAATATTTAAATTAGTTCCTTGGTAAGGATTATTTTTTTCTAGTTTAATTTTATTGCGTGAATTACGCAAATCTCGAGTGTATCTATTATATAATTTATTACGATTTAAGGTATTATTAGTAGTATATGATGGTGTATCTTTAGGTAACACTAATGGACGTTCTCCTTGAGCTATCTTTAGTAACACTGCAGCTAATGTCTCCATATCTAAGCTTTTTTCTGGATGCATTTTAGAAAGTAATCGGCGATACTGATCAAGATCATTATTTTGAAGTTGTTTTCTGACTTTTTCGGTGAATTTAGCTAAACGACGTTGACCAAGAACTTCAGCGTTAGGTAATTTAACTTCTGTTATTTTTGTATTTATACTTTTTTCAATGTTACGTAGTAAACGACGTTCACGGTTTTCAACAAATAAAAGTGCACGACCAGAACGACCAGCACGGCCAGTTCTTCCAATACGATGAACATAAGATTCTACATCTAATGGAATATCATAATTAATAACTAAACTAACACGTTCTACGTCTAAACCACGTGCAGCAACATCGGTTGCAATTAAAATATCAATTCTACAATCTTTTAGACGTTCTAAAGTTTGTTCACGTATTGATTGATTAATATCACTGTTCAATGCTGCACTATTATAGCCATTCTTTTCTAAAGTATCAGCTAATTCTACAGTAGCATTTTTGGTTCGTACAAAAATAATTGCAGCATCGAAATCTTCTGCTTCTAAAAAACGAATTAATGCATCAATTTTACGACCACAAGCTGTCCAATAACTTTGTCTAATATCAGGTTGATTTTCTATATTTGATTTAATACGTACTTCTTTTGGATTTTTCATAAAACGTTTAGTTATACGACGAATTGCATCTGGCATAGTTGCAGAAAATAGGGCAGTCTGACGATTTTTAGGAATCCTTTCTATAATACTCTCTACATCTTCAATAAAACCCATACGCAACATTTCATCTGCTTCATCTACTACTAATCCTGTTAATCGTGATAAATCTAATGTTCCACGTTTTAAATGATCTAAAAGACGTCCAGGAGTTCCTACAATTACTTGGGGTCCTTGACGTAATGCTCTTAATTGTATCTCATAACGCTGGCCACCATAGATAGCAACTATATTTAATCCTTTTATATATTGAGAAAATTTAGTTATAGCTTCAGTAACTTGAATAGCTAGTTCTCTAGTTATTGCCAATACTAAAATTTGTGGTGCTTTTATATTAGACTTAATATTGTTTAATAAAGGCAAAGCAAAAGCTGCAGTTTTACCACTTCCGGTTTGTGCCATTCCTAATACGTCATAACCTGATAGTAGATAAGGAATACAACTTTTTTGAATTGGAGAAGGCTTAATATAGCCCATGTTTTTTAACGATTTGAGTATTTCAGAATTTAATCCAAAATCATTAAAAGTAGTTTTAATGTCAGTCATGCAATGTATTTTCCTCTTAAATTTAGAGACTAGTTTATATAATTTATTAATAATTTTTTTATTAAAAATATAATATAGATTGATTGAAACAGAAAAGTATTAACAAAAAGAAAAGTGCATCATCATAGTATGATGACGACTTTTAAAAATACAATAAATTGTTTTATTTTAATAAAAATTTGTAATATTTTGTGGTTAATTAAATTATATAAAAATAAAATTTTATAACTACAAACTTATAATTATTTAATTAAATATTTTAATTAAGGCAAATAAAACTAATTCTTAGTAAATTCTATAATTACCCTCCTGATTGTATTTTATTAAAAATGATTTTTATTATTATAAATATTTCCAAAACATTTCTCATATCTACTTATTATATAAAATATTAAAAATTTAAAAATGATTATAAAATCAATATTAGTAATGAAATATAAATAAATTATTTTAATTAAATATTAATAATATATACTATTGAATATAATTAATTTATCTACAATATATTTTAACTTAATATTAGATTTAAATGTTTGATTTTTTTATAGCATCTTTTATACTTAGTCTGATACGACCTTGTCGATCTATTTCTATAACTTTTACTAATACTTCTTGACCTATTTTTAAATAATCAGCTACTCTATCGATGCGTTTATCAATTATTTGAGAAATATGCACTAGACCTTCTTTATTCCCTTGAAGGGTAACAAAAGCACCAAAATCTAAAATACGAGTTACTTTACCATTATAAATATTATTAAGTTCTATATCTGAAGTTATTTCTTTAATCCTTTTAATAGCTAATTCAGCTTTTATATTATCAGTAGCTGCAATTTTTATAGTACCATCATCCTTAAGTTCAATATTAGTAGATGTTTCTTCTGTAAGATTACGAATTACTGACCCACCTTTGCCAATTATATCCTTTATTTTAGCTGGACTTACATAAATAGTATAGATACGTGGAGCAAATTCAGAAATTTCATTTCTAGGTTTGCTAATAGCTTGTTCCATAACGTTCAGAATATGTAATCTAGCACCTTTTGCTTGATTCAAAGCAATTTGCATGATTTCACGAGTAATTCCTTCAATTTTAATATCCATTTGTAAAGCAGTTATGCCTTCTCTACTTCCTGCTACTTTAAAATCCATATCCCCAAGATGATCTTCATCTCCTAAAATATCAGATAATACAATAAAAATTTTATCTTCTTTTATTAGACCCATTGCGATACCTGCAACAGCAGATTTAATTGGTACTCCAGCATCCATAAGAGCTAAAGAAGCTCCACATACCGAAGCCATAGAAGAAGAACCATTAGATTCAGTAATTTCAGCTACTATACGAACAGTATAAGGAAATTCTTCTTCACTTGGCATAACAGCTAATATTGCACGTTTTGCTAATCTACCATGACCAATTTCCCGACGTTTAGGTGAACTAATAATACCTATTTCACCTACAGAATACGGAGGAAAATTATAGTGAAATAAAAAATTATCTACACGTTCTCCCATTAATTCATCTAAATTTTGAGCATCTCTTGTAGTACCTAATGTCGTAGTAACTAATGCTTGAGTTTCTCCTCTAGTAAATAAAGCAGAACCATGAGTTCTCGGTAATACACCAGTTCTAATATCCAAACTACGAATCATATCTTTTTCGCGACCGTCAATACGCAACTCACCATTTATTATACGATTTCTCACAATCTTTTTTTCTATAGAATGAAATATATCATTAATTTGAATATTTGATAAAGATATGTCTTCAATCTGCATTTTAGAAATAATATCGTTTTTTATTAAGTTAATTTGTTCATGACGTTTTTGTTTTTCAGGAATGTAATAAGCATCACTTAATCTATATATAGACAATTCTTCAATACGAGATTTTAATATATCATTAGTTTTTTCTGGTTGCCAATCCCAACATGATTTACCATTTTCATTGACTAATTCATTTATATTCTCTATTACAACTTGTTGTTGTTCATGACCAAACATTAAAGCATCTAACATTTGTTCTTCAGTTAAAAATTTAGCCTCAGATTCAACCATTAGCACAGCATTTCTATTACTAGAAACTACTAAATCTAAATTAGATTGTTTTAGTTCATTTACAGTTGGATTTAATACATATTGATTATTTATATATCCAATACGTGCAGCACTAATAGGACCATTAAATGGCAATCCTGACAGAGATAGAGCGGTTGAAGCGCCAATCATTGCAACTATATCTGGATGAATTTGAGGGTTAACGGAAAGTACAGTAGCTATAATTTGTACTTTATCTTGAAAATTTTCAGGAAAAAGAGGTCTAATAGGACGATCAATTAAACGTGCAATCAATATTTCACTTTCACTAGGACGCCCTTCTCGACGAAAGAATCCTCCTGGAATACGACCAGCTGCATAACTACGTTCTTGATAAGTTATATTAAGAGCAAAAAAATCCTGTTCATCTGCTATAGTTCTTTTTTGGCATACAACAGTTACAAATACTGCGGTATCATCCATGCTCACCATTACTGCTGAGGTAGCTTGTCTAGCTATCATACCAGTTTCTAATGTAATAGTATGTTGGCCGTATTGGAATTTTCTTAAAATCGGATTTAACAAAATCAAAGTCCTCAACTTTGAGGGCAGCGCTGTTTTGGCCTGCCGTTTATTACTGATCTTTAATTACATGTTCAAAAATAATTAATAAATTATTAAAATTTTAACTTTGCAACTAAAGATCACATTAAGCAACAAATTAATATTATTGCTAATTAATTTAATACTTAAATCTTATTGTTTAAGTATATAACAAACTTATTTAATATTTATGTATATTATTACTTATAAAATAGATCAGCTAGATTTACCGGCGTATATTAAGATTTTCAATTAAACTTGCATACTTTAAAGTATCTTTGCTCTTCAAATAGTTCAATAGCTTACGACGTCGAGATACTATACGTAATAATCCAATACGACTATGATGATCTTTTTTATGTTTAGAAAAATGTTCCTGAAGATAATTAATACGAGTAGTTAACAAAGCTATCTGTATTTCAGGTGTTCCCGTATCTTTAGAATTTCGTCCGTATTTAGAAATAATCTCTTTTTTAGTTTCTATGTTAAGAGACATAATGCACTCCATGTAATACAAAATTATATTAATATAACTAATGATTATATATTTGATATTTTATTAGATATTTTCTAAAAATAATATATTTGTTGTTAATAACTAATAAATTATATAAATAATTCATAAAAATTAGATTTGTTTATCATCTAGATAATTATTTAATAAACGATGTGGATACATATAATTATTTATAATTTTTGCAACCCCAATAAATTTACATAATTTACTTTCTATTACCCGAACAAAACCTTCTTGTATGGTTTTATCAATAAATATTATTGATTGTCCTTGTTTAAATTTATTTGCTAAATCAGGTAATAAATTGATCATTGGTAAATGAGACAACTGACTGTCAATTGGTAAGATCAATTGATTAACAAGTTCCTTTAGAGAAAAACCGGTTTTAATAAAAACTGAATATAAATTATTTATTTGATCTAAAGTAATCATTTTATTTATAGAACAATGTGCAACTTGTAAACGGCGTAGAGCAGCAACATGAGCACTACAACCTAATTTCTCTCCTATATCTTCAATAAGAGTACGGATATAAGTTCCTTTAGAACAGCTTATTTCCAATTCTAATTCATCATCAATGTATTTAATGATTTTTAATTCATAGATAGTAATCAAACGTGAATCACGTTTGATTACTATACCTTTACGAGCATATTTATACAAAGGACAACCTTTATATTTTATAGCTGAAAACATAGGTGGAACTTGTGAAATAACACCTTTAAAACTTTCTAATACAGTATATAAATTTTGCTTGGTAAAATTAATAAGGTTTTCTTTTAATACATTACCATATGCATCTGCAGTATCAGTACGTTTACCCAAACGAGCAATAACTAGATAACGTTTGTTTGCATTTATTAAATATTGTGAAAATTTAGTTGCTTCTCCGAAGCAAATAGGTAGCATACCCGTTGCTAGTGGATCAAGAGTACCAGTGTATCCTACTTTATTAGAATTAAAAATATGTTTTATTTTTTGTAATGCGTAATTAGATGAAATACCATTTGGTTTATCTAGCAATAAAATACCATTGATATTGAGATGATTGTTAACTTGCATTAAATTACCTTATTTTCATACACAACAGTATTAATTTTTTTTATAAGACTACAAATATATTCACCTTTTTTTAAAGAGCTATCATAAAAAAAATCTAATAAAGGAGTAATGCGTAATTTCAGGTTCTTACCTAATAAAAAACGTATATAACCACTATATTTTTTTAATATTCTTAACTCATCGTGTATGGTATCTAAATTTCGTTTTTCATTTAAAAAAGTAACAAATATTTTTGCATAAGATAAATCACGAGAAACTTCAACACCAGATATAGTAATCATCATTTTTAAACGTGGATCATTAATTTTTTTTTGTAATATTATTGTGATTTCTTTATGAATCTCTTGTGAGATACGTAACGAACGACTGAATTCTCTTGTCATAATTATAACACCCTAGAGATTCGATAGGTTTTCTATTTACCTATCGAATTGTATAAATCCGTATTAATTATACTATACGTTTTATTTCTATGTTTTCAAATACTTCAATTAAATCACCAACATGTATATCATTATAATTTTTAATTCCTATTCCACATTCCATGCCGTTTCTAACATCATTAACATCATCTTTAAAACGTCTTAAAGATTCAATTTCACCTTCATAAATAACTATATTATCACGTAAAATCCTAATAGGATTGTTACGCTTTATGTTTCCTTCTGTTACCATGCAACCTGCAATAGAACCAAATTTTATTGATTTAAATACATTACGTACTGAAGCTAATCCAATAATTTTCTGTTTACATTGTGGTGTTAACATTCCTTGCATTGCTAATTTTACTTCATCAATGAGATTATATATTACAGAATAATAGTGTAAATTTAAACCTTCATTGTCAATGATATAACGAGCTGATGAATCAGCTCTTACATTAAATCCTATTATAATGGCATTAGATGCAGAAGCTAGGGTTGCGTCCGTTTCAGTAATTCCTCCTACACCACCACTTATAATATTTAATCTTATTTCTTTATTAGAAAGTTTCATTAAAGAATCAGAAATAGCTTCGACAGAACCTTGAGTATCTGCTTTTAAAATGATATTTAGCTCAGATATTTTATTTGTTTCTAAATTAGAAAATACGTTTTCTAATTTAGATTTTTGTTGACGTGCTAATTTAATTTCTCTAAACTTCCCTTGACGATGGAGAGCAACTTCACGTGCTTTTTTTTCATCTCTAACAACAGTTAGTTCATCACCTGCAGATGGTACACCAGATAAACCTAAAATCTCAACTGGAATTGAAGGACTTGCTTTTATTATTTTATGTCCTATTTCATCACGCATTGCACGAATACGACCATATTCAAAACCACATAGAACAATATCGCCTTGATTAAGTTGTCCTTCTTTTACTAATATAGTGGCAACTGGTCCTCTGCCTTTATCTAAGGATGATTCTATTACTATCCCTCTAGCCATACCTTTATTTACAGCTTTTAACTCAAGCATTTCCGCTTGTAATAAAATAGCTTTTAACAAATCGTCTACCCCAACTCCAGTTTTCGAAGAAATATTAACAAATATATTTTCTCCGCCCCATTCTTCTGGAATAATACCATGTTGGGTTAATTCATTCTTAATACGTTCTTGATCAACCCCTTGTTTATCAATTTTGGTTATAGCTACTATGACTGGTACTTTAGCTGCTTTTGCATGCTGTATTGCTTCAATTGTTTGAGGCATAACCCCATCATCTACAGCTACAACTAATATTACAATATCGGTTATTTGTGCACCACGTGCACGCATTGCAGTAAATGCTGCATGTCCAGGAGTATCAAGAAAGGTTATCATACCATTATGAGTATCAACATGATAAGCACCTATATGTTGAGTAATACCTCCTGCTTCACAAGTTGCAATTTTGGAAGAACGAATATAATCTAACAACGATGTTTTACCGTGATCTACATGACCCATTATAGTAACTATTGGTGAGCGATTAGCTTTTTTTGCATTAATGTCAAGATCTTTTTTTAATGATTCTTCCAATTCATTTTCACGACGTAATATTACTCTATGTCCCATTTCTTCTGCAACAAGTTGAGCTGTTTCTTGATCAAGAATTTGATTAATAGTTGCCATTGCTCCCATTTTAATCATAGCTTTAATTACTAATGAGCCTTTTACAGCCATTTTATTAGCTAATTCAGAAACAGTAATAGTCTCTCCTATAATTACATCACGATTTACTATTTGAACTGGTTTGTTAAAGCTTTGATGTAACAAACTTTGTTTATTACGATTTTTATTACCTTTGCTAATTCTAATAAAACTACGTAATTCTTCAATATCATTTTTAGATTCTGTACGTTTATTACCTTTCTTTATTGAGCGTAATATTTTGTTATTACGTTTATACTTATGGCTAGATTCTATTTGACGGTCATTTTCATCTTCAGCTTGATGAATATAATTAGAATTAATGATATTATAATCGTTTTCTTCTTTCTTTTCCCATTCATCTGCTTTTTTTTCAGCTAGAATACGTGCGTTTTCTACTGCGAGACGTGCTTCTCTTTCAAGTTTAAGACGTGCTGTCTCTTCAGCTTTACTCTTCAATACAGCAGCATCAAATTCAAGACGCTCTTTATTATTTTGCAGATTGTATATCATTTCTTTTTTGATTGAGTTGTTTTTTGTTTTATTATTAAATAATGTATTTTTATTTGATAAAATTTCTGTTTTTTCTTTAATTAAGATAGATTTTTTTAATTTAATATTATGCTCAAAAATCTTTTTATTTTTTAAAACAGAATGTTTTATTGGATTAATTTTTTCATTTTCTAAAATATCTTTATTATAAGTATGTTTTTTACGGACCTCGATATTTATTGACTTATGTTTTCCACCAATACTTGGAATATTTAAAGTACTACGCATTTTACGTTGTAAAATCAATTTATCAAAATAGTTTTGTTTACCATGTTCATGATTTAAATATGATAATAAAACTTCTTTTTCATGCTGAGTTACTACATCATCTTCAGATTTAGATATTCCTGCATTAGCAAATTGTTCAATTAACAGATCTACTGAAATCTGAATTTCCGAGGCCAGCGATTGTACGGTTACATCTATCATTATATTCCTTCCCGTTATTACGCTTTATTACCAAACCAACATATATTACGTGCAGCCATAATTAGTGCACCAGCTTTTGTTTTGTTTAGTTCTTCAATATCAATCAAATCATCAACACTTTGTTCTGCTAAAGATTCTAGTGTAGATATACCTTTTAATGATAATTGAAAAACTAAAGAACGATTTAAACCTTTCAGACTTAAAAGATCTTTGTTTGGTTTGTGAACAACAATACTTTCCTCTTTAGCTAATTCTAAAGTAGTTAATATATGTTTTGCTTTTTTACGCAAATTCCTGATTATATTTTCATTTAAACCACCAGTTTCTACCAATTCATTAATTGGTAAATAAGCTAATTCTTCTAAAGAATATACACCTTTTTCAACTAATATTAATGCAATATCTTGACTAATATCAAGTTTTTTAGTAAATATATTTATAGCTGTATGTGCTTCAGCTTGATGTTTTTCTTTTAAATTTTCAACAGTCATTACGTTTAATTGCCAACCGCTTAGCTGAGAGGCTAACCTTACATTTTGACCATTTCGGCCTATTGCTTGTGCAAGATTGTTTGTCTCAACTGCAATATCCATAGTATGATTATCCTCATCAACTACAATTGATGTTACATCTGCTGGCGCCATGGCATTAATAACGAATTGTGCTGGATTATCATCCCATAGTACAACATCAATTCTTTCTCCACTTAATTCATTAGAGACAGCCTGAACCCGTGCACCACGCATACCGACACATGCACCTATTGGATCAATACGTTTATCATTTGTTTTAACTGCAATTTTAGCTCGAGATCCAGGATCACGAGTAGCAGCTTTAATTTCAATAATTTCTTCATTAATTTCAGGAACTTCAATACGAAATAATTCTATTAACATTTCTGGTTTAGAACGAGTAATAAAGAGTTGAGCACCTTTTGCTTCTGGACGTATAGAGTATAATACTCCTCTAATGCGATCTCCTAATCTAAAATTTTCTCGTGGTAAAACATCTTCACGTAAAATCACAGCTTCAGCATTACTGCCTAAATCTAAAGAAATACTATCGCGATTGATTTTTTTTACTATACCGGAAATCATTTCGCCTTTTTGTTCACGAAATTTATTAATTATCATTGCACGCTCAGCTTCACGTACTTTTTGTACAATTACTTGTTTAGCAGTTTGAGTAGTAATACGATCAAATTTAACTGATTCTATTTGATCTTCAACATATTCACCTAAATTAAACTCTTCATTTTCAAATTGAGCAGCTTCTAATGTTATTTCACGTGTTGGCTGTATTACTTCTGTAACTATTTCCCATCTACGAAAAGTATCAAAGTCACCGGTTTTACGATCAATGGTTACACGGACATCTATTTCTTGCTCATATTTTTTTTTAGTTGCAGTAGCTAATGCACGCTCTAATGCTTCAAATATTTTTTCACGCGGTAAAGATTTTTCGTTAGAAACGGCTTCTACAACAGCTAATATTTCTTTGTTCATGTTTGGTTATTCTCAATCCGAATTTTGGAAGCAAGGAACTAGATTTGCTTTTTTTATATTATTTAAAGCAAATACTTTATCATCTCCTTCAACTTTTACCGTAATCATATCTCCTTTAACAGATTTGATAATTCCCTTCCACTTACGACGGTTTTGAACAGCTACATATAATAATAAACACACTTTTTTTCCTAAAAAGGAAATATAATGTTCTAAGGTAAATAAAGGACGATCTAATCCAGGAGATGATATTTCAAGATTATAGGGAGTGTTAATTGGATTTTCCGCATCCATTATTGCACTTATTTGGTGGCTAACATTTGTACAATCGTCTATATTAATACCATTTTTACTATCAATATAAATACGAAATGTTGATATATGATTTTTGATAAAATCAATGCCTATTAATTGGTATCCTAAATTTTCTATCTCTGTTGATATTAACTTTGTCAAGTTTTTTTTAAGTTTAGACAAAACTATTATTCCCCGTATATAAATAAAAGGATGTTTTAGATCACTTTTATTAAATAAAAAACCCCGAATTCCGGGGTTGTTGTTATCAATTAAACAATAAATGATCCAAAATAACAAACAACCTCCTAGAAATTCTTTAAAATAAATGCTAAAAAATAAAGTAACAAAACAAATATAAAAATTAAATTTTAAATGATATTAGCTATTTTAATTATAAAAATATCAACAGCAAATATGTTAATAAACCAAGATAAATAAATTAATTTCATCAATATTAATATCTTCTAAATAATGATACCGAGGACGGGAGTTGAACCCGTAAACCAAAAATAGGCACTACCACCTCAAGGTAGCGTGTCTACCAATTCCACCACCTCGGTATTTATTTTTGCTAGCGGCTAATTTATAATCCAATTATGTACTTATTAATGACTAATAAGTAATATTAACTTTATTGTTTTTTAAAGAAGAATCATTGGTTTTTATTTTCTGAGATTTTACAGGAACAGAAAGTTTTTCCCATTCAGAATTTCTACTTAGAAAAGTATTGCTATTCCAATTAATCAACATTAGAAGAGTGATAAAAAACAATATAGCTAATATAGCAGTAATGCGATTTAAAAAACTATCAGAGCTGATTGAATTAAAGAGCATATCTGATCTTGAACTAAATGAAGTTTCTATACCTGCACCTTTACTATGTTGAAGCATAACTAAAGCCACAAAAAATATGGATACGGTAAAGAAAATTATCAAAAGAAATAGATACATAAGTAATCCATCAAAAAATCACTATAATTCAATTAAATTATAACAGAAATGTTATAAAAGAAACTTTTTTTCTGCAATATTTTTAAAATACTATAACTTCAATTAATTTATAATTCATCAATACTAATACTTAATTTAATTTCATTCACAAGACGATCAGATAGTTCTTTTATTTGTTTTTCATCTTTACCTTCTACCATGACACGAATAAAAGGTTCAGTACCTGACTTTCTTATTAGTACTCTACCACATCCTAATAATTCTTTTTCTATTTCATTAAATAAAATTTTCACTTTATTGTTTTGCAAAGGATTTTTATTATTAGATACATGAATATTTACCAATATTTGAGGTAACATTTTGATACCATCACATAAATCATGTAAACTCATTTGATTACGAACCATTGCAGTAAGTACTTGTAAACTAGCAATAATACCATCACCAGTAGTGGTTTTGTCTAATAAAATTACGTGGCCTGAATTTTCAGCGCCTAATCTCCACCCTTTTTCATTCATTTTTTCAATTACATAACGATCTCCTACTTTTGCACGCTCAAAAGGAATTCCAAGTTTTTTGAGTGAAATTTCTAATCCTATGTTACTCATTAAGGTACCTACTGCTCCACCACGTAAATTACCCTGCAGTAGACCTTCCCGTGCAATGATATAAAGAATTTGATCACCATCTATTTTTTGTCCTAAATGATCAATCATAGTAATACGATCTCCATCACCATCATAGGATAAACCTAAATCAGCTTTTTCTGAAAGTACACGTTGTAACATATAAACATGTGATGTACCACATTCTTTATTAATATTTATACCATTAGGTTGTACAGCAATAGGAATTACTTTAGCTCCTAGCTCATTTAATACATTAGGAGCGATATGATAGGTAGATCCATTTGCACAATCAACAACAATTTTTAATCCGTTAAGATTTAGATTATTCGGGAAAGTTCCTTTACAAAATTCAATATAACGGCCTGATGCATCAACAATTCGACTAGCACGTCCTAGTTGTGCAGATTCAACACAAGTTATAGGTTTTTCCATTTCTAATTCGATACATTCTTCTACATAATCAGGTAATTTAGTACCTTTTGAAGAAAAAAATTTAATACCATTATCATCATAAGGATTGTGTGAAGCAGAAATAACAATACCTGCTTCTGCTCTAAAAGTTCTAGTTAAATAAGCTATGGCAGGTGTTGGCATTGGACCAGTAAATGCTGCAGATAAACCTGCTGCAGATAAGCCTGATTCTAATGCCGATTCTAACATATACCCAGAAATACGAGTGTCTTTACCTACTATTATTTTTTTCGATCCATGTTTTGATCTATTTCTTGTAAGGACTTTTCCTGCCGCCCAACCTAACTTTAAAACAAAATCAGGTGTAATTGGCAATTTTCCAACCTTCCCTCTAATCCCATCAGTACCGAAATATTTGAGATTACCCATAACTGCATTCCTTCATTTTTTGCACAGTATTTACTATATTGATCGCTTCTAAAGTTTCTTTAACATCATGTACACGAATAATTTGAATATCTTGCATTAAAGCAATTACTGCACAAGAAATACTTCCTACTAAACGATCTGTTGGATTAATAATTTTTAACAAATTGCCTATCATTGATTTACGTGAAACTCCTATTAATAATGGCAAACCAAAATGATGGAATTTTTTTAAATTAGCTAATAATTGATAATTATGAAGTAAACTCTTACCAAAACCAAAACCTGGATCTAGTATAATATTATTTTTTTTTATCCCTGATTTTTCATAATAAGCAATTTTTTTAGAAAAATATATATTCACTACATCAATAATATTTTCGTGTTTGCTTGATTTATAAGAAGATAAAATAATAGGATTATGTGTTAAACAAACAGGATAATTATTCATGGCAGCTAATTCTACTGCTCCATCTTCAGATAATGAATGAATATCATTAATGATATGAGCACCTGCTCGTAAAGATTCCTTCATCACCTCCGTTCTAGAAGTATCTATCGAAATCCAAATGTCAAAATTTTTTGTAATAGCTTCAATTACGGGTATTACACGTTCTAGCTCTTCTTCAATGCTTATATTAACAGCTCCAGGACGAGTTGATTTTCCTCCTACATCAATAATATTAGCTCCTGCATTAATCATATTTTTGACTTGCAGCAAAGCACTTGATAATGAATTATACTTACCGCCATCCGAAAAAGAATCAGGTGTAACATTTAAAATACCCATCACTTTCGTATTGGATAAAACTAAACACGAATCCCTAGCAAATAATCTCACAATTTTAAACCCTAAATCAATTAATTTTAAAATTAAATATTATAATACTTTAACTAATCATTTTTATTATGCCTATTAGTATTATTATTATTTAAGTTGGATTTTATGATTCATTTGCAGAATTAATTTCATTTTGTTGTGTTTTAATATTACCTGAATTTTTCCAGCTAGCTGGACACCTAACTTGACGTCTTGACATTAAGTCATCTATTTGTAATGCATCGATAGTTTCGTATTTCATTAAAGCATCTTTCATCGCATGCAATATATCTATATTCTCATAAAGAATAGATCTAGCTCGCTGATAGTTGCTATCTACTAAACGTTTTACCTCTTGATCTATAATACGTGCAGTTTCATCAGACATATGTTTAGCTTTAGCTACTGATCGTCCTAAAAAAATTTCATTTTCTTCTTCAACATATAGCAATGGACCTAATTTTTCAGAAAATCCCCATTGGGTAACCATGTTTTTAGCTAAATTAGTAGCAATTTTAATATCATTTGAAGCACCAGTAGAAACGTAGTCCACGCCATAAATTATTTCTTCTGCTAAGCGACCACCATATAGCGTAGAAATTTGACTTTCTAATTTTTTTCTACTTATACTAATTTCATCGTCTTTTGGAAGAAAAAAAGTAATACCTAAAGCACGACCTCGAGGAATTATGGTTACTTTATGAACTGGATTATGTTCTGGAACTAAACGTCCAATAATAGCATGTCCTGCTTCATGATAAGCAGTTGATTCTTTTTGTGATTCTGTCATTACCAAAGAACGACGTTCCGCACCCATCATTATTTTATCTTTTGCTTTTTCAAATTCAATCATTGAAACAACTAATTTGTTTATCCTTGCTGCAAATAATGCTGCTTCATTAACAAGATTAGCTAAATCAGCGCCAGAAAAACCTGGAGTACCACGTGCTATAATAGTAGGGTCAACATCTGATGAAAGTGGTACACGACGCATATGAACTCTCAAAATTTGTTCTCTACCACGAACATCAGGTAATCCTACTACAACTTGGCGATCAAAACGACCAGGACGTAGTAATGCAGGATCAAGAACATCGGGACGATTTGTTGCTGCAACAACTATTATGCCTTCGTTTCCTTCAAAACCATCCATCTCAACTAGCATTTGATTTAATGTTTGTTCACGTTCATCATGTCCCCCTCCTAAACCAGCTCCCCTCTGACGACCTACTGCATCGATTTCATCAATAAAAATAATACAAGGTGCTGTTTTTTTAGCTTGTTCAAACATATCTCTGACACGAGAAGCGCCTACTCCTACAAACATTTCTACAAAATCAGAACCAGATATAGCAAAAAAAGGTACTTTTGCTTCACCAGCTATTGCCTTAGCTAATAGAGTCTTTCCCGTTCCAGGCGGACCAACCATTAAAATACCTCTAGGAATTTTACCACCTAATTTTTGGAAACGACTAGGCTCACGTAAATATTCAACTAATTCACTTACTTCCTCTTTTGCTTCATCACAACCTGCAACATCAGCAAAAGTAATTTTTACTTGATCTTCAGCTAGCATGCGTGCTTTATTTTTACCAAAGGACATCGCTCCTCTACCACCACCTTGTATCTGACGCATAAAAAAAGCCCAAACACCTATTAGAATAATCATTGGAAACCAAGATATAAATATAGAAGCTAATAAACTTGGTTCTTCTGGTGGGACACCAACTACTCTAACATTTTTAGTTAGTAAATTATCAAGTAGCTTAGAATCATTAATGGGGATATAAGTTTTATATTTATGATTATCTTTCTTAATGACAGTGACTTCACGCCCATCGATACGAACTTCACGAATCCTCTCTTGATTTACTTCTGATAAAAAAGTCGAATAATCAATTTTATGACTAATTAGCTCATTTGGTCCAAAACTTTGAAATAAAGACATCAATACTATCGCGATGACCAACCAAAGGATTAGGTTTTTCACCATATCGCTCAAAGGATTAACCTCAACGTTGCAACACATGTTAATAGATATAGTAGTATTATCATTCTGTTACCTTTGGAATTTAAATACCTACTTATTTAAATTTTATCTATTTTACTTGATTTTAATATCATGTAATTTATGCAAAAATCCAATACTTAAGTTTAATAATTATATCTATATATTGATATAACTTAATACAATACTTATAAATATTCATTTATTCCTAAAATATCATAGTTCATCATAATCCCTAAAATAATATAATATATTAATTAATGTATTATATTAATCTATTTTCTAACATTAAAATAAAATTTATAAGATTTCCAATTTCTATTTCACAGTTAGCAAAACAATCTTTAATATATTTATTTTTATAAATCAGATGTAAATTTTAAGAAAAAATAATATTTTTTGTAAAAATTTAAAGAAAATAAAATTTTATAACATATTAAATCTCGATATTATTATTTAATTCTAAAATAGACAAAATATTTAAAGTTTAAATTATGATTTATACGTTATTTATAAGGTAACTATATTATATAGATATATTTAAATCTTAACCTAATTAGGTTTTGAAAAATTTTTATAGTTATAAAAAAGAAATGGCGATAGAAGTATCTATTTTCAATCCCTTTATAGAAAAATTTAAGATTAATCTTAAATATTCAAGAAAGATATTAAAATTATTATTTTACTCTAATAAAACTAAATAGAATGAACAATTATCAATATTAAATTGATAAAATAATTTAATTAATATATTGGAAATTATGTTATAAAGAAAAATAAATTTTAATAAAAGCATATCAAATATTATTTATTTTAATTAATCAAAAAGGCCACGCTTCCGTAGCCTTTTCTGTCATATTTTATAATTAATTTTTTAACACATTAATTTCTAAAGATATTCAACATTTAAAATTTTATATTTCACATCACCACCTGGAGTTTTAATCATTGCAACATCGTTAGATTTTTTGCTAATTAAACCCCTAGCCATAGGTGAATTTATAGATATTAAATTTTTTTTAAAATCAGCTTCATCATCACCTACAATTCTGTAAGTAAATTGTTCATTTGTATTAATATTAATAATGCTTACTGTTGAACCAAAGATTACACGTCCGGTGTTTGGTATTTGAGTAATATCAATTATCTGAGCATTAGAGAGTTTTATTTGAATTTCCTTAATACGACTTTCACAAAATTCTTGCTCTTCACGAGCAGCATGATATTCTGCATTTTCCTTTAAATCTCCATATTCACGTGCTTCAGCTATAGAAGCGATGATACGGGGACGTTTAATAGTTTTTAGTTCATTTAGCTCTTTTCTTAACTTTTCAACACCTTTTAAGGTCATTGGAATTTGATTCATTTAATGATTTCCTTATTTTCTCATCTATCTTAATTATTTCTCCTGATCAGTGGTTAAAGAAAGTGTTCTTTAAGAGAATATTGCCTCTCCTTAACTATCATTTTATAAATAAAACAATTATATTTGTAAAATATTATTAGGTAATAAAATTTTATAATTTATCATCTCCAATTAAAATAATTAGCTTTTTATAAATTTTATGTTTTTATAATATTTTTCTGAATTTAATATATTATATTTTAAAGTAATTTGATTAGTTTTCATTGTTTATAATATAATATGATATGTTTCTTTATGGTTTTATTAATAAAATCAATGTCATAAAAATATCTTTTTTGCTTAATTTTGCATTAAAATTTATTTATTAAATATAACTATAAATGTAATAATATATGTTTGTTTACAGAGAACATTATATAAAAAGTAATGACAACTCTAATTAATATAACTTATATATATCAAATTAATATATAAATATATGAAATATATTGTATATTATTAAATAATATTTTTATATAATCGACAAAGAGTTTTTTAATTGTATACTTTACAAAGTAAAATTTTTACTTTAACTTATTACATTACTTTAACTTATTACATAATAATATAATAAATATATTTAAATATAACTATAATCATTATTTTAAAAACTAAAATTAAAATAGATAAAAAGCTTGATTATTAAACAACTCAAAACAAAAGAACACACATTGAGTCGATGTTTTACTCAATTACTCAATTACTCAATTTAATATTGTTAATATAAAAACTAAAATCTATTATTTTATTTTTTTAAATAGATGAATTCTGATAAATCAGAACATAACCTATTAACTCTTGTTCTATTAAGACCGGAAATCAGATAATATCTATCTTTCCATTCTAAATGACTTATAATTTTCTCAATTTGTACTTGAACTTTCTGTTCATCTAATAAATCAACTTTATTAAAAATTAGCCAACGTGGCTTTTGAAATAAATCGTGATTATATTTCTTTAACTCGTCAATTATAATATTTATATCTTTTATTAAATCAAAATCATTGTCAATATTTGTAATATCAACTAGATGTAATAATAATTTACAACGTTCTAAATGTTTTAAAAACCTTATTCCTAAACCAATACCTTCTGCTGCACCTTTTACTAATCCAGGAATATCTGCAATAATAAATTTTTTATTATCTTCTGCGTTTACTACTCCTAAAGTTGGGACTAAAGTAGTAAAAGGATAATTGGCTACTTTTGGTTTAGCAGCAGAAATATTACTAATTAGCGTAGATTTTCCAGCATTTGGTAAACCTAATATTCCAACATCAGCTAATAACATTAATTTGAGTTGTAAATTACGTCTTTCTCCTTTTGTACCTATAGTTCTTTGATATGGATTACGGTTAATGGAAGATTTAAAACGAGCGTTACCTAAACCATGCCATCCGCCTTTCCCAATTTTTAATTTTTGATTATGGTATATCATGTCCTTGACTATTTTTTTTGTATTACAGTCAATAATACGAGTACCTAACGGTACTTTAACAATAACGTCTTTCCCACGTTTTCCTCTACAATTACTACCTTTTCCATTTTTACCATTTTCAGCATGAAAAGTTTTCTTAAAACAAAAATCGAATAATGTATTTAAATTTTCATCAGCTATTATGTAAACATCACCCCCATCACCTCCATCACCACCGTCTGGACCTCCTTTTGGTACATATTTTTCACGACGAAAACTAATACAACCATTACCTCCATCACCTGCAATAACTGAAATAGTTGCCTCATCAATAAATTTCATTAGATACTTCCACTACTATTTTTAAGTACATCAATCATAGATTGAATTAGTGAATGACAATTAATTCACTTATCAATAATAGTAATAATTTATAAATTAATTACATTAACGTATTTACGATTTTTTGATCCTTTAACCTCAAATTTAATTTTTCCATTTGTAAGAGCGAATAAGGTATGATCTCGACCGCATCCTACATTTTTACCAGCATGAAACTTAGTACCTCTTTGTCTAATAATAATATTTCCAGCTACAACATACTCGCCACCAAAGCACTTTACACCTAGGCGTTTTGAATGAGAATCACGCCCATTTCTAGATGAACCACCAGCTTTTTTATGTGCCAATTTTAAAATCCTCTTTTAAAAGTTAATGTTAACAATTTTAACATCAGTAAACCATTGACGGTGTCCTTGTTGTTTACGGTAATGTTTACGACGACGAAACTTAATAATTTTAATCTTCTTATCACGCCCATGATTAATAATTTCTGCATTAATATTACTGTTCAAGACAAATGGTGTGCCAACTTTTAAGCATTTGTCGCCTGAAATCATTAAAATATTATTGAATTTGATAAAATTTCCAGTTTTAACATCTAATTTTTCCAATCTAATGATCTGTCCTTCAGTCGCCTTATATTGTTTGCCACCACTTTGAAAAATAGCATACATATAAATTTTACCTTAATTATTATTTTAGTTATTTAATTAGAATATTATTCTTCATAAAAAATCGAATTTTACACAAACTGTTAAATTAAAACAATAGTATAATCAAACAATATTATATAAAATAAAAATTCAATATTATTTATTAAATAAATTATATATAATATAAAGTATATTAAACAATAATTTGATTAATAATAGTTAATAATAAAATAAAGAAAGACAAGAGAAATGAATTTAAAACAAATTAACACTCTAATTGAAAAAGACATAAAAGATGTTGACAGAGCCATTTTTAATCAGTTGGATTCTAGTGTATCGCTTATTAATGAGTTGGGTTCTCATATTATTAATAGCGGAGGTAAGCGTATAAGACCTATAGTAGCTTTGTTATCCGCCCTTTCTATTGGTTATCAAGGTAGATTACATATAATTAATGCAGCAATGATAGAATTGATTCATACTGCAACATTATTACATGATGATGTGATTGATGAATCTCGTCTTCGTCGCGGTAAAACAGCAGCTAATATAAAATTTGGTAATTCATCTAGTGTATTAGTAGGAGACTTTATTTATACTAAAGTTTTTCAAATGATGGTTAGCATAGGGTCTATGAAAATTATATCATTAATATCTGAAACAATAAATTCGATAGTTGAAGGAGAAATTTTACAATTAATAAATTGCAATAATGTAAATATTTCTGAAGAAAATTACATGAACGTTATTTATAGAAAAACTGCTCATTTATTTGAAGCTGCAGCACAAACTTCCTGCATTATTGCAAATGCAGATCCATTACAAGAAAAAGCACTAAAAATTTATGGATTCCATATAGGTGTTGCCTTTCAATTAATCGACGACATTTTAGATTATAACTCAAATATCGAAAAAACAGGAAAAAAGATAGGTAATGACTTAGAAGAAGGGAAACTTACATTTCCTTTATTACATGCAATACAAAATAGCTCATTAGAACAAAAAAAAATGATTCGTATAGCAATTGAGCAAGGTAGTAGTGATTTGATGGATCAGATATTAAAAATAATGAGCCAATATGGTTCATTGGAATGGACACGTAAAAGAGCAGAATATGAGATAAATAAGGCTATACAAGCATTGAGAGTAATTCCTGAAAATCCATGGAGTGATGCATTAAGATCACTTGCGAATATTTTGGTACAAAGAACTTATTAATAATTAAGCTATTCTTCAATTATACGTTCTATTTTAGCCCCTATAGAAGATAATTTTAGTTCTATGTGTTCATAACCTCGATCTATATGGTGAATATTATCAATTATTGTTGTTCCTTTTGCGACACAACCTGCTAATACTAAACTAGCTGATGATCTTAAGTCAGGCGCTATTACTTGAGTTCCCAATAAATTTTTAACTCCTTTACAAATAGTAGTATTGTTTTCTATTTTAGCATTAGCACCCATACGTATAAGTTCCGGTATATGCATGAATCTATTTTCAAATATAGTTTCTGTAACAATACCTATCCCTTCTGATACTAAGTTTAATAAACTAAATTGAGCTTGCATATCAGTGGGAAATCCAGGGTATGGTTGAGTATAAATATTAACTGCTTTTGGACGTTTACCATGCATATCAAGTCCTATCCAATTTGAACCAATTTTGATATCAGCACCTGCATTATGTAATTTTTCCAATACAACATCTAGAAGTTTAGGTAATGTATTAAGACAAACAACACTACCACCCGATATTGCGGCTGCTACAAGAAATGTGCCAGTTTCTATACGATCTGGTAGAATACGATAAACTCCTCCACCTAATCGTTTAACACCTTCAATAGTAATTTCATTACTTCCTACACCATTAATTTTAGCACCGAGCATGTTAAGAAAATTTGCCGTATCTACAATTTCTGGTTCCTTTGCTGCGTTTTTAATAGTGGTTATACCAACAGCTAATATAGCTGTGATCATCAAAGTAACAGTAGCTCCGACACTTATTTTATTCATAATAATATGAGCACCTTTCAATTTTCTATCAATATTGGCTTTAATAGAACCATCTTCTAATTTTATTGTAGCTCCTAGTTGCTGAAGTACATTAATATGCAAATCAATAGGACGATCACCAATAGCGCAACCTCCTGGAAAAAAAATTTGCCCTTGGCCAAATCTTGCTAATAACGGACCAAGAGCCCAAATTGAAGCACGCATATTTTTAACTATATCATACAGTACTAAACAACTATTAACTGTGCTAGTATTAATACAACATATAGAACCATTACGTTCAATTGTTGCACCTAACTGGCTAAGAATTTTTATGGCAATATCAATATCACGTAAATTAGGTACATTTTGAATTTCAATAGATTCATTAGTAAGTAAAGTTGCGAATAAAATAGGTAATGCTGAATTTTTTGCACCAGAAATAAATACGTTACCTTTTAGACGTGTTGGTCCTTGAACACGAAATTTTTCCATTAGCAATACACCTAAAAATATTGTCTATGATAGATTATAATAATATATACACTCAATAATTAAAAATTACCTATCTCTTTATTACTTGACCATTCTTCAGGAGTATACGTTTTTATGGAAATAGCATGAATTGTATTGTTTGAAATGTATTTAGCCAATTGTTTATAAATTAATTGTTGTTTTTGAACATAGTTAAGTTTACTAAATATTTTACCCACAGCTATTATCTTGAAATAATTACTACTATCACTACTAACATAAACCTTTTCTAAAGGTAAAGATGTAATCAACAATTTCTTAATTTCACTATCTTTCATTTTTATTTATTTCACTTTGTTTTTTAACAAATCTATCTGAATAAATTTTTAGATTCTATAATATATCTAGTTATTAAATTTATTTGTATAATTATTCATTATTAATTAAACATAATATTTGTTAATAATTGTATACCAACAAAATATATTTTCTTGGTATATATTAAGAAACAAATATAAATCAAAAATGTCATTTTACTAAATTATATTAAATCATTCAAGATCATTGTTAATTTTATATTCTATTGTATTAAATAAAATTATTTATTTAAAAAAATATTAAAAAAATCAATTATTAAATTAATGTTTGTTAATAAAATTAATTTAATATTATGAATATATTAAATAAATTAGATCAATAATTATGTCAATATTAATTGTAGAAAAACTAACTAAAATATATAAAAAAATAAATGTAATAGACAACCTAAGTTTGCAAATAAAATCCGGAGAAATTATTGGATTATCTGGTCCTAATAGTTCTGGTAAAACTATAATATGCTATATATTGATAGGTATCGTTCCAATTGATAAAGGTAAAATTATTATAGACAATAATGATATAAGTGCTTTATCTTTATATAATCGTAGAAAAATTGGGATTGGATATCTTCCAAAAGAACCATCTATTTTCCGTCGATTAAGTGTTTACGATAATATTATGGCTGTACTTCAGGTTCGAGAAGACTTTAATGAAAAACAACGTCAGTATTATGCTAATAATTTAATAAAAGAATTACAAATAGAATACTTACGTAAACATATGGGATGTGAATTATATGGAGCAAATAGAAGAGTTGTAGAAATTGCTCGTACAGTAACTGCAAATCCCAAGTTTATAATAATGGATGAACCATTTTCAAACATGGATGAAAATGAAGTAAATATAATAAAAAAAGTCATTAGTCATTTAGCAAATACAGGAATAGGTATAATAATTACCGATGTAAATATTAATAAAATATTCAATATCTGTAGAAGAGTTTATTTACTAAGTCAAGGAAAAATTATTTCAAATGCTTAAAAAAGCAATAATTTTAAATTATGAAATAACTTAATTTTCTATAAAATATTATTGTATTATATACTATTTTTATACCAGTTTTTTTTGATTTAACTTCCTGTAAATTATTTGTTGATAATTTTTCAATTAAATTAATTTAATAATCTTAATAAATATATTTTAGTATAAATCTTAAAATAGGTTATTAATGGTTATATTAATAACAATTAATCAATAAACATACTTTTAAAAGTATGTTGCTTTGTTAGCTTTAATATACGTAATATATTAAATTCCAGATATATCTATATATTTATCACCAGATATATCTATATATTTATCAAAGTATATAAAATTCTTACATATACCTGAATAGATACAAAGTTAATGATTCTAAGCATCAAAATTATTATATGGAAGTTTATAAGATATTATAATAACAATATAACTGCCAATGTATCAAATTATAAAATAGTAAATATTTGTATCATAATACAAAATAGCAAAGCTCATTTCAATACAGTACAGTAATAACATTTTAATACAAAACTAATCTCTATATGCTCTTTTATTCATATTTACAATTTATTGAAAAATAAATAATAAAATACTTTATTAAAGATAATAAATTATTTTATAACACGAAATTTAGGTTGTTTTTTGTTAATAATTTTTTTGTCAATTTTATCTTTGATATTAGAGTATTTATTATTAAACGGTAAGTTTTTTATATCAGTTTGAAAATTTATATTTTTCTTATCTGATGGATTATCATATTCAAATACAGTACCTATACCGTTTTCATGAGCATAAATTGCTAAAATAGAATTAATGGGAAGATTAATATAGTGTGAAATACCATGAAATCTTGTATTAAATGTAATAAAATCATTACCTAAATTTAAATCTTTTACTGCTTGTGGTTCAACGTTTAAGATAATTTGACCATTAGAAGTATATATAAGAGGTACTTCAATTTCAGGTGTATTAATATTAACCAATAGATAAGGTGTTAATTGATTATCTAATAACCAATCATAAAAAGCACGTAATAAATAAGGACGAACATTAGTAATGTTTGAATTTTCCACAGACTAACTCCTAATTTGAAAATGCATTTCACGTTCAACTTCAGTTAATGAAGTTACAAAAGAATGACGATTAAAAACTCGATTCATATATTCCTGTAAAGAATTAGAATATAGTTCTTCTTTGTTTATACCCATTAATGGTAGACGCCAAAGCAACGGAGCTAAATAACAGTCTACTAAACTAAATTCTTCACTCATAAAAAATTGCGTATGGTCGAATAAAGGAGCTATTGAAAGTAGCTCTTCACGTAACTTCTTAGAAGCCAATTGGGCTTCATTAATATCAGCAGTATTTGTTATAGTATTAACTATGCTATACCAATCACGATCTATACGATGTATTATTAAACGACTTTCTCCACGCGCTATTGGATAGACAGGCATTAATGGTGGATGTGGAAATCTTTCATCTAAATATTCCATTATAATGCGTGATTCATATAATGTTAATTCACGGTCTATAAGAGTAGGAATAGTTCCATATGGGTTTAGTTTGATTAGATCTTTAGGTAAGTTATCCATCTTAACTTGCTCTATTTCTACATTAACACCTTTTTCAGCTAATACAATACGAACTTGATGACTAAAAATATCAGCAGGACCAGAAAACAACGTCATTATTGAACGTTTATTAGCAGCTACTGCCATTAAAAACCTCCATTATTATTAGTAATATAAATAACAAATTTCATAATTATATATGAGTTAAATATTAAATTATACTTTAAAAATAATATTAAAGTTATTTATAATATCTAAACCATAAGTGCATAATTATTCTAAATTTTAAATATTATCTTGATTTTTAAATTAAAAAAGAGAAAACCTGCTCTGCAGGTTTTTTATTAATTACGTTCCTTATTCTAAATAATAAATTAATTAACGTTTTGAAAATTGTGGACTGCGTCGTGCTTTACGTAAACCTACTTTTTTACGTTCAACTTGACGAGCATCACGAGTAATGAAACCTGCTTTACGTAGGTCTTCATGTAATCCATTATCATATTTTAATAACGCACGAGTTATACCGTGACGAATT
This sequence comes from Candidatus Pantoea edessiphila, assembly GCF_002933345.1. GTDB lineage: Bacteria > Pseudomonadota > Gammaproteobacteria > Enterobacterales > Enterobacteriaceae > Pantoea_C. The sequence continues at coordinate 21,616 of NZ_PDKR01000002.1, read as the reverse complement.
GCTCCGGCTTGACCTGAAACACCACCACCTTTAACAGTAATATATAAATCTAATTTATTAGTTAAGTGAAGTAGATCTAAAGGTTGCATCACAATCATACAAGCAGTTTTTCTACCAAAATATTTTTCTAAAGAACGTTTATTTATTAAAATATTTCCACTACCTGATTTAATGAATACACGCGCAGATGAACTTTTTCGACGACCAGTACCATAATTATAGCCCTGAATTTCAGCCATTGATTTTTTCTCTATTATGTTAAATGTTAAGTAAATGAGGTTTTTGTGCTACATGCTTATGATTATTCCCGATATAAACTTTTAACTTACTATACATAACGTCCCCCAATTTAGTTTTCGGGAGCATTCCTTTAACTGCTATTTTAATTACTCGTTCTGGATTACGAACAATCATTTCTTCAAAAGTAGATTTTTTAATTCCACCTATATAACCAGTATGGCGATAATAAATTTTGTTAGAACGTTTATTACCAGTTAATAAAATCTTTTCAGCATTTAAGACAATAATATAATCACCAATATCAACATGTGGAGTATATTCTACTTTATGTTTGCCTCTTAAAAGGTATGCTATTTTAGTTGCTAATCGACCTAGATTTTTCCCAGATGCATCAATAATATAATTATCATGTTGAACATTTTTTTGTTTAGCCATAAAAGTTTTCATTAAAAAGTTTACCTAAATATGCGTTTAATGTTATAAATCTTCAATTATCTAAGTAAAATATTGATTTTTTTGTAAAAAACTTAAATTACTTCTTTAAAATTGAAAATTGGATGTAAATTATCCAATTATAAAATTATAAATAATTAAAATATAAAAATCGAATTTTATTTTTTATTTTTCATAAAATCAATAACTGTTAGCCAAAAAATATTTATCACTTTGCATTTCCTGAATACGTGATAAACAACGTTTATATTCAAATTTTAATTTTTTGCCTTGATAAATATTGACTTCGTCAGTTTCAGCTGAAACTACTAATTTAATATGATTTCTATACAATTCATCAATTAATAATAAGAATCTTTTTGCCATATTTTCATTATCATATGTCATAATCGGAATGTTGTGTACTAATATGGTATGGAAATAACGTGATAATTTAACATAGTCATGTTGATTATGACCTTCTCCACAGATGGAATTAAAATCAACTGATAAAACTCTATTACTAATTCCAAGCACTACCATATTACGATAATTAATTTTCAAATTTGATTTTTTTTTAATTTTATCCCCCGATAGATCATAAAATATTCTATCCATATAGTTATAAGTATTCAAATTAAGCGGAAATTTCCATAAACAGATAGATTTTATAGTACGAGCTCTATAATCAATTCCAGAATTCATATTTATGATATGATAATGTTTGTTTATTTTTTCATTTATTGATGAAAAAAAATTGTTTTGTAATTTATTATGACACAAATTATTTGGAGAAAAGTTAGATGTTATTATTAATATAATATTGCGTTTAAATAGTTCTATAATTAAATTACTAATTATCACAGCATCAGTAATATCAGATATATAAAATTCATCAATAAACAAAATATCTATTTTTAACTTAAATTGATCGGCAATAATTAATAATGGATTACTAAAACCTTGAAGAATCTTTAATTTTTTATGAATAAACAACATTAAGCTATAAAAATCAAAATGAAGTTTACGATTTCCATTAATAGATTGAAAAAATAAATTTATTAACCAAGTTTTACCGCAACCAGGATCTCCCCATAAATAAACTCCTTTTATATTTCTTTTATCTTTTTGCATCAATTTCAATAAAAATAACAATGATTTTTTAAAAATTGATATTTTAATTAGTTGATTATTAATCATATTTTTATGTATGTCATCTAATAATTTTATGGTTTTATATTGTATTTTATTAAACATAAAATTATCTTTTATTATAGCTTTTTTGTATAAAAGAATAGGAGTTAATTTTCGCATAGCTTTCTTAATGTTTTAAATATCTTAAGAAGAATCTTAATAAAATAATATTTATAAATTATATAGTTATGATAATATGGATAAAAATAATTATTAATAAATTTAAATTCTTCGTATTTTTGAACATAATATAAAGATTCAATTAATGAGGTATATTGTTTCATTTTTTTTAAATTATAACTAGTGTTGATTAAATATATTTTAATAATTAGAATTCAAAAAAATTGAATATAAAGTAAGAATAAAATACTAAGAATAAATAAAAATTATTTAATTATGTTAATTTTCCAAGTAAATAGCTTGTCAGAGATATAATTTATTAAAATTTATCAAAAATTCAAATTAAGAATTTAATTTTTTAAAAAATATTAAATTCTTCTATTTTAATTTGTGTTACAGAGAGAGAGCGTTGTATGAAATGAAAAAGAAACTTCAATTTTTAAACTCTTTATTATTAATTATCTGTATCAATGTCATTATTTTAAACGCAATAGCATCTATTCCTATACAACGGATTGAAAATCAAAAAATTACTAGTTTAGCACCTATCTTAAAAAAAGTATTACCTGCAGTAGTCAGTATTCATGTTGAAGGTAAAAAACTTAATACTAAAGGAATAGTTATTCCTGAATCGTTAAAATGCTTTTTTGGACAGATACCAAATCATAATTATAAAAATCAAATTCAACTTTTTGAAGGAATAGGTTCTGGTGTTGTTATAGATGAGAATAAAGGATATATATTAACTAATAATCATGTAGTGAATGGAGCAGGTAAAATTCATGTTAAATTAGGAGATAATAGAGAATATGTTGCTAAATTAATTGGCCATGATGAACAGACAGATATTGCCTTGATAACAATTAAAGAAGTAAAAAATTTAACTAAAGTTCAATTTGCTAATTCTGATTATACACAAGTAGGAGATTTTACTATAGCTATCGGTAATCCTTTCGGTTTAGGTCAAACTGTCACTGCTGGTATTGTATCAGCATTAGGTAGAAATGGTGTTAACTTTATTGAAGGATTGGAAAATTTCATTCAGACAGATGCTGCAATTAATAAGGGTAATTCTGGTGGCGCTTTAATAAATCTAAAAGGTGAATTAATTGGGATTAATACCGCAATATTAACATCAAGTGGAGGAAATATAGGTATTGGTTTTGCATTACCTACTAATATGATAATAAATTTTGTAAATCAATTAATAAAATATGGAGAAATAAGAAGAGGCCAATTAGGTATTAAATGTAGCGATATTACTATTGACATGGCAAAATTTTTTAATTTAAATATGCAAAAAGGTGTATTAATTTCAAAAGTTATAACTAATTCAATTGCAAAAAAAACAGGGATTAAATCAGGAGATATTATTGTATTGATGAATAATAAACCTGTAAATAGTTTCATGGAGTTACGTATCAAAATCGGAAATGCAATTCCTGGAAAAAATATTAAATTAGTATTAATCCGAAATGGAAAACCAAAAAAAATTAATGTTATTATTGATAAATTAAGACCAATTTATAAAGATGTATTGCCATTATTAAAAGGTGCATTTTTTATTAATGGTAAAACACAAAATGGTAATGAAGGTATAAAAATTAAAAGAATAAAACAAGAAACAGAAGCATACCAATTTGGTTTACGAGAAGATGATATAATTACTGATGTTAATAACAGGCGTATACATACAATTAGAGAAATGATTAAAACAATAAAAAATAAAACTTCATTAGTGATGGTCTTAAATGTAATAAGAAAAAATAAAAATATCTATCTATTATTAAAATAAATAAGCAATACCCATTAGCGGATACACCTTTATATCGTATCCGCTATTAATAATATTTCAACTAAAACTATATAAAAATATTTTGAAAAACATTAAAGATTAGATCTTCTAATTAAATACTTTAGAAAAAATAAATTAAATAAAATTCTTAATTAATCTCGATCTCTAGGAAATGATATTGCTACTTAATATCTAATGATATGATTAATAATTTATATATCTATTTTACTGCAAAACAAAAAAACATTACATTTTTTTAAAAGCTTTTATTAGTATATCATCCTATTCGAGAATCTTGATTATTTATTTGTAATAATACTATTCTAAGTAGCTAAAATATCATAAAAAACAAGGTTTTTTACCAATATTAGATATTAGGTCTTATACCTATTATAAATATAAATATTAATATCGCCTCAAATTTTTCACTACTTGTTAATTTACTATGATTAAATTTGTCTACAACCTCATATAGTTACTATTTATTGGTAGAAAGTAGATACAAATTGAAATAATTAATAAAAACATTTTGATAAAAAAATAAAAAACCCTAATAATATTTTCACATACATATTCAGAGTGGTTTTCCATTCTTGTAAGTAAGAACCAATTAAATATAAGTTTATGATATTAAGTAAAAATGATTTCTTGAAATTAATTATATCTATTGCTTTATACGAGATACATATTCTCCAGAACGTGTATCAACTTTGATGATTTCACCAACTTTTAAAAATAATGGTACTTTAATTATTGCACCAGTTTCTAATACAGCTAATTTATTACTAGTACCAACTGTATCACCTTTCAGACTTTGTTCGGTTTTGATAATTTTAACCTCTATAAAGTTAGGTGCTTTAATATTAATTGGCACATTATCCCACAGAGTTATAATGTACTCAATATTTATTTGCATCCATTTATTAGTTTCGCCTATAATTTTTTTATTAACTTGAAAATGCTCAAAATTATCGGGATGCATAAAATAATAAAAATCATTATCATTATATAGATATATTAAATTAATATCTGTTATATCTGCGCACTGGAAAGAATCATTAGATTTGAAAGTTTTTTCAATACGAGTACCTGTTAATAAACGACGCATCTTAACGCGAACAAATGCTTGTCCTTTTCCAGGTTTAACAAATTCACTAGACTCTATAGAATATGGTTCGTTATCAATAATAATTTTCAAACCAGAACGTAGATCATTACTAAAACAAAACATTTAGTCCCTTATTAAAATTAATCCTAAACATAGATTAAAGATGATATAACATATAAAGATATTTTATGAAAATACAGGTTTTTTAATATGTTATCAATTTTCAAAATAGAAACTGCCAGAAATTTATTATAAACTTATAATAAATAATACTAAAAAGTACTATTGTAATAAATAATTAATTATATAATTACTTATTAATCATAATAAAAATATTCATTTATTTTTTATTAACTCTAATACAGATCAAAAAATAAATTATAGTAAATCGCGGTAAATTTTGATCATATAATACAAATCAATAGAATTGATGTTTATCATATAATGATTATTTCTATTATATCAAATTAAAACTAATTTTTAAAAATTTGCCAAAAAACTCCCTCTAATCAATTAATTATTAATTAGAGGGGAAATAGAAAATTAAATATATTTAAAGAGCAATAACAGTCAAAACATAATTACATCATACCACCCATACCGCCCATGCCACCCATGCCAGGAGCACCAGCGCTATTACCTATATCGGGAGTATTACTTTTTGGCATATCAGTAACCATACATTCAGTAGTAATCATTAAACCAGCAACAGATGCTGCATATTGAAGTGCAGAACGTGTTACTTTTGTTGGATCTAATATACCGAAATCAATCATATTACCATATTCTTCGGTTTGTGCGTTATAGCCATAATTACCAGTACCAGCTTTTACATTATTTGTAACAACTGATGGTTCTTCACCAGCATTAGCAACGATTTGACGCAATGGAGCCTCCATTGCACGTAAAGCAACTTTAATGCCAACATTTTGATCTTCATTTTGGCCTGTTAAATTGATTAATTGCACTGCAACGCGTACTAAAGCTACACCACCTCCAGAAACAACACCTTCTTCAACTGCTGCACGAGTTGCATGTAATGCATCTTCAACACGAGCTTTTTTCTCTTTCATTTCAACTTCAGTTGCTGCACCAACTTTTAAAACAGCAACTCCACCTGCTAATTTTGCTACACGTTCTTGTAATTTTTCTTTATCATAATCTGAAGTAGCTTCTTCAATTTGCTGACGAATTTGAGCTACACGTCCTTGAATTTCTCTTTCTTTACCCATTCCATCAATGATGGTAGTAGTATCTTTATTAATAACAACTCGTTTAGCTTGACCTAGATCGTCTAAAACAGTTTTTTCAAGTTCTAAACCAATTTCTTCAGATATTACTGTACCACCAGTAAGAATAGCAATATCTTGTAACATCGCTTTACGACGATCTCCAAATCCAGGAGCTTTAACTGCAGCTACTTTTACGATACCTCGCATGGTATTTACTACTAAAGTAGCTAGAGCTTCACCTTCAACATCTTCTGCAATAATTAATAATGATTTTCCGGATTTTGCAACAGATTCTAGTATCGGTAACATTTCACGAATGTTAGAAATTTTTTTATCAGCTAATAAAATAAATGGAGTTTCTAACTCAACTGCTCCTGTTTCTGCTTTATTTATAAAATAAGGAGACAAGTAACCACGATCAAATTGCATACCTTCAACTACATCTAGCTCATCTTGTAATCCATTTCCTTCTTCTACAGTAATTACACCTTCTTTTCCAACTTTTTCCATTGCTTGAGCTATTAAAGTACCTACACTTTCATCAGAATTAGCAGATATAGTACCAACTTGTGCTATTGCTTTAGGATCTGAACAAGGTACAGAAAGTTCTTTTAATTTCTCAACTGCTGCAATTACTGCTCTATCAATTCCACGTTTTAAATCCATAGGATTCATACCTGCTGCTACAGCTTTCAATCCTTCATTTACAATAGATTGTGCTAAAACAGTAGCAGTTGTAGTGCCATCTCCTGCAGCATCATTTGCTTTAGAAGCTACTTCTTTAACCATTTGTGCACCCATATTTTCAAACTTATCTTCTAGTTCAATTTCACGGGCAACAGAAACTCCATCTTTAGTAATGGCCGGAGCACCAAAAGACTTGTCTAAAATTACATTTCTACCTTTTGGACCTAAAGTAACTTTTACTGCATCTGCCAATACGTTTACACCACGCAGCATTTTCACACGCGCGTCATTACTGAATTTTACGTCTTTAGCTGCCATTTCAAATATTCCTCAAACTTCATTATATTCAGTGAACTATGCATAAAATTAAAGTTTAAAATTTTTCAACAATTGCTAAAATATCACTTTCTGTAATGATTAATATTTCTTCTTCATCAATTTTTTCAGTTTTAGCACCATAATTTTCATTGAATATTACTACATCACCAACCTTTACGTCCAATGGTTTTACCTGACCACTCTCAAGAATACGACCGTTACCAACAGCCAGTACTTTACCACGAGTGGATTTAGATGCTGCAGAACCAGTTAGCATAATACCACCAGCCGATTTAGCTTCGACTTCTTGACGCTTGACGATAACACGATCGTGCAACGGACGAATTTTCATTTGATAGTTCTCCTTTAAGAAATCCAATCATTTTATATTTTGTTGGTTTTGAATACCGACCAAATGACTTACTAGCCTTGTTGGTGAAATAAATAGGGACATGAATTAATCCTTTCAAGGGGTAATTGCAACAAATTTTTTACAAAAATATTTTAACTACTTGTTTTATAAATATAATTAATTTTTATAAATATAATTAATTTTTATAAATATAATAAGTTTCCAATAAAATAAAGCGACAGTAAATCACAATGTCTATATTTTAATTCAATTTAAATTTGTAATAAGTTAATATTTATTATCATCATATTGATTAATATATTTGTTGTTTTTCCTTTCAAATTCCCCATTTATAGTAAAGCTCTTATTATTAAAAGTAGCCCAGATAACAAAACGCTTCATAATTTTGAAAACTAAGTAATTTTGTATTAGTGGTATTAATAATAATAAGCCAAATAAATCAGTAAAAAATCCCGGTAATAATAACAAGAAACCACTAACTATCAAAGAAATAATTTTTACTATTTCTTTCGTTGGTACTTTATTATATATTAATTTTTCTTTTATTAATATAAAATTTTTTACACTTTGATTCTTAACAAGTAATAGACCAATAAATGAGGTAAATAATGCTAGCAATATAGTAAACGCAACGCCAAGTATGTTAGAGATATAAATAAATAAAGAAATTTCAATCCATGACAGGATAAAAAATATTATTAATAATAACCAACGCATTGAATTCTCCTACAATGCATATTTTATATTGTTTTTATAAACATATAAATAATCTTATAAACATATAAATAATCATAAAACGCACATAAATATTTAATATTGAATTATCTTTATTTACTTTAAATTAATAAATATCCTTTTGAAGCTAATTTCTTTTAATAGTTTAATTTATTTAAAATGTATTATTAATTAAGACTTGTTAATTTATTATATTGTAATTATATTAATAATTATTTTAAAATTGCAAATTGTGCTATTAGTTCGATAAATTTATGGAAATTTTAATAAAGAATATTAAATGAAAATCAAAACAGGTGTGATTTTAGTGATTTCTACCGTACCGGAATCACATGCTCATAAAATTGCCAAAAAATTACTACATGCCAAATTAGCATCTTGTATTAATTTAATTCCAGGAATAATTTCGTATTATTTCTGGAAAAATAAATTAGAACATGCTAATGAGATCCAAATGTTAATTAAATGTAAGAGAATTAATCAAAAAACATTGATAAAGTTACTTAAAGAAATACATCCTTATGAAATTCCAGAAATATTGGTCATTCCAATTTCATATATAGATGACGCATATTTATCTTGGTTAAGCATATAAAATTTGTTAAAAAAACTTCAAAAATAAATAATTTAAAATAATTAAATTTTGATTAATCCCAAAAGTAGATTGTTTTTTATACTTTTTAAGTAAAATTATAAAAACATAAAAGTATACAATGAATATTGTGTTTTTATTAAAATAGCAGTTGACTAAATATAATATTTACGGTCTAATAAGATTCATTTGTTGCCCAGATAGCTCAGTAGGTAGAGCAGGGGACTGAAAATCCCCGTGTCGGTGGTTCAATTCCGCCTCTGGGCACAATATAATAAAAAATAAGTACTGAAATTAGTAGTAATGCTGGAAATATCTTATTTTAAGATAAGCAAGCTCAGATGCCAACTTAGCCTGATTATATCTATTGATATTGAGCTTTGCTATTTTAAACTTAATACTTAATATATTATATAAATAAATTATATTTAATTTATATCCTTCCTGATAATAAAACAATAATCTACCACTCTTTTTTTAGTGGTAATATTAAAACAATACTGATATACCTAAATAAGGACTTTTGGCTAAATATTCAATTGATGCATAACCTGAAGAAGGAGCATTATTATTGTTTAATATTATATACCTATAACCCGCTTCTAAACTAATTTTAGAAATAGGTTTAAATTGCACTCCAGCATGTAAAGCATGATAGCTATTAGGGTTCTTTTTTATAGAAAAACATTCCAAACCATAGTGGTATTGGCTGTATATACTCCAATATGAGTCAAAAAAATACTTAATACCAGTACCTATTGCTAAAGACATTTTGGTTCCGTTTGTCGATTCTTCATATTTAGAAAAAACCACCTTTACAGAAGGATATAATCTAAATGACTTTCTTATGTCCATATTATAACCAAAACCCAAATCAAATGTATTCCCTTTATAATATGTATATAATAAACTTCCACTTAAAAATGGCCCTTTAGTATTAGTACCAGCTCCAATAGATAGCATGGTATTATATCTTCCGACAGAAACAACACCTTCAGCTGCGTACGACATCTGTGATGTTACCATTATGCCAGTTAATAAAACAAAAGATAATATACTTCCTGTAATAAACCTCTTTAACATAATTTTATTCCCCCCGAATAAATAACATTTATTTAATAATAAAATTAATATCTTAGAGTATAGATAAAACTACTTATGAATATTTATTAAACTATAGTAAGTTTGATTTAATTATAAATAAAATTTTGCTTATCTATATCAATATTTAAAACAAAATTTACAAATTTAATTGATTATATATTAAAGATTAAAAAATTTGATTATTGAAATACCAGAAAATATATATCTTCTTAAGAAGAAGATATTTTTTATTTTAATTTTGTTTTTAAATTTAAAACCAATTTATTTTTATGCAATTTTCTTAGAGCTACGGTTAGTTAAAAATAATAATTAATATTATAGATTTAATTATACAGAAATTTTTATATTAACATAGTAATATCAATATCGTATTCACATTAAAGAAAATTATTTTCTATATTATATATAAAAACATGTTATAATGTATTTACTTATAAATAAATTTATTAATAATATATAATTAAAATTAAGGTAATAATTTAATTAAAACGGAATATCGTCATCAAAGTTTATTAAAGATTCATCACCTTTGGTTTGTGAAACGTTTTGTTTTAAACAAACTTCTTTATCTAAATTAACCTGATTCCCAATATTAGGATTATTTGATTGATTCCAATTATTACTATTTTGATTAGTTCCTTGAATGGCAGAAATACTACTTTGTTGACGGTTACCTAACATTTGCATATTCCCACCTACATTTACTACCACTTCTGTAGTGTATCGTTCTTGACCATTTTGGTCTTGCCATTTTCTAGTACGTAATTGACCTTCTATATATACTTGAGAACCTTTTCGTAAATATTCATTGGCTATTTCTGCTAATTTACCAAAAATGACTACACGGTGCCATTCAGTTGATTCTTTATTTTCCCCAGTATTTTTATCACGCCAATTTTCTGAAGTAGCTAGTGTAAAATTAGCTACAGCGCTTCCATTAGTCATATATCTTACTTCTGGATCTTGACCTAAATTACCTATTAAAATAACTTTATTAATACCTCTTGCCATATTATAATTTCCTATTTAAATAGCAAATTGTTATATAATTAAATAAGCATTTAATTTAAAATAATTATTTTATATTGTAATATAAAAATAATAAATATCAAGAAAAAGAGATTGATAGCAATATAAAAACACACTGAATTTTTATTAGCTAATTATAATAATTTAATATTATTAAATAATTTTAATATCTTAAAAATTATTTAAGACTAATGTTATATCAAAATATATAAATATAACTTAATTATCGTAATAACTACCTACATAATTATCAAAACGTGACCATTTTCCATTGAAAGTTAAATACACAGTACCAATAGGACCATTGCGTTGTTTACCTAAAATTATTTCTGCAACACCTTTTAAATCACTGTTTTCATTATATATTTCGTCACGATAAATAAACATTATTAAATCAGCATCTTGTTCAAGTGATCCTGATTCACGTAAATCTGAATTCATAGGTCTTTTATTCGAACGTTGTTCTAGAGAACGGTTTAATTGAGAAAGTGCAATAACTGGAACATTGAGCTCTTTAGCAAGTGATTTTAATGAACGAGAAATCTCAGCTATTTCTAAATTACGATTATCAGAAAAAGAAGGTATACTCATAAGTTGTAAATAGTCTATCATAATTATATTTAATCCATTATTTTCTCGATAAATGCGACGAGCGCGTGCACGAATGTCAGTAGGTGTTAAACTAGAGGAATCATCTATATAAATATTTCTTTTTTGTAATAAAATGTTAATTGTACTAGAAATACGAGTCCAATCTTCTTGATCAAGTTGACCTGTTCTTATACGTGTTTGGTCAACTCTTGATAATGATGATAGCATACGTACTATTATTTGTTCACTAGGCATTTCTAAACTAAAAATCAAAATCGGTTTGTCATATAACATTGCAATGTTTTCACATAGATTCATAGCAAAAGTAGTTTTACCCATAGAAGGACGTGCTGCAATGATTATTAAATCAGACGGTTGTAAACCAGATGTTTTTTTATTTAAATCTTGATATCCAGTATTAATACCAGTAATACCATCTTGAGGATTTTTTATTAATGATTCAATACGTGAAACAGTATTTTCAATGATTTGACTAATATTTTTCGGGCCATCATTTTTATTAAAACGTGATTCTGCAATTTTAAAAACATTAGATTCAGCAAAATCAAGTAATTCTTCACTATTTCTACCCTGTGGATCATAACTAGCATTAGCGATCTTATTTGCTACTAATATTATTTCCCTTAATATTGCACGTTCACGTACTATTTCTGCATATGCACAAATATTTGCCGCACTTGGTGTGTTTTTAGTTAGTTCAGCTAAATAAGCGAAACCTCCTACTATTTCAAGTTTGCTGTTAATTTCAAGTGACTGCGATAAAGTTATTAAGTCAATTGGTTTTTTACTTTCTAATAAATACTGCATTTCTAAAAAAATAATTTTATGAGCAAAATTAAAAAAATCATCAGCTATAATGAAATCAGAAATATTAAACCAACGATCATTATCTAACATTAAGCCACCTAAAACAGATTGTTCTGCCTCTATGGAATGAGGTGGAATCTTTATATTTTCTAAATGATAATCTTGATTTTTATTTTGCTTATTTGTATTTTTTTTTCTTAACATAATAATATTAACTAATATTTTTGAAAGAAAATATGAAAAATTATGCTTTAATTAAGCTTGGTTCTTCGATTCTCTATTTGAGGCATGATTTAATAATTCAAATAAATGATCAATAGGTAGAGATTAATTTTTTTAATTAACTAAAATTTTTAAATAACAATTTATTTATTATATAGTTACAAAAAATTGCAGAAACTAAACTAGCTTGGATGAAAATCATTTCACTTAAGCATTTTCAATGCTTCTTCTATTACCCAAATACCTGCATTAGATCTGTAAATATTTTCACTTAAGTGACGCTTCCATTGATTTGAACCAGGAAGACCTTTAAATAAATTTATAGTATGGCGCATTATTTTACTAATATTAACTCCTTTTTTCATTTCATCTTCAATATAAGGATACATACTTTTAATTAATAATATAGGATTTATTGTTTTTTTAAAACCGAAAATTTTATCATCAACCCCAGATAAAATCATAGGGTTCTTATAAATTTCTCGTCCCATCATAACACCATCAAGATATTGTAAATGAACTTGTGCTTCTTCTAATGTCTCTATTCCTCCATTGATTACTATTACAAAAAAAGGGAAATCTTTTTTAAGATTGTAGATATAAGAATAGTTTAAAGGTGGTATTTCGCGATTTTTTTTGGCATTAAATTTCAGAAGACAAGCTTTTCTTGCATGAAAAATAAAATTAATACAACTGCTAAGTTCTGATATGGTCCCTATGAAATCGCTTAAAAAATTGTAACTATCTTTTCCATCTATACCAATTCTAGTTTTTATTGTTATTGGAATATTTACAACATCATATATAGCTTTAATATTATCAGCTACTAAATTTGCATTATTCATAAGACAAGCACCAAAATAACCTTTTTGTGCTCTGTGAGATGGACAACCAATGTTTAGATTAATTTCATTATAACCATGACTTTCCGCCAGCTTGGCACAATATGCTAATTCAGATGAATTATTACCTGCCAATTGTAACGCAACTATATGCTGATCTTTGTTTTCATCTAATTTGTATTTACCATTAATAATTTTATTTGTATTTATCATTTCAGTATATAGAATTGCGTAAGCACTCAATTTACGATAAAAGTAACGACAATGACGATCAGTCAAAGCAAGCATAGGTGCTACAGCAAAACGTCGATAATAATTATTCATGATTCTCAATTTAAATTTATTATAAATTGATAATTAAGGAAGAAATATTAAAACTATAGTAATTAAATTTTACCAAGAAAAATTAAGGCACTTCCTTGTGCCTATCTTAAAATTTAGTTGTTTATTAAATATTGATTACCTACTACCAACGACAATCCTTATTATGGCTTTCCCACAGACAATCTTTATTATGACTTTCCCATAATTTTAATTCTCTCTCTGCGTCATCTCTAGCACAACCATAACGTTCTTGAATTTTACCGATTAATTGATCTCGTTTACCTTCAAAGCACTTAAAGTCATCGTCTGTTAATTTTCCCCATTTTTCTTTTATTTTACCTTTAAACTGTTTCCAATTTCCGCCAATCTTATCCTTATTCATTTTAAACCTCCAAATTTAGGTTTAATATTACCTCTATAGAAGATAATTAAAACGTTGAAATAACAGTTTCTTATATATCAAAAAACTAACTTTAGTAGATAATTTTACATATTTCTCAATATTGTCATAATATAAATTTTATAAAGTTGATCAATTTTATTGAAATTTTGATTCATTATATTAATAATTATACATCAAAATTATTAATATAACGTATAATATTTAAAATATAATTAACATATACCAAAGGAAATCATTAAAATAAAGTTTTAATTATAAATTAATGAATTTATCTCAATTGATAATTTTAAATATTAATAGTTAATAAATAAAATAAACTTTTACATCATAAAATAATTCTAATATTTGTTATATAAAATATTAGAATTATTTTAAATTTTATTGAACAATTATTTATTAAAATTAATTAATTAGTATTGAATTAAAACTCAAAGTATATAAAATATACTAATAATATTATTTATTTTCGTAATTATAATTAATAAAATATATATATTCTTAAATACATTTTTATTTTAAAATCTTTAATTATAACTATATTAAATAATTCATTCAATTAGGGAGTATTTTGTTAAAATGTAATTGGTATAAAACATACATTTATTTAATAGATCTATTAATATCTTTATTAATAAAAAGTAAAACAGTTACATAAAATAATATTAGTAATATTGACAAAAAATATATTGTATATGTATTACACGATTATTCAATCGTAGATTTAATAACATTACGTAGGCAATGTATTAAATCTAATTTGCCTAATCCATTGTTATCTATAGAAATTGATGGTATAAATTTACCTTGTTATATTTTTGTTGAAAATAACAAATATCCTCACTATTTTAATTCCCATCAAAAGATTTTATGGAACCATAAACATTACTGGAATTAATATATTACGTAATTTATCACAGAATGGTCACAAAATCGTTTATTTTCCTTGTCATCGCAGTCATGTAGATTATTTTTTGATATCTTATGTGCTATATCATATCAAACAAGGATTAACACTACCTTATATTGCAGCGGGTACAAATCTTAATTTCTAGCTTATAGGATTATATTTTTCGTCGGCTAGGTGCTTTTTTATCCGAAAACCTTAAAAAGTAATAAATTTTATTATATAATTTTTTCGACAATATTTAAATAAATTATTTTATTACGGTTGCCCAATAGAATTCTTTAGAGAAGGTAAAAAAATTACGGACTGGTTTATTACTATACAATCATTATTAATGATATAGCAATAAATTTATTACTTTAATAGGTTATGAAATTATAATAGAAATTAATACTTATGTTGCTGAATTAAATAATAATAAAGGCGAACATAATTTTTTCAAAACTTATTAAAACTATATAAATTAAATAAATAGATTAAATAATCTTGGCAATGTTAATTTCGGCAAAACCATTATCTTTAAATAGTCATTTTAAATTAAAAATAGAATAGATATTAATTATTCACGGTGTTTAACACCTTTTTTAGATAATCTTACTAGTAATATTATGGTTCGTATTAATGAAGCTAGTTCAGTAAATGCTGTAACAGCCCTTTTAGCTTAAAGTCAATATTCCTTGACTTATAAATAATCAACTGAACAATTGAATTGTCATATAAATTACACTGTTTTTCTAAAATTACAGTACCTAATTCAAATATTGAAGAATTGATAAATCATGCCATAAACACAAAAATTATCAATTAAAAAGGATAACAATAGTTATATTATAGCGTTATCATCTAATCAAGTAAAAAATTTATATATTTTCAAAATAATATTCAACATATGTTAATAATGCCTTCATTAATTGCATTTATTGTTATAAAACAAAAATATATAAAGATAAATTAATTAATAAGTATAATTATTATATATCCTTTAATAAAAAGAGAACTATTTCTCCGCTGGCAATCAAATGAAGTATCAAGATTAATAATAAGGTTATGTAATTAACTAGAAAAATAAAAAATAATCTTCTGTAGAAGAAATTGGTTATTTTTAATACCCCTAGCCGTTATCGTGTTTTGCAAAAAAACAGTAAAAATATCATAATGCTATATGATTATATTTTTTCATACTTAGCATTCAAATAACTATAAATTATAAATTATTAAAAACAAAAAACCTTAAATTAGCTCATAGTCTTTTATTAAATAAATGCATACACATATCAGAATTATTTGATAGTAATTTTTTAATTAAATATTTATGGTTTAAAAAAAATAATAAATATATATATGATAATGGTTGTGTAAATTTAATGAAAACTTTAACTGTACACAAATTTTATCAGAAATATTAAATAATGATAAGAACTAAATTATCATTTATTAAACCATATAAGAATAAATTTTATAGTAAATAGAAATAAATATTTATAAAATAAAATGAATATATTTCAAAATAATTACTGAATAATACTTAATATAAATACTTCCAGTATTTATTTATACATTTAATATTATAAATAAATTGTTATTATGATAATTATATCATTATAAAAGTTTTATTCAAATAAATTATGATGCAAAATACGAATGATATTTTCTGAATCTATATTTGATACTATAAAACATATATTGTAATTACTGATACCATAGTAAATCATCCGCAAATTAAATGGTTCTAACATTCCAAATATCATTTTGCATATACCATTAGCTTTAGATAAATTATTACCAATAATAGCAATAAGAGATAAATTATCTTCTATATTAACATGGCAAAAAGATGAAAGTTCACATAATAATTTATTATTAATAATATTAATTCCTCTTGATTGATAACTATCATTAAATGTTATTGCTACGTTTACTTCAGAACTAGTTAAAAGGTCAATATATATCCCATGATTTGATAATGTGTTAGTTATTCTAGCTAGAAAATCTAGTTGATGAAAAATATTTAAGCTCCTTAGATTTAATAAAGTTTGTCTACGACGTAAAGCTAAAGCTCTAAATAAAGGTGTGGTATCAGTTTTATTGCAAACATATGTGCCTCCTTTTTCTGGATTTTTACTAGAACTAACAAATACTGGGATATTACTTCTTGCTGCAGGTAACAAAGTAGACGGATGTAACACTTTTGCTCCAAAAATTGCCATTTCTGCAGCTTCTTTAAAAGTTATTTCATCTATTCTTTTAGCTGTTGCTACTAGATGTGGATCAGTGGTATAAATTCCAGATACATCTGTCCAAATATCTATTCGTGTTGCTCTCAATGCTTCACCTAATAAAGCAGCTGTATAATCACTGCCACCACGACCTAAAGTAGTAGTTCGTCCTTGAATTTCACTACCAATAAAACCTTGAGTAACTACAATTTTATGTATTATAAGTGGTTTAAGATATTTATTAACTAGATTAGATAATGTATTAATATCTGGTTGAGCGCAACCAAAATTATCATTTGTTTTCATTACATTTCGAACATCAAACCACTCAACATTCATTCTTCTTTCACGTAAAATATTAACAAAAATAATACTAGACATTAATTCACCATAACTTACTATTTCATCTTTTAACGATTCAGAATTAATTCTGTAAGCTTTTTCAGCTAATATTTCAATAGATCCTATCATATTATTTATTAATATTTTTAAAGAATTATTTTCTTTAATTTTATAGATAATTGAATTCTGAATATTACTAATCTTATTAATTAAATAAAGTCTATTACTTTTATCTTTACCTTCAGAAAGGGATACAAGAATATTGGTTATCCTAGCAGAAGCAGATAAAACTACTAGACGTATATTAGAATTATTAATAATTATATCAGCACTATGGCTCATTGCATTAAAATCAGCAACGCTAGTACCTCCAAATTTTGCTACGATCAGTTTTTGAGTCATTATTATGACCTCATATATAAAAAATAAACAACAAATACTCAATAAAGAAATATCAAAAGAACATATTTTAATTAATTAGAAAAAATAAATTTATAATTTTCATGATAATTCAAAAAAATCATCTACTATATTTAATAAAAACATATATTTGATAAAGTATTTGAAATAATTTAAATATATCAATCAGTATTGATATAAAAAAAGATGAAAAATTACTTTTTAAAGTTATACAAAAAATAATATAAATCAAAAATAATATAAATTAATATAATATAACTTATTAAATTAATTGTTCAATAAAAATTAATTTCAATTGTTTTTTATTGAAATTTTATGATTATAATCAAAACAACTAATTTTTAATATAAAGAGTTTCGATATGAAAAATATTAATCCAACAAATACCATAGCTTGGAAAGAATTAAAAAAACATTTTGAACAAATTAAATCATTACACCTTTCTGACTTATTTAATAAAGATTGTAATAGATTTTCTAAATTTTCTATCCTTTTTAAGGATCAGATTTTGATAGACTTTTCAAAAAATCGTATTACACATGAAACAATAGATAAACTACAAGCATTAGCAAAAGAGACTTATCTTAAAGATAACATTGATTCTATGTTTTCTGGTGAAAAAATTAATTTCACTGAAAATAGAGCTGTATTACATATTGCTCTTCGTAACCGTAGTAATACACCTATAATATTAAATGGAAAAAATATTATGCCTAAGATAAACAAGATATTAAACAAAATGAGAATTTTTTCTGAAGAAGTTATTAATGGTAATTGGTTAGGCTATACAGGAAAGCCTATTAAAGATATAGTAAATATTGGTATAGGTGGCTCAAATCTTGGTCCATTAATGGTAACTGAAGCATTATGTCCGTATCAAAATCACCTTAATTTGCATTTTGTTTCTAATATTGATGGTTCACATATTAATAAGACATTAAATAATTTAAATCCTGCAACAACATTATTTTTAATAGCATCTAAAACATTTAATACTCAAGAAACATTAACTAATGCTCATAGTGCACGTGATTGGTTTTTAGAAAAAACAAATAATAAAAAAAATATGTCTAAACATTTTATCGCGCTGTCTACTAATAAAAAAGCAGTAGAAAAATTTGGAATTAATATTAATAATATGTTTGAGTTTTGGAATTGGGTAGGAGGAAGATATTCTTTATGGTCATCAATTGGACTATCGATTATTCTTTCTATTGGATTTAGTAATTTTGAGCAATTTCTTAACGGTGCATATGAAATGGATAAACATTTCTCTGAAACACCAATTGAAAAAAATATACCAATATTATTAGGATTAATTGGAATTTGGTACAATAATTTTTTTAGTGCCGAAACTGAAGCTATTTTGCCCTATGATCAAAATATGCGCCATTTTGCTTCATATTTTCAACAAGTAAATATGGAATCTAATGGCAAAAACATTGATAGGGAAGGAAATAATGTAAATTATCAAACTGGTCCTATAATTTGGGGAGAATCTGGCACTGATGGTCAACATTCATTTTATCAACATATACATCAAGGTACTAAATTAATTCCTTGTGATTTTATTGCACCTGCAATCCATCATCATCCTTTAAATGATCATCATTTAAAACTTTTATCTCATTTTTTTGCACAAACCAAAGCATTAGCTTTTGGTAAAACCGCTAATGAAATAGAAAAAGAATTTATTAATAAAAAACAAATAAACAAATTTATAAAAAATATCTCATTATTTAAGACATTGGATGGCAATCATCCTACAAATTCGATATTAATTCGTAAGCTTACTCCATTTAATCTTGGTGCTTTAATTGCACTTTATGAACATAAAATTTTTACACAGGGTTCTATATTAAATATATTTAGTTTTGATCAATGGGGAGTAGAATTAGGCAAAACACTAGCAAATGATATTCTATCAGAATTAAAAACTGAAGATAAAACAAAAAAATATGATAGTTCTACTAATGAATTAATTAATTGTTATAAAAATTGGCGATAATCAATTAAAAAATTATTATAAATAAAACCATTTATAAAATAAAAATATTTTAAAGAAATTTAATTCTGTTATAAGATATAAAATATATTAAATTTATTTAATATTTGTTATTAAACAATTTTATATTTACTCAATCTGGAATATATAAGTTGTTAATACAACAAGTTATATTTAAAACATCAATTAAAATCATTAACATGATTTTAATTTTCATCTTTAACTTAATATAGCGTGATATTGTTATGATATTAAATTCATATCTAACAAGTTAGAACATGTTGTTTGATATACATAATGGTTAAGCCAATTAGAAAATAACAAATTGCCATGACTACGCCAAGTTATATTAGGTAATAGTTCAGTATTGTCTTTTGGAAAATAATTACAAGGTTTTTTACATAAAGTACCTAAATTAAAATCACGATGATATTCATCAGAAAGCGTAAGTAAATCATATTCTGGATGACCAGTGATAAAAACCAAACGTTTATCTGTACTTGACATAAGATAGACATTGGAAAATGGTTCCTCTAATACAGCATGCAATTGCAAATCCGTATTATTAATAATAAGCTGAATAGAAAAATCTGCATAACGGGAATGAGGAACAAAAAATTTATTATCAAAACCACGTATCAGCAAATCATTAGAATTTAATAATCTATGATTAAATACACCAAACAGCTTATCATGTCTTATTTTTTTAGGGATTCCATAAAAAATATTTAAAGCAGCTTGTGCAGCCCAACATATAAATAACATTGATGTAACATGTTCTTTTGCCCAAAAGAATATGTTTTTAATTTGAGACCAATAAGAAACATCCTTAAAATCAATTAAGCCTAAAGGTGCGCCAGTTACTATTAAACCATCAAAATTATCATTATAAACATTATCTAATTGACAATAAAAGTTATTAAGATGTTCACTTGATGTATTTCTTGATTGATGACCATTAATACGTAACAATTTTACATCAATTTGTAAAGGAGAATTAGAAATTAGACGTAGCAATTGATTTTCAGTTTCAATTTTTTTTGGCATTAAATTAAGTATTAATATTTTCAAAGGACGGGTTTCCCAGACTCTAGAACTTGATGAAGTTATTACAAAAATATTTTCATTACGTAATAATTTCACTGCTGGCAAACAATTTGGAACTATGATTGGCATAAAACATTTCCTATCATTTAAGAAAAATAAAAAAGAGTAAAATAGAAGATAATCTTAAAATATACTCTTAATATAAATACAACTGGCGGAACGGACGGGACTCGAACCCGCGACCCCCTGCGTGACAGGCAGGTA
Source organism: Candidatus Pantoea edessiphila (assembly GCF_002933345.1). GTDB lineage: Bacteria > Pseudomonadota > Gammaproteobacteria > Enterobacterales > Enterobacteriaceae > Pantoea_C. The sequence goes on along the minus strand of NZ_PDKR01000002.1, from coordinate 249 downwards.
TTCTAACCAACTGAACTACCGCTCCAATATCATTGTTATATAGTGTTAAATCTTAAATATAGTTAATGTAAAATAATTATTGATTTCATTTGAAAGAAACCAACTGAGCTACAAGCCTGCTGAATCTTTATTATTAAGACAACAAATTAATTATCAGACAATTTATGTAGGTACTTCGCAGAAAAGCATTTTTATATAAATAAGTAAGGAGGTGATCCAACCGCAGGTTCCCCTACGGTTACCTTGTTA
>NZ_PDKR01000001.1 GCF_002933345.1 Candidatus Pantoea edessiphila | reverse complement strand
CTATAACGCGATAGTACCACCTGAAACCATGTCGAACTCAGAAGTGAAATGTCGTAGTGCCAATGGTAGTGTGGAGTTTCTCCATGTGAGAGTAGGAAATCGCCAGGCAGGATTCCTTAATTAAATACTTATAATTTTTTTGTATTGCTTTTAATACTAATATGATTGATATAATGACCAATGAAAATTACTCTTTAAAAGTAAATAATACTTTAGGGCTTGATGTTAATACTAGATTTCTTATTATAGCAAAGAATAAAGAAACTATTTTGAAGTCATGGCAATTTAGTAAGTTTTTTCAATTACCATTTTTAATACTTGGTGAAGGTAGTAATGTTTTATTTGTTGAAAATTTTGCTGGAGTAGTTGTACTTAATAGAATTAAGGGTATAACAATTTATGAAGATATTAAAAACAAAGTTTGGAAATTACACGTAGGTGCTGGAGAAAACTGGCATCAATTAGTAAAAAAAATGTTAATTAAGGGAATTTTTGGTTTAGAAAATTTATCTTGGATTCCTGGAACAGTAGGTTCGGTTCCAATTCAAAACATAGGTGCGTATGGTGTTGAATTAAAAGATGTTTGTGATTATGTAGATGTTATGCATTTAAGTAATGGAAATATTAAGAGAATTTATAGTAGTGAATGTAATTTTTCTTACCGTGATAGCATTTTTAGAAATAAATATTGGACTGATTTTGTAATCATAGCTGTAGGTATTTCTTTAAAAAAAAAATGGCAACCAGTCTTAACATATAGTGATTTAAAATATTTAAATCCAGTTAGTGCTTGGGATGTTTTTAATGAAATTTTTTTTATACGCAAGAAAAAAATTCCTGATCCTAAAATCATAGGAAATGTCGGTAGTTTTTTTAAAAATCCTATAATTACCAGAGAAAAGGCCTTATTATTATTAAAATGTTTTCCTAATATGCCTTATTATCCATTTATAAATAATCAGGTAAAATTGGCTGCTGCTTGGCTAATAGAACAATGTAATTTAAAAGGATTTTGTATTGGAGGTTCAACTATATATCATCAACAAGCATTAGTATTAATTAATACTGGACATGCAACTGCTAAAGATATTTTATCTTTAGCAAAAGAGATACGTATTAGGGTAGGTAAAAAATTTGGAATTTGGCTTGAACCTGAAGTTCGTTTTATTACATCAAAAGGTGAATGTGATGCAATTAATATGCTTTTATAAAAATGAATACTCAATTTCAATTAAAATTAGCTAAGATTTTATCTGATGGTAAAACATACTCTAATAAATATCTTAGTAAGATATTAGGTACAACTGAATCAATTATAATAAAAAGTATAAAAACAATAAAAAGTTGGGGTTTTAATATACATAGTATTAATAAAGAAAAACATAAATTACTAAAATCAATTCATTTATTAAATGAAAAAGAAATCCAATTAAAATTAGGGAAAGATAATGTTTTATTTTTTCCAGTTATTGATTCAACGAATCAATATTTGTTAGATAACATTAATTATCTTAAATCTGGTGATATTTGTATTGCAGCCCATCAAAAATTTGGAAGAGGACGTTATGGACGTTCGTGGTTTTCACCTTTTGGATCTAACATATATATGTCCATGTATTGGCAATTAGCAGGTAAAGTTAATTCTATGTTAGGTATTAGTCTTATAATTGGATTGCTTATAGCAGAAAAGCTCCAATTATTAGGAATTAAAGATATTAGTACAAAATGGCCTAACGATATTTATTTTCATGGTAGTAAATTAGCAGGAGTTTTAATAGAATTAAAGAGTAAAAATTTTGTTAATACACAAATTATAATTGGGGTTGGTATTAATATTTCTTCCATAAATACACTTCAACAAACTTTACAAGTTTCGACTTATAAGTGGATTTCTCTTCAAGAAATAGGTTTTGAAGTTAATTGTAATAGACTTATTTTTGATCTGGTTGATAGTTTTCGTAATTCTTTATTTATATTTGAAAAAAAAGGATTTGCTCCTTTCATGTTGCGTTGGAGAAAATTAGATAGTTTGAATAATCGTTCAGTAAAATTAGTAATTGGTAAAAAAACAATACATGGTATTTATCGTGGAATAGATACCAAAGGTTCATTAATATTAGAAAATAATGGAAGATTTCAATCTTGGTCAGTTGGAGAAATATCCCTTAATTAATTATACTATTTATTTTTATTTCCTCAAACGAATTTGATTAATAGCATGATTATCTTGTTTAACTAATATTAAATTTGCTCTTTCTTTAGTTGGCAAAATATTTTTTTTGAGATTTAATCCATTGATTTCCCTCCATAAATTTCTAGCAATTTTAATAACTTCCATTTTAGGAAGGCCCGAATAGCTATGAAAGTATGAATTTGATTTAATAAATGAATTTTGACATAATTTCAAAAAACGCTTAACGTACCAATTTTGCAATAGTTCTTCAGTAGCATCAACATAAATAGAAAAATCTACGAAATCGGAAACGAATATGTGATAAGCATCATTTCTATAATCTGTTTTATTTTGTAATATATTTAACCCTTCAAGAATTAAAATATCAGGTTGCCGGATAATTTTATTTTTTTTAGGAACTATATCATAAATATCATGAGAATAAACTGGTGCTGTTACTTCTTCAACACCTAATTTTAAATCTGAAACAAATTTAATTAAACCACGCATATCATATGATTGAGGGAATCCCTTTTTTTTCATTAAACCTCTTTTTTTGAGTATAGAATTAGGATATAAAAACCCATCAGTAGAAATAAGCTCTACTTTACTATTTTTATCATTGTGACGTAGTAGTATCTGAAGTATATTTGCTATGGTACTTTTACCAACTGCTACGCTTCCTGATATACTAATAATATATGGTGTTTTTTTATTTTTTTTACCTAAAAATTTTTCAATAATTTGTTTTTGATTCAAATCTGAATCTATTAAAAAGTTTAATAAAAGTAAAAGAGGTAAATAGATATCTTTAATTTCACTAATAGATAAATATGCATTGATATCTTTTATTTCACTACATGATAAACCCAACGAAGTTGTATCACGTAGATTTGACCATTCCTTACGTGTAAATAACAAATAAAGATCTATCATTTTTGTTTTCGTTATGTATTTTATAACCGTTTAAATTAAATAAAATATCAATTAAACAAAATATCATCTCAAATATAAAATTATATATAAAGATAATAATGTTATAATATATTTTTAAAAAAATCACATAATGTCTGTAAACAGAGTAAAAATTAAGCTATAATGCTATTCTTAGTTGATCAAAACCTAACTTATTATAGGCTATAATATAATTTATATAACAGTATTGCAATTATTTTAATAGTAAATTTTATTGATTATTAATATTAATTATTAACAAACATTTATCAAAACTTATAATTAAGTAGAGAAAATAAGTTGTAAATTAAAATATTTTATTGCATCACATATATAATATTTCTACAATATTATTATTATATTAAAGTAAATATTTTATTTTGTTTGTAGGCCGTAGGCCGGCTTAGCTCAATAGGTAGAGCAACTGACTTGTAATCAGTAGGTCACCAGTTCGATTCCGGTAGCCGGCATCAAATAATAGATCATTAGGTGGGATTCCCGAGCGGTCAAAGGGAGCAGACTGTAAATCTGCCGTCATAGACTTCGAAGGTTCAAATCCTTCTCCCACCATCATTTAGTGTTAATGTTAATCAGTATTATTATTTATAATGCGGGTATTGTATAAAGGTATTACCTTAGCCTTCCAAGCTAAAGATACGGGTTCGATTCCCGTTACCCGCTCCAAAAACTGTGCTGATATAGCTCAGTTGGTAGAGCACACCCTTGGTAAGGGTGAGGTTCCCCAGTTCGAATCTGGGTATCAGCAGCATTATGCATAAGTTTTTAACGTTTTGGTTATTAATGAATAAAAATAAAGATTTATTTATTTTAGATATTGTAAATTTTAACAGCATAATATTGTTTAACAATTAATTAACTAGCAATAAGATTGTTATACTTAAAATTGTTAAGTGAAATAAGATTTAAGAATATCAAAACTTAAATTGTAAGTAATTATTGATTTAATTTTAATTTAAATTAATCAAAAAAAAGTAAGTAATACATAATTACAGTTCCAGAAATTTTAGTAGGTTTGTATGAGTAATAATAACGAAGCTAAAGTAAACTTGTTTGGCTTGGAAACAGCAAAATGGTTGATCATATTAATATTATTGCTCGTTGCAATAATAGGTAATTATTATTATCAAGAAACAACATTATATTTACGTATGATAGCTATAGTTATATTATTTATAATCTCTAGCTGGATTTTACTTTCAACAAAGCAAGGTAAAAAAATCTTGGTTTTTACAAGAGAATCAAAAGCTGAAATAAAAAAAGTTGTTTGGCCTACTTATCAAGAAACATTTCGGATAACACTAATTGTTATAGCTGTTACTACTATAATGTCATTAATTTTATGGGGACTAGATAATATTGTAGTCCGTATGGTGTCATTTATTACTGGCTTGAGGTTGTTTTAAAATGTCTGAAGTTCCAAAAAAACGTTGGTACGTTGTACAAGCATTTTCCGGTTTTGAAGGCCGTGTAGCGCAGTCGTTACGTGAACATATCAAATTGCATAATATGAAAAAGATGTTTGGTGAAATTATGGTTCCTACGGAAGAAGTAGTTGAAATTCGCTTCGGTCAACGTCGTAAAAGTGAAAGAAAGTTTTTTCCAGGTTATGTGCTTGTTCAGATGGTTATGAACGATGCTAGTTGGCATTTAGTTCGAAGTGTACCACGTGTTATGGGATTTATTGGGGGTACGTCTGATCGGCCTTCTCCCATTAGTGATAAAGAAGCCAACGTAATTATTAACCGTCTTCAAGAAGTTGGTGATAAGCCTCGTCCAAAAATAATTTTTGAACCTGGTGAAATAGTTAGAGTTAACGATGGACCTTTTGCTGATTTTAATAGTGTGGTAGAAGAAGTAGACTATGAAAAAAGTCGATTAAAAGTTTCTGTTTCAATTTTTGGAAGATCTACACCAGTAGAACTTGATTTTTCTCAAGTAGAAAAAGGTTAACATTAATTCGTTGATAATTGATAATTATCTATTATTTATATTTAGTTATCAAAGTAGATTTTTATAAATATTTATTTTTACTAGATTAGATCTAATACTATTTGTTAGTTGAGGTAATGAATGGCTAAAAAAATACAAGCACATGTTAAGTTACAAATTCCTGCTGGTATGGCCAATCCTAGTCCACCTGTTGGTCCTGCTTTAGGTCAGCAAGGTGTTAATATTATGCAATTCTGTAAAGATTTTAATACCCAGACTGAATTATTAGAAAAAGGTATGCCAACTCCTGTTATTATAACAGTATATACAGACCGTACTTTTAGTTTTATCATAAAAACGCCTCCAGCTTCAGTTCTTTTAAAAAAAGTTGTAGGTATAAAATCAGGTTCTAGTAAACCTAATCAAGAAAAAGTTGGAACAATAAATCGTACACAAATTATTGAAATAGCAAAAGTTAAATCAGTAGATATGACAGGATCTACTATTGAAGCAATGTCTCGTTCTATTGAAGGTACTGCTATTTCAATGGGTTTAGTCGTAGAGGATTGATAATGACTAAAACAACTAAGCGTATGAAGATGATGAAAACTGAAGTTAGTTTAACTAAAAAGTATGATTTTATCGAAGCTATTTCTATACTAAAAAAATTAGCTGTATCTAAATTTATAGAAAGTGTTGATGTTGCAATAAATTTAAGTATTGATACAAAAAAACCAGATCAAAACATTAGGAGATCTACTATTTTACCACATGGTACTGGACGTTCTTTACGTATTGCAGTTTTTGCTGAAGGATTACAAGCTGAAGAAGCTAAAAAAGAGGGAGCAATACTTGTGGGAATGAATGATCTTGCTGAAGATATAAAACAAGGTAACATAAATTTTGATGTGGTTATTGCATCTTCTGATGCGATGCATATAGTTAGTCAATTAGGTCAAATTTTAGGTACTAGAGGATTAATGCCAAACCCTAAAATGGGTACTGTAACAAATAATATTTCCGAAGCTGTTAAGAATGTTAAAGCTGGACAAGTTCGTTATAGAAACGACAAAAATGGTATTATTCATACTACGATCGGCAGAATAAATTTTGAAATTAAAGATTTGAAAGAAAACTTAGAATATTTAGTTTCAGACCTAAAAAAAGTAAAACCTGTACAAGCGAAAGGAAATTATATAAAAAAAATTAACATTTCTACTACCATGGGAGTTGGAATGTGTATAGAACAAAGTAGTTTAAATATTTAATTATTTTAATTTCAATTATCTCTTGAAATAAGCAATAAATTTACGTAAGATTTTATTTTTGATTTTAGTAAAATATTCATTGTTTAATTGAGCTATTAGTTTGTTTTTATTATAAATAATCACACTAATTTAATTGGAAAATAAATTTTATAAAATTAAAAATGTAATATTAAAATATGTTCTGTTTGTTCATTAGATTTAGTTATCTTCTTTTATTCAGGTTTTACTCAAAGCAAAAGCAAATATTAACAAAGTTAATTAATAATTAAATTTTTTCTCCGATTTAAGTTCAGGAGTATAAGTTAATGCCACTAAATCTTAAAGATAAAAAAGCGATTGTTGCTAAAATTTGCGAAATATCAAAACAATCAATTTCAGCAGTTGTTGCCGACTTCCGTGGTGTTACTGTAGATAAAATAACTGAGTTGAGAGAAAATGCTCGCAAGTCTGGCGTGTTTATATATGTTGTTCGAAATACATTATTACATCGAATTGTTAAAGATACTCAATTTGAGTGTTTAAAAAATACTTTTATTGGTCCAACATTAATCGCATATTCTACAGAACATCCTGGTATAGCCGCTCGTTTGTTAAAAGATTTTACGAAAGATAATACAACATTCAGAATTAAAGCTGCAGCTTTTGAGAACAAACTGATTGACGAAAACAACATTGATTGTTTAGCATCTTTGCCAACCCATGAGGAAGCACTAATAAAATTAATGTTAACTATGAAAGAAGCAGCTGCGGGTAAAATAGTTCGTGTATTAAGTGCCGTTAGTAATATAAAAAAATAATTTAAACTCAGATTTTTATTATTATTTAACATCATTTAATAATATATAAAATTTTTCTGATTTTGATTTTAGGAACAATTGTAATGTCTATAACTAAAGACCAAATTTTAGAAGCTGTTTCTAGTATGTCTGTAATGGAAGTTGTTGATTTAGTTTCTGCTATGGAAGAAAAATTCGGTGTTTCCTCTAAAGTAGTCACCAATATTAGTACTGCTGAGGTTATTGAAGAAAAAAGCGAATTTGATGTAATTTTAAAAGCTATTGGTCCAAATAAGGTTGCAGTTATTAAAGCTGTACGTGCAGCAACTGGATTAGGATTAAAAGAAGCTAAAGATTTAGTTGAAGCGACTGGAGTTATTAAAGAAGGAATAAGTAAAGAAGATGCAGCATCCTTAGAAAGGATTTTAAAAGAAGCTGGAGCCGAAGTTGAAGTCAAATAAACATTTTTATTAGCTTATAGTCTGGCTACAGCACGCCTGACGGCTGGTGGTATAACCACCAGCCTTTTTATATTAATAATTTCGATTTATTATCTTAAATAATATTAAATAGTTTAAATATTAATAATATATTTAATAAAATATTATTTATTTTTAAATATATTATTAAATAATAATTTAATAAATTTATATAAATATCTGTAAAAAAGATTTTGAAAATAGATCTACTCATCAGCTAGTTGAGGAGCCCTAATGGTTTACTCATATACCGAAAAAAAACGAATTCGTAAAGATTTTGGTAAACGTCCAAAAGTTTTAGACGTTCCTTATCTTCTTTTTATCCAACTTGATTCTTTTCAAAAATTTATTGAACACGATCCAGAAGGCCAATATGGTTTGGAAGCTGCTTTTCGTTCTATATTTCCTATTACAAGCTATGGTGGTAATTCTGAATTACAATATGTAAGCTATCGTTTAGGTGAACCTATTTTTGATGTAAAAGAATGTCATATACGTGGTGCAACTTATTCTGCACCATTGAGGGTAAAATTACGTTTGGTTATTTATGATCGTGATTCTTCATTAGTAAATACTATTAAAAATATTAAAGAACAAGAAGTTTATATGGGAGAAATCCCATTAATGACTGAAAATGGTACTTTTATCATTAATGGTACTGAACGTGTTATTGTTTCTCAATTACATCGAAGTCCTGGAGTATTTTTTGATAGTGATAAAGGTAAAACCCATTCCTCAGGGAAGATATTATATAATGCACGTATTATTCCTTATAGAGGTTCATGGATAGATTTTGAATTTGATCCCAAAGATAATCTCTTCATTCGTATTGATCGTAAACGAAAACTACCTTCTAGTATTATTTTACGTGCTTTAAATTATACAACTGAAGATATTTTAAATATTTTTTTCGAAAATATAGTATTTGAAATTCATAAGAATAAAATATTAATGAAATTGATTCCAGAAAGATTACGTGGTGAAACTGCTACTTTTAATATTGAATTTAATAATAAAATTTATATTGAAAAAGGTCGTCGTATTACTTCACGTCATATTAATCAATTAGAAATTGATAACATTGTAAATATCGAAGTTCCAATTGAATATTTAGTAGGAAAAATTTTAGCTAAAAATTATTTTGATAATAACACCGGTGAACTAATCGCTCCTGCTAATTCAGATTTATCATTGGATTTAATATATAAATTAAAACAATTGGGCCATAAATATATTGAAATATTGTTTATTAATGATTTAGATCATGGACCTTATATGTCAGAAACTTTACGTATTGATCCAACTAACGATAGATCAACTGCACTTATTGAGATTTATCGCATGATGCGTCCTGGTGAACCACCAACTAGGGAAGCTACTGAAAATCTTTTTGAAAACTTGTTTTTTTCTGAAGATAGATATGATCTTTCTGCTGTAGGACGTATGAAATTTAACCGTTCTTTAGCAAGAGATAAAATAGAAGGTCCAGGTATTCTTAGTAAAGAAGATATAATTGATGTAATGAAAAAACTTATTAATATTCGCAATGGTAAAGGTGAAATAGATGATATTGACCATCTCGGTAATCGTCGTGTGCGTTCAGTAGGAGAAATGGCTGAAAATCAATTTCGTGTTGGATTGATACGAGTAGAACGTGCAGTTAGAGAACGTTTGTCATTGGGAGATCTTGATTCTTTAATGCCTCAAGATATGATTAATGCTAAACCCATTTCAGCAGCGGTAAAAGAGTTTTTTAGTTCTAGTCAATTATCCCAATTTATGGATCAAAATAATCCATTGTCAGAAATTACTCATAAACGTCGTATTTCTGCACTTGGTCCAGGAGGTTTAACTCGTGAAAGAGCTGGTTTTGAAGTACGTGATGTACATCCTACACATTATGGTCGCGTTTGCCCAATTGAAACTCCTGAAGGGCCAAATATAGGTTTAATTAACTCCTTATCCGTTTATGCAAAAACAAATGAATACGGATTTTTAGAAACACCATACCGTTGCGTTCTTAATGGCATTGTTTCTGATAGAATTCATTATTTATCAGCTATTGAAGAGGGTAACTATATTATTGCTCAAGCAAATGCTTATTTAAAAGAAGATGGTGAGTTTGTTGATGATTTGATCATTTGTCGTAATAAAGGTGAATCTGGGTTATTTCATCGAAAACAAGTTGATTATATGGATGTGTCTACCCAACAAATAGTTTCTGTAGGTGCATCTTTAATACCTTTTCTTGAACATGATGATGCTAACCGTGCTTTAATGGGTGCGAATATGCAACGTCAAGCTGTACCAACCTTGCGTGCTGATAAACCTTTGGTTGGTACAGGTATGGAACGTGCAGTAGCTGTAGATTCAGGAGTGACAGTAGTAGCAAAAAGAGGTGGTTCAATACAATATGTAGATGCGTCTCGTATTGTTGTTAAAGTTAATGAGAAAGAAATAATTGCAGGTGAAGCTGGAATTGATATTTATAATTTAACTAAATATACTCGTTCAAATCAAAACACTTGTATTAATCAAATGCCTTGTATTTCTTTAGGTGAGCAAATTAATCGTGGTGATGTATTAGCAGATGGTCCTGCTACAGATCTTGGTGAATTAGCTTTAGGTCAAAACATGAGAGTAGCCTTTATGCCATGGAATGGTTATAACTTTGAAGACTCTATTTTAGTTTCAGAACGAGTGGTTCAAGAGGATAGATTTACAAGTATTCATATTCAAGAATTAGCATGTATGTCTCGTGATACTAAATTAGGTCCAGAAGAAGTTACTGCCGATATTCCAAATGTAAGTGAAGCAGCACTTTCTAAATTAGATGAATCTGGTATTGTTTATATTGGAGCAGAAGTAAATGGAGGAGATATTTTAGTTGGAAAAGTAACTCCAAAGGGTGAGACTCAATTAACGCCAGAAGAAAAATTGCTTCGTGCTATTTTTGGTGAAAAAGCATCTGATGTAAAAGATTCATCATTAAGAGTTCCCAATGGTGTCTCTGGTACAGTTATTGACGTACAAGTTTTTACTAGAGATGGTATACAAAAAGATAAACGTGCTTTAGAAATTGAAGAAATGCAGTTAAAACAAGCAAAAAAAGATTTATCTGAAGAATTGCAAATATTAGAAGCGGGCGTTTTTAACCGTATTCAGACAGTATTATTATCAAGTCAAATTGATCTAAATACATTAAATCAAATGCCACGAGAGCATTGGTTGAAAATTAATATTAATAACGATAGAAACAAACAAGAACAATTAGAACAATTAACACATCAATATGAAGAACTCAAAAAAGAATTTGAGAAAAAAATAGAAGACAAACGTCGTAAAATTACTCAAGGTGATGATCTAGCTCCTGGTATCTTAAAAATAGTAAAAGTTTATCTTGCTGTTAAACGTCAGATTCAACCAGGGGATAAAATGGCAGGTCGTCACGGAAATAAGGGAGTTATTTCAAAAATCAATCCAGTAGAAGATATGCCATATGATGAAAATGGCATTCCAGTTGATATTGTATTAAATCCTCTTGGTGTACCTTCTCGCATGAATATTGGCCAAATTCTTGAAACACATTTAGGTATGGCAGCTAAAGGGATTGGTGAAAAGATTGATTTAATGATAAAGAAAAAAGAAGAAATCTTTAAATTACGGAAATTTATACAACGTGCTTATGATTTAGGTACTGATCTACGACAAAAAGTTGATCTGAGTTCATTCAGTGATACAGAAGTATTATGTTTGGCTGAAAATCTAAAAAAAGGCATGCCTATCGCAAGTCCTGTTTTTGATGGTGCAAAAGAAAGTGAAATTAAAGCATTACTTAAATTGAGTAATTTGCCTTCGTCTGGTCAAATTACTTTATTTGATGGGCGTACTAGTGAGAAATTTGAACGTCAAGTTACCGTTGGTTATATGTATATGCTTAAGCTTAATCATCTTGTTGATGATAAAATGCATGCACGTTCAACAGGTTCTTATAGTTTGGTTACTCAACAACCCTTAGGAGGTAAAGCTCAATTTGGCGGTCAACGATTTGGTGAAATGGAAGTTTGGGCTTTAGAAGCTTATGGTGCAGCATATACTTTACAAGAAATGCTTACAGTAAAATCTGATGACGTTAATGGTCGTACTAAAATGTATAAAAATATTGTAGATGGTAATCATAATATGGAACCAGGCATGCCTGAGTCTTTTAATGTATTGTTGAAGGAGATTCGGTCATTAGGCATCAATATTGAATTAGAAGATGAGTAAGAAATAGCAAATAATATTTTAAAGCTTCTTAGTTCCTTAATAAATATAGCCTATTATGTAAGTGCAGTTTACGTAATACTGATGGAGTATTTAATCGATTTTATTTTAAACACTCCTATAATCTCACTCCTGACGAGAAATAATCCGTGAAAGACTTACTTAAGTTTCTAAAAACACAAACTAAAAAAGAAGAATTTGATGCTATCAAAATTTCTTTAGCTGCTCCAGATATGATACGTTCTTGGTCTTTTGGTGAAGTAAAAAAACCAGAAACTATAAATTATCGTACTTTTAAACCAGAACGTGATGGTCTTTTTTGTGCTCGAATTTTTGGACCAGTAAAAGATTATGAATGCTTATGTGGTAAATATAAAAGATTAAAACACCGGGGTGTAATTTGCGAAAAATGTGGTGTTGAAGTTACTCAAACAAAAGTTAGACGTGAACGTATGGGACACATAGAATTAGCATCGCCAACAGCTCACATTTGGTTTTTAAAATCTTTACCATCACGTATTGGATTATTATTAGATATGCCTTTACGAGATATAGAAAGGGTATTATATTTTGAATCTTATGTCGTTGTTGAAGGTGGTATGACTAATCTTGAAAAGAGACAAATATTAACTGAAGAACAATATCTTGATGTATTAGAAGAATTCGGTGATGAATTTGATGCAAAAATGGGTGCAGAAGCAATTCAATATTTATTGAAAAACATGGAATTAGAACAAGAATGTGAACAATTACGTGAAGAAATTAATGAAACTAATTCTGAAACTAAAAGAAAAAAATTAACCAAGAGAATTAAATTATTAGAAGCTTTTATTCAATCTGGTAATAAACCAGAATGGATGATTTTAAGTGTATTACCTGTTCTTCCGCCAGATCTTCGTCCATTAGTTCCTCTTGATGGGGGTCGTTTTGCTACATCAGACTTAAATGATCTTTACCGACGTGTTATTAATCGTAATAATAGATTAAAAAGATTACTAGATCTTTCTGCTCCAGATATAATAGTTAGAAATGAAAAAAGAATGTTGCAAGAAGCAGTAGATGCATTATTAGATAATGGTCGAAGGGGACGTGCTATTACTGGCTCCAATAAGCGTCCATTAAAATCATTAGCTGATATGATTAAAGGAAAACAAGGTCGTTTTCGTCAAAATTTATTAGGTAAACGTGTTGATTATTCCGGACGTTCTGTAATTACAGTTGGTCCATATCTTGGTTTAAATCAATGTGGATTACCAAAAAAAATGGCTTTAGAATTGTTTAAGCCATTTATTTATGGACAATTAGAAATAAAAGGATTGGCAACTACAATAAAATCTGCAAAAAAGATGGTTGAACGTGAAGAAGCTATTGTCTGGGATATTCTTGATAATGTAATTAGTGAACATCCTGTTTTATTAAATAGAGCTCCAACATTACATCGTTTAGGTATACAAGCTTTTGAGCCAATTCTTGTTGAAGGTAAAGCCATCCAATTACATCCATTAGTGTGTGCAGCATACAATGCTGATTTTGATGGAGATCAAATGGCTGTACATGTACCTCTAACATTAGAAGCTCAGTTAGAAGCACGAGCCTTAATGATGTCTACTAATAATATTTTATCCCCAGCAAATGGAGAACCAATTATTGTTCCCTCTCAAGATGTTGTTTTAGGTTTATATTATATGACTCGTGATAAAGTAAATGCTAAAGGAGAGGGTATGATGCTCACTGGTCCAAAAGAAGCGGAGCATTTATACCGAACTGGACAAGCTGAATTACATGCGCGTGTTAAGGTTCGTATTTCTGAATTTGATAGAAGTGAAAATGGTGAATTGACTTCTAAAACTAATATAATTGATACTACTATTGGTCGTGCAATTCTTTGGATGATTGTACCTAAAGGTTTACCATATTCTATGGTTAATCAAGTTCTAGGTAAAAAAACAATTTCTAAAATGTTAAATACTTGCTATCGTATTTTAGGATTAAAATCTACTGTTATTTTTGCTGATCAAATTATGTATTCTGGTTTTGCTTATGCAGCTCGTTCAGGTGTATCTGTAGGTATAGATGATATGGTTATTCCTGAAAAAAAATTAGAAATAATTTCTGAAGCAGAATTAGAGGTAGCTGAAATACAAGAACAATTTCAATCAGGATTGGTTACCGTAGGAGAAAGGTATAATAAGATGATTGATATTTGGGCTGCCGCTAATGAAAGAGTTGCTAAAGCGATGATGGAAAATCTTTCTGTAGAATATGTTATTAATTCCGATGGCAAAGAAAAAACACAATCATCTTTTAACAATATATTCATGATGGCTGATTCTGGTGCTCGTGGTTCTGCAGCTCAAATTCGTCAATTAGCGGGAATGCGAGGTTTAATGGCAAAACCAGATGGATCTATTATTGAAACTCCTATTACTGCAAATTTTCGTGAGGGTTTAAATGTTCTTCAGTATTTTATTTCAACTCATGGTGCTCGTAAAGGTTTAGCAGATACAGCATTAAAAACCGCAAATTCAGGTTATCTAACTCGTCGTTTAGTAGATGTTGCGCAAGATCTAGTGGTTACTGAAGATGATTGTGGTACTTATGAAGGTATAATGATGAATCCTGTGATAGAAGGAGGAGATGTCAAAGATCCCTTACGTGAGCGTGTTTTAGGTAGAGTAGTTGCAGCTGATGTACTTAAGCCAGGTATGATGTCATGCACTGATAATGTTTTAATATCACGCAATACGTTGCTTGATGAATACTGGTGTGATGTATTAGAATTAAATTCTATAGATAACGTTAAAGTTCGTTCAGTTGTTTGTTGTGAAACTGATTTTGGTGTATGTGCTAACTGTTATGGTCGTGATTTAGCAAGAGGTCATCTTGTTAATAAAGGTGAGGCAATTGGCGTTATTGCTGCACAATCAATTGGCGAACCGGGTACACAGTTAACAATGCGTACATTTCATATTGGAGGTGCTGCATCACGTTCAGCAACTGAATCTAGTATTCGAATAAAAAATAAAGGTACAATAAAATTAAATAATGCTAAATTTGTAATCAATTCTTTAGGTAAAGCAGTCATTATATCTCGTAATGTTGAATTAAAAATAGTTGATGAATTCAACAGAACCAAAGAAAGCTATAAAATTCCTTATGGAGCCGTGATGGAAAAAGAAGATAATGAATTTGTCACTTCAGGGGAAATTGTAGCTAATTGGGATCCTCATACTATGCCTGTTATCACTGAAATAGGTGGTTTCATTCGTTTTATAGATATAATTGACGGTCAAACAATAACTAGACAAACAGATGATTTGACAGGTTTGTCTTCTTTAGTAGTTTTAGAAAGCGCAGAAAGAACTGGTAGTAGTAAAGATTTACGTCCTTCACTAAAAATTGTTGATCATAACGGCAAAGATATATTTATATTAGGTACTGATATTCCAGCACAGTATTTTTTGCCAGGAAAAGCAATTGTACAATTAGAAGATGGAGTAAAAATAAGTGCTGGTGATACATTAGCTCGTGTTCCTCAAGAATCAGGTGGTACTAAAGACATTACAGGAGGCTTACCTCGTGTTGCTGATTTATTTGAAGCTCGTCGTCCTAAAGAACCAGCTATACTAGCAGAAATTAGTGGAATTATTTCCTTTGGTAAAGAAACTAAAGGGAAAAGACGTTTAATGATTACTCCTATCGATGGAAGTGAACCTTATGAAGAAATGATACCAAAATGGCGCCAATTGAATGTATTTGAAGGTGAAAGAGTTGACATAGGGGATGTAATTTCTGATGGTCCAGAGTCTCCACATGATATTTTACGGTTACGCGGTATTTATGCTGTTACTCGTTATATTACTAATGAAGTACAAGAAGTATATCGTTTGCAAGGTGTAAAAATCAATGATAAACATATTGAAGTAATTGTACGTCAAATGTTACGTAAAGCGACAATTATAAAAACCGCTTCCCCAGAATTTTTAGATGGTGAACAAGTAGAATTTTCTAGAATTAGAATATCTAATCGTATATTAAGATCTAAAGGAAAAAATACTACAAAATATATGAGAGAACTGCTTGGTGTGACTAAAGCTTCACTAGCTACTGAATCATTTATTTCTGCAGCATCTTTTCAGGAAACTACACGTGTTTTAACTGAAGCATCTGTTGCAGGTAAACATGATGAACTACGCGGATTAAAAGAAAATGTTATAGTTGGTAGACTTATTCCAGCAGGTACAGGCTACTCATATCATAAGGATCGAATAAGTAATAGGATAGTTAATAATGAAAGTGATTTTTCTAAATCAGAACTAGCTGCTGATAAAGCTTCCGCTAATTTAGCTGAACTTTTAAATGCTAATTTGAATAATTATGATAATTAATAAAAAGATAATAAATATATAAAGATTTATTTATATATGTATATAATATCATTACCAATTTTTTGGTAATGATATTGAGCTATTACCCATACTAGAATGTATTTAATGCAAGAAATAAAAATGAATATTTTTAATTTAAAAAATGATCGTTATTTACGTGCTATATTGCGTAAGCCAGTAGATGTAACACCAGTTTGGATGATGAGGCAAGCTGGAAGATATTTACCAGAATATAAAAAAATACGTGCCAAATTTAATAATTTTTTATCACTTTGTAAAAATGTTGATATAGCATGTGAAATTACACTGCAACCTTTGCGTCGATATAATTTAGATGCAGCAATAGTTTTTAGTGACATACTCATAATTCCAGATGCGATGGGTCTTGGACTTCATTTTGATGAAAAAAATGGTCCTATTTTTTTACATCCTATTACTTGTCAAGCTGATGTTGATCGCTTACCAGTACATGATCCCGAACAAGAATTAAGTTATGTAATGAATACAATTCGCATGATTCATAAAAATTTAAAAGGAGAAGTTCCATTACTTGGTTTTTCTGGAAGTCCTTGGACATTAGCAACATATATGGTAGAAGGAGGTAGTAGTAAGGTTTTTAATAAAATAAAAAAATTGATGTACTCTGAACCAATCATTTTACATAAAATATTAAATAAATTAACAGAAAATATAATTCTCTACCTGAATGCACAAATTTGCGCTGGTGTACAATCTGTAATGTTATTTGATACTTGGGGTGGTATATTAAATTGGTCTGCTTATCGTGAATTTTCATTATACTATTTACATAAAATTATTGATAATTTAATTCGTACAAACAAAGGTTGTTATATACCAATAGTTTTGTTTACTAAAGGTGGTAACCAATGGTTAGAAGATATGGCAGAAATTGGTTGTGATGCTTTAGGTATTGATTGGACTATTAATATCGGTGATGCAAGGCGTCGTGTTGGTGATAAAGTTGCAATTCAGGGAAATATGGATCCTTCAATACTATATTCTTCTCCGTTACGTATTGAAAAAGAAGTAGAAACAATTTTAAAAAGTTTCGGTAAAGGTAGTGGTCATATTTTTAATTTAGGTCATGGTATACATTGCGATACACCCCCAGAAAATGCAGGCATATTTATTGAGTCAGTACATAAGCTTTCACGTATATGGCATTAACGATTTACTTTAATGAAAGTATTTGTTAATAAATATTAGCAATATCCAATATCATTTCGATAATAAATGTTTTTCCAATAAATTGATTTGGCTATTTTATAAGCACGTTTCTGTAACATTTTAGTGTTTCTATCAATAGTGGTTATACACAAAACACGACCTCCGTTAGTAATAAATTGATTTCCATTTAAACTTGTTCCTGCATGAAATATTTTGCTATGAGAAAAACTTTTTTTAGGTAAACCATAAATTTTTTCATCATTTATATAATAACTAGGATAGCCTTTCGAAGTTAACACTAAACTTAATGCATAACGATTATCCCAATTTATAAATTTTTTACTTAAAGTCTTATTACATCCGGCAAAGCAAAGATCTACAATATCAGATTTTAGTCTAATCATAAGTGATTGAGTTTCAGGATCTCCTAAACGACAATTAAATTCTATCACTTGCGGTTGTCCTAATTCGTTGATTATTATTCCAGCATAGAGAAAACCAGTATACATATTGTCTTCAAGTAACATACCAAATATAGTGGGGTATATAATTAGATCCATTATATTTTGATATATTTTAGCTGTTACTAATAAAGCTGGTGAACGAGATCCCATACCTCCTGTATTTAAGCCTGTATCATTATTGCCAATACGTTTGTAATCTTGGCTCGTAGCCAGAGGTAATATATTTTTACCATCAACCATCACAATAAAACTAACTTCTTCACCATATAAAAATTCTTCAATTATAATACGTTTACCTGCATCACCAAATAAATTACCTTGTATCATATTTTTGACTATATTTTCTGCTTCTTTAATATTTGTTGAAATAATTACACCTTTACCACCTGTTATACCATCAGCTTTGATAACAATAGGTAATGGTATTGTATTAATATAAGATATTGCAGGTTTTATTTCAGTAAAATATTTGTAATTTGCAGAAGAAATATTATGACGTGATAAAAATTTTTTACAAAAAAATTTTGAACTTTCTATCTGAGAAGCAGATTTAGTCGGACCAAAAATATTTAATCCTACATCACGAAATTTATCAACTATACCCATAATAATAGGCTTTTCTGGTCCTATAATTGTTAAATCTATTTTCTCTTTTAAAGCAAAATTAACCAGAGAATTTATATCAGTAGAACTAATATCTACATTTTGAACACCTGGTTCTAAAAAAGTACCGGCATTACCTGGAGCAACAAATACAATGTCAGCTAGTGGAGATTGTGCTGCTTTCCATGCTAATGCATGCTCACGTCCACCATTGCCGATAATTAAAATTTTCATTTTTATTTTCTTTATTCATATTAATGACGAAAATGACGTATCTTTGTAAAGATCATTGAAATATGATGTTCATCAGCTGCTTTAATTACTTCTTTATCACGTATAGAACCACCTGGTTGAATAATACAACTTATTCCCATTTCTGCTGCAATATCAATACCATCACGGAAAGGAAAAAAAGCATCAGAAGCCATAACAGAATTTTTTGTTTTAAGCCCTGCATTATTTGCTTTAAGGCTAGCAATTTTCACCGAATCGATACGACTCATCTGGCCGGCACCAATCCCAATTGTAGTATTGTTCTTAGCACAAACAATAGCATTAGACTTAACAAATTTAGATACTTTCAAACCAAAAATTGCATCTGCTATTTCTTGTTTACTTGGTTTGGTTTTACTAACTATGTTAAGTTGGTTTATTTCTATAGTTTTTAAATTGTGTTCTTGTACTAATAATCCAATATTAAGACTTTTAAAGTCTAAATTAAAATAATTTTTTTTAAATTTATCGTATATTATTAATTTAATCTTTTTCTTATTAGAAATAAATTTCAGTGCCATTTCATTAAAAGAGGGTGCTATTATTATTTCTACAAACTGAAATTTAATAATTAACTCTACTGTTAATTGATCTAATTCACGATTTAATGCAATAATACCACCAAAAGCTGAGATAGGATCTGTGCTATAAGCAAGTTTATAAGCAGAAGCTATTGAGTCACTTATTGCAACGCCACATGGGTTTGAATGCTTAACTATTACACATGCAGGTTCATTAAATTGTTTTAAACATTCTATAGCTGTATCAATATCAATAGCATTATTATAAGAAAGTATTCCTCCTTGAACTTTTAATAAATCGGATGAACATTCGTTTTCTATATTTTCTGGAATATAAAATGCAGCTGATTGATGGCTATTCTCTCCGTATATCATATTATATTTTTTTATAAAATTAATATTAATTTTTTGTGGTAAACTATTTATCTGCTCATATTCTGTAATATTTTTAATATTTAATTGTAAATTATCAAAATAATTAGCAATATTGTTATTATAAATAGCCAGGTATTTAAAAGCCTTAACAGCTAATTCTAATCTAGTATTTAGTGTTAATGAGTTTTTATTAATATCCAATTCATCTAAAATAAAATTATAATCGATATGTCTTACGACAACAGCTACAAATTCATAATTTTTGGCTGCAGAAGATACCATAGTTGGACCTCCTATATCTATTTTTTCTATTGCGTCTGATAACAAACAATTTTTATCAATAATTGATTGTTTAAATGGATAAAAATTCACTATTACAATATCTATTGGAAATATTCCATACTTTTTTATCATTTTATCGTCTTGACCTCGACGATACAAAATACCACCACATATTTTTGAATGTAGTGTTTTAACTCGTCCATTCATCATTTCTGGAAATTCAGTATATTTAGATACTTCTATAACTGGTATCCCTGCCTGAATTAATAAACTAGCAGTTCCGCCAGTAGAAATTATTCTAATTTTTCGCTTATCAAGTTCTCTTGCAAATTCAATTATACCAGTTTTATCAGAAACACTAATTAATGCATAATGGATGGGATATTTTTGCATATATATTTTATTACCTTAGTTTAATAAAATTTAATTTTAAATAAGCAAAACAATACCATGAATAAAAAATAGTGTTATCTATTTTGAAATGTATAAATATGAAATTTTAAATTAAGTTAATTAATAAATAACAAAAAGTAATTTTAAACAGGTTTTGTTTGAATTTTAATTCAATGAAATTTTTAGTTTTATCTAAAATTGAATTTATATTTTTATAAAAATAAAATCATAATTTTTTGAAATAACACGTAGCAATAATAATTAAAAATTGCTTTTTGGATATTTCTATTGAATAATAAATAGTATTTTATAGATTAGTTTTTATTTTTAAAAATTCCAGTCTTCATCTTCAGTATCTACTGATTTACCTACTACATAAGAAGAACCAGAACCAGAAAAAAAATCATGATTTTCATTAGAATTTGGTGAAAGAGCAGACAAAATTACTGGATTTACCATAGTTAATTCTGATGGAAATAAAGCTTCATAACCTAAATTCATCAAGGCTTTATTAGCATTATAGTGAAGAAAAATTATTACCTCTTCTGCCCAACCGATATCATGATAAAGCTCATTAGTATAAATTACTTCATTTTCATATAAAATTAGTAGAAACTTGTATGCAAAATTCTTTAATTCTTTACGTCGATCCTCATTAATATTTCTTAGAGATTTTTGGTATTTATATCCAATATAATAACCATGTACTGCTTCATCTCTCATAATTAAACGTATCAGATCAGCTGTATTTGTTAATTTACCACGGCTTGACCAATACATTGGCAACCAAAAACCAGAATAAAATAGAAATGATTCTAGAAATACACTAGCTATTTTCTTTTTTAGTGAATCATTTGAATAGTAATGTTCAAGAATCATATTTACTTTATTTTGTAAAGATTGATTTTCATCACTCCATAAATAAGCATTGTCTACATCTTGACTATTACATAGTGTAGAAAAAATTGAACTATAAGAACGTGCATGTACAGCTTCCATGAAGCTTATGTTGGATAAAACAGATTTTTCATGAGATGTTAATGCATCGTTAATTAATCCTGGAGCACCTACAACATTTTGAATAGTATCTAGTAATGTTAAACCAGTAAAGACACGTGTAGTTAATCTTTGTTGAAATTTATTTAAAGTTTGCCAAGTAGGAAAATCATTAGACAATGGTATTTTTTCTGGAATCCAAAAGTTACTCGTCAGACGATTCCATACTTCAAGATCTTTTTCATCTTGGATTCTATTCCAATTAACTGCTTGAATTTTTTTCAATTGAATATCATTCTATTATAATGTACATGAGATACAGCCTTTAACTTCTGTACCTTGAATAGTTGTTTGTCTGATTCTAATGTAATAAAGTGTTTTTATACCTTTTTTCCAAGCATAAATTTGTGCTTTATTTATATCACGAGTTGTTATATCATCACGAAAAAATAATGTTAACGACAAACCTTGATCAACATGCTGCGTAGCCTCAGCATACGTATCAATAATGGCTTTATAACCTATTTGATATGCGTCCTTGTATAATTCTAGGTTATTATTATTCATAAATGGTGCGGGATAATAAACTCTTCCAGTTTTACCTTCTTTTCTAATTTCAATACGTGATACAATGGGATGAATGCTTGAAGTTGCATTATTAATGTATGATATTGATCCAGTAGGTGGTATTGCCTGAAAATTTTGATTGTATAAACCATACTTCATAATTTCTTCACGTAATGACAACCAATCCTCATATTTAGGTAATTTAATATTTGCTGCTGAAAAAATTTCTATTACACGTTTAGTACAAGGATACCATTTACGTTTTAGATATTTATCGAAATAAACACCATTAGCATACATAGATTTTGAAAAACCATCAAATGATGTTTTAAATTCCTTAGCCAAACGGTTTGATGTAAGTAATACATAATAATTAATACAATAAAAATATATATTAGTGAAATCTAGAGCTTCAGGAGAACCATATTGAATCCCTTCCCGTGCTAGATAACCGTGTAAATTCATTTGTCCTAATCCAATTGCATGGGATTTTTTATTGCCTTTTGCTATTGAAGGAACTGCACTGATTTCACTCATCATTGAAACTGAAGTTAAAGCTCTTATCGCTACATCAACAGTGTGTTCTAAATTTTTTGAATCCATTGTATATGCAATATTTAATGAACCTAAATTACAAGATATATCCTTACCAACATGACTATAACTTATATCACTATTAAATTTACTAGCACTATTTACTTGTAATATTTCTGAACATAAATTACTCATATTTATTCTTCCAGAAATTGGGTTGCTACGATTGACACTGTCTTCATACATAATATAAGGATAACCTGATTCAAACTGAATTTCCGCTAATGTTTGAAAAAAATCTCTAGGCTGTACATATTTTTTACGGATACGGTCATCAGTAATCATTTCATTATATCTTTCGCTAATACTGATATCACTAAAAGCAAGTCCATAAATTTTTTTGATATCGTAAGGTGAAAATAGAGCCATTTGTTTATTATCTTTTGCTAATTTAAATGTAATATCAGGTATTACTACTCCTAAAGACAAAGTCTTGATACGTATTTTTTCATCAGCATTTTCACGTTTAGTATCTAAAAAACGGAAAATATCAGGATGATGTGCATTTAACCAAACTGCTCCTGCACCTTGTCTTGCTCCTAATTGATTAGCATAAGAAAAAGCATCTTCTAGTATTTTCATTACAGGAATAACTCCAGAAGATTGATTTTTTATTCGCTTTATTGGAGCACCAAATTCACGTAAATTTGATAGCAAAAAAGATACACCACCACCTCTTTTAGATAGTTGTAGTGCTGAATTCACTGATCGACCGATAGATTCCATATTATCTTCAATACGTAATAAAAAACAAGAAACTAACTCACCTCTTTGTTTTTTACCACAATTAAGAAATGTTGGAGTAGCTGGTTGAAATCTACCACTCAGTATTTCCTTCAATATATTATGAGCTAATAATTCATCACCTTTTGCTAAAGTTAATGCTACCATACAAGTTCTTTGTTCAAAATTTTCTAGGTAGTTTTTACCATCAAAAGTTTTTAATGTATAGCTAGTATAATATTTCCATGCACCAAGAAATGTTTTAAATTTGAATCCCCAATTTTCTGCTTCAGCATGAAAATTACATATAAATTTGAAATGATATTGATTTAATATACTAGTTTCATAATAACCTTCTTTGATTAAATATTCTAACCTTTCCGCTATTGAATCGAAAAATATAGTATTAGGATTTACATGCTGAATAAAAAATTGACGAATTGCTTCATGGTCCTTCTCGAACTGAATGCGACCATAAGTATCGTATAGATTTAACATAGCATTCAAAGCATGATAATCTAATGTTATATCACTGAAAGTATCAGTTATTACCAAAATTGTGTTACTCCTGCTTTTACATTAGCAATATCGTTAGGGGTACCCATTAACTCAAATCTATAGAGATAAGGAACATGACATTTTTTAGCAATTATATCTCCAGCTAAACAATAACCTTTACCAAAATTACGGTTGCCAGCAGCTATTACTCCACGAATACCATTTCGATTTGATGAATCATTAAGAAACTGTATCACTTGTTTAGGAACAGCACCTTGACTGCTACCACCTCCATAACTTGGTACTAACAAAATATAGGGTGTTTGTATTTTTAACTTTTGTTTTATATCTAATGGTATTCTATCAGCCGGTAAGTTTAAGCAAGTAACAAATCGATATGTATTTTCCGACTGGCTGGAAAAATAAACCAGTGGTAACATTTTATTATCCTATGACATTATTTAGTTAATATAAATTGGCAATTTTATCTGGACGAAATCCACTCCAATGATCGTTATCTGTTATAACAATAGGAATTTGATGATATCCAAGATATTTTAAATTTTCAATAACTTCTGGTTTGATGTCAAGATCAATTAATCTATAATTTATCCCTTTAAGATTTAAAGCATTTTTTGTTGCGTTGCATTGAATGCAGTTATTTTTAATATATACAGTAATACTCATAATTAATTTTTCTCTTTATTTTATCCTTGATAATTTTTAATAACTAAAATTTACTATTTTATTCTTAATTAAAATAGTATGATCATGTTTCATCACTAGATACTAGATGTGGTAGTTTTATAGGTCAAGAAGATTATATCTTTGGTCTATAATTTATCTCTTAATTAAACTAGAAAAAAGCTAAGTATTATATGATTTTCTTAGATAAAAAATCTTTATTTTATTATTTAGAATATTTTTTTATAAAAAGCCTCGCAAATGCGAGGCTTTAATGAACTTTTTTAGAATATTATAATTAACGTTTTGAGAATAATAACATACTTAATATAATTCCAGCTGTAGCACCCATACTTACACCGTGCCATGGTTTTTCATGAAGATAGTTATCTATTTGATTAACTAAATTGTTTTTTGTATAAAAATCATTATCATTATTTATTATTTTATTTCTAGTTTTTTTTATAATCACTTCTGCATGATTACGGGCATTAACAACATTATCCTTTGACTCGCTTCCGTAAGATTTTAACAAATTTTTTAGTGAATTTGTTAGTTCTTTCATATTTTTATTTATATTAATATTATTATATTTTTCGATTTGATTGGACATTTTAGTTCCCTCTCCCGATTTGATAATTAATATAATAAATTAAGTTTAGACAATATAATATTATTTGAATGAAGTAAATTACAAAAAATCAATTAAATAAATTTATTTAATAATTGCTTAAATAACAAGTATGTTATATTACATATTAAGTATGGTTCAATTAAAACAATTCAAAATATCTTTTATGATTAGTATTATCATGTTAATGCTAAATGACGGTTTATTAAAATGGAATATTTATGTTTTTTTGAATAAATAATAACTGCTCTTATTTATAATAGAAACTATAAATAAAAATTCATAATAAATTGGTGGAGCTGGCGGGATTCGAACCCGCGTCCGAAATTTCTACATCTTAAGTACTACATGCTTAGTCTATCTTTTTAATTTATTTGACAAATAGAATTAGACACTATTTTATCAAACTAACCTAATTTTAATTTTAACACTTATCAGTTTTAGGTGTTCTTGATTAGTGCGATCTCTTTAAGATTGACCTTTCTTATTTATCTAATGCAAGAGAAAACTAGAAAGAAAGGGCTTTGAACAGATTATTAGGCTGCTAAAGCGTAGTTTTTATCGTTTGCTACTATTTTTTTACGGTTTTTTGCGAGGCCAACCGTACCTCGACATGCACTTCAGATTTCGAAAATTTCGTCAAATCCAAAATCAGCCCCCACTTCACTATTTCTTTAATTTTCAATACTAGCAAAAATATATGTACTAATCTAGTGTTTCATCGCAACTGTCTTGTTTTTTAAAATTCTTGCCTTATTGATTTTCCATTCACGCTCTTTAATTTCATTAAGTTTATTATATTTTTTTTTGCCTTTACAAAGACCTATTTTTATTTTGCACCAAGCATTTTTCCAGTACATCATTAATGCAATTATAGTATAACCTTTTTGTTTTTTATTATAATTCAAAAAATTAATTTCAGATTTATTTAATAATAACTTTCTGTTTCTTTTTGGATTACATGAATAATTATTAGAAACAAATATTAAAGGATTAAATATAGAACCTGATAAATATGCTTCTTCATTAGATATTGAAATATAACTATCACTAATATTAATTTTTCCAGCTCTTAATGATTTTACTTCCCATCCATATAATACTAAACCAGCTTCAAATTCTCTTTCAATAAAATATTCGAAGTAAGCACTTTTGTTTTTTGTAATAATGTTAGAATTAATTATCTGCGACTTTTTTTTCATTATTTATTAAACAAACTTTAAATTAATTCATTTTTTTTGGTAAAAACCTGTAATAACAAAACAATTATATGTTAAAATTAGTAATTAATATTTAAAATACCTTATTTTTTTACTTATTACTCGGATCTATAATTTATATATTTTATCATAATTAAATATTAGTAATTTATTTTAAAAGGTTGATAATGTACGATTCAAATATTTCTGTAGAATTAGTTTATGCTTTTCCTCGAAAATGCTATCATTTTTATATTGCATTAAACAATAATTACACTACGGTAAAACAACTAATTGAAAAATCAGGAATATTGCAATTACATAAAGAAATAAACCTCTGCTCTAATAAGGTTGGTATTCATGGAAAATTAGTTGAATTGGAAACTTTAGTAAAA
This sequence comes from Candidatus Pantoea edessiphila, assembly GCF_002933345.1. GTDB lineage: Bacteria > Pseudomonadota > Gammaproteobacteria > Enterobacterales > Enterobacteriaceae > Pantoea_C. The sequence continues at coordinate 341,039 of NZ_PDKR01000001.1, read as the reverse complement.
GAAGGTGATAGGATAGAAATCTATCGTTCATTATTTTTAAGTCCCATGGAGCTACGTCGTCAACGAATAAAAAATTTTGCAAAAAGGAAATAAAACAAAAAATTTAATTAAATAGTAAAAAACTATCTCTAAAAAGGACATGTAATTTTTTGTCTTTATATAAATTTAATATATATATTAAAATACCCTTGTTATTAAAACTAAGCGTTAGTGTTTGTTGTTGTAATTTATTACCTTTTATTTCTTTGCTAAATACATAATACCATTCTTTATCACTAAAAGAATATTCTATTAATGGTGTACCAATTGTTTTAATTACTTGTTTTTTTGTCATACCTAGGTGAATTTTATTAATATCACTGGTTGCTAGATAGTTGCCTTGATTTACATCTGGATGACGAATTATTTCAGCCATACTATCAGAGCAACCTGTAAGTATTAAAACCAATGTCGACAATAAAGTAATAAATAGTTTTTTACTAATCATAAAAAATTACCCTTTTATAAATTAAAATCAAACTCTCATTCTTATTATATATTTAATTATTAAAATATAAAAACAAATTAATTAAAATATTCAATATTAATTAGAAAAATATAATCTATCTAAATAAACTAAATTCAGATTATATCTATTTTTTTGAAGATTTTAACAAATAAATATAATTCAAAAATTATAATAATTTATCATATAAACTAATTATCATAATAAATAATATTTATCAAGTAAAATGAATATTGATTTTTTATTAAAATAATCTACTAAGTTTTAATTAATTTAATTATTAAATGATTTATTAATTTTCTAAAAAAGTTTTTTAGCCCAACCCAGTTTAGAGTTTAATGTGTTAAAATAGCAATAATCATTTGGATGAATAAGATTAAGATTATTTTTACTACGAAATACTATTATATCCTCTCCTTCTTTTATCGAAGATATGATTTGGCTATCGAAACTAATTTGAATGTTACTGTGGAAATGACGAAAACGTACTCTGATTGTACTGTTACTATTAATAACTAAAGGACGTATAGATAAAGTATGCGGAAACATCGGTACCAAAGAAATTGCTTCTAAAGAAGGTGTTAAAATTGGACCACCAGCTGATAAAGAATAAGCAGTTGATCCAGTAGGTGTCGAAATAATTAATCCATCTGATCTTTGTGCAAAAGCGAAAACTTCATCAATATAAACTTCAAATTCAATCATATGAGCTATTAATCCAGAATGTAAAACTACTTCATTCATAGCCAATCCAATATGTTTACAACAGCTTTTTTTTTCTATTTGAGCCTCTAATAAAAAACGATTTTCTATAAAATAATTTCCTTTTAGTACTTCACTCAATTGAAATAAAGCATTGCTAGGATCAAGATCAGTTAAAAATCCAAGATTACCTCTGTTAATTCCTATAACTTTAATATCGTATTGTGCTAATACACGTGCTGCTCCTAGCATATTACCATCTCCACCTACAACAATAGCTAAATCCGCTTTCTTACCAATTGTAGTGAGAGTTATTTTTCTTTTAATATTATTGATTGCAATTTTTTGCGCAATCTTATTTTCAACTAATACGAGATATCCTTTTTTAGTTAACCATTGCCAAAGTGTTTTATGTGTAGAAATCATACTATGAGGATGTAGATAGCCTACAATACCAATACAATTGAAGTATTTTTTCATATATCAAATAATCCTCAATCAACTTAAAATAGAAACTATGATGAATTATCTTGAAACAGTTAAATTGATCTTTATAATAAGCTAACTAATAAATAAAATGAATTTATGAAATACGGAATAAAAATGGAAAACAAAGAACAAGATATAAATAGTAATAGCTCATCAATTAACCAAAACAAACTGTCAGTTGAATCTGAATCATCAATTAAATCTGAACCTTCAACTCACCATGAAATACCAATTGAATCTGAGCCATCAATTGAAAGTAATCTACAAGATCATATTGTAAAACTTCAAGAAAAATTAACGCAATATCAAGCTAATATATTTGATTTGAAAATGCGTAACCAAGCTGAAATTGAAAATATTCGTCGCCGTACAAAGATGGATATAGAAAAAAACCATAAGTTCGCATTAGAAAAATTCACCACTGAACTTTTACCAGTTATTGACAACCTTGAACGTGCTTTAGAAACAACTAGTAACAAAGAAAATGATCTAGTAACACCTATGATTCAAGGAATTGAGTTAACATTAAAATCATTGCTAAACGTAATGTATAAATTTGGAGTTAAAGTAATAAATGAAACTAATATCCCTTTTAATCCAGTTATACATCAAGCAATGTTAATTACGGAATCAGAAACTATTTCTCCAAATTATGTTGAATCAATTATTCAACGAGGATATATGCTAAATGGTCGTCTTTTAAGACCAGCAATGGTTTCTGTAACTAAAATAAAAGACTAATTTATTTTATTTCATTTATCACAACCGATAATTCGGTTGTGATAAAATAAACGTTATTACCTTTACAATACTGGTGTCCATTCAATAGGATCCTTACCACATTCGATTAATAACTTATTGGTTTGTGAAAAATGTCCACAACCAAAAAATCCCAAATAAGCAGATTTGGGAGAGGGATGTGGTGCTTTTAATATATAATGACGTTGAATATTTATAAGATTAATTTTATTTTGGGCATGAACACCCCACAACAAAAAAACTACCTTATCGCAATTTTGATTAATAATATTAATTACTTTATCAGTAAAAATTTCCCATCCAATATTTGCATGAGAATATGCTTTTCCCGATTCTACTGTCAATATAGTGTTAAGTAACATTATACCTTGTTTAGCCCAACTTTCAAGGAAACCGTGATTTGGTTTTTTAAAATCACAACTATCTCTTAATAGTTCTTTATAAATATTTTGTAATGAAGGAGGTATCTTAGATTTAGGAAATACAGAAAATGCTAATCCATGAGCTTGATTTGGCCGACAATAAGGATCTTGACCTAAAATTACAACCTTAATGTCTTTTAATTCAGTTAAACGAAAAGCATTAAATACATCTCTCTGTGATGGATAAATTATTATACCAGCAGAACGTTTACTATAAATGAAATTTAATATCCTAATGAAATAAGATTCTTTTTTTTCTTTCGCTAATAAATTACGCCAAGTTAATATTTTACTCATTAAAAATACCAAATTTAATCTAATGAATTAGATAAAAATGTTATACTAAATAAATATTTTATATTATAAGTAAAATACTATTAGATAGTATAACTAAATTAGTTAAACATGTTTTTTGTTATTTAGTTTTATGTATTTAATTTTCATTTTTTATAATTATTTGGTATTAAAATTGTTGGTATTGCTCGAGATAATAAATCAGGATATTCCTGAACATAATGTAAACCCCTACTTTCTTTTCTTTTTATGGCTGAGTGAATTATTAATTTAGCAACTTGTGACATATTTCTAATTTTTAATAATTTTTCAGAAAAGTAATTATTATTATAATATTTATCTATTTCTTTTTTTAATAAATTTATTTCATTTTTTGCATGCTTGAGAGATTTTATATTACGCACTATACCAACATGATTCCACATAGATTTTCTAATCTTACTTATATAACTATTCAATTCTAATTCATTTACATTTAAATGATATTTTTTATTATTTATTTTATTGTCATATACAGGCAAAGAACCGAAGTAATTAATACTGGGTAATGTCTTCATTAAGCTTTTTGATGCTGACCATGCATAAACTAAACATTCCAATAAAGAATTTGAAGCTAAACGATTTGCACCATGCAAACCAGTATAACTTATTTCACCAATTGCATATAGGCCATTTATATCAGTACGACCTAATTTATCAACTATTACTCCTCCACAAGTATAATGTGCTGCTGGTACTACAGGTATGATATCTTTCGTTAAATCAAATCCAAAATTTAATAATTTATTATAAATAATTGGAAAATGAGTGCGAATGAATTGTTCAGATTTATGAGTTATGTCTAAATATACACAATCAATATTATTATTTTTAATTTCGTAATCAATAGCTCTTGATACAATATCTCTCGTAGCTAGTTCAGCACGTTTATCAATACTTAACATAAAACGAGATCGATCAGGACGTACTAACCAAGCACCCTCACCCCGTAATGCTTCAGTTAATAAAAAATTAGGTCCTTCTTCATGAGTATATAATAAACAAGTAGGATGAAATTGATTAAATTCTAAATTAGCTACACGACATCCTGCTCTCCACGCTATAGCAATGCCATCTCCTGAAGCAATTTCAGGATTAGTAGTATATTGATATACTCTTGATGCTCCTCCTGTTGCTAAAACAATTGCTTTAGCATGATAACTTTCAATTTGTTTTTTATTGCAATTCCATACCCAAGCACCTACTGCTCGACGTGGAATAAGTGAGTTAAACTTTTTGAAAGTTATTAAATCTATTGCGATGGAATATTCAAAAATACTAATATTATTATGCTGTAGTACTTTTTTTATTAAAGTATTTTCTATTTCACGTCCTGTACAATCAGCATTATGAAAAATACGCCTGTGACTATGACCTCCTTCTTTAGCAAGGTGATAACTTTTATTTTTTATCTTTGTTGAATTAGTATCAAAAGATACCCCATTATTAATTAACCAATGTATACATGATTCCGCATTTTTAATAATAAATGAAACTACTTCTTTATCACATAAACCATTTCCAGAAATTAAAGTATCTTTAATATGGTAATTGATGCTATCTTTTTTATCAAATACTGCAGCTATACCTCCTTGAGCATATAAAGTTGAACTTTCGTTTAATTTTGATTTAGTTAATACTATAATTTTATAATTATCTGCTAAACGTAATGCTAGTGATAAACCAGCAACACCGCTTCCTATAATTAAGACATCGCATTTATAATCAGGAAATGAAATCTTATTCATTTTATTTTAAAATAAATTAATAAAAGCATTTGAGAATAATAAATTTTAATTATAACAAAGTTATTTATAATACATATCTTATATGTAAGCAATTAATAACGTATTTAATTAAATTAATTAATGTGTTAATACACAAATAATTCAACTATTAAATCAATTTACTCTAAGCTATTTTAATAATATAAAATATTAAGCCCTATTTATTTAATTCTAAAGTCATTTATTATCATTTAACACTAAATTTGTTTAATTAACAACATTTTGTTAAAATAAATAACGTATACCCTTAATTTATTTTTTTACTATAGTTAGTTAAATATTTATTTTATTAAAATTAAATTTATTATATAAAATAATATTTCCAATATGTACAATATTAAAATATATTATTTACTACATCTAACTAATAAAAAATATAATTATCAATTTGAAATAACTATTAATTTTCTATAATATTATTAATAAATTAATATAATGAAAACAATAAGAAATTTTTCTATTATTGCACATATTGATCATGGAAAATCTACATTATCTGATCGTTTCATTCAGATTTGTGGTGGCTTAAGTGATCGAGAAATGTCTGATCAAGTACTTGATTCAATGGATTTGGAACGTGAACGTGGAATTACGATTAAAGCTCAAAATGTAAAACTTACTTATAAAGCAAGTGATGATAAAATTTATCAATTGAACCTTATTGATACTCCTGGACATGTTGATTTTTCTTATGAAGTTTCTCGTTCTCTTGCAGCTTGTGAAGGTGCAATATTGATAGTAGATGCTGTTCAAGGAGTACAGGTTCAAACCTTAGCAAATTGCTATAATGCAATTGATATGAATTTAGAAATTTTACTGGTTTTAAATAAAATTGATTTATTATCAGCTGATCCTGATCGGGTTGGTAAAGAAATTGAAGACATAATAGGAATTGATTCAACCAAAGCAATAAGATGTTCAGCTAAAACAGGATTAGGTGTTAAAGACATTTTAGAGCGTTTGATAACTGATATTCCACCACCATCAGGTAATCCTAATGCTCCATTACAAGCATTAATAATTGACTCATGGTTTGATAAATATCTCGGTGCAATATTTTTAATAAGAATAAAAAATGGCACTTTATTTAAAGGAGATAAAATTAAAATACTTAGCAATAATCGTACATATTACGCCGATAGAATAGGAATATTTACTCCAAAAAGAGTTGATTGTGATAAATTAAGGTGTGGTGAAGTAGGATGGATAATATGTGCTATCAAAGAAGTTCTTAATGGTTTAGTAGGAGATACTTTAACAAATGCACATAATCCTACTGATATTGCATTATCTGGTTTTAAAAAGATTAAACCACAAGTTTATGCCGGTTTATTTCCAACTAAACCAAACAACTATGAATCTTTTCGTGATGCCCTTAGTAAATTGAGTCTAAATGACTCCTCATTATTTTATGAACCGGAGAGATCCAATATATTAGGATTTGGTTTTAGATGCGGATTTTTAGGCATGTTACATATGGAAATTGTTAAAGAACGTTTAGAACGAGAATACAACCTTGATTTAATTACTACATCTCCTACTGTTGCATATGAAGTAAAAATTGTTAATGGTAATATTATATACATTGATAATCCATCAAAATTACCACCAGCAAATAATATTAAAGAATTACGTGAACCTATTGTTACTTGTAATATGTTGTTTCCAAAGAAATATCTAGGTAAGATTATTACATTATGTGTTCAAAAACGTGGAGTGCAAACCGATTTAGTATATCATGGAAATCATGTTTCACTAACTTATGATATACCTATGGCAGAAGTAGTATTAGATTTTTTTGATCGTCTTAAATCTATATCAAGTGGTTATGCTTCTTTAGATTATAATTTCAAATGTTTCCAAATTTCTAATATGGTTCGAATTGATATTTTAATTAATTCTGAACGGGTTGATGCTTTAACATTAATTATCCATCGTAGTAATGCACTACCTATAGGAAAAAAATTAATTGAAAAATTAAAAGATATAATTCCTCGTCATCAATTTGATATTGCACTTCAAGCAGCTATTGGAAATCATATTATAGCACGTACCAATATTAAACAATTACGTAAAAATGTTCTTTCTAAATGTTATGGTGGAGATATTAGTCGTAAGAAAAAACTTATACAAAAACAAAAAGAAGGAAAAAAAAGAATGAAATTAATTGGCAATGTTGCTGTACCACAGGAAGCATTTTTAGCTATTTTAGATATTGAAAAAAAGACAGAAAATAAAGGATTATAAAATGGTTAATTTTTCTCTAGTTTTATTATTTATAACATTATTTACTGGCATTATTTGGATTATTAATTATTTTAATTGGCCATCACAAAATAGTATTGAAATACTAGATAAAAAAATCATAAATTTAAATATATTTAAAAAAACAATTCAATTTCTAGCATCAATATTTCCGACAGTAATGATTGTATTTGTTTTTCGTTCTTTTTTTTACGAACCATTTCAAATACCTTCTGGTTCAATGATGCCTACTTTATTGATTGGAGATTTTATTCTAGTAAAAAAATTTGCATATGGAATAAAAAATCCAATCAATCAAAACATGTTAATATCAACCTATAAACCAAAACGTGGCGATATTGCTGTATTTCAATATCCTAAAGAACCAACATTAAATTATATTAAACGTGTTATTAGCATTCCAGGGGACAAAATAACTTATAATGCTTTCAGCAAAACACTCAAAATAATACCGGCATGTAAAAATCAAAAAAACTGCAATAATTTATTACAAATTACCTACACTAATATTAAACCAAGTAATTTCTTTCAAACATTTAGTAAAGATAATAATTTTTATCAAAATTTTGAAAGTGAAATAGTTGATAGTTCTATTTTTAATACACGCAAGGAAACTATTGGTAAAATTACCCATGACATTTTAATTTCAAAAACAATAGGCGATCAAGTTGATTTATATTATCATCAACCTGGTCAACCACAGGCAACTTGGATTGTACCAGAAGGTCAGTATTTTGTAATGGGTGATAACCGTGATAATAGTTCAGATAGTCGCTATTGGGGATTTGTTCCTGAACGTAATTTTATAGGTAAAGCTGTTTTTATTTGGATGAGTTTTGAAAAACAAGAAAATATGTGGCCAACTGGAATAAGATTAAATCGCATTGGCAGCATTGAATAAATAATTATTCAATTAATTAAACTATTTGATTTTATGAGGTGATATTTTTAACAAACAAAGACATATTAAGTAATTAGTTTCATTTTATGTTAAGATTTATGAATGTAAAAATTTTGGAATCACATGAACCACTTTTTGATAAATAAACTTCAAAATAAAATTGGATATACTTTTATACATTTGGAACTTTTAAAACAAGCTTTAACACATCGCAGTGCAAACAGTAAACATAATGAACGTCTTGAATTTCTTGGTGATTCTATTCTTAATTACGTAATTGCAAATGTACTTTATCATAAGTTCCCATCTATCAATGAAGGAGATATGAGTCGTATGCGTGCTACTTTAGTAAGAGGAAATACTTTAGCAGAAATGGCTCGTAAATTTGATCTTGGTGAATGCTTGCGTTTAGGCACTGGTGAATTAAAAAGTGGAGGATTTCGCCGCGAATCTATTTTAGCGGATACAGTAGAGGCAATTATTGGGGGTATTTTTCTTGATAGTAATATATATACAATAGAGAAACTAATTTTGAGTTGGTATCAGACTCAATTAGATGAAATAAGTCCAGGAGATAAACAAAAAGACTATAAGACTCGTTTACAAGAGTTTTTACAAAGTCGTCACTTACCCTTGCCAACTTATCTAATGGTAATGGTACGTGGCGAAGCTCATGATCAAGAATTTACAATTCATTGTCAAGTAAGTGGGATAAATGAGCCAATTGTCGGTGTAGGTTTTAGTAGACGTAAAGCAGAACAAGCAGCTGCTAAACAAGCTTTAATTACCTTAGGACTTAAATGAACAATTTTATTACTCATTGTGGTTTTGTGGCTATAGTTGGTCGTTCTAATGTTGGAAAATCTACATTAATTAACAAACTGTTAGGAAAAAAAATATCAATTACTTCGTATAAATCACAAACTACTCGTAACCTGATTACAGGTATCTATACAGAAGATAAGCATCAAATTATTTATTTAGATACTCCAGGTTTAGATTATAATAAAAACAAATCAAACAAAGCAAATTTCATTATAAATAATATAATAGAAGACATTAATTTTATTATATTAGTAGTTGAAGCTATAAATTGGACTAAGAATGATGAAATATTATTAAATAAGTTATCTAACGTAAAATCTTCAGTAATATTAGCAATAAATAAAATAGATAAAATTAAAAATAAAAACAATCTATTATCCTATATTGACTTCTTAAGTAAGAAAAGAAATTTTTTAGAAATTATCCCTATTTCTGCTCAAAATGGCGAAAATACAGATACTATCTTAAAAATCATAAAAAAACAATTACCACAAAATGAACACTATTATCCTAGAGAACATATTACCACTTGTTCTGAACGTTTTATAGCTTCAGAAATTATTAGAGAAAAATTATTACATTTTCTTAGGGCAGAACTACCTTATAAATCTTCTATTGAGATAAAAAAATTTGTTATAAATAAGAAAAAAAGTTTTGATGTTAGTGGTAATATTTTAGTTAAATATAATAGTCAAAAAAAAATCATAGTTGGCAATAGAGGTAGCATAATTAAAATTATAAGTACTACAGCTCGTTTAGATATGGAAAAAATATTTAAAACTAAAGTAAATCTTTATCTATGGGTAAAAGTATATTCTTGACAATAGTCTATTTTTTAATGCCTAATGATTTAAAGTTAATTGAAACAAATTTCAAAATATTTGTTCTTGCATAAAGTTAAGCGTTATTTTCATAAAATTTTTTATAAAAAAGGTCGGTCATTATGTCGAATTTAATGTTAGGTGTAAATATTGATCATATTGGTACTGTACGTAATATACGTGGTAATAATTATCCTGATCCTTTATTAGCTGCTTTAATTGCTGAACAGTCAGGCGCTGACAGTATTACAGTCCATTTACGTAAAGATAGACGTCATATCACAGATCGAGATGTTACAATAATCAATAGAACGATTCAAACTAAGATGAATCTTGAGATAGCGATTGATGAAGATATGATTAATTTTGCTAGAGAAGTAAAACCTTATTCTTGTTGTTTAGTACCTGAAAAAAATCAAGAAATTACTACTGAAGGTGGATTAGATGTGCTAAATAAAAAAACCGAAATTAACCAAGCAGTGAAATTATTAAGCAAAGATGGGATAATAGTTTCACTGTTTATTGATGCTGATCCAATTCAAATCGAATCTGCATTATCTACTGGAGTAAAATGTATTGAAATTCATACAGGTACATATGCAGGAATGACAGAAGGTTTACTACGTGATAAAGAATTAGAACGTATTAATAAAGCTGTTATTTTTGCAGCAAACTTTGGATTAAAAATAAATGCTGGGCATGGTTTAAATTATCATAACGTTATACCAATTGCCTCTATACCCAAAATATGTGAACTAAATATAGGGCATTCTATTATTAGTTACGCTTTAATTAATGGATTAGCTAATGCAGTAAAAGATATGAAGCAATTATTAAGAGAAGCTTGTAGGTAATGGCTATTTTAGGAATAGGTACTGATATTGTTGAAATAGAACGTGTTATTAGAATAATTAATCGTTTTGGTAATTGCTTAGCAAATCGTATTTTAACTAAATTTGAATGCCATCAATATTATTCAAATAAACAACCAGCTAGATTTTTAGCTAAGCGTTTAGCTGTTAAAGAAGCAGCATCTAAAGCATTAGGTACTGGTATAAGAGGTGATTTGTCATTTAATCAATTTGAAGTTTTGAATGATTCATTAGGTAAACCTAAACTGATATTTAGTAACAATGTATTTAAGCTAGCTAAAAGACTGGGAGTCAAAAATATACATGTATCTTTAACAGATGAACGTTATTACGCATGTGCTATTGTAATTATAGAAAATTAATTCAAATTTAATGATATTTAAACATGATATGATTTGTAAATTAAGTTTACAAAAATAATTAAAATTGTCATTTATCAATTTATTATAAATAATAAGTTATACGATATGAAAAAAAAATCAATTAAAGATACAAGTCAACGTAAAATAATATTTTTTGATTTAGATGGCACATTGCATAAACAAGATATATTCGGCAGTTTTATATTTTATCTAATTTTTCATCTTCCACTTAATGTATTGTTATTATTGTTGTTGTTACCAATAATAGGAATTGGACTGGTTATTAAAGGATCCACATCTCGTTGGCCAATTAGTTTATTATTATGGTCTATTACTTTTGGTAGAACTGAGCTTTCATTATTAAATTTAGAAAAAAAATTTGTAGGATGGTTTAGATTACGCATGAAAATTTTTCCAATAGTACAACAAAAATTAATTAATTATATTAGTAGTAATGATGTTGATGTTTGGGTAATTACTGGTTCACCACAATCATTAGTTGAACAAATTTATTATGATTATTCTTTTTTTAAACAAATAAATTTAATAGCTAGTCAAATGGAACGTGGTTGGGGTGGAAGGATATTAAAAGTACGTTGTATTGGATATGAAAAGGTAAATCAATTAGAAATGAAAATCGGAACACCATTAAAACTTTATGGTGGTTATAGTGATAATAAAAAAGATTATCCATTGTTGTCTTTTTGTCAAAAGCGTTGGCTTGTTGATGTCCATGGCAAAATTAAAAAATTAAAATAAGATATTTATTAAGGAATATATGTTTTTAAATGAAAAAAGATGAATATTGGATGAGATACGCGATAAATATGGCAAATATAGCTTTTAAAGAAGGTGAAGTACCGGTTGGAGCACTTTTAGTAAAAAATAATAAAATCATAGGAAAAGGTTGGAATCGTTCAATTAGCCAAAATGATCCAAGTGCTCATGCAGAAATAATAGCAATACGTGAAGCTGGTAAAACTTTAAAAAATTATCGTTTACTGAACACTACGTTATATGTTACTTTGGAACCATGCACGATGTGCGCAGGTGCATTAGTACATAGTAGAATAGAAAGATTAGTATATGGAATCGATGATATGAAAACTGGTGCAGTCCAATCCGTATTGAATGTTTTAAATTATTCAGGTATAAACCATAAAATAAAATTAACTAAAGGTGTGTTATCTAAAGAATGTTTATCATTATTAAATGATTTTTTTTATTTAGTGCGAAAAAGTAAAATTATTTAATAATTGATTAATAACAAAATGATTTCTAAATTATTATATTTAAAATATTTTAAATATATTATTAAAAAATAATATAATTTATGTTTATTAAATAATCATTTTCATAATTGTTCTGCTCTAATGATATGATGTTTATCATAATTAAATGATAATAATAAAAATTTAGCTTAAGATAAGAGATTTTATTTTTATAATGATTGAATTTTTTAGTAGTGTTTTTAAGATTTCAGATATTAGTAAAAAAAAACTTATCAATAAATTTAAAGATGCTAATTTAATAGTAAATGATATTTATATTGAATACATTTATTTTTTGTATACTAAAGAATTATTAGATAAAAACACAAAAGATCGTTTTAAGTCTTTAATTCAATGTAAAAATCATTCAAATAAAGATATGCATAAAGGTCGTTTATTATTAGTAATACCTCGTCTTGGCACTATTTCATCATGGTCATCTAAAGCTACAGATATTATTCATAATTGCAATTTTCATCAAATAATTAGATTAGAGCGAGGTATAGCTTTTTATATTAAATCATCATATTTAAATAAATCACAATGGCAAAAAATATCCATTATGTTACATGATCGTATGAAAGAATCAACATATGATGATTTTTCAAAAGTTAAATATTTATTTAGTGAATATTTACCAAAGCCATTTAAAATTATTGATGTAATGAACAAAGGACGAAATGCTTTAGTTAAAGCAAATATGGCATTTAATTTAATGCAAACAGAAGAAGAAATAGATCATTTACTAAATTTTTTTGTCAAATTAGGACGTAATCCAACTGATATTGAAATTTATATGTTTGCTCAAATTAATTCTGAACACTGTCGACATAAAATATTTAATGCTAATTGGGTAATAGACAAAAAAAAACAAAAAAAATCCTTGTTTAAAATGATAAAAAATACTTTAAAACAAACTCCAGATTATATTCTTTCAGCATATAACGATAATGCATCAGTTATGGAAGGTCCCAAAATTAGTTATTTATTCCCTGAAGATAAAAATAAAAAATATACTTATCATGCAGAAAATTTACATATCTTAATGAAAGTAGAAACTCATAATCATCCAACCGCTATATCTCCATGGGAAGGAGCAGCTACTGGAGCCGGTGGAGAAATTAGAGATGGAGGATCAACTGGACGTGGTTCAGAGCCTAAAGCTGGATTAGTAGGTTTTTCTGTTTCTAATTTGTTTATTCCTGGCTTTGAACAACCTTGGGAAGTACATTTTGGCAAACCAAATAATATAGCTAGCGCTAAAGATATAATGATTGATGGTCCATTAGGTAGTGCTATGTTTAATAATGAATTTGGACGTCCAATATTAAGCGGTTATTTTCGTACTTATGAAAATAAAATTCACACCCATAACGGAATAGAAATTCGTGGTTATCATAAACCAATCATGTTAACAGGTGGCATTGGTAATATTAGAAACAAGAATATAAGAAAAGGAAAAATATCAATTGGTATGAAAATAGTTGTTTTAGGAGGTCCAGCAATAAAAGTTGGTTTAGGTGGTAGTACTGCATCTTCTGCAATATTATCAAGTTCTAATAAAAAATTAGATTTTGCTTCAGTACAGCGCGCAAATCCAGAAATGGAACGTCGTTGTCAGGAAGTTATTAATCGTTGTTGGCAATTAGGAAACGAAAATCCGATAATATTTATTCATGACGTTGGTGCCGGAGGTTTATCTAATGCTGTAACAGAATTAATTAATTCTGGAAATTATGGTGGTTGTTTCAATATTCGTAATATTTTAAGTGATGAAAAAGATATGACTCCTATGGAGTTATGGTGTAATGAATCTCAAGAACGTTACGTAATTGCAATTGAATCTAAAAATATAATTAAATTTGATCTAATTTGTAAAAGAGAAAAAGCACCTTATTCGATTATTGGTGAAGTTACTAAAAAAAGAAATATTACATTAATTGACACTTATTTTAATAATAAACCTGTTGATATACCTATTGATATATTGATGGGGAAAATGCCGAAAATGACTATTAATACATCAAGTAAACAAGCTCAGAAGATAAATTTAAAATTTGATAATATTACATTAAATGATGCAGTTAAACGAGTACTTCATTTACCGGCAGTATCAGAGAAAACATTTCTTATATCTATTTGCGATCGTAGTATCAGTGGTCTAGTATCAAGAGATCAAATGATTGGACCATGGCAGGTTCCAGTTTCAGATTGTGCAGTCGTTGCAGCTAGTTTTGATAGTTATTATGGTACAACCTATTCTTTAGGTGAACGTCCAATAGTTTCTTTATTAAACTTTACTTCTTCTAGCCGTCTAGCAGTAGGTGAAGCACTAACTAATATAGCTGCTTCGAACATTGGCTCTTTAAAAAGAGTAAAAATGTCTGCCAACTGGATGGTTGCACATGGTCACCCAGGAGAAGATGATGGTTTATATCAAGCAATAAAAAATATAACCGAAGAATTATGTCCTATTTTAGGTATAACTATTGCAGCTGGTAAAGATTCTATGTTTATGAAGACAAGTTGGTATAATAAAAATATAAAATATGAAATGGCTTCTCCTATGTCCTTAATAATTACAGCTTTTGCTCAAGTAGAAGATATTCGTCTTACTGTTACTCCTCAGATAAAATCTGATCTCGATAATATGTTGATATTAATTGATTTAGGTGAAAAAAATAATTTTTTGGGAGCAACATCATTATCTCAAGTGTATCGTCAATTAGGTAAAGAAACTGCTGACGTAAGAGATATAAAACAATTAAAAAATTTTTTTAATGCAATACAAAGATTAATTGTAATGAAAAAATTACTAGCCTATCATGATAGATCAGATGGAGGATTATTAGTTACACTAGCAGAAATGGCATTTGCTGGTCATTGTGGTATTGATATTGACATATTTGCATTAGGTAATGATGTTTTAGCTACATTATTTAATGAGGAATTAGGAGCAGTTATTCAAATTAATAAATATGATTATGAAATAGTGAATACAGTTCTTTATGAAAACAATCTTTTAAATTGTAGTTATTTTCTTGGTTGTGCACAACAAAATGATTTTTTCGTAATTCGTTCAGGTAAAAAAGGAGTAGTTTATAGTGAAAAAAGGTCTGTTCTTCGTGAATGGTGGGCAGAAACAACTTGGCAAATGCAACGTTTACGTGATAATCCAATATGTGCTGATCAAGAACATGAAACAAAAAAAAATAATAATCCTGGATTAAATGTTAAATTAACATTTCAGCTAAAAACATTTTCGATACCTTTAAAAAACAAACATCCTCGAGTTGCAATATTACGTGAACAAGGTATTAATTCACATGTTGAAATGGCAGCTGCTTTTAATCGTGCTGGTTTTATTACAATTGATGTACATATGAATGATTTAATTTATGGATGTTTTAGTTTAAAAAAAATTCAAATTTTAGTTGTTTGCGGTGGTTTTTCTTACGGTGATACATTAGGTGCAGGTAAAGGATGGGCAAAATCTATCTTATTTAATTCACGTCTTTATGATGAATTTGCAAGCTTCTTTCATTTAGATCAAACTTTGACGTTAGGTGTATGTAATGGATGTCAAATGTTATCTCATTTGAGAGAGATTATTCCTGGAAGTGATTTATGGCCTCATTTTACTCAAAATAAATCAGAAAGATTTGAATCACGTTTTGTTCTTATAAAAGTAATTGATAGCCCTTCTTTATTTTTTAAAGATATGACAGGTTCTATCATTCCCGTAAGTGTATCACATGGTGAAGGTTGTATAGATAATCATATAACTAAAAATATATTAGCTCTAGAAAATAAAAATCTAGTTGTATTAAAATTTGTTGATAATTTCGGGAAGGCTACAGAAATATATCCTGCTAATCCCAATGGGTCTATAAGAGGGATTACATCAGTTACTAATGAGAATGGACGTGTTACTATAATGATGCCACATCCTGAAAGAGTATTCAGGACTGTAAGTAATTCCTGGCATCCAATGGATTGGGAAGAAGATAGTCCATGGATGCAGATATTTTATAATGCTCGAAATCAATTTTTATAATTGAAATTTAATAAAATATTATTAATAGCATTTATTGCTGAATATTTTATGTTTAATATTAATATCTTAATTTATTTATTACTATTTTTATACAATTATTTTAAATAAAATAAACACATCTTTAATATTTTTAAAATTTGATTTTTTTATTTTTTTAAATTAAGAGATAAATGGAGCATATGATGTTAAAAAAATTAAAATTTTCAGATTATGATATTGAGTTATGGAAAGCTATTGAACAAGAAAAATTACGTCAAGAAAATCATATCGAATTAATTGCTTCTGAAAATTATGCAAGCAAATATGTTATGCAAGTGCAAGGTTCACAGCTTACTAATAAATATGCTGAAGGTTATCCAGGAAAACGTTATTATGGTGGTTGTCAATATATTGATATAATAGAAAAATTAGCTATTACAAGGGCAAAAAAATTATTTAATGCTGATTATGCTAATGTTCAGCCTCATTCTGGTTCTCAAGCTAATTTTGCAGTCTATACAGCCCTACTAAAACCACAGGATACTATACTTAGCATGAATCTTAATCAAGGTGGTCATTTAACTCATGGTTCATCTGTTAATTTGTCTGGAAAACTTTATAAAGTAATTCATTATGGAATAGATAAAAATGGAGAAATAAATTACAATCAAATTGATTGCTTGGCAAAAGAACATAAACCAAAAATGATTATTGGTGGTTTTTCTTGCTATTCTGGCTTATGTGATTGGGCTAAAATGCGAAAAATTGCAGACAATATTAATGCTTATTTATTTGTAGATATGGCACATGTTGCCGGATTAGTGGTTGCTGGTATTTATCCAAATCCTGTTCCATACGCACATGTTGTTTCTTCTACTACTCACAAGACCCTTGCTGGTCCACGTGGTGGTATTATTATTGCAAAAAACGGGGATAACTCTATGTATAATAAATTAGATGCTTCTGTTTTTCCATGCAATCAAGGTGGTCCATTAATGCATATTATAGCAGCTAAAGCTATTGCATTTAAAGAAGCAATGGAACCTAAATTCAAAGATTATCAAAATCAAGTAGTAAAAAATTCCCAAGTTATGGTAAATACTTTAATGAATCGAGGTTATAAAATTGTTTCCAATAGCACCTTTAACCATATGTTTTTAATAGATTTAACAAATAAAAATATAACCGGGAAAGAAGCTGAAATTGCATTAGATAATGTTAATATCACTGTAAATAAAAATTCCATACCTAACGATCCTAAAAATCCATTTATTACATCAGGAATTCGTATTGGTACTCCAGCTGTGACACGTCGTGGTTTCAAAGAAGCAGATGTATTTAATGTAGCTAACTGGATTGCTTATATTTTAGACAATATACACGATGAAAAAATTATGCTAAATATAAAACAAAAAGTTTTGAATATTTGTAGTTGCTATCCTGTTTACTTATAATAATTAACAATAAAGGTTTATTAAATAAAAAAATTAGCAATTTTATTTGATTATTATTAAATTAAGTAAAAAATTATTTTCAATGTGCTATTGAAATTTATATATATAAATATTATTTACCATTATTAAATTTTATTAGATTTACATTCATATTATATAAAAATATTTTACATTTATTAATAAATATTTAGAATAGTAATTCTAATTAAAAAATTATATCTATGATATAGATTTGTTTGGTATTTGTTTTAATAGAGATAATATTTGATATAAATCAAAATATTAATTTAATTAATTATATTAATTACAAATATATTTATAAAAGATTATTTATTAATTTGCTTTTAGAAAAAAACATAATATGTTATTCTATCATTTTTAATGATATATGTTCAGATTATATTTGGAATTTATTATATATATTTTTGTTTGATTTTTATTTAGACTATTGTTATTTCTTTAATACCTTTTTATTTAAAAAGGTATTTCTCTGACTAATCTAAATTATACGTATTAAATATTCACTATACTGAACAAGAAATCTTTATCTTTACTTCTTGTTACAAGGAGAGTTTATTATGTTTGATACTAAAATTAATAATAATGGCAATATAGAAAAAATTGAGACAGAACAAAGAACAAGCAATGCATTATATGGTTCTATCTCATGGAGTGCTATTTTTACAGGTGTAATCTGTACTTTGATTTTACATATTATTTTAACTTTATTAGGAACTGCAATTGGTACTTCTAAAATTAATTTATTAAAAAATCAAAATCCTTTTCAACATTTAGATAATAGTCTATTAATTTGGATTGCCTTAACTATGATACTTTCTATATCGATAGGTAGTTACATGGCTGGACGTTTAGCAAAACGAGAAGGAGCATTACATGGACTATTAGTATTTAGTTTAACTACACTAATTACTTTATGGTTGGGATTTTCATTTGCTAGTAATATTTTTAGTACTATGTTAAGTATTGCTAACTATGGTCTCAAAGAGACGGAAAGTAATATTGGTAATCAAATTGTACATATTGCTAAATATTATGAAAATCAAACAAAAAAACCTGATGATAATCTTAATATCAATCTAAAATATAGATTACATCAAACTTCGTATTTAAAAAAACAAAATTTACAAAAAGAATTTACAAAAGTAGATAATAAAATATCTTTCTATAGAACCGATTTACACAATCCAAATGTAAATTTTATTAATTGGTTGAAAAAAGATAGTAAGGAGGATAGTGCTAAGGAATCAAATGCTAAGGAATCAAATGCTAAGGAATCAAAGAAAACTATCAAAGTTCATGTTAAAAAAGTTGATCAAAATGAAGAACTAAGTGATAAAAACAAAAAAGATAATAATCAAGAAACTAAAAAACATGAAAAAACAGTTGAAAATAATAATGCTAATGACTACATAAATGAATCAGCTTTTAAAGCCACTTGGTTTACTTTTGGTCTATTAGTTATTGAAGCAGTGTTATCTAGTGTAATGGGAATGTTAGGGTATCGAAATCAACTTAAAAAACTATAAGAATATTTTATAGTTAAGAAAGGCTACATGGATGTGATGCCTTTCTTTTTTGTTAAAAAATTTTTCTTATATTCAGTAATAATGCTTTTAATATATTGATATTAGCTGCAATAATATTTCCTGTTTTTTTATAATCGTTATTACCAGTAAAGTCAGTAATTAAACCACCTGATTCACGTATTAATAGTTCACCAGCAGCAAAATCCCATGGTTTTAATCCAAATTCAAAATAACCGTCTATACGTCCTGCCGCTACATATGCCATATCTAGTCCTACTGAACCAGTACGACGAAAATCTATATTATTATCATTAAATATTGTATTAATTTTATTAATATACTCTTTATTATATTGTTTAGTATTATCAAAGCGGCCAATAGCTAATATAGTTCCGCTTAATTCAAGTGCATTGCCGCAACGCAACCTATAACCATTAAGTTGAGCTCCTTGACCACGTACGGCAGTAAATAACTCATTTAATATAGGAGCATATACTACAGCTATCTCATTACGATCCTTAATCATTAAGGTTATTGAAATCGAAAAAACAGGTAAACATTTGATAAAATTATGAATACAATCTAAGGGTTCAATAACCCATTTTATATCTTTATTTTTACTATAAACATTACCATTTATTGCAGTAAATATAGTATGTTGCGGATATGCTTTATGAATTATTTCAACTATTGAATTTTCAATTTCTTTTTTTATACTATTAATAACAATATTATTAATTTGATTTATTTCAATAGAACCTACGATTTCATAATTCTTAGCAATTAAATTTCCAGCTTTTCGGGCTGCACGTATAGCAATATTCAGCATTGGATGCATCAGTATGTCTCATTAGATATTAAAATTAGAGAGGTAGGAAAACTATTTAAAAATAAAATATTATATTAAATAACTTTAATATTATTAATATCTTAATTAAATTTTTACGTTTAATCAACTGTAGTCTTAAATATAGTTAAGATTAATTTTTTTATTATTATTGTTTAAATTAAAATTAATTAACATTAAAATATTCTACCATAGTTAATATGGAATTAAAAAATACATCATTATAATACTAGATTTTGATTATTAACATTTGATATATCATAGAATTTTTATTCTAGACATTATGTTGTTAATTAACAGAAATATATTAAATTTTAATGATTTATAAATCAAATCTTATTTGAGATAATAAATCTTATTATAAATTCGATTGTTAAAACTTTTATTAAAGAAATAAAATTATTTATTTGGTAGCCAATTAGTGGAGTCATTATAAAATGAAATTACCAATTTATTTAGATTATGCTTCAACTACACCAGTAGACTTACGTGTTGCTAATAAAATGATGCATTTCTTAACTATAGATGGGATATTTGGCAACCCTTCTTCTAGATCTCATAGGTTTGGTTGGAAAGCAGAAGAAGCAATAAATATTGCTCGTAGTCAAATAGCAGAAGTAGTTAATACGGATCCAAAAGAAATAATTTTCACTTCTGGTGCTACTGAATCAAATAATTTAGCTATTAAAGGAACCGCTCAATTTTTCAAAAAAAAAGGTAAACATATTATAACCAGCAGTATAGAACATAAATCAGTTTTAGATACCTGTAATTACCTGGAAAATAAAGGATTTAAAATAACTTATCTAAAGTGTTCAAATAAAGGTATTATATCTATTGATGAATTACAATCTGCTTTAAATAAGGAAACTATTTTAGTTTCAATTATGCACGTTAATAATGAAATTGGTATTATTCAAGATATTGCTGCTATAGGAGAATTATGTTATAAATATAACATTATATTTCATGTAGATGCAGCACAAAGTGTATGTAAATTACCAATTGATCTTAATAAGTTAAAAATAGATTTAATGTCTCTTTCAGCACATAAAATATATGGACCAAAAGGTGTTGGTGCTCTTTATGTTCGTAACAATCCATATAATAAGATTGAAGCTCAAATGCATGGTGGCGGTCATGAACGTGGTATTAGATCTGGAACTTTACCGGTACATCAAATTGTAGGAATGGGTGAAGCCTATAGCATTGCAAATAAAATACTTAAAACAGAAAATATACATACAAAATTTTTACGAGATAGATTATGGAATGGAATAAATAAATTAGATAATGTGTCTATTAATGGTGATTTAAAATTTAGTATATCAAATATTTTGAACGTAAGTTTTAACAATATAGATGGTGAATCTTTAATTTTAGCTTTAAAAGATCTTGCTATTTCTTCTGGTTCGGCCTGTATTTCAACTGATTTTAAAACTTCTTATATACTACTTTCTTTAGGTTTGAGCGAAGAACTAGCATCTAGTTCATTTAGATTTTCTATTGGGAGATTTACTACTAAAGAAGAAATTGATTATGCTATTTCGTTAATAAACAAATCTGTAACTTGCTTAAATGAATATGATCATTATAAATGAAAAACTTGTTAGCTAAAAATAAAAAGTATATCATCTAAAATTAATGGAATATAATAAATTCTTATCCTTTATATAAGGAACTACTTTTATAATAGTTAATAAAATTTTTTCAAAAAATTATAAAAATTGAATAATTTGTTATGTTATATGAAATTAATTTAAAATTAATACTTATTTTACATAAATCAAAAGAGGGTTACAAAACTTTATATGGCAATCGAACAAACTCTTTCTATTATTAAACCAAATGTAGTTGCTAAAAATATAATAGGTAAAATTTTTAACCGATTTGAAAAGAAAGGTTTTAAAATTATTAGCATAAAAATGCTTAAATTAAGTCATCAACAAGCTGAATGTTTTTATAAACAACATATATCCAAACCTTTTTTTAAAGATTTGATTAATTTTATGATTTCTGGTCCAATAATTATATCTGTTTTAGAACGCGAGAATGCAGTTAATTTTCATAGAACTCTAATTGGTGATACTAATCCAATGAAAGCATTAAAAGGTACTTTAAGAGCTGACTATGCCGATAACTATACTGAAAATGGATTCCATGGTTCTGATTCTATAGAATCAGCATTATTTGAAATTAATTATTTTTTTAAAAACAACGAAATATATTCTAATAAATCTTAATTAAGAATAGTTAATATAAATTATTAACAGGAAATATTTTTACTTATTTATTTAAATGTTTTATAATGTTTTTACAAACAATATAGAAATCTTTGATTATTAAATATAATGTGTTGCAATAATAATTCCCTAGTTGGAACAATATAAAATAGTGAATTTATCGGAGTTTATGTTTTCTAGTGATTATCAATCAAAAATTCAAAAAGTTAATCTTTTAGATTTCAATAGGAATAAATTAAGAGAATTTTTTATTTCATTGGGAGAAAAATCATTCCATGCAGATCAAGTAATGAAATGGATTTATCATCATTACTGTCAAGATTTTGCAATAATGAGTAATCTTAATAAAGAGCTACGTTTAAAATTAGTAAAATTTGCAGAAATAAGTATACCTACAGTAATTAAAGAAATTAAATCTTGTGATGGAACTATCAAATGGTCTCTAAAAGTTAGAAATGAAATAATAGAAACAGTCTATATCCCAAATGTTGATCGTGCTACACTATGTATTTCATCACAAGTTGGTTGTGCGTTAGGGTGTACATTTTGTTATACTGGAAAACAAGGTTTTATTCGTAATCTACGTACATCTGAAATTATTGGTCAGATTTTATGTATATCTAATATTTTGAAATCTAGAGAAGAATTCATTGATATGCATCCAATTACTAATATAGTCATAATGGGTATGGGTGAGCCATTGTTGAATTTAAAAAATGTGGTAAGGTCAATCTCTATTATGATAGATAGTCTTGGATTTGGTTTTTCTAAACATCGAATAACTTTATCAACCTCTGGTATAGTACCAGCACTTAATAAATTGGGAGATATGGTTGATGTTTCTCTTGCTATATCATTACATGCACCGAATGATGCCCTAAGAAATAAAATAATACCTATAAATAAAAAATATAATATTAAGATGTTTTTAGAATCGACAAAACGATACTTAACTAAATCCAATGCCAATCAAGGAGTAGTTACAATTGAATATATTTTATTAAATTATGTAAATGACTACAGTTATCATGCATATGAGTTAGTAAAGCTACTTAAAAATTTGCCATGTAAAATAAATCTTATTCCTTGTAATTCCTTTCCAGGTTCATCTTATTGTCGTAGTTCTAATAATCGTATAGCTCTCTTTGCAAAGATATTAATGGAACATAAATTTAATACTATCATTCGTAAAACTCGTGGAAGTGATATCCAAGCTGCTTGTGGACAATTAAGTGCTAATTCAAAAAATTGTGTTGATAAAAATGATTAATAATCATGTATTAAATACTTAATGATTTTAATAAAATTAATAAATAATTTAATGAACTGTAAAACTTTAATAGTTTATATTATCTATTTTAATTAAAATAGATAATTATCTTAATATTGTTTTTCTTTATCGTATGTATGTTGCTATTTATAAAGCAATTATGGAGAAATATATGAATAACGAAAAACCCATTGTTAGACGTAAATCAAAACGTATTTATGTAGGAAAAGTACCTATTGGAGATGGAGCACAAATAACTGTGCAATCAATGACCAATACTATTACTACTGATATTTCTTCAACAATAAATCAAATTAAATCTCTCAAGCGTGCAGGAGTAGATATAATTAGAATTTCAGTACCAAATATGGATGCTGTTGAAGCATTTAAATTAATAAAAAAAAAAGTGGACTTACCATTAATAGCAGATATTCATTTTGATTACCGTATTGCATTAAAAGTTGCTGAATATGGAGCTGATTGTTTACGTATTAATCCAGGTAATATTGGTAATGAGAAAAGAATTCGTATGGTTGTTGACTGTGCAAAATATAATAACATTCCTATTCGTATTGGTATAAATGCTGGTTCTTTGGAAAAGGATTTAAGAAAAAAATATGTAGTACCAACACCGGAAGCAATGTTGGAATCAGCTATGCGTAATATAGATTATTTAGACCTTCTAAATTTTGATAAGTTTAAAGTTAGTGTAAAAGCATCAAATGTGTCTCTTGCTGTCAGCTCTTATCGTTTACTTGCAAAACAAATAGATCAACCGTTGCATTTAGGTATTACCGAAGCAGGAAACATAAGAAATGGTACAGTTAAATCTGCTATTGGAATCGGAATACTTCTTTCTGAAGGTATTGGCGATACAATACGTGTTTCATTAGCAGCAGATCCAGTAGAAGAAGTTAAAATTGGTTTTGATATTCTTAATTCTCTAAATATTCGTTCACGTGGAATTAATTTCATTGCTTGTCCTACTTGTTCACGTCAAGAGTTTGACGTTATAGAAACTGTTAATGAATTAGAAAAACGTCTTAATGATATATCTACACCGCTAGATGTTTCTATTATCGGTTGTGTAGTAAATGGACCTGGTGAAGCTATTACATCAACTATAGGCATAGCTGGAGCAAAGAAAAAAAGTAGTTTTTATGAAGATGGATTACGCAAAAAAGAAAAAATTGATAATAAAGATATAATTAATGAATTAGAAATTAGAATCCGTAATAAAGCATTAAAAATGGATAAAAAATATTTATTTTAATACAAAAAATTATTTTAATTTACAACTGTTTTACAGTAAGGATTTTTTAATGTGATTAAAAATATTCAATCAGTTAGAGGTATGAAAGATTACTTGCCTATTAATACCGCTATATGGCAATCCATTGAAAATATATTAAAAAAAATTTTAAGTAATTATGGTTATAAAGAAATTCGTTTACCAATTATAGAGCAAATGTCTTTATATAAAAGAGCTATTGGTAAAGTTACTGATTTAGTTGAAAAAGAGATGTATACTTTGATTGATCGCAATGGTGATGTACTTACTTTGCGTCCAGAAGGTACAGCTGGATGTATTAGAGCTGGAATAGAGCATGGTTTTTTGTATAACCAAGAGCAAAGACTTTGGTACATGGGTCCGATGTTTCGTCATGAACGTCCACAGAAAGGACGTTATCGTCAATTTCATCAACTAGGTGTAGAAGTATTTGGTATAAAAGGTCCTGATGTAGATGCAGAACTAATCCTTTTAAATACTCGTTGGTGGAAAAAATTAGGGATAGATAAACATATTCGTCTTGAAATTAACTGTCTTGGATCATTTGAATCTCGTGAAAATTATCGTAATATACTAATTAGATTTTTAGAACAAAACAAAAACTTATTAGATGAAAATTGCAAACGTAGTATGTATATTAACCCTATGAGGATACTAGACAGTAAGAACCCTGTAGTTAAAAATTTAATAAAAAATGCTCCAATAATTATTGATTATATTGATAATGATTCCCGTATTCATTTTGAAGGACTTTGTAAATTACTTGATAATCTAGGTGTTTCATATGAAATTAATCATTATTTAGTTCGTGGACTTGATTATTATAATCGTACAGTAATTGAATGGATTACAGATTATCTAGGTGCTCAAGGTACAATTTGCGGAGGTGGTCGTTATGATAATCTAGTTAAGCAGTTAGGCGGTCATTCCACACCAGCTGTAGGTTTTGCCATAGGTATAGAGCGTTTGGTTTTTTTAGTTCAAGAATTAAATCCTTGTTTTAAACAATTAAGCAATTATGATATTGATGTTTATATCATATCTTACGGTTCAAATACGAAAATAATAGCTATGTGTTTAGCTGAAAAGTTGCGTGATGTAATGCCTGAAGTAAAATTAGTTACAAATTTTGGAGAAGGAACTATAAAAAAACAAATTACACGTGCTATTAAATGGGGAGCAAAATTAACAATAATATTAAGTGAAGATGCAATAAAATCAAATAATGTTATTCTTAAAGATTTAAGAAATGGTACACAAAAAAATATACTACAGTCAGAAATTATAAATGTATTAAAAACTTTATTAAAATAAAATTTTCTATGAAAATTATAAATATATAAAAACTAAGATAACGGATCAGTTAGTCATGTATACAAATGAAATTTCTAAATTAAATACAATAAAAGAACTTATTTCCAGAAGAAAAAAAATATTGATTATAAGTACGATATTTTTTATTTCTATTCTTATGCTAATTGTAAGTGGTTGGTTATATTTATATCAAAATTATAACGAAAGTAACATTAAAAACAAACATTTATTTGAACAATATCAAAAAATAATAAATTTAATACAGTTTAATAAACCTAAAACTTTTTTGTCTAAAGAATCTTTGAAAAATATCAATACTTTTATAAATACAAATAAAAATATCTATGGTGTTATGGTGGGGATTTTATTAGCTAAATATTATATAAATAATAATAACTTAGATAAAGCTTTTTTATTATTAAAAACAAGTCTAAAATATACTAAAGATCCAAATTTAATATCATTAATTAATTTGCGTTTAGCACGTATTCAAATTGAACAACATAAATTTGATGAGGCACTTAAAACTCTTGATTACATTAAAATAGATGACAGTTGGATAAATATGGCTTATGATCTTCGTGGAGATGCTCTATTTGGTAAAGATAAAAAAAAGCTAGCTAAAGACGAATGGACTAAAGCAGCAGAAGCCCAAATGTCTATCATATATAATCAAATAGTGAAAATGAAATTAAATAAATAATATAATTGAGTATTGAGTTAAGAGAAAAAATATGAAATTAAAGAACTATTTACTACCCATATTACTTTTATCTTTATTAAGTAGTTGTTCTTTATTTAATCCTCAACAAGAAGATAATATTCAGATTAAATCATTACCAAAGATTAAAAATCAATTTCATCCTAAACAGATTTGGAGCAAAAAGATTGGGAATGATCATAATTTTATTTATGATAATTTATTTTATGATAACTTGATTTATGATAACTTAAAACCTGCTTATCAAAATAATGTATTATACGTTGCAGATAGAGTAGGTATTATACAAGCATTTGATTCAACTAGTGGAATAGAAAAATGGAAAGTTAATCTTTCTGAAAATCATAATTCTATATTCAATAAAAATTCATTATTATTATCAGGTGGTATAGTGGTAGATGGTAATAGTATATATATTGGCAGTGAACGTGGTATATTATATTCATTCAAAACACAAGATGGATCATTGGCGTGGAAAACAAAGGTAATAGGTGAAATCTTATCATCTCCTGTAATTAGTGATGATTTAATATTTGTATATACAAGTAATGGTTTTATACAAGGTTTAAATAAAAATACTGGAGAAATTAAGTGGAGTTTTGAAGTAGGTATATCAAATTCTTTATCTATTAGAGGATTATCTAATCCTGTAATTTTTTTTGATAATTTAATTATAAAAGATAATAATGGTTCAATTAATGTTATATCAATAAAGAAAAATAAATTAATATGGAAAACAGACATTTCGAGTATAAGTAATAAATCAATATTTAAAGATATAAAAGATATTAATATTAGTCCAGTTGTTCTTAAAGGAATTATTTATGCAGCCTTTGATGGTTATATAACTGCCTTAGATTGTAATTCAGGAGAAATATTATGGCGACGTAATATAGGAACGATAAAAAAATTGATTGCAAATAAACATACCATTTACATAGTAGATACCAATGACGTCTTATTTGCTTTAAATAGTGATAATGGTAGTGTTATATGGAATCAAAAGAACTTATTACATCGTCAATTAACATCTCCTGTAATATATAATAATTATTTGGTTATTGCTGATATGAAAGGTTATTTGCATTGGATAAATGCTGATAATGGAAAATTGGTTACAAAACAAAAATTAAATAAATCCGGATTTCAGATTTCACCTATTATTGATGGCAAAATTATCATAATAAAATCTAATAATAGTTATATTTATTCACTTCATATTTAATAATATTAAATTAAGGAATAATTTAATTATTAGTTGATTTTAAATTATTTAGATCTTATATGCTATTTGTATAAGATCTTAAATAATTAATAAAAAATTTATTGTAATTTAATAATATTAAATTAGTTATAATGTTAAAAGGTGTTTGCATGAAACCAGTTATTGCTTTAGTTGGCCATTTTAATGTAGGTAAATCTACATTATTTAATAGGTTAACTCACACATTTGATGCATTAGTATCAGATATTCCAGGATCAACACGTGATAGAAAATATGGTTTTATGCAATTATCAGGAATAGAATTTATTATAGTTGATACTGGTGGTATTAATGATATTAAATCTGGTGTTGAAAGTTGTATAACTTCACAATCTTTAATAGCTGCTAAAGAAGCTGATATTATATTGTTTATTGTTGATGCTATTACTGGTTTAATCAATGATGATCAAAAAATAGCAAAATATTTACATTCATATAAAAAGTTAACTTTTGTTGTGGTAAACAAAATAAATGGATTAGATATTAATTCTACCATTTTTGATTTTTATTCTTTAGGTTTTAATAACATATGCGTTATTGATGCCTATAATGGATACGGTATCAGTAATCTACTTAAAAAAATATTTTCATCTTGGAACAATTATAGTAATTACATCACAAATAAAATTTATGTATCATCTACTGATGATAAAAAAATAAATTATTTAGTAAAAACAAAAAAATCGCAATTAATTGATTTACCTATTAAATTGGCAATTGTAGGTCGTCCTAATGTTGGTAAATCTACTCTTATTAATAGTATTTTAGGTGAAAATCGTGTCATAGTACATAACACACCTGGTACTACACTTGACAGTATATATATGTCAATAAAATATTTAGATTATAATTATATTTTGATTGATACAGCTGGAGTACGTAAACGTAGTAATATTAACCAAACAATCGAAAAAAATTCCATCCTTAGGACATTAAAAGCTATTGATTATTCTAATGTAGTTATTTTAATGATTGATGCACATGAAGATATTACTCAACAAGATTATTATTTGCTTAATTTTATTATTTATAAAGGTCGATCTTTGGTTATTGTAATAAATAAATGGGACAGCTTGTCAATAAAAATTCGTCATGAAATAAAAGAAAAAATTAAATTGCGTTTAAGGTTTGTTAATTTTGCTCGAGTACATTTCATTTCTGCATTATATAATATAGGATTAGAAGATCTATTTAAATCAATTAACGAAACTTATAATTATTCAACAAAATATATTAATACTTCTTTGTTAACTAACATTATGCATGCAGCTGCTAAAAATTGCAAGCCTCCTTTAGCACAAGGTCGATACTCCATTAAAATGAAATATGCACATATCGGTAGCTATAATCCTATTACCGTGGTAATTCATGGGAATCGGATAAAATATTTACCAGATAACTACAAACGATATTTAGCAACATTTTTTCGTAAGTCCATGAATATAATAGGTTCTCTAATTTATATTCAATTAAAAGAAGGTGAAAATCCTTATATAAAAAATCATAACATATTAACTAAACAACAGCAACGTAAACGTAAAAGAACAATCAAATATGTAAAGAACATGCATTAATTTCATTATATTTAGTTATTACAGATTAATATTAAAATGATTGATTATTTAATTAAATAATTAAGTAAATGATTAATATTTTTTTCTTGCAAAAAATACTGGAAGAAATTAATTATATTCTGTAAAATATCATTGCAATATTTTATCTATTTAAATCAATTAAAGATGGAGTATTGCTATGTTTAAAATTATCAAAAAAGCATTAACTTTTGATGACGTATTGCTCATTCCTGCATATTCTACAGTTTTGCCAAATTGTGTAGAACTTAAAACTAAATTGACTAAAAATATCGATTTAAATATCCCCATGATTTCTGCTGCTATGGATACTATTACTGAATCTGCTTTAGCGATTGCTTTAGCACAAGAAGGAGGTTTGGGTTTTATTCATAAAAACATGTCTATTAGACATCAAGTAAATGAAGTATATAAAGTAAAAAAATATGAAAGTGGGATTGTTATTAACCCTCGCACAGTATTGCCAACCACTATGTTATCTGAAATTAAATATTTAACTAAACGTAATGGTTTTGCTGGGTATCCAGTAGTAGACCATAAAAATAAATTAGTAGGTATTATTACTAGCAGAGATGTAAGATTTATAACTGATTTAACTCAGCCTGTTTCTTCAGTAATGACATTAAAAGATAAATTAGTAACAGTAAAGGAGGGTGAATCTAGAGAATTGGTTTTACAAAAAATGCATGAAAAACGTGTAGAAAAAGTATTGATTGTAGATGATAAGTTTCAATTGTCTGGTATGATTACTGCAAAAGATTTTCAAAAAGCTGAACAAAAACCTAACGCTTGTAAGGATGAGCAGGGTCGTTTACGTGTTGGAGCTGCAGTTGGTGTTGGTGAAGATAACAAAGAAAGAATAGAAGCATTAGTTACGATAGGAGTTGATGCTTTATTAATAGATTCTTCACATGGACATTCTAAAATAGTATTACAGTGTATAAATAAAATAAGAACTAAATATCCTAATTTGGAAATAATCGCAGGTAATGTAGTTACAGGAGCAGGTGCATTAGCATTAGTTGAATCAGGAGCTGATGCAGTTAAGGTTGGAATTGGACCTGGTTCAATTTGTACTACACGTGTTGTAACAGGTGTAGGAGTGCCACAAATTACAGCTATCTTTGATGTAGTTGCTGCTTTGAAAAATATGGAGATTCCAGTTATTGCTGATGGAGGTATACGATTTTCTGGGGATATTGCAAAAGCAATTGCTGCAGGAGCATTTTGCGTAATGGTTGGTTCAATTCTAGCTGGTGTGGAGGAATCACCAGGTGAAATAGAACTTTATCACGGTCGAGCATTTAAGTCATATAGAGGAATGGGGTCCTTAGGAGCAATGGTAAAAGGATCAGCTGATCGTTATTTTCAGTCTAACTACAACAATACAAAATTAGTACCAGAAGGAATTGAGGGTCGTGTTCCTTATAAAGGTAATTTAAAAGAAATTGTTCATCAACAAATGGGCGGTTTACGATCTTGTATGGGATTAACTGGTTGTTTGAATATTAATGATCTACGCACTAAAGCTAAATTTGTACAGATTAGCGATGCAGGAATGAAGGAAAGTCATGTACATGATATAATGATAACTAAAGAATCTCCTAATTACAGTTCTAGATCATAATGATATCAATTCTATAAATTAAAATTGAATAATAATTCTTTTTTTAATTAAAAGATTTTTAAGGTTTTACGGAATGAAATCCAATGACGATAAAAAATATATATGAATATCGTATTTTAGTTATTGATTTTGGTTCTCAATATACTAAATTAATTGCAAGGCGCATACGTGAAATAGGAGTTTATTGTAAAATTTTGCCATGGAATATTAATGAAAAAAAAATTTACCAATTTAGTCCTAATGGAATTATCCTCTCTGGAGGGCCTCAAAGTTCTATAGAAATAAATAGCCCACGTGCACCTAATTGTGTGTTTAGTATAGGTGTTCCAGTAATGGGTATATGTTATGGCATGCAAACTATGGTTATACAATTGGGAGGACAGGTAATTAGTTCTGAAAAACGTGAATTTGGTAATACTAAAATTAAAATCACAAAAGTAATACCTTTAATTGATAACATAAATTATAATATTGATTCGTATGGTAATATGTTGTTAGATGTTTGGATGAGCCATGGAGATCAAGTACATTCCCTACCAGAACATTTTCGTGCAGTCGCCAGTACTAATAACTGTCCTTTCGCTCTAATAGTTAATGAAAAAAAACATTTTTATGGTTTACAATTTCATCCAGAAGTTACTCATACTAAGCAAGGTGTTGATATTTTAAAAAATTTTATTACTAACATATGCTTATGTAAAACATTATGGATGCCAAAACAAATTATTAAACATTTAATTAAAAAATTAAGAAATAAAATTGGTAATTACAAAGTAATATTAGGTTTATCAGGTGGTCTTGATTCATCTGTTACTGCCATGCTTCTACATCTAGCTATTGGAAGTCAATTAATTTGTATATTCATTGATAATGGATTATTGCGTTTGCAAGAAACAGAAGAAATAATGAATATTGTAAAAACAAATTATAATTTAAATATTGTATACATTACGGCTGAAAGGAAGTTTTTAAATGCATTAGCAGGAATTAAAGACCCAGAAGAAAAACGTAAAGTCATAGGTTCTACTTTTATTGAAATTTTTAATGAAGAAGCTAAAAAATTAAAAAATGTAAAATGGTTAGCCCAAGGTACTATATGTTCTGATGTAGTTGAATCAGAAATTTCTTTAACAAAAGGAAAATTTAATTTTATTAAATCACATCATAATGTAGGAGGTTTACCTAAAAAAATGCATTTATCTTTAGTTGAACCTATTAAGAATTTATTTAAAGATGAGGTCAGACAAATTGGTATAGAGTTAGGTCTTCCCAATGAAACTTTGTTTCGGCATCCTTTTCCAGGACCAGGTTTAGGCATACGAATATTAGGTGAAATAAAAAAAGAATATTGTGATTTATTGCGTAAAACTGATGCTATCTTCATTGAAGAGCTACAAAAACATAACTTATACAATAAGTTAAGTCAGGTTTTTACTGTATTTTTACCTATTAGATCAGTCAGTGTAATGGGTGATAATAGAAAATATGATTGGGTTATTTCACTAAGGGCAGTTAAGACTGTTGATTTTATGACTGCAGATTGGGCACATTTGCCACATGAAGTGCTTGCTTGTGTATCTAATCGTATAATTAATGAAGTTAATGGTGTATCTCGGGTTGTATATGATATTAGTAGTAAACCACCTTCTACTATTGAATGGGAATAATTATTATAAATAATAAAGTAAAATAAAGTAATATTAATTTATTTAATTATAGATAATTGCTTTATTTATGATATTTCTCTATGTTTTTTACATAATTATATATTGTTAATTGTGATCTTAATTGATTTTTACATTTGACATAAGAATTGCTTAGCTCTTTATCAATGATACGTGCTTTTACTGTATCATTTAGCTGAATAGAAAGTATATTTATGATTCTTTTTTTCACATCTGGATCAAGAATAGTTACTGCAACCTCAATACGGTAATCTATATTACGCGTCATCCAGTCAGCAGAAGATAAATAAATTTTTTTATCACCTCTATTTTCGAACATATACACACGATCATGTTCTAAATATCGATCTACAATACTGATAATTCTAATATTGTCACTGATTCCTGGAATATTTGGAATTAATGAACACATACTTCGTACTAGTAAATCAATCTTAACTCCACAACTAGATGCTTTATAAAGTTTATTAATCAGACCTTTATCTACTAAATTATTTAATTTTAAAGTAATTCCTGAAGGTAATTTTTGCTTCGCATTGGCTATTTCATCGTCTATTAATTTGTAAAGAACACGTCTAGAATTTTGTGGTGATACAATCAAATACTGAAAGGTTACAGGAAGATATGGATTTTCAATAAAATTAAAAACACGACGTACTTCATTAGTTATTCTTGAATCAGCAGTTAACAATGAATAGTCTGTATATATACGTGCAGTTTTTTCATTAAAATTTCCAGTTCCTATATGTCCATATCTCATAATTAAATTACCTTCCTGACGTGAGATAAGAAATAATTTGGCATGAATTTTAAAACCTGGGGTAGAAAAAATTACATTTACTCCTGCTTCAGTTAAACGTTTAGACCAGTAAATATTTATTTCCTCATTAAAACGTGCTTGTAATTCAACTACTACTGTGACTTTTTTGCCATTATAAGCTGCATGAATCATTGAATCCATTATTCTAGAGTATTTGGCAATTCGATATATGTTTATTTTTATTGCTAAAACATTAGGATCAAAAGATGCTTGTTGTAATAATTCTAATATATGTTCAAAAGTATAATAAGGATAGTAAAGTAATACATCACAATTACGAATTACATCAAAATAATTGTGACAACCTTCAAAACCAATGTGACGTACTGGTTGTAAATGATAATTAATTAGATTATTATTTCCAACATTTGGGAATTTAATGAAGTCTTTAAAATTATGATAACGACCACTTGGCATTACTGAATCAAAATTTGTAATAGAAAGTTTTTGGCATAATAATTCCACAAGTTTTATTGGCATGTCATGTTGATATAATAGACGTACTGGATCTGAGGTTAAGCGTTGTTTTAAACTAGATGACATTAACTCCAAAATACTAGATTCCATCGCTGAAGATAAATCATATTTAGCATCTCGGGTTATCTTTATTGAATAAGCGTTTAATAATTCGTAATTGTAAAATCCTTTGAAGATTTCATCTAAATAATATCTTAAAATATTATCTAATAAAATAATAGGTTTGTATTTATATTGTGGTTCAGCGGGGATTTTAATAAAACGAGGCAATTTATTTGAGGGAATTTCTACTAATGCATAACAATCTTTATTTCTACAAATAATTTCAATTACTAAATAAGTATAATCATCTTTAAGAAACTTAATCAAATCAGTTTCAGCAGTAATAATAATAGGAGTTACATGTTGACGTATTTTATTTTTAAAATATTTACACAACCAAATTTTTTGGTTAAAAGATAATTGCATTTCATTAATTAAAAATATTTGATTACGTTCCATTTCAACTATAAGGTCATTATATATAGCATTAAAATGTTGTTCAGATTTTACAACTTGTTTTTGGATTTTTTTAAAAAGATGGTGTGTAGTAGGTAATTTTTTTTTTCACCTATTAAGATATGTCTTTTTAAATCTGCAAAACGTACTTTATAAAATTCATCTAAGTTACTAGAATAAATTCCTAAAAAACGCATTCTCTCTAATAGTGGATTGTTTTTATCTTTCGCTTCTTGCAAGACACGTTCATTAAAAGATAGCCAACTCAATTCTTTATCAATATAAATCATTTATAAGACCTATACTTAATTTTTCATATTACTCATAGATTAGTCACAGATTTTAAATCTTATTGTTTTATTATGTTACCATAATTATAATTTATTAAATTTAATAAAATGTATTATTTATAATTTATTTAAATATTTTTCATAACCATTTAATGGTAACTTTTCACCATTTAACCATGCTTTTCCTCCTTCCATTTTTAATCTTTTCTCAATAAACCATTTAATAACAATGGGATATATGATATGTTCTTGTTGTTTAATACGTTTGATAATAGAATTTTCAGTATCCTCGGGAAGGATAGGAATTCTACTTTGTAAAATAATAGGTCCACCATCTAATTTATTAGTAACAAAATGTACTGAAGAACCATGTTCTAAATCATGATTTTCTAAAACTAAACGATGAGTATGTAAACCAGGATATTTAGGCAATAAAGAAGGATGAATATTAAGTATAATACCTTTATAGTGCTGTATAAAAACATCGCTTAGAATGCGCATATAACCAGCTAAAACAATTAAATCAGGATTATATATGTCAATTTCTTTTATGAGTTTAATATCGTATGCTATACGATCTATAATTTTACTTTCACTTATTATTTTATTTGGTATATATGCTTTTTTAGCATAAATCAAACCGTAAGCCAAAGGATTGTTACTTAAAACAGCTACTACTTTTCCTGTTTTGATTTTATTTTTACAAGCATGAAGGATGAATTTAAGATTACTTCCTTTGCCTGAAATTAATACAATAATTTTTTTCATTTTATGAATAATACACGTTCTTTAGAATCAGTAATTTTAATTACGCCTATAGGCCATGCTTTTTCATTAACATCATTTAAAAATGAAATTGTTTTTTTTAATTCTAATTTATTAACCATTATTATCATACCTACACCACAATTGAAGGTTCGATACATTTCTTGACGACTAATATTACTTTTTTTTTGAATCCAATTAAATATAGGAGGCCATACCCAACTTGTTTCATTTATTACAGCTTGGGTGTTGTTAGGTATCATTCTAGGAATATTTTCTAAAAAACTACCACCTGTTAAATGTATCATTGCTTTTATATTAACTTGATCTGTTAATTTTAATATATTATTTACATATATACGAGTTGGTTCAATTAAATAATGTAATAAAGGTTTTCCATTTAATTTTTCAATTAAAGGATTAATATTATGTATTTTAAGAATTTTACGTATCAATGAATAACCATTAGCATGAGGACCACTTGATCCTATAGCAATTAATACATCACCATCATTAATTTCATTTCCATTGATGATTTTTGATTTTTCAACTATACCTATACAAAAACCAACAAGATCATAATATTTATCTACGTA
Source organism: Candidatus Pantoea edessiphila (assembly GCF_002933345.1). Taxonomy (GTDB): domain Bacteria; phylum Pseudomonadota; class Gammaproteobacteria; order Enterobacterales; family Enterobacteriaceae; genus Pantoea_C. The sequence goes on along the minus strand of NZ_PDKR01000001.1, from coordinate 304,388 downwards.
TATTCCTGGAACTTCAGCAGTTTCACCACCTATTAATGCGCATCCGGATACATAACAAGCATCAACAATACCTTGCATTATTGAAGAGGCAATTTTCACATCTAACTTACCAGTTGAATAATAATCTAAAAAAAATAATGGCTCTGCTCCACATACTATCAAGTCATTTACACACATAGCAACTAAATCTAAACCAATATTATAAAAACACTTTGTATCTGTAGCTAGAAGTAATTTTGTTCCAACCCCATCAGTAGTAGTAACTATTACTGGTTCAGTATATTTTTTTGGAAATTCGCATAGTGCATTAAAACTTCCTATTGTACTTATTACTTCAGACCTATTGGTTTTTTTTGTTATATTTGTTATAAAGTTAATTAAAGAATTGCTATTATCAATGTCAACACCAGCATCTTTATAGTTGATAGATAATTTATCAATCATTTTTTTTCCTAAAATTATTATTAAGTAATAAAATATTATTATTTATTAATTAGTAAAAAAATATTTTATACTGCAATATAATTTTCTATTAATATTTACTTTGATTATGTCATTAAAAGTTCTATTATTTAAACAGATAATGAATACAAAAAAAGGGATATTAATAATATTTTAATATAAATTTTTCATCAGGCAAAATTAATGAAAATTATTGAAGTAAAACATCCTCTAATTAAACATAAATTAGGTTTAATGCGTGTACATGATATCAGTACTAAACGTTTTAGAGAATTAGCAGCTGAAATAGGTAGTTTACTTACTTATGAAGCTACTTCAGATTTAAAAACTGAAAGTACTGTTATTAAAGGTTGGAACGGTTTAGTAACAGTAGATAAAATTGAGTATAAAAAAATTACAGTTGTACCTATTTTAAGAGCAGGTCTTGGTATGATAGAAGGAGTCTTACGTTATTTACCAAGTGCATGTATTAGTATAGTTGGTATTTATCGTGATAAAGAAACTTTAACTCCTATACCTTACTTCCAAAAATTGGCTTCTAATATTAAAGAAAGTATTGCAATAATCGTTGATCCATTGCTAGCTACAGGAGGATCGATGATTGCTACTATCAATTTGTTAAAAAAAGCTGGATGTAAAAATATTAAAGTTTTGGTTCTTATAGTTGCACCAGAAGGTATTTATGAATTAGAAAAAGTACATAAAGACATAGAGTTATACACTGCATCAGTAGATAACAAATTAAATGAAGACGGATATATTATTCCAGGCCTTGGAGATGCAGGAGATAAAATATTTGGTACGAAATAATTAAATAAGTTGTTTTGTAGAAATAATTTTATTATTTAATAAACCACATGAATTAATGTGAATTTTATTGATAATTTAAATATTAGACTTTAAAATTTAAAAAAATTGTTATTATTTTATTTTATTAAATAAAATTAGATAGTTAAAACATAAGATGTATTTTGTTGTTTATTAATTGAATAAAAGCTCACAATTGTAAATTGATATTAATTATAATTATTATTAATATAAATTTATATTAAGATAGATTTATTTAGTATAATAAAACTTATATTGATTATGTTAGCCTATTAATATTAAATTTTTTAAAAATTAGTTATATATGATCACATATAATATTTTTTATTTATCATTTAATCAAATTTTAATAATTAGCTTTACTAAATTGATTTAATATTAATAATAATTTATTTTGGTATAAATATCATATATATTGTTAATATCATTGTTAATATCTAAAATGGATAGTAATATAAATTAGATAGAGAATAAAATTAACAATATGCATTTATTATTAAATAATGTGATTAATAAAAATTAATGATATGATATTTAATATATGTATTTTGATTGATTTTAATTAAATTTAAAACAAATTATTAAAATATTTATTGAATTTAAGGAAAATCTATAATGTTTGCGGGAAGCATCGTTGCTCTTATTACTCCAATGGATATTAAAGGCAGTATCTGCTGTTCTAGCTTAAGAAAATTAATTAATTACCACATTAGTAGTGGAACCTCAGCAATTGTTTCTGTTGGTACAACAGGTGAATCTGCAACACTTAGCCACGAAGAACACGGAAATGTAGTGATGAAAACTTTAGAGCTCGCAAATGGAAAAATTTCAGTAATTGCTGGTACAGGATCAAATGATACTGCTGAAGCTATTTCTCTTACTAAACGCTTTGAAGATTCTGGTGTTATAGGATGTTTATCTGTAACTCCTTACTATAACCGACCAACGCAAGAAGGTTTATATCGACATTTCAAGGCCATAGCTAATAGTACAGATTTACCACAAATATTATACAATGTACCATCTCGTACTGGTTGTGATATGCTTCCTGAAACTATAGCACGTTTAGCAAAAATTAAAAACATTATCGGAATTAAAGAAGCAAGTGGTAATTTATCGCGTATTAGCCAAATTAACAATTTAATAAGTAGTGATTTTATTTTAATGAGTGGAGATGATATTACTGCTTTAGATTTTATGAGATTAGGAGGGACAGGTGTTATTTCAGTAACAGCAAATATTGCTGCAAAAGAAATGGTTCAACTTTGTCAATTGGCAAGTCAAAAAAAATTTACTCAAGCTTACAAATTAAACCAACGTTTAATGTATTTACATAAGGCATTGTTTTGTGAATCGAATCCTATTGCAGTAAAATGGGCTGCAAAAAAAATTGGGTTAATTAAAAACGATAATTTACGTTTACCTATGACTGAATTAGCCCTTAGTAAACAATCAATTGTAGAACAAGCTCTGATAAAAGCAGGTTTGCAATAATAAATGAAGGAGTGTTATGAATGAACTATTCATTAAATCGTTCAAATTTCATTTTGATAATAAAACTTTTTATTACCACATTTTTACTATCATCATGTTCTTATACTTCAGATTATTTAAATACTGAAAAGTTACAAGATATCAAAGTACCGAAAAATATTATTTTGCCGATTAGAAATGGTGATTTTGATATACCAGTTATAAATAAAACAAATAATAATTTATTTAAAGAAAAACCTTCTATATATCCACCTATTCAGATTTTGGAAATGAATGATGGTAAATCATATTTTAATGGAAATAAAGGATTATTGTTTATTAATCAAAAAAATAAAGATATTATTTGGTCACAACTTATTGATATTATAAATTTAAATAAGATTCCAATCTTATCAAATAATAAAAATATATACAAAATAACAACAAATTGGGTTAAATTACCTAAATCATATGAAAAAACTCAATATCATGGTAAATATGTATTAAAATTAAAAGAATTTAATTCTAAGTTAGCACTTACTGTATCTTTAATAGGACTAAAGAGTGGAGAAAACATTATAAAATCATTATATTATAAAAAATATTATACAATAAAAATGTTAAATGATATTATTATGGGCCTTTCTAAAGAAAACCATAATAAACAAGTAAAGCACTCTAATAATTTTGATGATATTAAAATTAATATAAAAAGTATCGTTAATGAAAAAAACATACCAATTTTAAAAATGGATACATCTTTTGATGTAGCATGGCAAAGGTTAGAAATTGCAATGAACACCATAGGTATGAAAATAAATTCTAGTGATAAAGCAAAAGGTAGTTTTAATGTAAGTTATTCAACTCCAATATGGCAAAAACTTATTAATAAAGTAAATCATAAAAAAGATAGTTCTATTATTCCAGACGGTGATTATATTGTACAACTTGGTGATTTACATGATCATGTAACTATGCAAATTATAAATCCCAAAGGCAATATTTTAACTAAGTCATTAAATGATTCCTTAATGATATTGCTCCAAAATGCATTGAATAAATAACTTATTTTGTTATTACAAAATTATTTTGTATAGATGTTTATAAAATGTAAAAAAATCTGAAATGTATTAAGGAATATTTAAAATATTATGTTATGCCAAAAAATTAACTTATTTAAAAGATTAATATCCAATAAATATATTTCAATAAACCATGGTTCAGTTTTTCTAATTAAACGTTTTGGTATAAAAGAAGGTATTATATTAAGTCCACCATTAACAATTCATTATTTTTTAAATAATATTAAAATAATTGTTATACGTTTGTGGATTTATGGGATATAAAAATTATGAATAAAAACTATCAACAAATAGATGAAATTATTATCTAAGATGGTATTACATAATTAATCATAATTATTAATTATAATTTTAATATTTTTGATATCAAACATAACTGTTAGGAATATTAAATGAATTTTTAAACAATTATTTGTTCCATTATATACTGATACATTTTACTTAATTTTTGTAAATCAGATATTTTAACACATTCATTAATTTTATGGATTGTAGTATTTACTAGCCCTAACTCAATTATCTGTGCACCGGTAAGGGCAATGAAACGACCATCAGATGTTCCGCCTGTTGTTAGTAATTTAGGTGTAATTTTATTATGATGCAATACTGTATCTATTACTATATCAATTAATTTTCCTGTTTGAGTTAAAAAAGGTTTTGCTGCAATTTTCCATTCAATAGAATAATTTAGTTGAAGATTTGAAATTATCATTTCGATACGTTTACGAATAATTGAATCATTTAATTCTGTACCAAAACGAACATTAAATTTAATGATAAGTTTTTCAGGAATAATATTGTCGTTGCCATCACCTGCTTTTATATTGGTGATTTGCATAATTGTTGGAGGAAAAAAATCGTTTCCTTGATCCCAAACAATATTTGTTAATTTATTTAATAATGTTATTCCACTGTGTATAGGATTGTCAGCTAGATGAGGATAAGCAACATGGCCTTGTATTCCATATAATGTTAAATTAGCATTCATCGAACCTCGACGTCCATTTTTTATTACATCTCCTATAATTACATTACTAGTTGGCTCTCCTATTAAGCAATAATCTAAACGTTCATTATTTGCGATTAATTTCTCAACCACCTTTACTGTGCCATTATTAGCATTAGATTCTTCATCTGAAGTTATAAGAAAAGCTAAACATCCTTTATGATGTGGATACATTTCTACGAAACGTTCAGCAGCTATTATCATTGCAGCTAATGCTCCTTTCATATCAGCAGCACCACGACCAAATAGCATATCTTTATAAGTAATAGGATCAAAAGGGAAATTATGCCAACTATTAATATCACCAGGTGGTACTACATCAGTATGACCAGCAAATACTAATGTTTCTTGTTGATGATTATGACGAGTTGCCCAAAAATTTTTAGTATCCTTAATATTAATCTTTTCTACATAAAAACCAATATTTTCAAGACGATCAATTAATAAATCTTGACATCCCGCATCATTAGGACTAATAGAAGGACATCGAATCAGCTGTTTTGTAAGTTCAATTATTGGACATAACATTATTAATTTCTCTTCAATAGTTTATAAAAATTGTTTTAAATTTTATTTTAATAAAAATACATTTAAAGAAAAAATATTATTTTATGTAAGTAATAATATATTTATGGGTATATATAATACCAGTTGATATAAAACAATAACTTATTGAATAAATGCAAATAATTTAGAAAAATTATATATTATATAATATGTGTAAAATATAATTAGTAGATATATCTTATTACAATATATTAGTAATCAAATTATGTTTAATTTAGTAAACTACGGTAGTTGGTATTTTAATATGTTATCATATTTAAATGAATTTAGAAGTAAAGTTTATTTTATGATAGGTCAATTAATAAAAATTTTTATAAAAATCTTTAAAATATATATTTTTTATTAATAGTGACTAAAATTTTCATTAAATTAGATAATGATTAAATAAATCATTTCTTCATTGCGTTTTATCTATCTAATAACAAAGATAATATCTCGTCTATAATGTCATTTTAATTTTTATATTTCCTGCTAATAATTACATTGATTCAGTAATGTTAAGTTAAAGATATAAACACATATTCTATATTAATTTATATATTAAATATAGTTAAAAGCTTAATAATAAGAAATAGTCTTCTGATTTTGCATTTATTAATTATCTCATTAATAAGCATTAATATTAAATATCAATTAATTTACATATTAAATAAATAATATAAGATTCGTTAATATAATTTTTATATTTTTTATAAATTATAAGATAAATCAATAAAGATACCATCTTCCTAATAACTTAATAAAATTTTTAGTTATAACAATTGATAATTAGGATAAATAAGAAAATTATGATACATAGAAAAAAGAATTTAGAAGTTCATGATGCAAAAAGACGTTGGTTGAATTCTCACGATATTGGTTATCAAAAATCTATGGATAATCGCCATATTCAAATGATTGCAATTGGAGGTGCTATAGGTACTGGTTTGTTTATGGGAACTGGTGGTCGCTTACAAATAGCAGGACCAGCATTAGTGTTAATTTATATTATTTGTAGTATTTTTTCTTTTTTTATTTTGCGCGCATTAGGTGAATTAATTTTAAATCGTCCTTCTAGTGGTAGTTTTGTTTCTTATGCTAGGGAATTTCTTGGTGAAAAAGCTTCTTACGTCGCAGGTTGGATGTATTTTACTAACTGGGCTATGACTGGTATTGTTGATATTACCGCTGTTGCATTATATATGAAATATTGGAAAATATTTGATGGTATACCTCAATGGATATTTGCCCTTGCTGCTTTAGTACTTGTTAGTGTTATGAATATAGTTGGAGTAAGGTGGTTTGCCGAAATGGAATTTTGGTGTTCTTTAATTAAGGTGCTAGCTATTATTGTTTTTTTAATTATCGGATTAGTGGTATTAATTAGTGGTCAACCAGTAGATGGTAATATTACTGGTTTACATTTAATTAAAAATCAAGGTGGATTTTTTCCTCACGGATTATTACCTCCTTTAGTTTTAATACAAGGAGTGATTTTTGCCTTTGCATCAATTGAATTAGTTGGTACAACGGCATGTGAATGTAAAGATCCTAAAACAATATTACCAAAAGCAATTAATAGTATAATTTGGCGTATAGGTATATTTTATATAGGTTCAATATTACTATTAATACTTTTATTGCCGTGGAACGCCTATCATGAAGACCAAAGTCCATTTGTTACTTTTTTATCTAAATTAGGTATACCTTACGTTTGTAGTATTATGAATTTTGTAGTCCTAAGTGCTGCTATTTCTAGCATAAATTCAGGTTTGTATTCTACAGGACGTATTCTCAGGTCTATGTCAATGGGGGGATCAGCACCAAAATTTATGTCAAAAATGAGCGCTCAGAAAGTGCCTTACGCTGGAATTATAAGTACTATTGGGATCTATGCAATTGGTGTATTGCTTAACTATACCTTACCCTCAAAAGCTTTTGAAATTGTCTTAAATTATGCTTCACTTGGAATTATTTCTTCTTGGAGTTTCATAATGATATGTCAATTACGTTTGCGTAAAGCTATAAAAGAAGGTAAAGTAGAGGATGTAAATTTTAAATTACCAGGAGCCCCTTTTACTTCTTGGTTAACTCTGTTTTTTTTATTTTTTGTCTTAATCCTTATGGCATTTGATTATCCTAATGGCACCTATACTATTGCTTCTATTCCATTAATTGCATTAATATTAGTACTAGGATGGTTTAAAGTAAGAAAAAGAGTTCATGAAATTTCTAAACAATATTTAGAAAAAACAGATAATTAATTTTAAAATTTTTATTCATATTATAGATTTTAAACATTTAATTATTTATTAAATATGATAATTCTAATATCAAGGTAAAATATTCACCTTGATATTAGAAACTATATTATAATGCTTTATTAAAAATTAAAATCTTGATGTAAGAACAACTTCTAATTTATGTTGATCAATATAGAATTGACGAATACCTTCAGATAACTTTTCCACAGCCATAGGATTCTGATTATGCCTCCAACGGAATTCTGATTCTGAAATTGGAGTTTGTTTTTTATATAAAAATTGATTATAAAATGGTTTTAACTTTCTTATTAAAGGGCTACAGGTATTTTTTAGTTCTTTTAATAAATCAGGAGATATCGTTAAATAATCACAACCGGCTAATTCAGTTATTTGTTCTATTCTTCTAAAACTAGCTCCCATAATAATAGTTTTATATTGATAATTTTTGTAGTAATTATAAATATCAATAATAAAATTTACACCAGGATCTTGAGTTGCTAAATACGGATTAACGAGTAAATCACGGGTTTTATACCAATCATAAATTCTGCCAACAAATGGTGAAATTAAAAATACATTTGCTTCAGCACAGGCAATTGCTTGTTCTAAAGAAAATATTAATGTAAGATTACATTTGATATTTTGTTTTTCTAGTTCCGCAGCAGCACGAATTCCTTCCCAAGTTGATGCTATTTTAATTAAAACACGTGAAGGATCAATTCCGTTATCTTTATATAAATTAATTAATTTTTTTGCTCTATTAACACATCTAAATTTATCAAAAGAAAATCTAACGTCTATCTCCGTAGAAACACGACCAGTGATATTATTTAGTATTTCTGTCCCAATATTAACAGCAACTTTATCACTTGCATTAATTATTTTTATTTCTTTACTACCGCCTTGTTTTTTAGCATAATCAACTGCGTCATCTATTAAATGTTTATATCTATCTGAATTAATAGATTTAAGTATAATTGAAGGATTAGTAGTTGCATCTCCAAGACAATAATTTTGGATAGCTGTCATATCACTACTGTCTATAACTACTGTAGTAAATTGTTTTAGAGCTTCTAATTGATTCATATAAAATCCTTAATATAAAATTTACTTTCTGAAGTTAAAATATTTAATTAAAAACAATCATAAAAATAATACTTTCATAACAATAAAAATAATTGCTATTTTTTTTAAAATAGTAAAAACTTCTATATTAAATTAATTATATTTTTAATATACGTTAATTTTTATATGTAAATAAAAAATAATTTATTATCAATAATAAAATAAGGATATCAAATGGATGATAAACTAAGACAAAGCGCACTTGATTTCCATCAATATCCAATATCAGGAAAGATTCAAGTATCCTCTACTAAACCTCTAGCAACTCAACGTGATTTAGCTTTAGCATATTCTCCTGGTGTTGCAGCACCTTGTCTTGAGATAGCTTCAGATGCACTAAAAGCATATAAGTATACTTCACGTGGTAATTTAGTAGCTGTAATATCTAATGGTACAGCAGTTTTAGGTTTGGGAAATATTGGTGCCATAGCAGCTAAACCAGTAATGGAAGGCAAAGGTGTTTTGTTTAAAAAATTTGCAGGGATTGATGTATTTGATCTTGAAATAAATGAAACCAATCCAGATAAAATAATAGAAATAATTGCCTCTTTAGAACCCACCTTTGGAGGTATAAATTTAGAAGATATAAAAGCACCAGAATGTTTTTACATAGAACAACAACTACGTCGTCGTATGAATATTCCTGTTTTTCATGATGATCAACATGGTACTGCAATTATTTGTACTGCAGCAGTTATAAATGGATTATATATAGTTAATAAATCTATTGATAATGTTAGATTAGTTGTATCTGGAGCAGGTGCGTCAGCTATTGCTTGCATGAATTTATTAGTGGCAATAGGTTTACCCAAATATAACATACAAGTTTGTGATTCTAAAGGATTAATTTATAAAGGTCGAGAAGATAATATGGCTTTAACTAAAGCCGAATATGCTGTAAAAGATGATGGTAAAAGAACATTAGATGAAATTATTGATGGAGCAGATATATTTCTTGGTTGTTCTGGTCCAAAAGTATTAACACCAAAAATGGTTCAAAAAATGGCAAAAAACCCGTTAATTTTGGCTTTAGCAAATCCAGAACCAGAAATTTTACCTACAATAGCTAAATCAGTGAGACCTGATGCAATTATTTGTACAGGAAGATCTGATTTTCCTAATCAGGTTAATAATGTACTTTGTTTCCCTTTTATTTTTCGCGGAGCTTTGGATGTAGGTGCAACAACTATTAATGAAGAAATGAAAATTGCTGCAGTCAATGCTATTGCAGCTATTGCTCAAGCTGAACAAAATGATATAGTTGCATCGGCTTACGAAGATCAAAATCTTAGCTTTGGCCCTGAATATTTAATTCCTAAACCATTTGATCCGAGATTGATTGTTAAGATAGCACCTGCTGTTGCTAAAGCAGCAATTAAATCTGGTGTGGCTACCCGTCCTATTCAAGATTTTGAAGTCTATCGTGAAAAGCTTACTCAATTTGTTTATAAAACCAATTTATTCATGAAACCAATATTTTTTCAAGCACGTAAATCGCAAAAACATGTTATATTAGCTGAGGGAGAGGATGTAAGAGTCCTACATGCTACACAAGAATTAGTAACTCTTGGTCTAGCTAAAATAATTTTAATTGGTCGTCCCAATGTTATTAGAATGCGTTTACAGAAACAGAGTTTAAAAATTGAAATAGGAAAAGATTTTGAGTTGGTAAATAATGAATCTGATCCTCGTTTTAATGAATACTGGAATGAATATTATCAAATTATGAAACGACGAGGCGTAACTGCAGAACAAGCAAAACGTACTATAATGAGCAATCCAACTTTAATTGGAAGTATCATGCTACATCGTGGCGAAGCGGATGCATTGATTTGTGGTACTGTTGGCAATTATAATGAGCATTATGATATAGTAAAAAATATATTAGGCTTACGTAATGATGTTAAGGTATCAGGAACTATAAATGCTTTATTATTACCTAGTGGTAATACTTTTATTGCAGATACATATGTCAATGAAAATCCTACATCAGAACAATTGGCAGAAATTACTTTGATGGCAGCGGAAACAGTAAGACGTTTTGGAATAGAACCGCGTGTAGCCTTATTATCTCATTCCAGTTTCGGAACTTCTAATGCACCCAGTGCTCAAAAAATGAGAAATGCTTTAAAAATTATAAAAAAAATTGCTCCACAATTAGAAATTGATGGAGAAATGCATGGAGATGCTGCACTGGTGGAAAGTATACGCCGCAAATTAATGCCAGATAGCTTCCTTAAAGGTAGCGCTAATTTACTCATTATGCCTAATGTAGAAGCAGCTAGAATTAGCTATAATTTACTACGTGTATCATGTTCTGAAGGTGTAACAATCGGTCCTGTTCTAATGGGTATGAAAAAACCAGTTCATATACTAACTAGTATATCTTCTGTAAGAAGAATTGTAAATATGGTTGCTTTCTCTGTAGTTGAAGCTCAAAGTAAACCTTCTTAATTATTTATTATTCAGTAATAATTAAGTTATCTATTATTTTAATGAAATCATGCTAACCAATTTTTAATAGGTAGAAAGTCTCTGTACAGAGAGGCTTCTGCCGAATTTTTATCAGGTTTGTAATTATATTCCCAACGTACTAAGGGAGGAATAGAAAGTAAAATTGACTCTATTCTACCATTAGTTTGCAAACCAAATATAGTGCCACGATCGTAGATTAAATTAAATTCAACATATCTACCACGTCTATAAAGTTGAAACTGACGCTCTCTTTCACCCCAAGGATGATTTTTACGACGTGCAACAATTGGCTGATAAGCAGCCAAGAAACCATTTCCTACCGCTTTTGAAAATTTAAAACAATATTCAAAACTTGGTTTATTGAGATCATCAAAAAATAAACCTCCTATGCCACGTTGTTCCTTTCGATGTTTAATATAAAAATATTCATCACACCATTTTTTATACTTATGATAAACAAATTTACCAAATGGTAAGCAAATATCAAAGGCTGTTTTATGCCAATGAACTACATCTTCTTTAAAACCATAAAAAGGTGTCATATCGAACCCTCCACCAAACCACCAAACTGGTTTATCATCTGGTTTTTCTGCAAGAAAAAACCTTATATTGGCATGACTAGTTGGTACGTATGGATTAAATGGATGTACTATTACAGACAGTCCTAATGCTTTAAAGCTATAACCTAATAACTTTATATGATATGAAGTTGCCGATTGAGGTAGTATATAATTATGAATATAAGAATAGTTAACAGCAGCTTGCTCAAATACTTTTCCATTATTCAATACACAACTTTGACCGTTAGAATTTATAGAACTCCATTTATCTATTTTGAATTCTTTGTTATTATCTTCTTTAGTTAGGACATTGCATATTTTATTTTGCAGTTTTAGTAAAAATTTTTCTATTATATATATATTTGATATATGATCCATTTTATTTATAGTATTAAACATATCTAAAATTAAGGCTATTATAATATATAAATATCATTAATAATATCCACAATATATTAAATATTTATAGAAAAGAACCTTATAACTTTCATAAAAGAAAATTTTAGAGAAGAAGTAAAAGTGATAATTTGCTCTTTTCTATAAAAAATTTTTATTTTATATAGTTGTATATTAATTTTTTATCAAATAAAATATGTTATGAATATATTTTATTGACTTATAGTCATACTAATTATTTTAGTTTCTCCTACAATAACTCGTCCAGATAATTTAATTAGTTCTTTTATATTATCCATATTAGATATAACTACGGGAGTAATTGTAGATTTTACTTTTCTTTCTAAGAATGGTAAATCAAATTCAATAATGGTTTGTCCGATTTTGATTTCTTGGCCTTCTTTAGCAATTCGTTTAAAACCATCTCCCTTTAATTCAACTGTATCGATACCAAAATGAACAAATAGTTCAATCCCATCATTAGATATAATTGAAAAAGCATGATTAGTTTCAAAGATCTTTCCTATTTTTCCATTGACTGGAGCAACCATTTTATTGCCACTAGGTTGTATTGCAATACCATCTCCAATGATTTTTTCAGAAAATACTACATCTGGAACATCTTCAATATCAGTGATTTTACCAGATAAAGGAGCAATAATATTAATTACTTTATCCTTACTTTTTGTTTCTCCAAAAAGTTTAGAAAATAAACTCATAATCTTCTCCTAAATGAAAATTTCAGGCTATTATCTTATATCATTAATACAATATTTTTTCTTTATTAAATTTATTAATTAAGTTTATTAAATCTTCAGTTGTAGGTTGAAGCAGAGCTGTTTCTGCTAGTGATTGTACATCTTTAAAATTAGCACTGCGAATAATTCTTTTAATTTTGGGAATAGAAATTGAACTCATGCTAAATTCATCTAATCCCATACCTAATAATAGTAAAGTAGCTCTTTCATCTGCTGCAAGTTCACCACACATTCCGGTCCATTTACCTTCAGCATGAGATGCATCAATAACTTGTTTTATTAAGCTCAATACAGATGGAGCCATTGGGTTATATAAATGTGAAATTAAACTATTACCACGATCAACAGCTAATGTATACTGTGTTAGATCGTTCGTACCTATACTAAAAAAATCAACTTCTTTTGCTAAATGATTTGCAATAACTGTAGAAGCAGGAGTTTCAATCATTATACCAATTTCGATTGATTCATCAAAAATTTTTCTCTCTTTTCGTAATTGTAATTTTAAATCTTCAATTTCTAATTTTAAAATTCTTATTTCTTCAACTGATATAATCATTGGAAACATAATACGTATTTTCCCAAAAGCAGAAGCACGTAAAATAGCACGTAATTGCGTATGCAAAATTTCTTTGCGATCCATTGTAATACGAATCGCACGCCATCCAAGAAAAGGATTTTCTTCTTTTGGTAATTTCATGTAAGGCAAATCCTTATCTCCTCCAATATCCATAGTACGTACTATAATTGATTGTGTTCCTAGAACTTCTGTAACAGCTTTATATGCCTGAAACTGTTCTTCTTCAGTTGGTAATGATTTGCGATCCATAAATAGAAATTCAGTTCTATACAATCCAATACCTGCTGCACCGTTCAATTTAACGTTAGTTAAATCACTAAATTTACTTATGTTAGCACATATTTTAACTTTATGACCATCTACTGTTATAGCAGGTAAATTTTTTAGTTTGTTTAATTCATTTTTTTTTCTAGTATATTCTGTTTTAATTTCTTTTATTTTTTTATTAATTTGTTCTGATGGATTAATATAGATATAGTTATTCAATCCATCTAAAATTAACAAATCTCCGTTTTTTATGCATGAAGTAGCAATTTTAGCACAAACGATAGCTGGAATTTCAAGAGAACGTGCCATTATTGAAGTGTGAGAAGTTAATCCCCCTAAATCAGTAATAAATCCTACTACCATATTTAGGTCTAATTGTGCGGTTTCTGAAGGAGTTAAATCTTCTGCTACTAATATTGACTTATCTTGTATTAAATCCATACCAATAATATTTATTCCTAGTATATTTTTTAACAAACGTTTGCTTATATCACGTATATCAAGTATACGTTCTCTAAGGTATTCATCATTTAATTTTTCTAAAATTTCTATTTGATTATCTAAAACCAATTTTGTGGCAGCATCTGCAGTTAAATAATCTTCCTTAATAAGATTGATTATTTCTTTTTCTAGTTCTTCATCTTTCAATAACATAATATGTCCCTCGAATATTGCTGCTTGTTCTTTACCGAAAGACTCATTAGTTTTGATCATAATTAATTCTAATTGTTTTTCTGTTTTGTTGCGGCTATCTAAAAATTTTTGAATTTCGTACTTGACTTGATTTTTGGAAATTTTTTTTTGGTTAATAACTGTTTTGTTTTCTTTTAAGAGTATAGCCTTACCAAAAGCGATACCTGGTGAAACTACAATACCTGAAATCATAATATTACCTTTCTTTTACGAAGTTGATTAACTGTGTTATATGTAGTGTCGCACCATCGCAAGAACATTTAAAAGCAAATATCAGTGATAATAACTTACTAGTTATTTAATTTTAAGAAAAAATAATATCTAAATTTTATATAATTTATTTCAGTTCATTCACTAATTTAGCTAAATGTTTAACTGCTTCTTCTTCATCTATACCTTCTGCATTTATAGTAATTACAGAACCATAAGTTAAACCCAGAGTTTGTAATTTAAATAAACTTTTTGCATTTGCTGATTTACCTTGAGATATGACCTTTATTTCAGATTGAAAAGATTTTGCTTGTTTTACAAATTGAGCAGCAGGTCTAGTGTGTAATCCATTTAATAAATTAATAGTAATTTCTTTCTGAAACATCGCAATTTCCTAGTTTATCACATTTAGTGTATTTCAATGTAATTTATGACATATGGATTAAATATTTAAAATATCATAAAATGGTTAATTATAAGTAAAATCTTGTTTTTAATGTTTATATATTTTGTTAATGTATTTAATTGAATAAATGCTTTTAATGCTTTTTAAGTAAAAACTCCAGAAAATAAATTAGTGCTTAAGTATCTTTCTCCAGAAGATGGTAATACCACAACAATATTTTTATTAGCAAATTTTTTTTCTTCTTGCAATTTAATTGCAGCAGATAAAGCAGCTCCTGAAGAAATTCCACATAAAATACCTTCTTCTTCCATTAATTTTCGTGCCATTATGATAGATTCTTCATTTGAAACAGCGATAACACGATCAATGATAGTTAAATCAAGATTTTCTGGAATAAATCCTGCACCAATACCTTGGATTTTATGTACACCAGGGTTCATAGATTTTCCAGATAAAAATTGGGTTATTACAGCTGAAGTAATTGGCTCAACTGCAATAGAAATTAAATCTTTTTTTCCTTTGGTATTTTTTATATATCTAGTGACACCAGTTATAGTCCCACCAGTACCCACACCTGCAATAAAAACATCCACTTCTCCATTAGTATCTTTCCAAATTTCAGGACCAGTAGTTTGTTCATGAATTTCTGGATTAGCTGGATTGCTAAATTGCTGTAATAACAAGTATTTATTTGGATTGCTAGCAACTATCTCTTCAGCTTTATTAATAGCACCTTTCATACCTGTTTTACCTTCTGTTAGTACAAGATTAGCGCCTAATGCTTTAAGTAATTTACGACGTTCAATTGACATAGTATCAGGCATAGTTAAGGTTAATTTGTAACCACGAGCAGCAGAAACATAAGCTAAAGCTATACCAGTATTACCACTTGTAGGTTCTACTAATTCTGTATTAAGTTTTAATATTCCTCGTTTTTCTGCATCCCAAACCATATTAGCTCCTATTCTGCATTTTACGCTAAAGCTGGGATTACGAGATTCTATTTTTACAAGTATCGAACTATTTCCTATGCGATTTAATCTAACTAGTGGTGTATTACCAATTGTAAAAGAGTTGTCTTCGTAGATTTTATTCATCTCGTATTTAACCGAATGAAGTAACAATTACGTTAAAATTTTAAGCATAACTTTTATACTATAGATAAATTAAATAATTGTATGTATGCTCAGTTGTAATAAAATTAATAATTTTTATTCAATTAATACTTTATTAAATATATTTTAAAAATATTAATTTTTAAAAGAACAAATTAGTATAAATAAAGACAAATACCATTCCTAAATTAAAAAATAAAAGATAATCCAAGAATTAAGTTACAAGAATAAACTTAACCTTAAATAGTTAAGTTTATTAATAAAAAAGATATAAATTATAAAAGAGAAAATATATATATTTGTTAAAATAGAATAAAATCTGTTACATTATAATTTATATAAATATATATTTAATATAAAACTAGATTATTGATTATAAAATATCAAAATATAAAAACTAAAATATAATATTATAGGAATATAAACTGAAATTTATTTTAAATACCATGTTAAAATTTATAGATTAAATTTTATTTATTATGTAATAATTATAATTTTATAAATTTAAAACGGTAATTTTCACATGAGAATGAACAAAATACTATGAAATTGATTAGAAAGAAAATTGCTAATCTTAGAAAGCTTTTACGTTATCACGATTATCTATATTATATAAAAGATTCACCAGAAATTCCAGATGTACAATATGACCAAATGATATTGCAATTAAAAAAATTAGAAAAAGACAACCCATCATTAGTTGAGCCATATTCTTCAACTCAAAAAATTGGTGGAGGAATATTTAAAAAATATAATCAAGTACAACATAATATGCCAATGTTATCATTAGATAATGTTTTTGATGAAAGAAGTTTTTTATTATTTAATAATCGTATAAATAACAAATTAAAAAACAAAAATATAATAAGATACTGTTGTGAATTAAAAATTGATGGTTTAGCTGTTAACATAACATACAAAAAAAGTTTATTAGTTAAAGCTGCAACTAGAGGAGATGGTTTTTTCGGTGAAAATATTACAGATAATATCCTTACAATTAAATCTATTCCTTCAAAACTTCAAGGTATTAATATACCTGATTTTTTAGAAGTAAGGGGAGAAGTCTTCATGACTCAATCTGATTTTGAAAACCTAAATAAAGAACATAAATTGCAAAATAAAAAAATATTTGCCAATCCTCGTAATGCGGCTGCAGGTTCTTTGAGACATTTAAATCCACAAGTTACTGCTATGCGTCCTTTGAGATTTTTTTGCTATGGTTTAGGATCAGTAAAAGGTAAAACATTATCATTTAGTCATATACAAAACCTTAAACAATTAGAAAAATGGGGCTTACCTGTTAGCAAACATATTCGTCTAGCCTGCAGTACTGATGAAGTAATTAATTTTTATCAAGACATTAAAAAAATTAGGTATACTCTAGGATTTGACATAGATGGAATTGTGATAAAAGTAGATTCACATGAAATTAGGGAAAAATTAGGATGTATTGCGAAAGTGCCACGTTGGGCAATAGCCTTTAAGTTTCCAGCTCAAGAAAAAACGACTTATGTTAAAGAGGTGAAATTTCAGGTAGGAAGAACTGGAATAATTACACCAGTTGCAGTTCTTCGTTTAGTTAAACTTGCAGGAGTAAATATTAAAAGAGCTACTTTACACAATTCTGATGAAATTAATCGTCTTGACTTACATATAGGAGATAAAGTTGTCATTCGTCGAGCTGGTGATGTTATTCCTCAAGTTATGAGCGTAATTTTATCTGAACGTCTTAACAATTCAAGTAAAGTAATATTTCCTATAAAATGTCCAATTTGTAAATCTAACATAGAACGCTTAGAAGGAGAAGTTATTGCTCGTTGTACAGGAGGATTAACTTGCAAAGCCCAAAAAAATAGTTTACTTAAGCATTTTATTTCTAGTAAGGCTATGAATATACAAGGTATAGGTAATAATTTAATTGAAAAATTAATTGATAAAAAATATGTTAAAACTCCAGTAGATTTATTTTTATTAACTAAAAAAAAGTTAATTAATCTTGATCGTATGGGATTAAAATCAGCTCAAAATATATTAAATTCATTAGAAAAAGCTAAACATACAAGTCTTCCACGTTTCATTTATTCTCTTGGCATTCGAGAAGTAGGTGAAGTAACATCTAGTAATTTAGCAAATTATTTTATTACTTTAGATAAATTAATTAATGCAGATATTAATACATTAATCAATATAAAAAATATTGGTTTAAAAACAGCCATTAATATCATTCATTTTATGAATGAAGAAAATAACCTAAAAATAATAAATAGTCTTATAAACGATATAGGTATTCGCTGGACAAGCGTTATAAAAAAAAATTTAAAACAATCAAGTAATTACTTTCATGGAAAAGTTGTTGTTCTTTCAGGTTCTTTTATGAATATAAAACGTAATGAGATTAAATTGAAGTTAATTGAATTAGGTGCAATTGTTAAAAATCATGTGTCCAAAAAAACTAATTTATTAATATGTAATACAGCAATCAGTAATAAATTAATAAAAGCACAAAAATTGGGAATTAAAATAATAAATGAAAAAGAAATGTATAACATAATAGAAAATTAATTATCATTTTGAATGAAATTGTCATACAGTATTTTAATCGCTCCTATTATTTTCTTTATAATATTGAGCAATATATGAACACACCATCAATTGAATTTGATGAAATACCATTAAAGGTAATATAATCATTCCTATCGAACCAACAGGAAATAAAATATTTGCTAAGGGGATCCCATTTGCTAAACTTTTTTTGGATCCACAAAATAATACTACAATTTCATCATGACGATTAAATTTAAGCAAACGTGAAAAGAAATAGTTAATAATTAATACAAAAAATAATAGTAAGACACATTCTATAATAATGTAGAAAAGATCATAACAACTCACTTGATGCCATATTCCATTATTTACAGCATCACTAAAGGCAGAATACACCACTAGCAAAATTGATATTTGATCAATTTTATTGATTAAATTATGATTTTTATCAATCCATAAATTTATCCAACGGCGTGATATATGACCTAATAAAAACGGAATCAATATCTGTAATATTATTTTTATAATCTGTTTTATTTCATTTCCTATATTTATATTTGTATTATGCAAACTTAACAACAAATCAACAATCAATGGAGAAATAAATATTCCTAGCAAGCTTGAAACAGAAGCACTGCATATAGAAGCTGCTACATTACCTCCAGCTATAGAGGTAAGAGCAATCGCTGATTGTACTGTAGCAGGCATACTGCATAAGTATAAAAAACCAGAATCAATTTCTCTATTAATATTTATTGGATTCCATCGAACTAAAATTAATCCTAAAATAGGAAATAGTATAAAAGTACTAAATGTTATCCATAAATGAAGTTTCCAATTTCTACTTCCTGAAATAATTTTTTCATGTGATAATTTAGCACCATGCATATAAAATAGTACAGAAATAGCTATGATAGTTAGATACTTAAATAAGTATATAAAACTACCTTTTAACGGTATAAAAGAAGCTAATAATACAGTAATTATTATTTTGATTATCATTGTTATGATTTAGCTATAGAATTAAATAGTAAAATGATTAATAGATAATAAATATAAATTGAAAATAAATTGTGATGTTTAAATGTTACTAACATTAAGAATAAGAACTTAATAGTGATATTTATATAATTTTAAAAGTTGATATGATTTAGATAATAATTAAGAAAATAAATAAAATATGTTAGATCAATTTTTTGGGTCGTGCAGGATTTGAACCTGCGACCAATTGATTAAAAGTCAACTGCTCTACCAACTGAGCTAACGACCCAATTTTACTAAAGATAAACTAGAATTATAGCATTTATCTTCACATTCTTCATAAATTATTTTTCTAAAAAACGATCTTAATGATGGTGGGTAATGACGGATTCGAACCGCCGACCCCCTCCTTGTAAGGGAGGTGCTCTACCAATTGAGCTAATCACCCGAACTAATTTTATATTTTTGATATGTAGTTAATCTTGAATCATATTTAAATATACTAGATTATAAATCTATATACAATAGGATATATTTCCTATTTATTCATAGTATAATGTTTTTTTTAGAAATACAAGTTTTATATTAAAATTTAATTTTTATTTATTAAATAGTAACATTATAAAATATAATGTAAATTGTTAATAACAAAAATTAATTTTTGGCAAATTGAAGGGATTACCTAAATGAACGTAAAAACTCGTTTTGCACCAAGTCCTACTGGTTATCTACATATTGGTAATGTTCGTACAGCGCTTTATTCCTGGCTATTTGCACGTCATCATAATGGTACATTTATCTTAAGAATAGAAGATACTGATATAGATCGTTCTAAACAAGAATTCGTTAAAGATATTATAGACAGTATGAATTGGTTAAAATTAAATTTTAATGAAGGACCATATTACCAAACTAAAAGATTTCATCGCTATAATAATGTTATTAACAATATGTTAAAAACTGGTCTTGCATATAAATGCTTTTGTTCAAAAGAACGTTTAGAATATATACGTGGAATACAAATGAAAAAAGGGGAAAAACCAAGATATGATGGATTTTGTAGAAACAATCAAAAAATACCAGATAACATGCAATATGTAGTACGTTTTCGTAATCCACAAGAAGGACATATCATTTTTAATGATCAAATTAGGGGTATGATTAGATTTAATAATGAAGAATTAGATGATTTAATTATTCGTCGTACTGATGGATCTCCTACATATAATTTTTGTGTAGCAATAGATGATTGGGATATGGGCATTACACATGTTATCCGCGGTGAAGATCATATTAATAATACACCAAGACAGATCAATATATTAAGAGCTATAGGAGCAAATATACCAGTTTATGGACATGTTTCTATGATTTTTGGTTCTGATGGTAAAAAACTATCTAAACGTAATAGTAGTATATTAAAAATATCAGACTATAGAGAAAAAGGCTACTTACCGGAAGCATTGCTTAATTATTTAGTAAGACTTGGTTGGTCTCATAATGATAAAGAAATTTTTACTATATCTGAAATGATAAATTTGTTTACAATAAATAAAATAAATAAATCTGCTAGTATATTTAGCATTGATAAACTTAGATGGGTTAATCATAGGCATATCAATACATTGCCTTTAGATTATATAGCAAACCAGTTACATGAACATATTAAAAATCAAGATATTAATATTAGTGATGGTCCTAAATTAACAAAAATAGTTGCATTATTCAGCAAAAATTGCAAGACTTTACAAGAAATGGCAATTTCTTGTCGTTATTGCTTTGAAGATTTTACTGAATTTGATCATAACTACGCTAGAAAATATTTACATTATAAAAACTATGAATTACTAAAATCTATTCGTAATAAATTAATCACAATTTGTGATTGGAATATTGAAAACATTTATAGTACAATTTTAAATGCGGCGAATGAATTTAAAATCAATACTAACACTGCATGTATGGCTTTACGTGTGGCTATTACAGGTGTGAATTATTCGCCAGCTATCAATTATATTATTGAAGCAATTGGTTTAAATAAGACTATATCGCGTATCGACAAAGCACTAACTTTTATTACTAATAGCTGACTTATTTGCAGAAGTTAATTTTTATTATTGTTAGATAAACAAGTTTAATTATTACGATTTAATCCAATATATATCATATAAACATAAATTACTTTCCTCTTTATTTATTGAAAAATTATTATTTAAGTGAACTACTGTTAAATTATATTTATTTTAATTAAGGGGCTATAGCTCAGTTGGTAGAGCAGTTGCATGGCATGTAACGAGTCGGCGGTTCAACTCCGCCTAGCTCCAATAATGTTAATTAAATTTAATTTTTGTTTTTCACATATAATGTTTTATACTATATTCCATTGAGTATAATCTTTAGTTGGGATAACATTTAAATATTAACATTGGTTAAATTTTAGCTCTGTAGTTTAATTTATTTTTTTTAATTTTTATTAAAGAATGCTTCGATACTTCTCTATATATCGTTTTGATTATACAATTGCCATGATCAGTTTTTTTAAATGTTTATAGCAATTGCTAATAATTATAATTTTCGGTATAAAATTAAATTTACTATAAATTTTTATTACTATAAAATTTAATAAATGTTCAGATAGGATACTGAATATGTTTGGAACAAGTATTATTGGAAACCTTATTAAGGGAATAAAAAGAGTTAAATTAGTATTATTAGGACCAGCATTTGTTGCTGCAATAGGTTATATTGATCCTGGTAATTTTGTAACTAATATTCAAGCTGGTACTGCTTATGGATATAAATTATTATGGGTAATAGTATGGGCAAATATTATGGGCATGGTAATACAATTAATGTCTGCTAAATTAGGAATTGTTACTGGTAAAAATCTAGCTGAACATATTAGAGATAGATTTTCGCCTCCATTAGTTTGGTTTTATTGGATTCAAGCTGAAATTATTGCTATAGCAACTGATTTAGCAGAGTTTCTTGGAGCTTCACTTGGTTTTAAATTATTATTAGATATTACTCTTTTTCAGGGAGCAATTTTAACTGGAATAGCTACTTTTTTAATTTTATTTCTTCAAAATTATGGTCAAAAATACATTGAAATAGTAGTTGGTTCTTTATTGATTTTTGTAGCTGGTGCATATGCTGTTGAGTTATTTTTTTCAAAACCAAAAATTAATGAATTATTTATGGGTATTGCTTTGCCTGTATTACCAAATCTCGAGACAGTATTTTTTTCAGCCGCCATATTAGGAGCAACTATTATGCCGCATGTGATATATTTGCATTCGGCTCTAACTCAATCTAGTGATGGTAATAGTAGCATAAAAGAACGTTATACATCTGCTAAATTAGACGTAATAATTGCTATGACTATTGCTGGTTTTGTAAATTTAGCTATCATGGCAACTGCCGCTGCGGTTTTTCATTTTAGCGGATTTACTAGCATTAATAAATTAGATCAAGCCTACTTAACTTTAAAACCAATTTTAGGACAAGCTGCAGCAACTATTTTTAGCTTAAGCTTAGTAGTAGCAGGTCTATCATCTACAGTAGTTGGTACAATGGCAGGTCAAGTTGTAATGCAGGGTTTTGTACATTTTAAAATACCTTTATGGTTTAGAAGAACTATAACCATGATACCATCTTTTATTGTGATTTGGGTAGGTTGGGATATAGCACATATTTTAATTTTAAGCCAAGTATTTTTAAGCTTTGGCATAGCATTAGCACTGGTTCCTTTAATTTCTTTTACAAGCAATCATGAAATAATGGGTGATAAAATGGCTAATTCATACCTATTACATAATATAGCCATATTGATCACATTAATTGTAGTTGTATTAAATGTTTATCTTATAGTAGGAGAACTTATGGGTAATATAACACCATTTTAAAATTAATTTTTAAATTATATATTTTAGATTAATATTGGAGTTAAAGTTAGCTATGCGATTTATAATTTAATACCTATGACATTCATTATAAATTAATCTAAAAAAATGTAATTATGTATGCTTGACCAATTAAGTCTTATTATTTTAATAATAATTTGATTTTTTTAAAAAATTAAGTGTTTTTTTGCTAGTTAATATGTCCCCTACAGGAATCGAACCTGTAATTAACCCTTAGGAGGGGTTCGTTATGTCCATTTAACTAAGAGGACTTATAAATTTAAATTTTTTAATTAAAATTGTTGTTAATAATAGTATGTTAACATCTAGTTATATTAAGTCTAGTTATATTAAGATTTTAATCTATATTATTTAATAATTTTAAGTCATAAATTTTATACAGTTAAAAATCAGTTTTATTGAGAGAAGGTTTTTGTTAACTAAAATAATTAATCCTTTAAGTAGTAGTCTAAAAATAATTATCTAAAATTAATTTTAAACTAAAAATTATAATTTTATTACATGGATATGATACAGCTATATCATTAATATAATTTTACTTCGGTTTCGAACATATAATTAAACATATAATTATTATAAAATAATTTCAATTAAAGATAATTATTATTATAAACTTGGAGTTTTTATGCAAATTTTTATCATGAGACATGGTGATGCTTTATTAGGAGCAAAAAGCGATAAAAATAGGTCTTTAACGCTGCGTGGTATTAATGAATCATGTCTTATTGCAAATTGGCTTAAAGATAATGATGTTTATATTGAATCAGTGCTAATTAGCCCTTATAAAAGAACAATACAAACCTTTTTGACAATAAAAGATATTTTGAAATTTACAAGTCAAGACATCAATTTAGATTTAACACCAGACGGAAAGTCTTTATCAGTTATTCAATATATAAAAAGAATGCAAAGTCAAGGAATAAAATCGGTGTTATTAATATCACATTTACCATTAATAATTAATTTAATTAATGTTCTGTGTCCTGAAGAAAAATTAATTGAATTTGCAACCTCTTCTATTGTTTTTATAAATTTTTGCTTTATTACAAAAAAGCATAAGATAGTATGGTTAATCAATCCATCTGATATTATAAAATAAGAAAAATAAACCACATTTATTATATAGATTACTTATAACGTATTTAATTTATTTTACTTTATTAATTTACTGCCAAAAGTTTATTAAACAATTCTTCATATTAATTAAAAAAGATTTTAAAAGCAAACTAGTTTATATTTTATTAATTTAAAAAGCATGTATTAAAATTTATTTATCATTTTCTTTGATATTGTCTTATATCTTATTATTTTATTTCTTTTTTTTATAAGTTAAATTAAAATTACTATATTAAAAGGTGTTTAATATGGATCAAATTCTTATTGAAGAAGCATTAAATGAACTTAGTACTATTCAAGATATGCTTCGCTGGGCAGTAAGCAGTTTTGTAGATGCTAAAATCTGCTATGGACATGGTACAGATAATCCTTGGGATGAAGCAGTCCAATTAATTCTTCCTGCCATTTTTTTACCAATAGATATTCATGAAGAAATTAGTAGTGCACGTTTAACTACAAGTGAACGTAATCGCATTATAAAATTTGTAGCACGTCGTGTTAATGAATATATTCCGTCTGCTTACTTAACTAATAAATCTTGGTTTTGTGGTTATGAATTCTATGTTGATAAAAGAGTAATTATACCACGTTCTCCAATTGGTGAATTAATAAAAAGTAATTTCATAGGCTTAATTAAACATCCACCTAATTACATTTTAGATATGTGTACTGGCAGTGGTTGTATTGCAATAGCCTGTGGTTATAATTTTCCAGAATCTACAATTGATGCAGTTGACATTTCTAAAGAGGCTTTAGATGTTGCTAAAAAAAATCTTAGAAAGCATCATTTAATAAAAAATGTTAATTTAGTTAAATCTAATTTATTTTGTAAATTACCTAATATAAAGTATGATCTTATTATTACTAATCCACCATATGTTAGTATGAAAGAGCTAGATATGTTACCTGATGAGTATCATCATGAACCTAAAATAGGGTTATTATCTGGTAGTGACGGTTTAAAAATTATAAATCTTATTTTAGATGGAGCTCCAAATTATCTTAGTGATGACGGTATTCTTATTTGTGAAGTAGGTAATAATAAAACAAAAATGATTGAGCAATATCCAAATATACCTTTTACTTGGTTAAAATTAGATAATGGTGGTGATGGAGTTTTTATGATAACACGTAAACAACTTAATTAATGTACAATTTTCTTTTTAGGTAGATTAAATAATAATCAAAAAGGAAAATATATGGCTGGGAATAGTATTGGACAAATTTTTAGAGTAACAACATTTGGCGAATCGCATGGAATAGCATTAGGTTGTATTATTGATGGAGTGCCACCTGGAATTCCATTAAATGAATCCTTAATACAAAGTGACCTTAATCGTCGGCGTCCAGGTTTTTCCAATTATACTACACAACGCAAAGAATTAGATCAAGTAATAATACTATCAGGTTTATTTAAAGGTATTACAACAGGAACTCCAATAGGTTTATTCATTGCAAATAATGATTGTCGTTCACAGGATTACAATAATATAAAAGATTTATTTCGCCCAGGACATGCTGATTATACTTATGAAAAGAAATATGGGATACGTGACTATAGAGGTGGTGGTCGTTCTTCAGCTCGCGAGACTGCTATGCGCGTAGCAGCAGGTGCAATTGCAAAAAATTATTTAAAGATGAAACACGGAATATTAATCAGAGGATATTTATCACAAATTGGAAATATTAATTGCGATTTTAAAAATTGGAATGTTATTGAAACAAATCCTTTTTTCTGTCCTGATCCAAATAAATTAGATTTATTAGCTAAATTAATACGTTCTTTAAAAAAAGAAGGTGATTCTATTGGAGCTAAAATTACAGTAACTGCTGAAAATGTACCTCCTGGACTAGGTGAACCAGTTTTTGATAGATTGGATGCAGATTTAGCTCATGCTCTAATGAGCATCAATGCAGTAAAAGGAGTAGAAATTGGTGATGGTTTTGCAGTAGTAAATCAAAAAGGTAGTCAACATAGAGATGAAATTGGCAATAATGGCTTTCAAAGTAATCATGCTGGAGGAGTTTTAGGAGGTATTAGCAGTGGTCAAATTATTATTGCTAATATAGCAATAAAACCTACTTCTAGTATCACAAAACCAGGAAATACAATTAATAAAAATGGCGAAACAACAAAGATAGTAACTAAAGGGCGTCATGATCCATGTGTAGGCATTCGTGCTGTCCCTATCGCTGAAGCAATGATGGCTATTATATTAATGGATCATTTATTAAGAAATAATGCTCAATGTTCTGATATAATTTCTATTCAATCTTATCAACGATAATTAATTTAATTTTCTTAAATAATACAATAATTTATATTGTTTAAAGTTGATTTAATTGATACAACAATAATTGTACTATAATTTATTTTTAATAATATTAAACATTATTTAATGATAACTACTAAAATAATTTATATAAAATTATAAAAGTCTTATATTATGCTTAAAAATTAAAAAATTAAATTTTTAAGATTCTAAAAATAAATAATAAGTTTTACTCTAATTTTAAGTTATCTCGGATGAGGTTTTAATGAAATCTGCTGTAATTACTGGTTTAGGAATAATTTCTAGTATTGGAAACACTCAGAAAGAAGTATTGGATTCCCTTATTGAAGGTCGCTCTGGTATAAATTTTTCTGAAGAAATGAAAAATTCTGGAATGCGTAGTCAAGTTTGGGGTGATATTAAATTAGATACTACTGGTTTAATTGATAGGAAGATTTTAAGATTTATGAGTGATGCGTCTATTTATTCTTATCTTTCGATGAAAGAAGCCATTAGAGATGCAGGATTAAAAGTTCAGATGTATCAAAATAATCCTCGTGTTGGTTTAATCGCTGGCTCAGGAGGAGGATCTCCACGTTTTCAAGTATTTGGTGCTGATGCAATGCGAAGTCCACGTGGTTTAAAAGCAGTAGGTCCTTATATAGTAACTAAAGCTATGGCTTCATCAATTTCTGCTTGTCTCGCTACAGCTTTTAAAATTCATGGTGTAAATTATTCAATTAGTTCTGCATGTGCTACTTCTGCACATTGTATTGGTAATGCAGTAGAACAAATTCAACTAGGCAAGCAAGATATTATATTTGCAGGTGGAGGTGAAGAATTAAGTTGGGAAATGGCTTGTGAATTCGATGCTATGGGTGCATTATCAATAGGTTATAATAACAATCCTAAACAATCTTCTCGAGCTTATGATGAAAAACGTGATGGTTTTGTCATTGCAGGTGGTGGTGGGATAATTGTAGTAGAAGAATTAAAACATGCTTTGAATCGTGGTGCTCATATTTATGCTGAAATTATTGGTTATGCAGCTACATCAGATGGTGTAGATATGGTTATTCCTTCTGGTGATGGCGCAGTGCGTTGTATGAAAATGGCAATGCAAAATTACACATGTCCTCTTAATATTGATTACTTGAATAGTCATGGAACTTCAACAATAATTGGAGATAAAATAGAGTTAGAAGCAATTCGCAAAGTTTTTGGTAATAATATACCTAGTATATCTTCTACTAAATCTATAACTGGTCATTCATTAGGTGCATCTGGTGTACATGAAGCAATTTATTGTTTATTAATGTTAGAATATGGGTTTATAGCACCAAGTATTAATATTGAATCTTTAGATATATCTGCTGTAGGAATGAATATTATTACCCAAACTAAAAAAAAGGCTCTTAAAACTGTTATGTCTAATAGTTTTGGTTTTGGTGGTACTAATGCTACTTTAATAATGCGTAAATATTAGTTTAATTGTGAAATTACTTTTATAAAATAAAAATTTTTATTATTATAATTTAGTATATCAATATCTTATATTTTAGTTTTTTATAATTTTAAATTAACATTCACATCAGATATTAACTTACTAATCCTTAAAATCTTAGTAAGTTGTAAGTTATAATTTAATTTTTGGAAAAGATCATTTTTATTAAATCTAATCTAAAATATGATGTTTTATTTTTAATTAGATAATAATTAAAAATTATTTGTTATTTAAATATTATAATAAATAAAAAAACTTTAAAAATATTAACAAATATAAATAGTATAAAATTTTAACAGATATGTGGTAAGGATAATATAGTTTATCAGTCTATTTACTGAAAAATGAATATTAGTGCTTAACATATTACTGTTTATTTAAAAAACAAAAACTTATCTGATAATCTAAATTATATACTGATGATTATTTATTGATATTATATAAAATAATCCCTAAATTAAGGTTTTTGTTTATAAAATAATTTTATTTATAATACATTTTACTTGCAATATATGTATAAAATTGATCTTATTTATTATTTAAAATTTAAAAATTTTTAACAAATATATTTATTATCTAAAATAATAATTAGGTTTATTATTTTATGTTAATTTTATGTATATTTTATTAAATATAACTGAAAATAACTTTAAATATTAATAATGTTTTCTTTAATTAATCTATTTATGAAATATTTATTTCAGACTAATAGTCTTAATTTCAAATAAAAATAATGATGTTATTTTAAATAATAAATTATTAAATAAATAAAATGTAAAAGAGGTATTTTTATTAAAATTTCAAAAAAAATAGCGCTTTGTGTTGAATACGATGGCACTAAATATCATGGATGGCAACGTCAAGCAGATGCGCTTAGTATACAAGAAGAATTAGAACATGCTTTATCACAAATAGCTAATCATTCAATAAATGTTTTTTGTGCTGGACGTACAGATGCAGGCGTACACAGTACTGGGCAGATAGTACATTTTAAAACAAATACTCAGCGTAGTATTGAAGCTTGGACATCAGGTGTTAATACTAATTTGCCAGATAGTATTTCTATTATTTGGGCTAAAGTAGTTTCTGATAAATTTCATGCTAGATTTAGCGCTACAGCACGTAGATATCGTTATATTATTTATAATAATCACCTTCGTCCATCCATTTTTATCAATGGCTTAGCTCATATTCATTACCCTTTGGATGAAAAAAAGATGGAACATGCTGGTAGTTTTTTGATAGGAGAACATGATTTTACGTCTTTTTGTGATTCTTCTAGTCAATTAAGTAACCATAGACGTAATTTAATTCATCTTAATGTAATACGTCAAGGAAAATATGTAGTAATTGATGTTAAAGCAAATGCTTTTTTATATCATATGGTTCGTAATATTGTCGGAAATTTAATTGATATTGGATGCGGAAAAAAATCATCATCTTGGATGAAAACACTTTTACTAGCAAAAAATAGAATACTTGGATTAGCAACAGCAAAAGCAAAAGGGTTGTATTTAGTCGAAGTAGATTATCCTTTATGTTTTTGCTTACCTAAATCACCGATAGGACCACTATTTTTCTAAAATATAAATAGAATTAATCATTTTTTAATAAACAATAGTTTATTAAAATTTATTAAATTTACTTTAAATGTATTTTTACTTTATTACTAATATAATATTAATTAAATAAGATTATACATTAAATATCTTTATGTAAAGATAATGTTGATTAATTTAAAATTAATATCAATTAGAATATTAATACATTATACATGGATAAGTCATAAATGAGTTGGATAGAACGAATACCTAATAAAAAAAAAATTGTTCCTATTATACGTCGTAATATACCAGATGGTATATGGACTAAATGTGATAAATGTTGTCAAATATTATACCGTATTGAACTAGAACGTAATTTTAAAGTATGTCCAAAATGTGATCACCACATGAGAATAAAAGCCAGAGATCGTTTAAACAGTTTATTAGATCAAAACACTACATTAGAATTAGGCAAAGAATTTAAACCTAAAGATTTACTTAAATTTCGTGATTCAAAAAAATATATAGATCGCTTGCTAAATGCTCAAAAAGAAACTGGTGAAAAGGATGCATTAGTAGTTATGAAAGGACGATTATACAATATTCCAATTGTAGCTGCAGCATTTGAATTTAATTTTATGGGTGGATCGATGGGATCAGTAGTTGGTTCTCGTTTTGTGCGTGCAGTAGAACAAGTTATTAAAGATAATTGTCCATTAATTTGTTTCTCTTCTAGTGGTGGTGCACGAATGCAGGAAGCTTTAATATCTTTAATGCAAATGGCTAAGACTAGTGCAGCATTAGCTAAAATGAAGAATTTAGGTATACCTTATATTTCTGTGCTTACCGATCCAACTATGGGAGGTGTTTCTGCTAGTTTTGCTATGTTAGGTGATCTCAATATAGCGGAGCCAAAAGCTTTAATAGGATTTGCTGGGCCTAGAATTATTGAACAAACAGTAAGAGAAAAACTTCCTTTAGGTTTTCAACGTAGTGAATTTCTCATAGAAAAAGGTGCTATTGATATGATAATTAGGAGACCTCAAATGCGTTATAAATTAGCAAACATATTATCAAAATTAATGAATTTACCTGCACCAGCGATTGATAATAATGAAAAATTTGTTTTTATAAATAAACAACAATAATTATTAAAATTAATTTACATATCAAGTCTTATTTAATAAGACACCAATTATAAAAAAGGAAAATAGATATAAAAAATAATATAAAACTACCAAAACAGACAGATTCATTAGCATCATGGCTCAATTATTTAGAATTTATTAATAAACAAACTTGTTTAGACACAAAAAGCATAAAATTAGTAGCAAAAAGTTTAAAATTATTACAACCTAAAGAATTTGTTTTTATTGTATCTGGGACTAATGGTAAGGGTACTACTTGTCGTGTTATAGAAATGTTATTAATACAAGCTGGCTACCGTGTTGGCGTGTATAGTTCACCACATTTTTTAAATTATACTGAGAGGATTCGTATTCAAGGTAATTTATTAGATGAGAAACAACATATTTATAGCTTTATAGAAATTGAAAAAAAACGTATTAATAATTTATTAACTTATTTCGAATTTAGTACACTTTCAGCACTAATACTATTTAAACAATCAAACCTCGATGTAATTATTTTAGAAGTAGGTGTTGGTGGTAGACTTGATGCTACTAATATAATTGACGCAGATGTTGCAATTATTACTAACATAGCTCTTGATCATATGGATCTACTAGGTTCAGATAGAGAAAAAATTAGTATCGAAAAAGCTGGAATATTTCGTTCAGGGAAATTAGCAATAATAGGTGAACCTGATATACCTTATAAATTTAAAATAATCGCAAAAGAAAAAAGAACAACATTATTAAAAGTTAATAAAGATTGGTTTTATTATAAAAAAAAGAACAGTTGGTCTTTATTTGATAGATATGGATTATTAAATAATTTACCTTTTACGCAAATTCCATTATCTAATGTCGCTGTTGCTCTAATAGCTTTGCGTACTTCAGGATTTAAAATACCTACAAAAATTATTTATGAACAATTACCATTAATAAATTTACCAGGTAGATTTCAAACTATATGTAAATCACCACATATTATTCTTGATGTAGCTCATAATCCACATGCAGCAAATTATTTATCTCATCGTTTAAATAAATTACTAAAAAGAGGTAAAACACATGCAGTAGTAGGTATGTTAAAAGATAAAGATATTAAGGGAACTTTAATTGCTTTAATTAATCAAATAGATTACTGGTATTGTGCTACTTTAAATTGTCCACGAGGAGCTAAAGCTGATCAACTTGCATTATACCTACAGAATTCATATATTTTTTCAGATATTAAAAGTGCATGGCAAAAAGCACTTGAAAATGCAGAACCTAAAGATATCATTTTAGTATTCGGTTCATTTATAACTGTAACTGAAATTATGAAAATAACTTCAATAAATAAACTTTTTGATAAACACTAAAATTTCAATTTGTTAAATAATATATTATTAGATAATTAGTACAAGTTATTATAAATAAATATATTTATCTTAGTAAAGAAATAGTGTAAATATATATTAGTTAAATGTAATCTGATTTTAAATTTAATCACGTAATTAAATTATTTTAAATATTAAAAAATTAGTAAAATTTAACTTTTTAAAACAGTAAAATATTATTTTTTGGTTCTAATGATTTTAAATACTTAAAATATTAATTTATTCTTTTATTAATATACAATTAAATTTATTTAAATGTTTAATCAAATAACATACATTATATTTAGATTTTACTGTTTAAATATTAATTATTATTGATAATAAACTTTAAAATATACGGATGGATAATAAAATGATTTGGATTGACTATCTTATAATTATAGTTATTAGCATTTCAATTGTTATTAGTCTATTTCGTGGATTTATACATGAGGCTTTATCTCTAACCACTTGGATATGTGCATTTTATGTATCTCATCAGTCTCATCAATATGTTATGAAATGGATTTCAGATTTTTACGGAAATAATTTAATTAGTAAAATTATATCCTTGGTGATACCTTTTATCATGACTATGATTACAGGGACAATATTAAGTAATATTATTAGATTTTTAATAAAAAAAAGGGGCTTATCAAGCACTGATAGAATATTAGGAATGTGTTTTGGAGCAATCAGAGGTATTTTAGTAATGGCTTTAATTATTTTTTGCATGAACGTTTTTACTGATATTCCAAAAGATGAAGATTGGAAAAGATCCCATTTAATTCCTCATATTAATTATGTTGTTAGAATTTTATTTGATTATTTAAAAACATATAGAATCTTTCGTTTTGATGAAAATGCTGAAAAATCATTTTCGACAAGGAAATAATAACATGTGTGGTATCGTTGGTATTGTTGGTTTTGTGCCAATAAACCAATCTCTATATGATGCTTTAACAGTGCTGCAACATCGAGGACAAGATGCTGCAGGTATTTGTTCTATAGATAAATTAAATTGTTTTCGTTTAAGGAAAGCCAATGGTTTAGTAAAAGATGTTTTTAAAAAAAAACATTTGAAATATTTAAAAGGTAATATAGGAATTGGTCATGTTAGGTATTTGACGGCAGGTAGCTCAAGTTCTTTTGAAGCACAACCACTGTATGTTAATTTTCCTTATGGGATTACTCTAGCACATAATGGTAATTTAACTAATGCTAGTGAATTAAGAAATAGTTTATTTAAAAACAATCGTCGTTATATTGACACAACTTCAGATTCGGAGGTTTTGTTAAATATATTTGCTCAAGAATTAAGTCTTTTTAAAGATAATGCTTTACTTCAATCTAACGATATATTCAAAGCAGTCAATAGTGTTCATCAACGAATAAGAGGTGGTTATGCAGTAGTTTCTATGATAATTGGCCATGGAATAGTAGCATTTAGGGATCCTAATGGAATACGTCCAATTGTATTGGGAAAACGTATTCTTATAGATGGACGCATTGAATATATGGTTGCCTCAGAAAGCGTAGCTTTAGATACAGTTGGTTTTGAATTTATTAGAGATATTGAACCAGGAGAAGCTGTTTTCATTAATCAGAAAGGTCAATTGTTTGCTAATCAATGTGCTAAAAATCCAAAAAAAAATCCATGTCTATTCGAATATGTTTATTTCGCTAGACCTGATTCTTTTTTGGATAAAATATCTGTTTATAGTGCAAGAATTAGAATGGGTACTAAACTTGGCAAAAAAATTTCTTGTAAATGGAAACATCTCAATATAGATGTTGTAATTCCAATTCCAGAAACCTCTAATGAGATTGCATTAGAAATAGCACATGTTATTAATAAACCATATCGTCATGGTTTTGTAAAAAATAGGTATATTGGTCGTACGTTTATAATGAAAGGGAAAAATTTACGTAATATAGCATTGAAACATAAACTTAATGTTAATAGAACTGAGTTTATTAATAAAAATATATTACTGGTAGATGATTCTATCATTAGTGGTACTACTTCAATAAAAATCATAGAAATGGCACGTAAAGCTGGAGCAAAAAATATTTATTTTGCTTCTGCTTCACCAGAAATTAGATTTCCAAATTTTTATGGTATTAATATGCCAAGCTCAACAGAGCTTATTGCATATGGTCGTAAATTAGAAGAAATTCGTAAAATATTAAAGGCAGATGAATTAATTTTTCAAGATCTGAATGATTTAATTGAAGCAGTACGTGAAGAAAATAAAGATATTGTTAAATTTGAATGTTCAGTTTTTGACGGTATCTATATAACTAAGGATATCGATAAAGAATATTTAAGTAAATATAAAACTGACTAAAATATTTTTATAATATACATCATAAAGATAAATCAGTT
Organism: Candidatus Pantoea edessiphila; assembly: GCF_002933345.1. GTDB lineage: Bacteria > Pseudomonadota > Gammaproteobacteria > Enterobacterales > Enterobacteriaceae > Pantoea_C. Next base: position 269,383 of record NZ_PDKR01000001.1, on the reverse strand, counting down.
ATTTCTATTTTATATAGATAAAATTAATATCATAGATACTATGATAAGGTCGAGTGATGAAAAGACTTATTATTGGTATTACAGGAGCTAGTGGTATTATTTATGGCTTACGTATGCTTCAAGTATTAAAAAAAGTAAAAGAACTAGAGACCCATCTTATAATGAGCCAATCATCCTACCATACACTAAAAATAGAAAATGATTGTAGTTTACATGATATCCAAAAATTAGCAACTGTAGTACATAATGTTCAAAATTTAGCCGCTAGTGTTTCATCAGGTTCTTTTAAAACTATTGGTATGATTATTTTACCATGTTCAATTAAAACGTTATCATGTATTGTTCACAGTTACAGTAATTCACTATTAATCCGTGCTGCTGATGTTGTATTAAAAGAAAAACGAAAATTAGTATTATGTTTAAGAGAAACACCGTTACATATTGGACATTTGCGCATGATGATTGCTGCTTCTGAATTAGGTGCTATTATCATGCCAACAACTCCAGCATTTTATCATTGTCCGAAAACGATTGACCAAATAATAGATCAAACAGTTAACCGCATTATTGATCAATTTGATATTGTTTTGTCAAAAGATTTATTTACACGTTGGAAAGGTATATAGAATTTTTAATTATTTAAAATTAATATTTATATAATGTGTTTTTTCTAAAATTTATTTATAATATTGTTATTTAGCATAATAATGCTATGATATTGGTCATTTATCCATTATTAAAATAATTAATTATTTTATAATATCTAATATTTATTTTTTTGTTTTTGTAATGATTGAATTACAGTTAATGCGATAGTATATATTATATCATCTACAGAAGCACCACGCGATAAATCATTCACTGGTTTACTTATCCCTTGTAACATTGGGCCAATAGACATTAAATTAGCTGAACGCTGTACAGCTTTATATGTAGTATTTCCTGTATTAAGATCGGGAAAAATAAATACGGTTGCTCGACCAGCTACTTTAGAATTTGGTGCTTTAGATTTAGCTACATCTTCAGTTATTGCTGCATCATATTGTAATGGACCATCAATTACTAAATCAGGACGTTTTTTTTGAGCAATAAGTGTTGCTTCGCGTACTTTATCAACATCATTACCCTTACCAGAGTTACCGGTAGAATAAGATATCATCGCAACACGTGGATCAATACCAAAAGCTTTAGCAGAATCAGCAGATTGAATTGCTATTTCAGCTAATTGAATAGGAGTTGGATTAGGGTTTATTGCACAATCTCCATATATAACAACTTGTTCAGGCAATAACATAAAAAAAATTGAAGAAACTAATGAATTATTAGATGTAGTTTTGATTATTTGCAATGATGGTTTAATCGTATCAGCTGTTGTGTGGATAGCACCAGAAACTAGACCATCCACCTCATTATTTTCTAACATCATAGTACCTAATACTATATTATCTTCAAGTTGTTTTTTTGCTATTAACATAGTCATGCCTTTATTTTTTCTTAATTCAACTAGTCTTGATATATATTTTTCTCTAATTGTAACTGGATTAATAATCTTGATACCAATATTTAAATTAATATTTTGTGTTAAAGCGATTTTTCTTATTTCATAAGGACATCCTAATAGGATACAACTAGCTATTTTACGTTCAGTACAAATTACTGCTGCTTTAATAATACGCAGTTCATTCCCTTCTGGAAGAACAATACATTTTTTTGCTTTGCGTGCTAGTGAAGTTAATTTATACCTAAATGCAGGTGGCGATAAATAATCAATATATTTAGGAGATAAGGTTAATGATTTAATCCAATTGGAATGTATAAAACTAGCAATATATTCTTGTGTTTTTTTTATACGATATGTATCATCAAATGGTATTTTAATATCAAATACTTGCAACTTATGATAAGTTTGCCAAATATTAGTAGTAACCAGAAATACTGGTAATCCAGTTTTAAAAGCATTCTCACACAATTTACTTATATGATTGTTAATTTTATAGTTTCCGGTTAATAAAATTGCAGAAATTTTTACTCCATTCATTACTGCCAAACAAATAGCAATAATCACTTCTGGACGATCAGCAGAAGTAATTACTAATGTTTCTGAATGTAAATTCTTCACTATATCTGATAGACTATAAATACAGAAAGTTATATGTTTAATACGTCTAATTTTCATATCACCTTCGTTAATAATTTTAGCACTAAGGTGATGATATATGTCTACTGCTCTGATTGTGATTAAATCACGGCTCCATGGTATTAATCCGAGCACTGGCAATGAATTATCGAGAAATAATTTTTTAAAATTAACGTGATTTTTTTTATTTATCTGAAAAGTATTATTTAAAACTTCTGAAGTATAATAATATATATAGTTACTCTTATTTGTAGGAATATTTATTTTGTTAATTATAACTCCAATTATATTTTTGTTTTTTATTCCACCAAAATTATTTTGAGTTAATTTGATATGATCTTTTATTTTTGATACAGAAATATTTTCTGTTGACATAACGAAAATAATTTCAGCATTTAATGCTTTAGCAATTTCGTAATTTAATGCAATAGAAAATTGATATTTTGTTGATATACCTTGAATCAATACCATTTCTGCAGTGTTTGAAGTAAAATGATATCTGTCTATAATTTCTTCTATTAAAATATCTTTTCTATTAGCACTTAACAGTGATTCAACAATTGTTATTTTTAATGACTTTTCTAGAGGAATTAAAGAATATTTACTAAAAATATCATTAGATTGATTTAATATATCATCTTGTATGATAGGTCTAAAAAATTTAATGTTGATGTTTTTTTGTTCTATAACTCTAATTACTCCAAGACAAACACTATTAAGACCTACATTATTACAAGTAGGAATAATTATAATTGCACGTGACAAGATTTAATCCTTAAAATTTATAAATTTTGAATATTTTTATTATTACAATTAGTCTAATAAATGCTATTTCGTTAAATTTACAGTCTCTTTAGCAATTATTAGTTCTTCATTTGTTGGAATCACTAATATTGGACGATAGTTTTTAATATTTATAAAGCCAGCTTTACCAAATCTATTATTTAGGTTTAAATTATGATTTAATTTAAAATTAAGTATTTTTAGTTTTTTTAACACAAAATTACGTACCATTGCAGAATTTTCTCCAATACCACCAGTAAAAACTAACGCATCAAGTCTACTATTCATTAATGTAGTATAACTACCAATATACTTTGCTACTCGATGACAAAATACATCCATAGCGCGCTTAGCTTCCTCTTTTATTTTATAATTATCTTCAATGTATCGACAATCACTTGTAATCCCAGTTAAACCTAATAGACCAGATTCCTTTGTTAGTAATTCATGAATTTTTTCTGTTGTCATTCCTAATGAATTATGCATAAAAAATATAATAGAAGGGTCAATATCACCGCTTCTTGTACCCATTACTAATCCTTCTAATGGGGTTAAACCCATTGATGTGTCAACACATATACCATTACGTATAGCAGATATCGAACAACCATTTCCTAAATGACAAGTAATAATATTTAATTCTTTTTGTTTTTTTTGTAATATCTTTGCAGTCTGTTGCATAACATATAAATGACTAATGCCATGTGCTCCATAGCGACGTATTCCATGATCTTTATAAAATCTATAAGGCAAAGCATATAGATATGAAGATTCTGGAATTGTTTTATGAAAAGTAGTATCAAATACTGCAACATTTCTCTTTGAAAGATGTGGAAATTTTTTCATCGATTCACTAATACCAATCAAATGTGCTGGAATGTGTAATGGTGCAAATAACGTAGCATTTTTAATCATTTTAATTACATCTTTATTTATTATTAAAGAACTATTTATATATCTACCACCATGCACTATACGATGTCCAATTGCATTTATTTTACTTAAAAGTTTAGGTTTTTGTTGTAGTATTTCTGACATAATAAATTTTAATGTTTCTTGATATGTAGTACCTTTATTTAATATTTTTTCTTGTTTTTGATATTCGAATTGCCATTTAATTCTTGTTTCTGAAAGATAGAAACACTCAGCTAAACCTGAAAGATATCTATTACCTGATGAATTTATTATAGTAAATTTAATTGAAGAACTACCACAGTTTAAAACTAATATTAATTTATTTAGCATATAATTGCCTTTTATAAAAATTTAATTAAATAAAATAGAAACAATAACAATTAGTTAAACTATTTCTTAAAATTTAATTATTAATTGTATATCATAGAAGTATTTTAGATTAAATTAAACATTTAACAAAAAAAATTCTAAAAAATTTCTATATTTAGAAAAGATTATAAATATGTTCTAAAAATAAAAAAGTTAATGCAAACTATTTCCAATAAATATAAATCTATTATTTTATAAATAAAATTATTTCCAATAAAAACTAAATTTATTTACTTAATCCAACAATATAAATGATTTTTAAAAATAATCTGTTGAATATTACATTAATCATATTGAGTACTAAAACAACAATTAAATGAAGTTTTACTTCATCATAAACTATATTACTATAAATTTAATTAGAAAAAATTTCTATTACAGTGATCAAAATAAATAACTAAAATAATTTTTTATAATATGATTGATATCAAAATAAATTTTATTTTCATTATATAAATAATATTAAATAATATATAAGCATCTTATTTAAGAATAATAAATAAAACAAATACAATTATCCATAGTTATTCAAGAATGATAATCATGGAAGATGAAATTAATGTTTTTCATTACTAGTATTTAAAAGAACTTAAAATTGATTGAATAATTATTTCAGAGATTTCGCTTTATATATTCAAAGTAAAATCTTTTATTATTTTACTAGAAATTCATATTCTTTAAAGGTATCATTCCTTTATACTTAATATAATTTCATTACTTTCTTTAATAAGAAGCAAAATTATTTAAAATCAATTTATTTATGTAAAATGTATTTTTAACTTATCAGATTTATTAACTTACAATGATTATTATCTTTCGTAATTAACGACAATTATTATATCTTAATTTAAGATAACAATATTTTTAGTTAAATAATTTTTTATAGTTTACTAAATTTATTTCATTTAATTTTAAAAATTTGAGATTTAAAACTTATAATTAAGTAATATTTTATTAAAATTATTACAATAAAATTAAATTCCAAAAATAATTTAAAATAAAAAGTTCAAATAATATATTAAGTTAGCTATATTTATAATAAGATTTAATTAATTAATAAATCTGAAATTATTCATTGCTTAACATGGATTTGCTTTTAAGATTCAATTTATAGAATTCCAATTAATACGTTAAATTATAAGGAGTTGTTAATGGTATGATAACAAATACTGAAATAACAGCTCAATACTGGGCTTTTACATCTTTTGTAATTATTGCATTTTGTTTTTGTTTTTTTATGCTATTTGGAGGTTGGTTTTTAGGTGGTAAATCACATGGACGCTACAAAAATATACCATTTGAATCTGGTATTAAATCAGTTGGTAATGCAAGGATTAGATTGTCAATTAAATTCTATCTAATTGCTATGCTATTCGTAATTTTTGATGTTGAAGCTCTTTTCTTATATATATGGGCTGTCTCAGTACGAGAAAATGGTTGGATAGGTTTTACAGAGGCAACTTTTTTCATTATAACAATTTTATTAAGTTTAATATATCTTATAAGATTGGGAGTATTCAATTGGAATCCTAAATATCACTAAATTATCAATAATTTAAAATTAATGATTGCTAATAAAAATAAACAATATTAAATATAGGTAAAACATTAATGGATTATACATTAACCAAAATAAACAGAAATAACAAAAACAATGATCATTACCCCTTACAAAAAAAACAAATTGTTAATGATCCTTTAGATCATAATATTAAACGTAATGTTTATATGGGAAAACTTAAATTTGCTTTAAATAATTTAGTTAATTGGGGACGTAAACATTCGCTTTGGCCATATAATTTTGGTCTTTCTTGTTGCTATGTTGAAATGACCACATCATTTACTGCAATTCATGATGTGGCAAGGTTTGGTTCTGAAGTTATACGTTCATCTCCACGTCAATCTGACTTTATGGTTATCGCTGGGACACCTTTCATAAAAATGGTTCCAGTGATTCAGCGGTTATATGATCAAATGTTAGAACCAAAGTGGGTTATTTCTATGGGTTCATGTGCTAACTCTGGTGGAATGTATGATATTTATTCAGTAGTCCAAGGTGTTGATAAATTTCTACCTGTTGATATTTATATCCCTGGTTGTCCACCACGTCCTGAAGCTTACATACAAGCGTTAAGGTTATTACAACAATCAATTGAAAAAGAACGTCGTCCACTATCATGGAAAATAGGAGATCAAGGAATTTATCGTGCTAATATGCAATCTGAAAGGACAAGAAAACAAAAAGAAAATATTTCGGTTGTTAATTTAAGATCACCTGATACAGTTTGATAATAAATTAAAACTTAAAATAAATAATTTATTTTTTATATAACTATAGTCTTATTAAATTATTTTACTATAGGTTAATAATGGTGATGAGTTTATGACAAACTTATCTACAACTAGTTTAGTTAAACCGATATTACAAAACAATGATCATCTAGATGATCCTATAATTAATGATCTATATAATAATTTTGGAGATAATTGCTTCACTGTTCAATCTACTAGTATTGGATCTTTAGTATTATGGATTCAAAGAGAAAATTTATTAAAAATAATCAAATTTTTAAATAACCTACCTGGTAGGTATGTGATGCTTTACGATCTGCATGGCATTGATGAGAGAGTACGTATTCAACGTAAAAATTTACCTTTAGCTGATTTCTGTGTTTTTTATCATTTGTTATCTATTCAACGAAATAAAGATATAATTATAAAGGTAGCTTTGTTAGAAAAAGATTTACATGTACCTACTATTACAAATATTTTTGTAAATGCTAATTGGTATGAAAGAGAAACATGGGAAATGTTTGGAATTATTTTTGATGGACATCCTCACCTTGTCAGAATTATTATGCCACAAAACTGGGAGGGTTATCCTTTACGCAAAGATTACCCTGCACGCGCTACTGAGTTCGATCCTTTTTTTCTTACAAAGCAAAAAGAAGATTTAGAAATGGAAGCTCTTACTCTTAATCCTGAAGATTGGGGTATGAAAAGCAGAACTGATAATGAAGATTTTATGTTTTTGAACCTTGGTCCTAATCATCCTTCCGTGCATGGTGCATTTCGCATTTTTCTTCAGCTGGATGGAGAAGAGATTGTTGATTGCGTTCCTGATATAGGTTATCACCATCGTGGAGCGGAAAAAATGGGAGAAAGACAATCCTGGCATAGTTATATTCCTTATACAGACCGTATTGAATATTTAGGCGGTTGTATTAATGAAATGCCTTATATACTTGCAGTAGAAAAATTAGCTGGAATAATTGTTCCTGATAGGGTAAATGTAATTCGTATAATGATTTCAGAACTATTTCGTATTAATAGTCACTTATTATATATTTCTACATTTATTAATGATACAGGTGCTATGACTCCAATTTTTTTAGCATTTACAGATCGTCAAAAAATTTATGATATAATCGAAGCTATTACTGGCTTTCGTATGCATCCAGCCTGGTTTAGGATAGGTGGTGTAGCACATGATCTACCTAAAGGTTGGCAATATCTGTTAAGTAATTTTCTTAAATGGATACCTAAAAGGATTAAAGAATATAGTTTAGTTGCATTAAATAATAAAATATTAATAGAAAGATCTAGAGGTATAGCTGCTTATACAAAAAAAGAAGCGTTAGCTTGGGGAACTACTGGAGCAGGATTAAGAGCAACTGGACTAGACTTTGATATAAGAAAATGGCGTCCTTATTCAGGTTATGAACATTTTGATTTTGAAATTCCAATTGGTAATGGTATTAGCGATGCTTATAATAGAGTTTGTTTAAAAGTAGAAGAGATATGGCAGTCATTATCTATTTTAGAACAATGTTTAAAGAACATGCCTCAAGGACCATTTAAAGCAGATCATCCACTTACTACTCCTCCGCCTAAAGAACATACATTGCAACATATAGAAACTCTCATTACACACTTTCTTCATGTGTCATGGGGACCTGTTATGCCAGCAAATGAATCATTTCAAATGATTGAAGCTACCAAAGGTATAAATAGTTATTATTTAATTAGCGATGGTGGTACAATGAGTTATCGTACACGTATACGTACTCCTAGTTTTCCTCATCTTCAACAAATACCTTCAGTAATTCGCGGTAGTTTAATATCCGATTTAATTGTTTATTTAGGTAGTATTGATTTTGTTATGTCAGATGTGGATAGATAATTATGTATGATAAAAAAATACCTATTAAGACAATTTACTCAAATGAAGTGTTTGTATTTAGTGAAGAAGAATACTGCGCAATTGAAAATGAAAAAAAATATTATGAAAATACTCGTTCTGTATGTATTGAAGCTTTAAAGATAGTTCAAAACAAAAGAGGTTGGGTATGTGATGGAGCAATTAATGCTATTTCTGAAATATTGAATATCCCCCCTAGTGATATAGAAGGCGTAGCAACATTTTATAGTCAAATTTTTAGAAAACAAGTTGGTCGTCATATAATTCGTTATTGTGATAGTGTAGTTTGTTATATTAATGGTTATAAAGATATTCAGAAAAAATTAGAACAAAATCTAAATATTAAGCCTGGTCAAACTACAATAGACAGTCGTTTCACTTTATTGCCTATTTGTTGTTTAGGTAATTGCGATAAAGGTCCAATCATCATGGTAAATGAAAAAACATATATCAAGTTAAAACCGAATGATATTGTTAATATATTGGAGCAATATCAATGAAAATAAAAAAAATTATTTGTAAACCTGAAACTCATCCTTTAACTTGGCGTTTACGTAATGATAAAAAACCGGTTTGGATTGATGAATATTGTAATAAAAATGGGTACTTAGGCGCTAAAAAAGCTTTTAAAAACATGAAACCTAATGAAATTATATCTTTAATAAAAGAATCTGGTTTAAAAGGACGAGGAGGAGCAGGTTTTCCTACTGGTTTAAAATGGAGTTTAATGCCTCAAGATGAATCAATGAGTCCTCGTTATTTAATATGTAATGCTGATGAAATGGAGCCAGGAACTTATAAAGATAGATTACTAATGGAACAAAACCCTCATCAGTTGATAGAGGGTATGTTAATTGCTGCTTTCGCATTAAGGACTTATAGAGGTTATATTTTTCTACGTTGCGAATACATTGAAGCAGCAGCTAATTTACGTCGTGCAATTATTGAAGCTAATAGAGCAAATTTTTTAGGTAAAAATATTTTTGATAGTGATTTTAATTTTGAACTAATTATCCATACAGGTGCAGGTCGTTATATTTGCGGAGAAGAAACAGCATTAATCAATTCATTAGAAGGACGACGTGCTAATCCTAGAGCTAAACCACCATTTCCAGCAAACGTAGGAGTTTGGGGTAAGCCAACTTGTATCAATAATGTTGAAACGATATCCAATCTACCAGCTATTTTGCTAAACGGTATTAAATGGTATAAGAGTGTTTCTAAAAGTGAAGATGCCGGTACTAAAATTATGGGTTTTTCTGGGCGTGTTAACAATCCTGGCCTTTGGGAGTTACCTTTCGGTATTACAGCTTTGGAAATACTGGAAGATTATGCGGGAGGGATGCAAGATGGTTTACGCTTAAAAGCTTGGCAACCTGGTGGTGCTAGCACAGATTTTTTGATTGATAAGCATTTAAATTTACCAATGGAATTTTCTAGTATAAGTAAGGCTGGTAGTCGGTTAGGAACCGCTTTAGCCATGGCGGTAGATAATAAAATTAATATGATTTCTTTATTGCTTAATATTGAAGAATTCTTTGCTAGGGAATCATGTGGTTGGTGTACTCCTTGTAGAGAAGGTTTACCGTGGAGTGTAAAAATTTTACGTGATATGGAAAAAAAACAAGGCAGATTAGGAGATATAGAAATATTACAACAAATTTGCTATGAGCTTGGCTCAGGAAAAACTTTCTGTGCACATGCCCCCGGTGCTATAGAACCATTGCAAAGTGCGATAAAATATTTTAGAGAAGAATTTGAAGCAGGAATTGCATTAAAAATATTTAGTAATATTAAACCTATTACTGGTATTCAATCATATATTCCAAATATGAATTAAACAATTTATTTATTTATAGTAAAATATTAAGAATAATTTTCTTATATCTTTATGGAAGAAAGTCACTATGGCTATAATCCATGTGGACGGTAACCAATATAAAGTAAATGAAAAAGACAATCTGCTACAAGCTTGTTTGTCTATTGGTATTGATATTCCTTATTTTTGTTGGCATCCTATTCTAGGAAGCATTGGTGCTTGTCGCCAATGTGCAGTAAAAAAATTTCAAAATACTGAAGACCAAATAGGTAAAATTGTAATGTCTTGTATGACTCCAGCAGATAATGGAAGCATTATTTCAGTTAATGATAATGAAGCAAAACAATTTCGAAAAACAATAATTGAATTATTAATGATCAACCATCCACACGATTGTCCAGTATGTGAAGAAGGTGGTAATTGTCATTTACAAGATATGACAGTAATGACTGGACATAAGTCGCGACGTTATCGTTTTAATAAACGAACTCATCAAAATCAAAATTTAAGCACATTTATTTCTCATGAAATGAATCGTTGTATAACTTGTTATCGTTGTGTTCGTTATTATAGAGATTATCTTGACGCTGATTGTTTAGGAGTATACGGAGTAAATAGTAATATTTATTTTGGTTGTTTCGAAGGGGAAAAACTTAAAAATGAATTTTCTGGGAATTTAATCGAAATTTGTCCAACTGGTGTATTTACTGACAAAACTAGTTTAAAAAAATATAATCGTAAATGGGATATACAATTTGCACCAAGTATATGTCAGCATTGTAGCATTGGTTGTAATATTAATATTGGGGAACGTTATGGTGAAGTATGTAGAGTTGATAATCGTTATCATGGCTCTATAAATCATTATTTTATTTGTGATCTCGGACGTTTTGGATATGAATATATTAATCGTCAAGATCGACCAAATCAACCTATGCATTTAATAGGTCAGGATAGACTAAAAATTAGTTTAGAACAAGCAATTAATTTAAGTGTAGACATCATAAAACAAGCAAAAAGAGTAATCGGAATTGGTTCTGCACGTTCTAGTATTGAAAATAACTTCGCACTGAGAAAGCTTGTAGGTGTTGAAAATTTTTCCACTGGTATTCTAAATGATGAACAAGCTTGTATTGAAATGGTAATAAAAATATTAAGTGATGGAGGTATTTATAGTCCTTCTGTACGTGAGATTGAAAATTATGACACTATACTAATATTAGGTGAAGATATTACTCAAGTGGGTGCAAGGATTGCTCTTTCTGTACGTCAAGCAGTTAAAAATAAGTCTTATAAGATAGCAGAAAACAGTAACATACCTTATTGGCATGCAGAAGCAATCTCTAATATTAGACAAAATAATAAAAATCTATTGTTTATAACTAATGTACATGAAACAAAGCTTGATGATATTGCAAATTGGAGTTACTACGGATCTATTGAAGATCAAGCACTTTTTGGTTTTGCTATTGCTAATGCATTAAATTCAAAAGCACCATCAATTGATGGTAGTTTAGATAATAATTTGAAAAATAAAATGCAAGAAATAGTACAAGCATTAATTAGTGCAAAAAAACCGCTAATTATTTCAGGTACTAATTCTGGTAGTATTGCAATTATTGAAGCCGCAGCTAACATAGCAAAAGCTTTGAAGTATAGAGGTAGTGATGTTGGTATTACATTATTAGTTAGCAATGTAAATAGCATTGGTCTTGTTTTAATAGGTGGAAATACTTTAGAATTTGCTTTAGAACAATTCTCTAAAAATGAAGCTGATGTCTTATTAATAATGGAAAATGATCTTTATCGTCATGTATCTAAACCGCTGCTTGATGATATCATTTTCTCTAATCCTAGGAAAGTTATTGTACTAGATCATCAAAATACTTCTACATTAAAAAAAGCTGGATTAGTACTTTCAAGTGCTAGTTACGTTGAAAGTAGCGGTACACTTATTAACAATGAAGGTCGAGCTCAACGTTTTTTTCAAGTATATGATCCATCATATTATAATAAAAAAATTATAATACCAACAAGTTGGCGTTTGTTACATTATATACATAGCAAAATAGAAAATAAAAAATTAAGCTGGATAAATTTAGATAATGTAATTGATTCAATAATTACAGAATTGCCATATTTAAAAGAAATCAAAAATGCAGCACCAAATTCTAAATTCAGGATCAGTGATCAAAAATTAGCAAGAATGCCATGTCGTGCTAGTGGACGAACATCTATGCTAGCTAATATTGATATACATGAACCTCGTCAACCTCAAGATTTGGATACTATTTTTGCTTTTTCTATGGAAGGCAATAATCAATTAAAATCATCATGTTCTCAGATTCCTTTTGCTTGGGCACCAGGTTGGAATTCTACTCAAGCTTGGAATAAGTTTCAAAATAGAATAGGAGGAAATTTATTTAATGGCGACCCCGGTATACGTATTTTAAAAACTAGTACTAAAAAACTTCCTTGGTTTAAACCAATATCTATATTAATTAATAATAGTGACAGTGATATATTGCGTATAACACCCATCTATCAACTTTTTTCATGTGAAGAAATGTTTCAGCGTTCTCCAATCTTTCAAAAATTAAAATTGCAACCTATGCTTACGCTTAATGTTAAGGATGCGGCTAAATTAGGTTTGAGTAAAGATATTATTGTTGAATTTACTTGTATAAATGAAAAATGGCGCTTTCCAATAAAAATTTCTTCTACTTTACGGTCAGGTTTAGTAGGTTTGCCTGTGGGAATGACTGGAATTCCATTGTTATTAATAAACAAGCAAATTTACAATCTAAAGGAAGTAGTATGATAAATTGTTTTTCAATTAACAATTTTAGTATTGTATCAATATCTGTTTTTAAGTCTATAATAATTTTATTATTTCTATTGATTTTTAGTTCATTTATGAGCTTTTATGAACGACGTGTCTTAGGTTTATTTCAAAATCGTTATGGACCTAATCGCGTTGGTTGGGGTGGATCGTTGCAATTACTAGCTGATATGATTAAAATTTTTTTTAAGGAAGATTGGACTCCACCATTTTCTGATAGTCTCTTTTTCATATTAGCACCAATCATTTCTTTCATGTCTATGTTGTTAGTTTTTGTTATAATACCTATTTCACCCAAATGCGTAATTATTGATTTGCATATTGGTGTATTGTTTTTTTTAATGATGTCAGGATTATCAATATATGGAGTATTATTTGCAGGTTGGTCAAGCAATAATAAATACTCTCTATTAGGATCAGTAAGAGCTGCAGCTCAAACTTTAAGTTATGAAGTTTTTCTGGGTTTATCTATTATGGGTGTAATTATTCAATCTGGTTCATTTAATGTAAATGATATTGTAAAAAGTCAAGAACATATTTGGAATATTATCCCACAATTTTTTGGTTTTTTTAATTTTTGCATTGCTAGTACTGCCGTTTGTCATCGTCATCCTTTTGATCAACCAGAATCTGAACAGGAATTAGCTTCTGGTTATCATATTGAATACTCTGGAATGAAATTTGGTCTATTTTTTATTGGTGAATATATAGCAATTACAACTGTTTCTGCATTAATAGTTACTTTGTTTTTAGGAGGTTGGTACGGTCCATTTTTACCACCTTTTGTTTGGTTTTTTATTAAAACAATATGTTGTATTACAATGATTATATTAGTTCGTGCATCGTTACCACGACCACGTTATGATCAAATGTTATCGTTTGGCTGGAAATTTTGTTTACCTTTAACTTTGATTAATTTATTGATAACTGCTGCATTAGTTTTATATAAAATGTAGTCATAATTAAGAAGCAAGGATAACAAAAATGAATTTAAAAGATATTATCTTTGGTATAGGAACGATAATACGTAGCATGTTTTTAACAAGTTTACATGCTTTTTCAAAGAGGGAAACACGAATGTATCCTGAAGAAAAAGTATATTTATCACCAAGATACAGAGGAAGAATAGTACTAACACGTGATCCTAATGGAAAAGAACGTTGTGTCGCATGTAATCTTTGTGCAGTTGCATGTCCTGTTGGTTGTATTTCTTTAAAAAAAAATGAAACTAAGGATGGTCGTTGGTATCCAGAATTTTTTAGAATCAATTTTTCAAGATGTATTTTTTGTGGTTTATGCGAGGAAGCATGTCCAACAACCGCAATTCAGTTAATACCAGATTTTGAATTGGGTGAATTTAAACGTCAAGATTTAGTTTATGAAAAACATGATCTTTTAATTTCAGGTCCTGGTAAATATCCAAACTATAATTTTTATCATATAACTGGAATGGAAGTTAAAGGAAAAAATAAAGGTCAAGCTGAAAAAGAAGAAATACCTATTGATGTTAAAGATTTGTTGCCTTAAAGGAGTAATAAGTGAAGGAATTAATGTTTTATTTTTTTTGCTCATTAGCAATTATAACTACTTTATGTGCTATCATTCATACTAATCCGATACATATGCTATTATATTTAATTATTTCTTTATTATCAATTTCATCTATTTATTTTATAATAGGTGCTTATTTTGTTGGTGCATTACAAGTCATTATTTACACTGGTGCAATTATGGTTTTGTTTGTTTTTGTAGTAATGATGTTAAATCTTGGCAAAATCACTGAACAAAAAGAACGTAAATGGTTAAAGTCTTCTATGTGGGTTATTCCAACTATCATATCCATCTTATTACTCATTTTTATAATAGCTTCAATTATAACTACTAACCATAAAAGTATAAATAACAAAATTTTTGACGCAAAAGATATCGGTATTAGTTTATTCGGCCATTATGGATTATTAGTAGAATTTATATCAATGCTGTTACTAGCGAGCTTACTAGTTACACTACACATTGGTCGCAAAAATAATCAAGGTAAATTAGTTAAATAATTATTAGATAATAAAAAATAAACAAGGAGTCTTCATGATCAATCTACAACATGGATTAATCCTTGCAATAGTACTTTTTATGATAGGATTTACTTCTTTAATAATACGTCGTAATTTATTTTTTATTTTGGTTGGACTTGAAATTATGATTAATGCTGCAGCATTAGCTTTGGTGTTTGCAGGAAGCTATTGGGGACAGGTTGATGGTCAGATAATGTACATAATAGCAATTAGTCTTGCTGCTTCTGAAGCTGGTATTGGTTTAGCTCTATTAATCCAACTTTATCGTCGCTATGGATCATTAAATATTGATTCTATAAATGAGATGCAAGGATGAATCTTATATATTTAACTATATTATTTCCTCTTTTAGGTTTTTTATTATTGTCTTTTTCTTGTGGTTATTGGTCAGATAAGATATCAGCTATTATTGGTATGTGTTCTGTGGGATTATCGGGTATATTAACGATATTCATAGGATATGATTTTTTTGTACATAATCAAGCTTCGTTTTCTCAAGTATTATGGAATTGGGTAAATATAAATAATTTTAGTATTAATATTAAATTGATGCTTGATGGTTTATCATTAACAATGTTATGTATAGTTACTGGAATAGGGTTTTTAGTTCATTTGTTTTCAACTTGGTATATGAAAGGACAAGAAGGTCATTCGCGTTTTTTTGCATATACTAATTTATTTATTGCTAGCATGATTATGTTAGTATTAGCTAACAACTTGATGTTAATTTTCCTTGGTTGGGAATGTGTAGGATTTTGTTCTTATTTATTAATAGGTTTTTATTATACTAATTTAAATAATTGTAAAGCAGCTATAAAAGCATTTATTACAACTAGAATTGGAGATGTTTTTCTTATTATTGCATTGTTTCTTATATATAATAAGTTGGGTACTTTAAATTTAGATGAGATATCAAAATTAATAATAAATTATTCAAATAATGATCACATATTTAAATGGATTACATTTTTGCTTCTAGCAGGTGCGATTGGAAAATCTGCTCAATTTCCTTTACAAACATGGTTACCTGATGCCATGGTGGGGCCTACTCCTGCTTCGGCTTTGATTCACGCTGCAACCATGGTTACAGCAGGAGTTTATTTGATTGCACGTACTCATTATTTATTTTTATTAGCACCTCAAATACTTAATTTAGCTGGTATTATAGGTGCTATTACATTAATAATAGCAAGTTTTTCTGCCTTGGTTCAAACAGATATTAAACGTATCTTAGCATATTCTACTATAAGTCAAATTGGATATATGTTTTTAGCATTAGGCGTTAAAGCTTGGGATTCTGCTATTTTACATCTATTAACTCATGCATTTTTTAAAGCATTAATGTTTTTATCTGCAGGATCTCTTATTTTATCGTGTAATCACGAACAAAACATTTTCAAAATGGGTGGTTTAAGAAAAAAAATTCCTTTCATTTATGCTTGTTTTCTAGTAAGTGGTTCTTCCTTGGCTGCCTTTCCTTTAGTTACTTCAGGCTTTTATAGTAAAGAAAAAATTATTTTCAGTGCTTTAGTTAACGGTAATAATGTTTTAATGTTAGCTGGTTTATTTGGTACATTATTAACCTCTATCTATACATTTAGGATGATTTTTACTGTGTTTCATGGCAAAGAGAATATTATCATAAATCACAAAATAAACCAATATAAAGGTTTTAACTACTATGCGCCTTTAATTTTACTTTTACTTCTATCAACTTTTATTGGTTCATTAGTAACACTACCATTAAAAAATGTATTTCCCATTAATAATGTTCATTCAACTAGTAAATGGACATTAGAAATTATTTCCAGTATATTAATTATTATTGGTATTTTGATATCTAGAGCTTTATATATAAAAAAATATAAACTAGTAAATAATATTATTAATAATTTATCAAACAATTTTATTTTTGTTTTGTGTTATAGAGGGTGGGGTTTTGATTTTATTTATTATAACTTGTTTATTAAACCATATATTTTAATTGCATCCTTCCTTAAGAAGGATCCTTTAAACAAATTAGTTAACTCTTTATCATTTCTATTTAATTTTATTAACAAAGGTTTATTAATTAGTGAAAACGGATACTTAAGATGGTATATCTTATCAATTAGTATTGGTACTTTGGTATTAATGATTTTGATTTTAATCTAACATATTTATTAATATTATTTTTTTTATAAATATCATAAATGAAATAATTTATAGATAATTGAGAAAGGAATATACGCTGTGTTACTACCTTGGCTTATTATGATTCCTTTTATTGGTGGGTTGTTATGTGGATTAACTGGATATTTTAGTATCAAAACACCTCGTTTTGTTGCTATAACTACTGTTGGATTGATTTTACTTATTTTATTGCGAATATGGATAAATGGATATTTTGCTAATATAGAAGTAATTGGCATTCCTCAATGGCAATTAACTTATTGTATACCATGGATTTCAAGGTTTGGTATTAATTTTGATCTAGCATTAGATGGATTATCTTTTCTTATGTTAGTTTTGACTGGTTTTCTAGGTACTATAGCTGTACTTTGTTCTTGGAATGAAATTGAAAAAAACCAAGGATTTTTTTATTTAAATTTAATGTTCATTGTTGGTAGTGTTATTGGAGTTTTTCTTTCTGTTGACATGTTTTTGTTTTTCTTATTTTGGGAAATCATGTTAGTTCCAATGTATTTTCTCATTTCATTATGGGGTTATAAATCATCGGATATTGAAACTAGGGTAAATGCAGCTACTAAATTTTTTATATATGCTCAAATTTCTAGTTTAATTTTGTTAGTATCAATCATTGGATTATCTTTGGTATATTATAAATCAACTGGGATTTGGACGTTTAGTTATGAAAAATTATTGAAAACTACGATGTCTCATGATCTTGAATATGTATTAATGTTAGGATTTTTTATATCATTTGCTATTAAAATACCAATAGTTCCATTTCATGGTTGGTTACTAGATGCACAAAGCCAGACACCAACTTCTGGATCTGTAGATCTAATAGGAATACTGATAAAGACAGCTATTTATGGTTTAGTGCGTTTTAATTTACCATTATTTCCACATGCTTCAATTGAATTCGCATCAATTAGAATGTGGCTTGGTATTATTACTATTTTCTATGGAGCTTGGATGGCTTTTTCACAAACAGACATGAAACGTCTGATTTCCTATACTTCAATTTCTCATATGGGTTTTATACTAATAGCTACTGGTACTAATAGTGAATTAGCATTTCAAGGGATAGTTATTCAACTATTATCTCATAGTATTTCAGCAGCAGCACTTTTTATTTTATGTGGTCAACTTTATGAACGTCTTAATACACGTGATATAAAAAAAATGGGTGGCCTATGGTCTAAAATTAAATTAATTCCCGGTTTATCAATATTTTTTATAGCATCTAATTTGGGTTTACCTGGTACTGGTAATTTCATAGGAGAATTTTTGATTTTAATTGGTTGTTTCAAAACCATGCCGATGATCGTTATCATAGCAACATTTAGCTTGATTTTTTCTTCCGTATATTCATTAGTCATGATGTATCGTATTTATTATGGTAAATCAGTAATTAACATAGATATATCAGGAATGTCATCACGTGAACTACTAATTATAGGAATATTAATGATTTTTTTATTATTATTAGGCACTTATCCTCAACCAATTTTAGATATTTCATCTACTCCAATAATTAATATTCATAAATGGTTAAATGTCTCAATTCCAACAACAGGGCTATAATTTATCATGATAACTATTCCTAAGCAATTTATAGCATCTTTACCATTGATAATTATTGGATTTACAGTAGTTATTTTATTAATTTCCATTACATGTTATAGAAACAATTTTTTTAATGCCTCATTAGCATTGATCGGTTTGGCACTATCTTTATTATCTCTTTATTTTGTAAAACAAATTAATGAAATAGATATAATGTCATTGTTATCTATTGACAATTATTCTATTTTTTATATGTCATTAATAATTATATCAAGTTTATCAACTTGTATTTTTTCTTATATTTGGTTAAATAATTTTATAGGTTATAAAGAAGAATTTTATATTTTATTATTAATTTCAACTCTAGGCGGTTTGATTTTGTCAAGCGCAAATAATTTTGCTGTTTTACTTTTAGGTATAGAATTATTATCTTTACCTTTATTTGGTTTAATTGGTTATGATTTTTATAAAAAATTATCTCTTGAAGCTTGTATAAAATATACTATTTTATCAATAATAGCATCTTCTTTTTTACTTTTTGGTATTGCTTTGATTTATAGTAAGTGTGGTGGTTTAAATTTTTTCATACCAAGTAAAAAAATACCTTTGAATTTTATAGAAGAACCGCTATTCTTAGTTGGTTTAATCATGATAGTTGTAAGTACTGGTTTTAAATTATCTTTAGTACCATTTCACCTTTGGACACCAGATGTTTACCAAGGAGCTCCTACACCAATTTCTTCTTTTTTATCTACAGTAAGTAAAGTATCTATATTTAGTGCAATTACAAGACTATTTATTTACATTCCTATTATAAATATAGTAGCTATTAAAAACATATTAATTATTATGGCTTTTATGTCTATTATTTTTGGTAATCTTATGGCAGTTTTTCAAAAAAATATAAAGAGACTATTAGGTTATTCATCAATTTCTCATATAGGCTATTTACTGATATCACTAGTTGCTATAAAAGAACAAAAATTATCTTTGGAAACTTCTGGAATTTATATTATTAGTTATATAGTTAGCAATTTAGCAATATTTGGAGTAATTATATTAATATCTAATATTTATAAAGAAATAGATTTTGAGTCAGTTTATTCCTATCGTGGTTTATTTCGATATAATCCTTTTTTAACTATAGTAATGACCGTGATGTTATTATCATTAGCTGGTATTCCAATAACTTTGGGTTTTATTGGAAAAATGTATGTTATTATACTAAGTATAAAATCACATCTATGGTGGTTAATTGGTGCAATTATTATAAGTAGCGGAATTGGTATTTATTATTATCTAAGAATAATATTAAGTTTTTATATTAATACTTCTACAATAATCAATAATAATTCCATTATAAGTAATAATAATTGTACGTTAACAAATAATTTAATCTTAGGGAAAATAATATTGCTAATATCAACCACCTTGATTTTAATTATGGGTATTTATCCTCAACCTTTAATCAATTTAATACAACTTATTCATCCTATGATGTATGCTTAATATTAGATCTATTTTTTTAATAGACTTTATTAATAAATATTTTTATATATTAAAATATTTTAAAAATAAATAAATTATCAAAAATACTAAATTAGATTTTTATTTTTAGTTAAAAGTACTTAAAATTTTACCGGAACTGGAGTGAAAAATGTTAAAACGAACTATATCATCTAATGATAGTGTAATTGACGATTTAGCTCTAATGACTGATACATTAGAAGAAGTCTTGAAATCATCTGGTGATTTGTCTGATCAAAAATATATTGAATTAAAAAAAAAGGCAGAAAAAATTTTAAGTGATGTAACATCTCGTATCAATGAAACTTCAAGTGATTATTATTCTAGAATGAAAAAAACTGCTTTCCATATGGATGATTATTTACATGAAAAACCATGGTACGGTGTAGGAATTGGAGCTATCGTAGGATTATTAACTGGTTTTTTATTAATGAATAAATAAGTTGTTGTTTACGAAAAATAAACGGTGAGTATAAACTCGCCGTTTTTATTTTTATAAAATTGGAAGTTATTTATTTTTAATATTTATATCAAAACCTTAGAAGTATATTAATAATATATTTAAATATTTTAGATCAAAATAACAATTTTTATTGTTATTTATTGTAGTTTTATTTAAAATATGGTCTTTATACTTTAATTAATCGTATAAAATAAAATTTTTATTTAAAACAGAAATGTTTAAAATTTCAAAACAAATAAATTCTGATTTAATCAGAAAAAAATCTTCAAACCGGAACAAATAGTTAAGGAATCTTAATTCAATGAGTAATCCTCTAAAAGAAATTATACCGGTTAGTATTGAGGAAGAATTAAAAAATTCTTATCTTGATTATGCTATGTCAGTAATCATTGGAAGAGCTTTACCAGACGTACGTGATGGTTTTAAGCCTGTTCACCGTCGAATACTTTTTGCTATGAAAGAACTCGGTAATGACTGGAATAAACCTTATAAAAAATCAGCTCGTGTAGTTGGTGATGTTATAGGAAAATATCATCCACATGGTGATTCAGCTGTTTATGATGCTATAGTAAGAATGGCACAATCTTTTTCTTTACGTTATATGCTAATAGACGGTCAAGGTAATTTTGGTTCAATAGATGGTGATTCAGCTGCTGCAATGCGTTATACCGAAATAAGAATGTCAAAAATTTCCCATGAAATGTTAGTAGATTTGGAAAAATCAACTGTTAATTTTACTCAAAATTACGATGGTACTAATACCATTCCGGAAGTTCTTCCAACTAAAATTCCTAATTTATTAATTAATGGTTCATCTGGTATTGCTGTTGGTATGGCAACTAATATACCTCCTCATAATCTTAACGAAATCATAAATGGTTGTTTAGTTTATATAGATAATGAAAATATTTCTGTTAAAGAACTAATGAATTATATACCAGGACCAGATTTTCCAACAGCAGCTATTATTAATGGTCAGCAAGGAATTGAACAGGCTTATATTACTGGAAGGGGGAAAATATACATTAGAGCTCGTAGTAAAATTGAAGTAGACATAAAAAATGGTCGTGAAATCATTATAATTTATGAACTTCCTTATCAAGTAAATAAAGCACACTTATTAGAAAAAATAGCTGAGTTAATAAAAGAAAAACGTGTTGAGGGAATCAGCTTATTACGTGATGAATCAGATAAAGATGGTTTGCGTATTATTATTGAAATAAAACGTAATTCAGTAGCTGAAATAGTTTTAAATAATCTTTATTCATTAACACAGTTACAAATTTCTTTTAGTATAAATATGGTTGCTTTACATAATGGACAGCCAAAAATAATGTCCTTAAAAGATATTTTAGGAGCTTTCATATGTCATAGAAAAGAAATTATAACTCGTCGCTCTATGTTTGAACTTAGTAAGGCTCTAGATCGCATCCATATTTTAGAAGGATTACTTATTGCATTAGCTAGTTTAGATTCGGTGATTGCTTTAATTAGGAATGCAAATACACCTCTAGAAGCAAAATCTAATTTAATTTCTCAAGCTTGGAATTTTAGTAGTATTAAATTGCTTTTCAAAAATATTAATAATAATTTTATTTTATTGGATTCATTTGAAGAAAAATTTAATAAAGTTACAAAAATATGCAACCTTTCAGAAAAACAAATTCAAGCTATTTTAGATTTACGACTACATAAGCTTACTAGTCTTGAATGTAATAAATTAATACATGAATATAAATTTTTACTTAATCAAGTTTCTAATTTAAATTGTATTTTACAAAATTCAAGAATATTAACAAATGTTCTTCGTGAAGAATTAGAATCCATTCGTGATCAATTTAGTGATGAACGTCGTACTGAAATTATAACTAATAGTATTGATATTAATACAGAAGATCTAATTAATTCAGAAAATGTTGTAGTTACTTTATCACATCATGGTTATGTTAAGTATCAACCATTAAGTGATTACGAAGCTCAACGCCGTGGTGGTAGGGGAAAATCAGCCGCTCGTATTAAGGAGGAAGATTTTATATGTCGGTTACTAGTAGCTAACACTCACGATATTATATTATGTTTCTCTAGTAGAGGAAGATTATATTGGATGAAAGTATATCAATTACCTGAAGCTAGTCGTATATCACGAGGCCGACCAATAGTTAACTTACTTCCTTTACAATCTAATGAGCGTATCACAGCTATTCTCCCAATGCGTGAATATACTCAAGGTTTTAATGTTTTTATGGCAACAGCTAATGGAATTGTAAAAAAAACATTATTAAAAGAATTTAGTCGTCCGCGTGGTACAGGTATTATTGCAATCAATTTACAAGATGAAGATGAATTAATTGGAGTTGCTCTTACCAACGGTAATAATCAAGTAATGTTATTTTCTGCATTAGGCAAGGTGGTTAGATTTTCAGAAATTTCTGTACGTAATATGGGTAGAACTGCGTCAGGAGTTCGTGGAATTAAATTAGCTAAAAGTGATCGTGTTGTTTCTTTAATAATACCTAATAAAGAAGGTTCTATTCTAACAGTAACAAAGAATGGTTATGGTAAAAGAACTGCAAATAATGAATATCCAATTAAATCACGTGCAATAAAAGGTATAATATCTATTAAAGTAACAAAAAGAAACGGTTCAGTGGTAGGAGCTCTTCAAGTAGTAGATAATGATCAAATTATGATAATAACTGATGCTGGTACATTGGTACGAACAAGAGTATCTGAAGTAAATATTATAAGTCGTAATACTCAAGGAGTGATTCTGCTCCGTACTTCAGAAAAAGAAAAAGTTGTTGATATTCAACGCGTTGCAGAACCAATAGATAATGAAATTAATATAAATTAAAGTTAATAAGTTAATTTATTTAAAACAATATTATTTTTTAACGGTTTTTTGTTACGTCTTTTTCATTTTATAAATATAACTTATTAATTAATCCAAATTTTTATAAAATTTAGTTCCTATACGAATAATATCTCTACCTTTATCAAGTCGATGCTTATTTGTATCACGTAGTGAATAAATACAACCACAATATTCTTGTTGATAAAAATTTTCACGTTTACTTATTTCTATCATTCTTGATGATCCTCCTTTTTTACGCCAATTATATGTCCAATAGGTTATATTTTTGTAATTATTTACTGCACGTTGACCACAATCGTTTATCTGTTTCATATCTTTCCATCGTGAAATTCCAAGAGAACTAGATATAACGTCAAAATTATTCTCAAAAGCGTATAATGCAGTTCTTTCAAAACGCATATCAAAACACATTGTGCAGCGTATACCACGCTCAGGCTGTTGTTCTAAACCCTTTGCACGAATAAACCAATTATCTTTATCGTAATCAGAATCAATAAAAGGTATATTATATTTAAGAGCAAACTTAATATTTTCTTTTTTACGAATTAAATATTCACGTTGTGGATGTATATTTGGATTATAAAAAAAAATAGTATAATTAATATTAGAGGCAGTAATTGCCTCCATAACTTCTCCTGAACAAGGAGCACAACAGGAATGAAGTAGTAACCTTTTAGTATCATTAGGTAATGTTAATTTAGAACGGATATATTTATTATTCATTATTTTTAATACTTAAATCTTATATTAAGATGCTTTTTAAAAAAACATCTTTTAAGAATTTATATTTTACAACTATAGGAAAATAAATTATATAATTATATAATTTATTTTCCTATATATAATTTATTTTGTATAATATGTTTTGTTTTTTTTTAATTATTTTAATAAAAATTTAAATCTGATATTATCAATGCGTGACAAGCTATTTAAACTTAATATATTTTAATATTATAATATTAAGTTAAAAAGGATTTTATCCTTAATTTACAGTATATAATTTATTTATATTTTAGTCTATTTTTAATGATTTTATTTATTTTTAAAAGATCAATAACTTAAGATATTTATAATTTTATTATAAAATGGATATTTAAAAGAATATTAAAATAATATTTTAAATAAGATATTCTATTAAATTATTACATAATATCTTATGCTTACATAAATAACATTGAATTTATTTTTCATAATTAGCACAAAGTTTCATTAGTAATTCATAGTTGAAAAGTTAACTAAGGAAAACATAATAAAAAATGGAATGGTCTATTGAAAAAATTATATATGCATCAAGATGGTTATTGTTTCCTGTTTATATAGGATTATCTTTTGGATTTGTTTTGCTTACCTTAAAATTTTTTCAAAATATAATTTACGTTATTCCCATGCTATTTACTATATCTGAATCAGGATTAATATTAACTGTTTTATCTTTAGTAGATATTGCATTAGTAGGTGGGCTTTTAGTAATGGTAATGTTCTCAGGTTATGATAATTTCATTATCAAAATGACTGTTGATGATCAGCATCAAAAACTAAGCTGGATGGGTAAAATGGATGTTAATTCCATTAAAAATAAGGTAGCGTCGTCAATTGTCGCTATATCTTCTGTACATCTTTTAAGATTATTTATGGAAATAGAAAAGATGAGTGATAATAAAATAATGTGGTGTGTTATTATTCATTTATCATTCGTTCTTTCTGCTTTTGGAATGGCATATATTGATAGAATGAGCAAAATTTTAAAAAAATAACTTTTGATTAATATCAAAACAACATTTCATGAAGTATAAAATTAACTTCTTGTTTTTATATCTTTATCGATAATTTACAATATTGTTATTTAATAATGTTTATTTTATTATTTAAGTGTAATATATTTAATTGTTTTAATAAAATAAGTTAAAATTAATTACTCCTTATTCCAATTTTAAAATAATAATTCATCTTAAATAATAATTTAATATTAAAACAATTATTTGGTAATAATATTTTAATTTCAAATTAATTATTGTCTATTAGATATGTTTATTGCTTTAAGTTATTTATAATTAAATTTCTTTTCTTAAAATTTTAATTAATAATTTAAAAATTGATTTTAAGCTCATTAAAAATAAACATCTTAGTTAATTTATCGGCACGAGAGGATTTGAACCTCTGACCACTAGCACCCCATGCTAGTACGCTACCAATCTGCGCCACGTGCCGAATTATTATTTATATAATAAATATAAATGGAATATAAAAATTAGCTTAATATTGAAATAATGTAACCAACAATAGTTTTATACTAATATTCAATTAATTTCTATTGATTTCTATTTTATATAAATATACATAACATTTCATAATATAAAAATTATTTTAATAAATATTATAAAAGTTAAACGATAAAAATAAACTAAAATATAATTATTTTGGTTAAGATGTAGTCAAAATTATACTATAACAAAGTCTATATGATTTATTTTTGGTTTAAAAGCGTGTCTTTGGATTTCTTTTACTTTAACTTTTATTTCATTTCCATTTAATACTAATATTATAGTTTCTTTATAAAAACCATTATTCTTCTGCAAATTCATTGTAAAATTATGATCTAAAGATATATTAATATTATTTCCATAATTATCATAAACAACAGCTGGAAAATAATTTGTTTTATTTCTCAACCTTCTACTAGCTCCTTTCCCTATATCCTTACGTTCTATTGCGTTTATGGTAAACATCTTATCTCCTTGAGTGATTATTATTACTATTTTATTTTTATTTTACACAAAATAAAATTCTAGCTACTTATATAAATAAAAATATTATAAGTGTTTAAGAATTTGTTTTTGCTTCATTAAGTAAATTTTCTATTTGTGATGTTTTAATACGAAAATATAAATTTTTATAAGAATTAATTTCATGATTTAATAATGGTTTGTTTATGGAAGATAAACACAACTTACTATTAAGAAATATTTCTACACGATTATGTAGTGATGGCATAACAGGTTGTAACCAAGTTATTAATATGCGAAATAAATTAATACCCATTGAACATATTGAATGCAAGTAATCAGTTGAACCTTCTTTCTTTGCTAAAATCCAAGGTGTTTTTTTATCTATATAATAATTTGCTATATCAGCCATAGAAATTATCTTACGTATTGCTATATTAAATTCGCAACTTAACCAAGCATCACTAATTTCTTTTGACATATCAATGAACTTTTGATATAGATCCAGATCTTCTATATCATTAGATAGTTTATTATTAAAATATTTATTTATAAAACTTGCATTCCTAGATGCAATATTTATTATTTTGTTAACAACATCGCTATTTACACGATTAACAAAATCATGTAAATTTAAATTAATATCTTCGATATTAGAAGATATCTTTGTCGCATAGTAATAACGTAAACTATCTGAATCTAAATGTCTTAGCCATGTTCTTGCAGTTATTAGGGTTCCTTTCGATTTAGATATTTTCAAACCATTAATCATTACATAACCATGTACAAATATTTTATTTGGTTTTCTAAAACTACTTCCTTCAAGGATGGCTGGCCAAAATAAACTATGAAAATAAATTATATCTTTTCCAATAAAATGATATAATTTTGTTTTAGAATTTTCTCCCCAAAATTCCTTAAAACTAATATCATTCTTTTTATTACATAAATTTTTGAATGAGCTCATATAACCGATTGGCGCATCTAACCAAACATAAAAAAACTTATTAGAGTAATTTGGAATATTAAATCCGAAATAAGGAGAATCACGAGATATATCCCATTGCTTTAAACCTGCATTAAACCACTCCTGTACTTTATTTATTATTTGATTTTCTAATACTCCAGATCTAATCCAATTTTTTAACATTTTACTAAATGATGGTAAATCAAAAAACAAATGTTCTGAGTTTCTAAGTTCAGGTTTTGTATTTGATAATGTTGATTTCGGATTTATTAAATCTATGCTATTATAAATAGCACCACAAATTTCGCAGTTATCGCCATATTGATTAGATGATTTACATTTGGGGCATATGCCTTTAACAAAACGATCTGGTAAAAACATGTTCATTTTACTATCAAAAAATTGAGTAACAATATGATGTTTAATTAAACCTTTTTCATGAAGCTTATGATATATTAACTCAACAAGCTTTCTGTTTTCATCACTATGAGTGGAATGATAATTATCATAATTGATATTAAAATCAGCAAAATCTGCTTCGTGTTCTTTTTTTATTTTAGAAATCATTTTTTCCGGAGAAATACCAATTTGTTTAGATTTAATCATAATAGGTGTACCATGGGCATCGTCAGCACATATAAAATATACTTTTTTACCAAGCATTTTTTGATGACGAACCCAAATATCCGCCTGTATATGTTCTAGTAAATGACCTAAATGAACTGATCCATTAGCATAAGGTAAAGCACATGTGACTAAAATTTTTTCAATTGATTGAATCATATATTTTATATACTTAAAATTATTCAAATAAAATATCAAAAATATTTTTATAATTTATAAATCTCAAAATAAACTATTTATAATTTTTATATGATTAGTGTTTATATTTAGATTATTTTTAAATTATACTTGTTAGGTATTTTGTATGTTGATTTAAAATTAAAAATAAATTATCTATCGATAAGTTTTAGAAATATTATATCATTTTTAATAAATTTAAAATAATAATATAATAAAAATAATTATTTATTGTTTTAGAGATATTTTTAAAAAATTTATATCAGATTTTAAGGAGAATGATATATGTCTATTATTAATACTAAAGTTAAACCATTTAAAAATATTGCATTTATGAATAATAAATTCATAGATATAACAGAAAAAGATATAGAAGGCAAATGGAATATTTTTATATTTTATCCAGCTGATTTCACATTTGTATGTCCAACAGAATTAAGTGATATTGCTGAACATTATTATAAATTTCAAACTATTGGAGTTGAAATTTATTCAATATCTACTGATACTCATTTTGCTCATAAAGCCTGGCATGATTTATCTAATAACATAGCAAAAATTCAATATGCTATGATTGGTGATCCTGATGGTAGTTTGACTCGTAATTTTGATATAATGCAATATGATAAAGGTTTGGCTAGTCGTGGTACTTTTATCATAGATCCAGAAAATATTATTCAATCTATTGAAATCAATTCTGATGGTATTGGCCGTAATACATCTGAGTTATTACGTAAAGTTAGAGCAGCTCAATATATTTATAATAATCCAGGTAAAGTATGTCCGGCCAAATGGGAACAAGATGATGATGCTTTAACTACATCGGTAGATTTAGTAGGGAAAATTTAACTTCTGAAATTAGATTTTTAAGATAATTCTAATACAAATATAAGCACTTGATTTTTCAATAAAATAAAGTGCTTATATTTTATAATATTTTCTATTCGTCATGTATTGATATTTAATTATAACTTAATAATGAGTGAACTTAATGAGATTATGTGATAAAGATATTAAGGTTTGGTTAGACAATGGTAAACTATCCATCATACCTCGCCCACATACTAGTAATATTAATGGTGCCACAGTAGATTTAAGACTAGGTGATAGATTTCGTATCTTTAATGGCCATGCTAATGCTTTCATAGATTTAAGTGGTTCTAAAAAAGAAATAAGAAAATCATTGAATTCAGTAATGAGTGATGAAATTAAATTAACTGAAAATGAATTATTTTTTCTTCATCCTGGTAACTTAGTTCTAGCAATAACGTTAGAGTATATCATTATGCCAGATAATTTAATCGGTTGGTTAGATGGACGTTCTTCATTAGCTCGTTTTGGGTTGATGGTTCATTCTACTGCTCATCGCATTGATCCTGGTTGGGAAGGATGTATTGTATTAGAATTTTATAATTTTGGTAAATTACCATTGGCTTTATCTCCTGGTATGTTGATTTGTGCTCTTAGTTTTGAAATACTTTCAGATTCAGCATTACATCCTTACAATCTTAGAAAAAACGCAAAA
This sequence comes from Candidatus Pantoea edessiphila, assembly GCF_002933345.1. Taxonomy (GTDB): domain Bacteria; phylum Pseudomonadota; class Gammaproteobacteria; order Enterobacterales; family Enterobacteriaceae; genus Pantoea_C. Next base: position 239,629 of record NZ_PDKR01000001.1, on the reverse strand, counting down.
TACCATTGTCAGAAAGGATTTGATCAAAATAAAACAGAAAAAAATTAATCTATTAATTATTCTAGATAAAAATATTATGCTGTATTTACTTTAATTAAAGTAAATAAATTTAATTCTAAATGATAGTAGATGTATAGCGTTTTCTTAAGTTATTAATAATAATATCTAAATCTAAATTTTGATCCTGTAATAAAACTAGTAAATGATAAACTAAATCAGATGCTTCATTAATTAATTCTTGACGATTGTTTAATACAGCTGCTAATGCAGATTCAATTCCTTCTTCTCCAACTTTTTGGGCAATACGTTGTGTACCATTATTATAAAGTTTAGCAGTATAAGAAAATTTAGGATTACTATTTTTCCGTTCAGCTATTAATCGTTCTAATTTATATAAAAAAACCGAATTTGTTTCTTTAATAGAAAAACAACTAGAATATCCTAAATGGCATGTAGGACCAACAGGATTAGCTAAAATTAATAGTGTGTCATTATCACAATCCATTGTAATATTGATTAATTTTAATAAATTGCCAGATATTTTACCTTTAGTCCATAGACAATTTTTAGTACGTGAAAAAAAAGTAACATTACCTTCTTCTAAACTCTTTTCTAGCGATTGTCTATTCATATAGCCATGCATTAATACTTGACTAGAAATATGATGTTGAATGATTGTTGGTATCATTCCATGTGTTTTTTTCCAATCTAAATATGAAATTTGTTCTTTGTTTAACAAGTTCTAACCTCCACACCTTGGTTTGTTAAAAAGTTCTTTAATTGGCTTATATTAATAATATTTTTATGAAAAACTGATGCAGCTAATGCACCATCTATACCCTGTTTAAACGCATCTAGAAAATGCTGCATTGTTCCGGCACCTCCTGAAGCAATTAACGGCACTTTACACACACTTCTTATTTTTTGTAATTGAACTAAATCATATCCAGTAAACATCCCGTCTTGATTCATCATATTAAGCACTATTTCTCCAGCTCCTAGATTTTGAACTTCTTGCACCCAGTCTATTATCTCCCAATGAGTTGAAATCATACGAAATTCATCACCTGTATATTGATTAACTAAATATCTATTATTATTTTTATCAAACCATGTATCAATTCCTACAACAATACACTGCACACCGAAACGATCTGCTAATCTTGTTATTAAAGAAGGATCTAATAAAGCAGGTGAATTAATGGAAATTTTATCAGCACCAGATTTAAGGATATTATTAGCCTTTTCTAAATTAGAAATACCACCTGCTACACAAAATGGAATATCAATAACCTCTGCAATACGAAATATCCAGTTTTTATCTACTACTCTAGAATCAACAGATGCCGTTATATCATAAAAAACTAATTCATCAGCACCTTCTTCAGAATAATATTTTGCTAATGAAATTATATCACCGATAACTTTATGATTACGAAATTGAATTCCTTTAACAACTTGATTATTACAAACATCAAGACAAGGAATTATCCTTTTTGCCAGCATCTATTTGCCTCCAAGAATGTAAATTTATTTTCAATGAATGCTCTGCCGATAATTGATGCTTGAATTCCTGTATTACGTAACAATATAATGTCATTTAATGAACTAATCCCACCAGAAGATTGAAATATAATATTAGGAAAATTTATACTTAATTCTTTATATAATTTAATATTAGGACCTATTAATGTGCCATCACGAGAAATATCAGTACATAATACATGCTTTAAATTTACAGTTTCAAACTGTCTTATTATTTCTTCAATTGTTATATTTGATGTTGTTTGCCATGCGTCAGTCACTACTTTTTTTAAGTTATTAGGACCAATACGTACATCAATTGCTAACACGATAGATTCGGATCCAAATTCTATAAACCATTTCTTTACCTCTTCTGGGTTTTTTACAGCCATTGATCCAATAACTACACGATAGGCGCCAGCATCAAGTAATGTCATTATATCATCTCTATTACGGATGCCACCTCCTATCTGAATAAAAATATTGATTTTTTTTAATAAGCTTTTCAATAACAAAATTTGACGATTATTAGGATCTTTAGTCCCATCTAAATCAATTAAATGAAGTATTTTTGCACCTTGTTTTACGTATTTTTCTATATATAATAAAGGATTAATATTATAACTTATTTTTTTATTATAATCACCTTGATATAACCTAACTATATCTCCATCAATAAAGTCTAATGCTGGAATAATCATTTATATCTCCAAAAAATTTTTCAGCAACTGTATTCCTACTTTGCTAGAACGTTCAGGATGAAACTGTACTCCAAAAAAATTATTTTTTTGAACAGCAGCTGTAAAAAAACCTCCGTAATAACATTGAGCAATAGTATTAATATTTAATGGCATAGCATAACTATGCATAAAATAAAAATAACTTTCATTTTTAATTTTTTTAAATAAATAGTTATCATATTCAAAAACAACCTTATTCCATCCTGTATGTGGTAAAGTTAGATGTTGAGTATTCATTAATGAAATTGATCTATTAATAAGGCCTAACGTATTGATACCTCCATTTTCACTACTATAATCTCCTAATATCTGCATGCCTAAACATATACCTAATACTGGTTTTTTAAAAGATTTTATTAAATCTATTAAATTATTTTTATTTAAATTGTTCATTACTGTTTTTGCTGTACCAACTCCAGGTAAAAATAATTTATCTGCACATGATATAATATCAGGATCACAACTAATATAAGGATAATAGCCAATGCGTTCAATTGCCCATTTTACTGAAAGTAAATTAGAACAACCGGTATCTAAAATAACTACGTTCATCATATAATTCCTTTAGAACTTGGAATAGTATTATCTTCTAAACGAATTGCCTGCCTTAAACTACGTCCAAAAGATTTAAATAAACTTTCTATCAGATGATGATCATTTGTTCCTTCACTTTTTAAGTGAATAGCGCTCATCATACCGTAAGAAAGAGAATTAAAAAAATGTTCAATCATTTCCGTGCTTAAATTACCTATATATTGATAATTAAATTTAGCTTTGAAATCAATATAGGGACGTCCTGAAATATCCAATACACAATTCGCTAGACATCCATCCATTGGTAAAACAAAACCGAAACGTCCTATACCAATTTTATTACCCAGTGCTTTCAGTAAAACTTGTCCCAATACTATACCAGTATCTTCAATAGTATGGTGATCATCAATATGAAGATCTCCTTTTACATCAATATTCATACAAAAACCACCATGTATTGCAATTTGTTCTAACATATGATCAAAAAAACCTATACCAGTATTTATATTACTTTGATCTACAAGATCTAACCAAACCTCAACTGATACTTCAGTTTCTTTTGTAGTACGTTTAATTATTGCATGACGTTTATATTTATTTAGGTATTGTGATATTTCATCCCAGTTTTTTCCTTCTTCACCATATCTAATTGATTTAATATTCATATTATAAGCTAACTGAACATCAGTTAAACGATCACCTATTACATAACTATTATCTTTGTCAATTATGTCATTTATTAACCATTTTTCTACTAGCTTGGTTTTAGGTTTGCGGCAACTACAATTATCCTTAATTGTATGTGGACATATTAATATATCATCAAAAATAACACCTTGTGATATCAGAACTTGTAGCATTAAATTATGTGGACCATCAAAATCTATTTTAGGAAATTTATCAGTTCCAAGACCATCTTGGTTCGTAATCATAACTAAATGGAATCCGTTATTTTTAAAAGATAAAAGGGCTTGAATTACATTTTTTTCAAAATATAGCTTATTAAAATGATCTACTTGAGAATTAATTTTTGGTTCCTTGATAATAGTTCCATCACGATCAATGAAAAGTATTTTTTGATTCATATTTATTCCATAGATAAATCTTGCAATGAATTAATGACATATTCACATTCTTTCTTTGTTCCAATAGATATTCTCAGACATTTTGATAAGCCAAGATTTTTATTTTGATCACGTAATATAATGCCTTTATTACATAAAGTTTTAAAAACTTTAGATGAATATTTAAATCTTACTAACACATAATTGGATTTGCTAGGGAAAACATGTTCAACACAATTACAACTATTTAATTTTTTAATAAACCATTCTCTAGTCATATTTAATTTTTTTACATTATTGTTCATTAAAATAATATTTTCCTTACTTAATGCTTGAGTTGCTATATCAGATACGGGTATTGATAAAGGATAAGGTGTAATTACTTTTAATAAAAGTTTAATTACTTGTTCATTAGCAAGTACAAAACCACAACGCAAACCAGCTAAAGCAAAAGCCTTTGATAAAGTACGTAATATAACTAAATTCATATAATTTTTTAATAGATTAACCAATGTAGATTGCATACAAAACTCAATATAAGCTTCATCTGCTACTAAAAGTGTTTTTCCTTTAGTTATTTCTAGAAGGTAACAAATATCTTTTAAATTAATAAGATTCCCAGTAGGATTATTTGGGTTGCAAATAAAAATTATTTTTACATTATCTAAGCTTTTAGCAATAACTGGTAAATTTAACTGCCAATTATTAATTTTAGGCACAATACGATAATTGATCCCTATAGTTTCAGCGCTAACTTTATACATACCATATGTAGGTGGACAAAATAAAATAATATCCTTGTTTGGTTCGCAAAATGTTTTAATTATTAATTCTATTGCTTCATCTGCTCCACGACTTGCTAAAATTTGATTAGGAAGTAAATTAGCATAATTAGCATAACGCTCAATCATTAATTTTGGTTGACATTCTGGATATCTATTCATTAGCTGCTTAGATAAACAAAAGGGTACTCCAACTGGAAACTCATTGGCATTAAGCCATGTATTTCCAATTCCTCCTAAACTACGTGCTGATTGATATGGAACTAGAGTACGTATATTTCTACGAGCTAATTTTTCAATATTATTAAAGTTCATGTTTTTTCCTTTATTATATCAACACGTAATGTAACAGATTTTTTATGAGCATCTAATTTTTCAGCAGCTGCTAGAATTTCAATTGTTGAAGATAAGTTAAGAAAACCTTGTAAAGTTAGTTCCTGAACTGTAATACGTTTTTGAAAATCCATAACACTAAGGCTAGAAAAACTTTTAGTATAGCCATATGTTGGTAATACATGATTAGTTCCAGAAGCATAGTCACCGGCAGATTCCGGAGACCATTTACCAAGAAAAACAGATCCAGCATTATTGATTAATTTTAAAAGATCTCTTGGGTTAGATGTTTGAATTATTAAATGTTCAGGTCCATAAGTATTAGATATTTCTATACATTGTCTTAAATTGCTTGCTACAATAAATGAACTATTATTTAAAGCTTGAATTATAATTTTTTTTCTTTTTAAATTTACTAGTTGTTTTTTAATGGTTTCTAAAACTTTTTTTGCTAATTCTAAAGATGTAGTTAAAAGAATTACTTGAGAGTTTGGTCCGTGTTCTGCTTGTGATAATAAATCAGATGCAATAAATATTGGAATCGCTTTTTCATCAGCAATTATTAATAATTCTGACGGACCAGCAGGCATATCAATTGCAACTCCGTCTTGCAGTTGACTAACTTGTTTTTTAGCTTCAGTGACGTAAACATTACCTGGACCAAAAATCTTATCAACTTTTGGTATTGTTTCTGTCCCAAAAGTAAGAGCTGCTATAGCTTGAGCACCACCTATTTGAAATATTTCATTTATTTTACATAATTGAGCAGCATATATAATTTCATTAGCAATTGGTGGTGGGGAACATATGACGATATGTTTGCAACCTGCAATAAGTGCAGGAATTGCTAACATTAAAACAGTTGAAAATAATGCTGCTGAACCTGCTGGAATATATAAGCCTACTGATTGTATAGGGAGCGTAATTTGTTGACATCTTATACCAGGCTGAGTTTCTATATCAATATTGTTGATAAGTTGTGCTTCATGAAAAGTTTGTATATTATTATATGCTATTGCCAAAGCTTTTTTTAATTGATTACTAATATTTATATTAGCTTCTTTTATTTGTTGTGATGTAACATTAAGGTCTTTCAATTTTATATTGTCTAATTTAAAATTAAAATCATGTAAAGCCTGATCACCACTTTTTTTAACCTTATTTAATATATTCATTACTGTTTTTTGTACATTAATAGAAGATATAACATTTGGACGTGTTAATAATGTTTTTTTCTGTAATTTATTACAGTTTTTCCACTCAATTGGTATGAGATCAATCATCATTCACTCCATTATTTGCTCAATAGGTAATACCAAAATTGAGCTAGCTCCGATTGTTTTTAATTTTTCCATTGTTTCCCAAAATAATGTTTCACTACTAACCATATGCATTGCTACACAGTTAGTATTCCCAGCTAAAGGCAATATAGTAGGATATTCAGCTCCAGGCAGTAAATTTATTACATCTTCTAAACGTTCACTTGGTATATGTAATATAATATACTTAGATTCACGTGCTTTAATTATACCTTGAATACGTATCATCATTTTTTTTATTAGATCTTTCTTGATTTCAATCATTTCTCCATCACGTTGAATTAAAACTGCTTGTGAACTATAAACTACTTCAACTTCTTTTAAACCATTAGCTTCTAATGTAGCACCTGTAGAAATAAGATCACAAATCGCATCAGCTAAGCTAGCTCGTGGAGCTACTTCAACTGAGCCATTTAACATACAAGCTTTAAAAATAATACCTTTTTTATCAAGATATTTTTTTAAAATATGAGGATATGAAGTAGCAATACGAGCATTGTTTAAACAATTTAACCCTATATATTCTTTATTAACTGGTATAGCTATTGAGAGACGACAATTACCAAAATCAAGACGACGCAATATCACATAGCTTGGATTATCACCTTGTGCTAATCTAGTTAGTAGTTCTTCTTCAAGAACATTTGATCCGACAATACCTAAATCTACTACGCCATCCATTACTAGACTAGGAATGTCATCATCACGTACTCGTAAAATGTCAATTGGCATATTTTCTGCAAGTGTAATCAATGTATTTTGCTCAAGGTTAATTTTTATTCCACATCGTATTAAAAGTTCTTTTGAATCATCACTTAAACGACCAGATTTTTGTATTGCTATGCGTATACGAGGGTTATTTAACATATTTATTATCTTTTTATTATTTTTACATGAGGGGATTATTTCATTTTATTAAATATATTTATTTAATTTTATTTGTTAGATAGAGGAATATAAAAATTATAGGAGATATCAAAAATGGTATATTATATGAATTTCTAATAAGATATTCTTATGTTAAGTTTATGTCTTATGTCAGTATTTTTAGATTGATTGATATATTAGGATGTAATTATATTTTTAATTTAATCATAAACCAATAATTTAGTAAAAAGATGTTATTTCTACAATAATAGAAATTAATTTGTTAATTAATATGTTATAAATAAAGTAATAATGTTTATACCTCATTATAAATATATTATACCAATGACACGTAAATTATTAATATTTTTTAATAATATAATTAGTAATATATAACTAAAATATATTATTTTTATAAAACGTTAATAGTTTTGTTCGCAAAATGATAAATATTAAATATATTGATTTGATATTATCTTTTATTCATTATTTAAAATAGTTTTAAAGATATTAATATAAAATTAAATATGAAAAGATGGTGATGTGTAAGATATTATTATAATGTGATACTCTTGAAGTAAAAATATAATGATTTTAGTTTTTCGATTTTATTTTGGTCGTTTTTATACAAATTTTTAAATAATTTTAATTCTGATAAGAATTGTTTTATTTTTTTATCACTTAAAATGTTTTTGCAATGTTTTTTCCAAATTTGTTGTTCTAAATGACTTAATGTATTAGGATAATTTCTAGCACGATATCTAAAAAAAAGTTCTTTTAATCTAATATTTTCAAATTTTAAATTTAATCTTGATAGTAATTTTGGAGTTGTTTGACGAATTATATCCATTTTAGCTCGATCTGACATACTGAAAAAACCATCATATAACTGAGCATCCACATCAGATTCAATAGTTTGTTTTTTTTTATTAAAAATTATTGAAACTTTTTCTCTTAGTTTCGGATTATTACGAATCAACATTAAATTATTAAGACAATTAGCACGATCAATTTTTAATCTTAATTCATCTTCTGGACGTAATGCATTAATAGATACTAAAATAGGGCATCTATTTATATGTATTAATTTTATAGGAATCTTTTCTATATTTCCTATGTTACTAGTATACAATAATTTTTGTATATCAAGAATATCTAATTTTAATATAGGATATATGTTAGCAGATAAATCAATTGCTATTAATGCATTACGATTATTTGGATGCCATGCTAATGGTAAAATCAAACTTATATTACTTCTTGATGATCCAAAAATATGAGATACATGAACTAATGGTTTCATTCCGGCAATATCAATCATTGATATTATTTTTTCTTTTGTACGATATTTAAAAAAAAACTCAAAAAGTTTAGGTTGTGTTTTCTTAATTAATTTTGCTATTTCTATAGTAGCATGAACATCAGATATTGCACTATGAATATTTTTGTGAGTTACACCGTTTGCTTTAGTTAAATGTTTTAACTTAAAACTAGTGAAACCATCTTTATTTTTTGGCCAATTTATCCCATCAGGACGTAATGCATAACATGCTCGGATTACATTTAAAATATCCCAACGTGAATTTCCATTCTGCCAACTCCAACTATAGGGGTCATAAAAATTGCGATATAAAATGTTACGTGTTACTTCATCATCGAATTGTATGTTATTATACCCAACCACGCAAATTTGCTTTTTTGTAAGTATATTATAAATACGTTTAGCAAATTCAGCTTCATTAAAACCTTCAGACATAACTATTTGAGGAGTAATACCATGAACTAACACAGCTTTAGGTTGAGGTAAATAATCATTTGGCAAACGACAATAAAATACTTTAGGTTCTTTAATAGGATTAAATTCACTATCTGTATATATCCCGGCAAATTGAGCAGGACGATCAAAAGAAGGGTTAATACCAAAAGTTTCATAATCATGAAAAAGGAATTTATTACCAAAAAAATTCATATTTTCTGCCATTTTAAGATAATAAATGTCAAAATAAGATAATTTATTTCTATGATTTACTTGACAATTAAGTATTAATGTAAATTTATTCAGAATAAAATGTAATATTAATTAAGAAAACACATTAGTCACATTAGTTAAAAAAATAGAATTAACATATTGAACACCTAATATGAGTAAATTAAAATTCATTAAAAAAAGAAAATCCAAATATCACATAGATCGTGAACATAATTAATATTGATTATATTGGTATAAAAACCATCACATCCTAAAAGTTTAAAAAGAATTAATTCATGTTAATAACATACCAAACTAACAGTACTGTTTTTTATATTTTCTTTATAAACGAAATAGATTATTAAATATTATTAATATGGCTCCTCTGACTGGATTCGAACCAGTGACATACGGATTAACAGTCCGCCGTTCTACCAACTGAACTACAGAGGAATTCTTAAAATAACAATTTTTTAATTGTAGTTATTTCAAAAAAAATCAAAACAATACTTTATACTTCATAAACGATACAATTTTTGAATTTTATTTTAAATATATTCATAAGTCAATCACTATATTATAGAATAAATAAAATATTTCATAACTTAAATATGAATTATTTTGTTTTTTAAGTTTTTTATATAGTATACAGTACATCTTTTAAAATATAGAAATTTCATTTCATTAGGAATGATTAACAATGAAAATAGGTGACCATATCACTATAACATCTCCTGGTAGTTCAAATAAAATAGGAAGAATTTTAACAATTATTGAATCAATTAATAATAGAAAGATGTATTTAGTAATGTTAGAAGATTATCCTATAGGAATTTGGTTTTTTGAAGAAATTAATTCTGAGAAAAACATTCCATCTATTGAGGGGATGTGTATTAAAAAAATAAATGTTAATTTTAACAAAATATAACAATGGAAATACCAAAAACATAAATTTGAAATATATTAAATATCTTTATTAATGTAAAAAAATAAATTTATAAGGCCATGGTAATAATAACTACAATGCCATGGCTTTATTTTTTTAATTAATAGTCATAAGACTTGTGTTTCCTCCAGCTGCTGCAGTATTAATACTTACAGAACGTTCAATTAATAAACGTTCAAGCATTATATTAGTTTCACCTGGAGCAAATCCTTGTATTGAAATAATTCTATTACATTTTGCTGCAATTATTTTACATAATTGACTTAAATGATTTCTATTTCCATGAAAAATTACGGCATCAAAATACAAAGAAAATGGATTTAAATCTAATGAAATTAGATTTCTAATTTCATTAGGTAATTCATTAAATATATTTTGGTGTAATAAATCATCTTGCCAAATTATTTTACTACCTATACTTATAACAGCTGCTAATTGAATTAGAACATCTCTTTTATTATCTGATACACAAAAAATTTGTTCTCTAGGTAATAACAAAATAGAATTTTTTTCTCCTGTAGGACCAAATAAATTACGTACAGATCCAGATTGAGATAGGGTGGTGTATTGTAAGTATAAAGATTCAATTTCTGGTTCATTTTTAATCCATTTACTAAATACGGAATGTGATAAAAACAAATTTTGTTGTAACTTATCGGTTTTTTTAAAGCACTTAAAACTTTGTTGATCTAAAGTTGAGATTACTGAATTATTTGGGTATTTTGATAGTAAACGATAGAGATAAAACGATCCTCCTGCTTTTGGGCCAGTTCCTGAAAGACCTTCTCCTCCGAAAGGTTGTACACCTACCACTGCTCCAATCATATTACGATTAATATATATATTTCCAACCTTTGCTGCTGATATCAATTGATCAATAGTTCCTTCTACACGAGTATGTAAACCTAATGTTAATCCATATTTTGATCTATTAATTTGTTGAATAACATTAAATAAATTATCTATTTTAAACCTAACTACATGTAGTACTGGTCCAAATATTTCTTCTTTCAAGTCACTTATTCTATCTATTTCAATTAAAGTAGGTTTTACAAAGCTATCGCTTAATAATTCACTATTTTTATTTTGATTTTCAAATATTTTTTGATAAACTTTAAATCCTTTATTTTGCATTGATTTAATATGATTATTAATATTTTCTACAGCTTTTAAATTAATTATTGGACCAATATCAGTAGATAATTGATCAGGATTTCCCATTTTATATTCTGCCATTGCACCAAGTAACATTTCTAATGTTCGATCAGCTACTTCTTCTTGTATACATAACAAACGTAACGCTGAACATCTTTGACCAGCACTATCAAATGCTGATGAGATAATATCTGTCACTACTTGTTCTGTAAGAGCAGATGAATCTACGATCATTACATTTATACCACCAGTTTCAGCAATCAAAGGTATAGGCTGTCCTTGTTTATCTAAACGACCAGCTATTTTTTTTTGTATTAATTTTGCTACTGAAGTTGAACCAGTGAATAAAACACCTTGAACTCGATTATCAGTTATTAATTTTGTACCTATATTCTTTCCTGATCCTGGTAAAAATTGTAAAACCCCAGTGGGTATACCTGCATTTAATAGAATCTGAACTGCTTGTGCAGCGATTAATGGGGTTTGTTCTGCAGGTTTTGCTAAAACAGTATTTCCTACTGCTAATGCAGCAGAAATTTGTCCTACAAAGATAGATAAAGGGAAATTCCAAGGACTAATACAAACTACTGGCCCTAATGGTAAATGTGTTTCATTTGTAAAATTATTTTTAACTATACTAGCATAGTAATAAATAAAATCTATCGCTTCACGAACTTCAGCTATAGCGTTATTATAAGTTTTACCTGATTCTCGTATTAAAATACCCACTAAAATATTTATTTTATTTTCCATAATATTAGCAGCACGTTCTAAAATTATAGCTCTTTCATTTGGTGAAGTATTACACCAAGTTGGACCGATATCTACTGAAATTTCTATTGCTTGAGATATTTCTTGTATACTGGTTTCACGTACTCTACCTACAATATCATTTGAAATAGCTGGATTAATTATCAAATGACTACTTACATTATCATCAATAAAAATTCCGTGAATTATTGGCTTTGCTAAAAACAAAGTTTCTGTACTATTCACTAAATCATTAGACATCGAAGCTAAATAATATTCATTATTTATATTTATACCTTTAGAATTTACTCTATTTTTTCCATATAGATTACGAGGTAAAGGAATTTTTGGATGAGATAAGCCAATAATCCCTTCATTAATTCCAATGTTTTCTATTGTTTTCACTGGATCTGCAATCAATTCATTAATTGATATAGATTTATCAGCTATTTTATTAACAAATGAAGTATTTGCACCATTTTCTAATAAACGACGTACTAAATAAGATAGCAATGTTTCATAAGTACCTACAGGCGCATATATACGACAAGGTCTATTTAATTTATTATTATTTATTTTCCCTACTATTTCTTTATATAGTTTTTCTCCCATTCCATATAAACACTGGAACTCATATTGCCCATCATAGTAATTATTCCCTGCTAATTGATATATAGTTGCCAAAGTATGAGCATTATGTGTAGCAAATTGCGGATATATTAAATCGGGAAATGATAGTAATTTACGTGCACAAGCTATATATGAAACATCAGTATATATTTTTCTTGTATATACTGGATAATCTTTAAAACCATCTATTTGTGCGCGTTTAATTTCACTATCCCAATAAGCACCCTTTACAAGACGGACCATAATGCGATGATTGCTACGTTTTGCTAAATCAATTATTTCGTCTATTACGTAAGGACATCTTTTCATATAAGCTTGAACAACAAAACCAATACCATTCCAATTTGCAAAATCTGATTCAAAACAAATTTTTTCTAATAAATCCAAGGATAATTCAAGACGGTCAGATTCCTCTGCATCGATATTTATTCCTATATTATAACAACGTGCTAAAAATATTAATGATTTCAAACGTGGATAAAGTTCTTCTATAACACGTAAGTACTGTGATCTACTATAACGTGGATGAAGTGCAGATAATTTTATTGAAATTCCAGGGTTATCATAAATAGTCATGCCTTGTGAAACATTACCAATTGCGTGAATTGCCTTTCTATAAGACATAAAATATTTTTTTGCATCAGTAGCAGTTAAAGCAGCTTCTCCTAACATATCGTAAGAATAGCTGAAACCTTTTTTTTCAAATTTACGAGCATTTTTTAATGCTTTTTTAATATTTTCGCCAATTACGAATTGTTTACCTATTATACTTATTGTTATATTTACAGCTTTACGAATCAATAGATCGCTCTTCTTACATATTTTGCTAATTATTTTTTTATAAAAAGGTTGTAATATTTTTTTTTCATTATTTACAGATATAATTTGTTTAATAAATATTAATCCACGAGTCATAATATTAACAGGTAAAGAATTACTATTGCTTAGATGTAAATGCCATTTTCCACTTTTTATCTTATCATGAATTAATATATCACGCATTTTATTATCGGGAATTCGTAATAATGCTTCAGCTAAACACATTAACGCAATACCTTCTTTAGATGATAATGGAAATTCTTGAAGTAATTTTTGCACTATCTCGGAAGTTATAGATATATTTTTGCTGTTATTTCTTAATTTATTAGAAAGACTCCAAGCTAATTTATAAATTTTTTTATTTAAATCTTTATCAATACGTGATTGTTCCAATAATACAGGTACTAATTCTGTTTCGGGACTACACCATTTTGACGTGATAATCGATCTAGTTAATGATTTTAATAAAATTTGTTCAGATAGTTCTAAAAAAGGTTGATATATTTTATATGATTTTGTTTCTTCAATAGAATTCAAATAAAAATTAGCAAATGAACTACATGATAAATTTTTATCTTTTTCAATTTGAGCTAAGTAATTAAGAATAGCTTGTTTTGTTAACCAATAAGGTGTTTTATTAATATTTTGTGCAGCTATCCTAATACGTTTATAAATATCATTGTCTAGTCTTAAACCCATGGTAATCATACCCATGATTCCCTGCTCCCTAAGATTGTTTCAATGCTTCGTGATTTATAAAAATTACTTATTTTTATTATATTAGATTAAATTATACAAACGTTTTCTATTATTGTTATTTATTATATTTTTTACTATCCTTTAGAATGAAAATGTTTTAAATCTTCATAATTTAATATTTAAATCATATAATTCATATCGAACAACATATTTACTGTTAGATAAAATTAGTTTATATCGTTAAAATACAATTTGTAATTAGTTTATTCATTTAGTAAATAATTTTAATGCATAAGTTTAATATATCATATTATGATGTGCTTTTCCGGTTAGATTTACATTTTAGCTGATTAAAATGCATCCTTGTTAACAAGAAATGATTAACTTTATTATCTCTTAATTGAATTATTTAATTGTAAACAATAGATAATATGTTAAGAATTAATTAAATTTTACATAAAGCGGAGAGCATATATGAATGTAAAAACACCGATGGTGATAACATTTGTAGTTTATATTGTTGGAATGTTGCTAATAGGTTTTTTTGCCTATCGTTCAACTAAAAGTTTTAATGAATACATCTTAGGAGGACGAAGTATAGGTAGTTTAGTTACTGCTCTTTCAGCAGGTGCATCAGATATGAGTGGATGGTTATTAATGGGATTGCCTGGCGCTGTTTATATCTCGGGTATTTCTGAGAGTTGGATTGCTATTGGATTAATAATTGGGGCCTGGCTTAATTGGAAAATAGTAGCTAGTCGATTACGTTTGCAGACTGAATACCATAATAATGCATTAACATTACCTGATTTTTTTACTAATCGTTTTGAAGATGACAGTAAAATTTTAAGGATTATATCAGCATTTATTATCCTATTTTTTTTTACAATTTACTGTGCATCTGGTATTGTAGCAGGTGCTAGATTATTCGAAAGCACTTTTAACATTAGCTATGAATATGCGTTGATGGCCGGTGCAGTTACTACTATCATATATACTTTATTTGGAGGATTCCTTGCAATTAGTTGGACTGATACTGTACAAGCCAGTTTGATGATTTTTGCGTTAATGATGACATCTGTCGTATTAATTATTGCATCGGGTGGATTATCTAATGCAATATCGATAATTGAAGCTAAAAACATATCAAATATAGATATGATTAGAAATTTGAAATTTGTTGAAATAATTTCTCTTCTAGGATGGGGTTTAGGTTATTTTGGTCAACCCCATATTTTAACACGTTTTATGGCAGCCAAATCCCATCAATCGATTTCTATAGCTCGAAGAATTAGTATGACATGGATGATATTATGTTTATTAAGTGCAATATCGGTAGGCTTCTTTGGTATTGCATATTTTGCAAAGAATCCAGAACAATCAAGCATAGTTATTAATAATAGTGAACGTATATTTGTTGAATTAGCTCACATATTATTTAATCCATGGATTTCTGGTGTTTTATTATCCGCAATCCTTGCGTCTATAATGTCGACTTTAAGTTGTCAATTACTAGTATGTTCAAGCGCTTTAACTGAAGATTTATATAAAAATTTTTTTCGCAAGAATGCTAATCAACGTGAACTAATATGGGTTGGTCGTTTTATGGTTTTATTGATATCAATGATTTCAATATTTTTAGCTATGAATCCAAACAATAGAATATTAAGTTTAGTTAGTTATGCTTGGGCAGGTTTTGGAGCATCATTTGGCCCAGTAATTGTTTTTAGTATTTGCTGGAGACGTATGAATCGTAACGGTGCATTAGCAGGTATGATAGTAGGTGCTATTACAGTACTACTATGGAAAAAATATGGATTGGGTAATTTATATGAAATAATTCCAGGATTTTTATTTGCTAGTATAGCCATTATAATTTTTAGTTTTATCGGAAAAAAACCATCTAAAGAAGTAGTTAAAAGATTTGATTCAGCAGTGGTTAAACTAAAAACAAAATAATGTTTATGTAACTTGTTTGATGTTTGTATACAGTCTGCTTTTAGATAAAAAGCAGACTTTATGTTTACGATAAATGAAATAATTCTATTAATTAGATCAGTTAAACCAATTAACTAATTATAATTAATCTAACAAACAACTAACAGAAAAATAACTTATTACTATAAATACCTTTCTTTGATCTTATATGACGGTGAGAGAGGGATTTGAACCCTCGATACGTTATCGTCGTATACACATTTTCCAGACGTGCTCCTTAAACCACTCGGACATCTCACCAAAATATATTTTTCTTTAAGTTTTAGATTTATTTTTATCTTATTATATGTTTTATGAATAAAATATACATCATATTTTTATAAATTTAACTTAAAATATTTATTATTAATATAGCATAACTAATTATGTAGACTATTTTACTATATTAAATATATTTATAATATATAAAATATATATCTACGACATATATTTTCATTGTTTTAGTTATATTACATATATTTTACAATTTTTATTCCTAATATATTAAGAACTTCTGTTAATATTTTAAAAGTTAATAAAGATAATTGCAATCTACTATATTTAATTGATGTATCTCCTATATTCAATATAGGACATTTTTCATAAAAACTAGAAAATTTACTAGTTAAATCATATATATAATTACACATTACATGAGGGGTACCACTTTTTGCAACTTTAACAATTACTTCTTCAAATTGCAATAAGCACAATACTAATCTTTCTTCATTAGTATTGCTAATGATAATATCTTTATTTAAAAAATTTTTATAATGTTTTGATTTATCTAATATTGATGTTAAACGTGTATAAGCATATTGCATATAAGGAGCTGTATTACCTTCAAATGTTAACATTTGATCCCAATTAAAAATGTAATCTGTAACTCTATTCTTTGATAATTCTGAATACTTAATAGCACTCATTCCAATTGCTTCTGCTAAATGTTTTGCTTTGTTATCGTCTATTTTTTTGTTTTTCTTTTTTACTAATTTATATGCTCTTAAAAATGCTTCATCTAATAATGATGATAATTTTATGGTATCACCTGATCTAGTTTTGAAGGGATTATTATTATTATCTAAAATCATACCAAAGGAATGATGTTCTAAAATAACATAATTTGGAATATAACCTGCTTTTCTTACTATATTCCAAACTTGTAATAAATGTTGATGTTGACGTGAATCAGTATAATATATGATACGATCTGCCTTTAATTTTTCATATCTATATTTAATACAAGCAATATCAATAGTAGAATATAGATATCCTCCATCTTTTTTTTGAATAATTACTCCCATTGGTTTTCCTTCTTTATTTTTAAATTCATTAAGGAAAACAACAGTGGCTCCTTGGCTTTTTACAGCGAGTCCTTTCTTTTTTAAATCAGAAACAACTTCTGAAAGCATAGGATTATATAGACTTTCTCCCATTATATCTTTATTAGTTAATGTTACATTTAAGCGATTATATATTTCTTGATTTTGTTTCATGCTTATATTAACTATTTTTTTCCATATATTAAGACAGTTTTTTTTGCCTCTTTGTAATTCTAATACATAATTTCTTGCAAGATTTGCAAAAATGGGATCATTTTCGTAATTATGTTTTGCTTTACGATAACAATCTTCAAGATCTTTTAATAAGTTGATATCTATATAGTTTTTATTTTGTTCTTTTTTGATAAATGCTATCAACATACCAAATTGCATACCCCAATCGCCAATATGATTAGCACGGATGACATTATGACCAAGAAATTCAAATACATGTGCCATGGCATCCCCTATAATAGTAGAACGCAAATGACCAACATGCATTTCCTTAGCAATATTAGGAGAGGAATAATCCAAAACAATTGTTTGCGGTTTTATGGGAGTTATACCTAATTTTGGCATAATTAACATGTCTTTTGCCTTTTTAGCCATCCAATTATTATCAAGAAATATATTGATAAAACCTATGCCACCGATTTCAATTTTATTGGCAATATCTTTTAAATCAAGATAATTAATAATATCTTCAGCCAAACATCTTGGAGATTTTCCTAATTTTTTTGCCAAAAACATAACACCATTTACTTGATAATTACCAAATTCAATTTTTGTAGCTTGACGTACTTGAGGTTTACAATCTGCTTCCGGTATGCCAACTAAAATCATTGCTTCAATGATTTTTTTTGAAATTAACAATTTAACATTCAAACCACTAACCTTATTCATTTTAAAATAATATTTTTATTATATAATATAATTACGGTTTTCTAATGCAGATTTAAGTCTTTTTATCGCTTTGTCTAAGGTATTACGTGTACAACCAAAATTAAAACGAATAAAATTATTATCACCAAAGTCTATTCCAGGAGAAAATCCTAGTCCATGTTTTTCAAAATAAATTACTGGATCATTAATATTAAAGCTACTAATATCTATCCAACCAAGATAAGTAGCTTCTGGTGATACCATTGATAAACCTTGAATTAAATTTATTTGATGTACTAATCGATCTCTATTACTACGTAGGTAATTAATTAACGATTTTAACCATTTGCTACCTTTAAGCCACGCAGCTTCAGCAGCTACAATAGCAAGTATATTTACTTCTGGTACAATAGCTTGACGAGCACGCATAAATCTTTTTCTTAGAAATTTATTAGGAATAATTGCTATAGAAGTACCTAACCCAGCAATATTAAAAGATTTCGAAGGAGACATAAAAGTAATACTACGTTGAGCAGCATCCTCGTTTAAGGAACCAAATGGAATATGTTTAATACCTGGTTCAAGTATTAAATCACAATGAATTTCGTCCGAACATACAATTAAATTATTTTTCTGTGCAAAATTTAATTGTTCTTTTAATTCAGTATATCGATAAACAGTACCTCCAGGATTTTGTGGATTGCATAACATAAGTAATTTTTCTTTATTAGTTATTTTATCTCTAGCAATATCAAGATCTAATACCCAGCGTTTGTTTTTTAATACTAATGGTATATTTAATTGACCTCTATTAGCTAATATTGCAGAATTACGAAAAGGTGGATAAATAGGAATAGGCGTTATAATATTTTCGTTAGCTATAGTAAAGGCACGTACGGCCAAATTCAATCCACTTACAACGCCTGGTAATATTACAATCCAATCATGTTTTAAATGCCAATTGAAATTTTCATGTACATAATCAATAAATATATCCATTAATAAAGTTGGTTTATGACCATAACCGAAAACACCATGCGATGCTCTTTTTTTTATGGCATCTATAATACATTTTGGTGACATAAAATCAGTATCAGCTATCCACAAAGGTATTATGTCTTTGTCCTTATATTTATTCCATTTAATACTATCACTATGACGACGTTCTATTTGATTATCAAAATTAAAT
Source organism: Candidatus Pantoea edessiphila (assembly GCF_002933345.1). Classification (GTDB taxonomy): domain Bacteria; phylum Pseudomonadota; class Gammaproteobacteria; order Enterobacterales; family Enterobacteriaceae; genus Pantoea_C. The sequence goes on along the minus strand of NZ_PDKR01000001.1, from coordinate 220,128 downwards.
ATCATTTTTATTTCCTAGATATAAGTTGAAAATACCTATAAAATAGTTAATAATGCATATTTATGAATATTTTATTATAAAATAAGTTCATAACTAGATTTTAAATACAAATTTAGTTCAATGTAAGGTTTTTTAGCTATAGTTATTGCTCTTGTTGGTCCAGACATACTTTAATTATTTTTAAAATCATTTGAATTTAAAATATTAATAATAATATTTAATCTTAATAAGATATTTACTTATCATCTATTCAGTACTTCGTTATTCTGTACACGAAGTAATTATATAATTAAAAATATGTGCATTTATGAAATTGATTTTTTAGCTAAGCCTTTAGCAACTCAGATGTAGGAATAAAAATACATTTTTCATTTGTGAACATGTGCATAACTTTTTTAGGTATTAATAAATTTCTGTCATTATCATTGATAACTCATTTTTATAAAACCAGTTAATCACTATTTTTTAATTATAAAATATGCTTAATAAAACGCCTATGATAAAGAACTCCAATTGAGAAAACCATATCAAATGCTTTTAATGCAGGTTCTTGTTCAATGCTTAAAGATAATAAATAAAGTCTACGATCATTTTTTATCAGATTACGTATAGCTTAGAATTAAAATAAAAATAATTTTGGATCAATGCCAATTACTAAATTAGTATAATAAACAACCATCCTCAACATATAATACCCATTTCCACAATCATATCTAAAATAATTTTCTTTTTAAAGAATAAATATAAGGTAAAAGCCTTTTATATTTTCAATCTCAGCAATAAGGAATAATAAACTTTATGCCGAGTATAAAATTATAAATAATTTTATACCTATTACATTTATTATTGTTAATATTATCACGAACTGATTTTATATCACGTATTAAATTAAATATTGTAGTTCTAATCTAGGAAAATATTCTAATGATTTAACACTCATAAAAATGACTATGAAGTTTTTTCTTTCTAATGATTAATTTTCTAAAAAGCTATCTACTGCAATAATAGTACAATTAGATGAGATGATATTATAATAACTTACTAAAGTTGCTGTTCCTAAGTAGTTATTAAAAATTTTGGATTAATGATTAATAGAACGACTAATATCACAAATATTAATATAGATTTAATAAACATTTTGCCGGTATATCAATTTTTCATCGAAAATCTAACTATCTATTATTGTAATAATAATTGAATATAATGTATTTTCTCGTTCATTTCTTTACTTAATAAAAAATATTAACTTGTTATTTTTATAATAATTTAAAATTTTTCCTAAAAATATATTTTATATATTTAATATTTTTGAGAATAAATATTATATTTAAATTAATCCGTTATTAATAACTCAAAAACTAAAAATAATGAAAATATACTTTATAAAGGCTTATAATTTGAAATTTTAAAAAATATCATTCTGTGGAATATTAATTGTTTTTGATATAAAATGATTAATTTAAAAAATTATATAGAACATAAAATTTATCATTAAATTTTAATGTTAAAAATCTTAATTATTATATCAATGCTATTTATTTTTAATATAGAATTAATTTTAATCAAGGATAAGTATTTTTTATGCGTACTATATACTGTGGCCAGATAAATTCAATTAATATAGGTCAACAAGTAACCGTTTGTGGTTGGGTAAATAATTTTCGTAATTTTGGGGGAATGATTTTTGTAGATATAAGAGATCGGGAAGGTATTATACAAGTATTTTTTGATAATAACTCTTATTCAGATACTTTCAAATTAGCATCTAAATTGAGAAATGAATTTTGTGTGCAAATTACTGGAATTGTTATTACACGTGAAGAGAAAAATAAGAACTCAAAAATCAAAACTGGAAAAATAGAGATTTTAGCTAGTGTTTTAAATATTATTAATAAATCTGAACCATTACCACTAGATTATAGTCAAAATAGTAAAGAGGAGGCCTATCTAAAATATAGATATTTAGATTTACGTAATTCAAAATTAACTGAAAGATTAATATGTAGATCTAAAATTACTAATTTTATTCGTTGTTTTATGAACAAAGCAGGTTTTCTTGATATTGAAACTCCAGTATTAACCAAGACGACACCAGAAGGTGCTCGCGATTATTTAGTGCCAAGTCGCATACACAAAGGTAAATTTTATTCATTACCACAATCTCCTCAATTGTTTAAGCAACTTCTTATGATTGCTGGATTTGATCGTTATTATCAAATTGTAAAATGTTTTAGGGATGAAGATTTACGATCAGATCGTCAACAAGAATTTACTCAAATTGATGTAGAGGCATCCTTTGTTAAATCAAATCAAATACTTGATATAATGGAAAGTCTAATAAGAGATCTGTGGTTACATATAAAAGGAATAAATCTTGGTAAATTTCAGCAAATAACTTTTGAAGAAGCAATATATTTTTATGGATCAGATAAACCAGATTTACGTAATCCATTAAAAATAATAGATATTAGTGATATTTTAAAAGATATTAACTTTAAACCTTTTGAAAGTTTATCAATTAGTTTAAAAAATCGTATTGCTGCATTATGTATACCTAATGGTATAAAAATTAGTAGGAAACAAATTGATGAATATAATAATTTTGTTAAAAACTATGGAGTTAAAAATTTAATTTGTGTTAAAGTAAATGACCGTAAGCAAGGTTTAAAAGGGATGCAAGGTTCAATAATAAAATTTTTAAATCCAGAAATAGCTGAATATATTCTTCAAAGAACTAATGCAAATGATGGTGATCTGATAATGATTATTGCTGACTATTATAAAATAGTAGCAGATGCGTTAGGTGCATTAAGAATTAAATTAGGCTTAGATTTAAAAATGGTTGATGATAATATCTATGTTCCTTTATGGGTTGTTGATTTTCCAATGTTTACTAAAGAAAGAGATGGTTCTCTGTATGCGACACACCATCCATTTACAGCACCAAAAACTGCAAATGCTGATGAATTGTTTGCTAACCCAACTTATGCTTTATCTAATTCATATGATATGGTAATTAATGGTTATGAAGTTGGTAGCGGTTCAGTTAGAATTGATAACTTTGAAATGCAAAAAACTGTATTTAATATACTTGGACTTTCAGAACATGAACAACAAGTTAAATTTGGCTTTTTTTTAGATGCATTAAAATTTGGTACACCCCCTCATGCAGGTATAGCTTTGGGGTTAGATCGTTTAACAATGCTACTAACAGATACAAATAATATACGTGATGTTATTGCTTTTCCAAAAACCACCTCTGCTACTTGTTTAATGACAAATGCTCCTAGTGAAATAAATTCAAGTACTTTATTAGAATTAGGTCTTGAATTAGTAAAAAACAAAATTTAATATTAAAATGCAAATTTGACTTGGTATATCATATTGTTATAATTGTAATTATATAGTTTTCTACTATTTATTATTAATTAAAATTTTTTAATATAAAAAAGATAATTAAATGGATTTTTATATTAAATTTATTAAAGCTTTAAATTTAGATATAAAAATCTAACATATTTTTATAGGTATTTATATTTATTTAAAAATAAATTAATTTAATTAAAACTACAATATACAAATTGACACAATTCAATTAGAGATTTATGATGCCCATCATTTTAGGTATTGATCCCGGATCTCGTTTTACTGGATATGGTATTATTTGCCAAAATAATCATTGTATCACTTATGTAGGTAGCGGATATATTTCTACAAATACAACTGAATTATCTACTAGTTTACAATTAATTTATTCTGGTTTAACTAGAGTTATTAAAAAATTTTCACCTGATTGTTTTGCTATCGAAAGAATATTTATGTCTAAAAATGTCCATTCAGCATTGAAATTAGGCCATGCAAGAGGAGCAGCTATAGTTGCAGCAATCAATTTTAACCTTCCGATGTTTGAATATACTGCTAGCCAAATAAAAAAAACTGTAGTTGGAATAGGAAATGCTAAAAAAAATCAAGTTCAATATATGGTTAAAATGATATTAAAATTATCTGTAAGTCCACCTATTGATTCTTCTGATGCACTGGCAGTTGCTATTACTCATTATCATATTTATAAAAGTAAAAAAGATCATGTCAAGATGAAATAATTTTTATCTATAAGCAAATATAATAAAAATATTTAAATAAATTTATATATCTAATATTTTCAATATAGTTTTATTGCAAAGGAAATGAATTTAGTGATAAGTCAATTGAAAGGTAATATTTTAGAAAAATATCCTCCGATAATATTGCTTGAAGTTTATGATGTAGGTTATGAAATAAACATGCCAATGACTTGTTTTTATAAATTACCAGATATTAATAGTAAAGTAATAATTTTCACTCATTTTATAATAAGAAAAGATATTCAATTACTATTTGGATTTAATAGTAAACAAGAACGCACATTATTTAGAGAGTTAATTAAAGTAAATGGAGTAGGACCTAAATTAGCTTTATCTATACTTTCCAGTATGTCAGCACAACAATTTATAACAGCAATAGAGAACGAAGAAATAATCTCATTAAAAAAGTTGCCTAGTGTAGGAGAAAAAACTGCTAAACGTTTAGTTATTGAAATGAAAGATGTATTTAAAAAAATGTATAAAGATTTATTTGAAGGTGATTCAGCATTTAATGTCAATAAATTAAATAAATTACAAAATATCACTGATGCGGAATCGGAAGCAATTGCTGCCTTGATATCATTAGGATACAAATCAAAAGATGCTAAAAATATGATCACTAAATTAGGTAAATCAAACGAAAAAAACTGTGAAATATTAATAAGAACAGCACTTCGTAATATCATTTAAGGTAGTAATAAACTATGATAGGAAATGATAATTTAATCACTGATTATATTAATATTAACAAAGAAGAAGAGAATATTGAAAAAACAATTCGTCCAAAATTTCTCAAAGAATATATTGGTCAAAAACAAGTACGTGATCAAATGGAAATTTTTATAAAAGCAGCAAAATTGCGTGGGCACGCATTAGACCATTTATTAATTTTTGGTCCTCCTGGACTAGGAAAAACAACATTGGCGAATGTTGTTGCTAATGAAATGAATGTAAACTTATCTATTACTTCAGGTCCAGCCTTAGAAAAAACTGGAGATTTAGCTGCAATATTAACTAATCTTGAACCTAAAAGTGTGCTTTTTATCGATGAAATTCATCGTTTATCTTCGTCACTAGAGGAAATGCTTTATCCTGCCATGGAAGATTATAGACTAGATATCATAATTGGTGAAGGACCAGCAGCTCGTTCTATTAAACTAGAATTACCCCCTTTTACTCTTATTGGAGCAACTACTCGTATGGGATCCTTAACAGCTCCATTACATGATCGTTTTGGCATTATTCAACGTCTAGAATTTTATCACATAAATGATTTAAAAAATATAGTTATTAAAACTGCTAAATGTTTAGGTTTAAAGTTAAGTGAAGAAGCTGCTTTAGAAATAGCATGTCGTGCCCGAGGAACTCCTCGTATTGCTAATCGTTTGTTACGTCGGGTAAGAGATTTTGCTGATGTTTGTGCTAATGGTGATTTAAATAGATCAGTTTCAAATAGCGCTCTTGAAATGCTAAATATTGATAAAGAAGGTTTAGATTATATGGATCGTAAATTTATTTTAGTTATTATAGATAAATTCATGGGTGGACCAGTGGGACTAAATACTATTGCATCTGCTATTGGTGAAAAACGTGAAATGATTGAGGATGTAATTGAACCATTTTTAATTCATAAAGGTTTTATTAAACGCACTCCTAGAGGACGTATAGCAATGCAACAAGCTTATAAACACTTAGGTATGAATTACAATGATACTATAATAAATATTAAATATTAATTTCTAGCATAAAATAAACTAATAATAAAAAGACAACTTAAACATAAGACTATAGAAGGAGCAGCTGGAGTATCATAAAAAGCTGATAAAATTAAACCAGTAGTCACTGCGATAATTCCTATTACAATAGCTATAATAGCCATTTGTTCTGGAGACTTTGCGAAGTATCGTGCTGTAGCAGCTGGAATTATAAGTAATGACGTAATAATCAATGCTCCTACAAATTTTATTGATACACCTATTAATACTGCTATTATAAACATCAAAATTAAACGAGTATATTTAATATTTATGCCATTTACTTTCGCTATTTCAGTATTTATCGATATTAATAACAGAGGACGCCATTGCCATATTAGAATTGTTAATACCAAAATCATGAAAATTGTTATTATCCATAAATCATTAAAAGTAATTGATAGTAAATCTCCAAATAAATAACCCATTAAATTTACTCTAATATTTGATATTAAACTAACAATTACCAAGCCAAGAGATAACGCACTATGTGCTATAATGCTTAGAAATGTATCCACACTTAATTTAGAATTGTTTTCAATTATTATTAAACTTAAAGTTATTAAAAGCCCAATAAATATTAAAGTATAATTAGGATTTATATTTAATAACAAACCTAAAGCAACACCAAGAAGTGAAGCATGTGCTAAAGTATCACCAAAGCATGATAATTTATGCCAAATAATAAAACAACCTAAAGGACCAGCTGCTAAAACTAATAAAATACCTCCTAACCAAGCTGGCAATAAAATATCAATCATAAAATAAAAACCTTTATTATTTTTTTAGATCATTTTTGTGAATGTTACAGCAATTGCTATGATGATGACGATAAAGAGCTAGTTGTTGGATATCATGTAAACCAAACATTGATATAAATTCTGGATGTTTTGATACTGATTCTGAACTACCAGAGCAGCAAATATGTTTGTTAAGACATATAACTTCATCAGTTTTTGACATTACTAAATGTAGATCATGAGAAACCATTAAAACTCCGCAATGAAATTCATATCTTAACTGATCTATTAAATCGTACATCGCAATTTGACCTTGTACATCCATTCCTTGTGTTGGTTCATCTAAAACTAATAATTGTGGTTTATTAAGCATCGATCTAGATACTAAAACACGTTGAATTTCTCCTCCAGATAAATTTTGTATTTGATAATTCAATAAATGAGAAGCGTTAACTTTATTAAGTGCTAATGATATTTCATTATCAGTACTGTTGTAAGATAGTTTCATAAATCTTTTAACTGTAATTGGTAAAGTTAGGTCTATATATAATTTCTGAGGAACATATCCAATTTTCAATCCTGAAAGTCTACTAATTTCACCGGAAGATGGAATTAATAGATCTAATATTACATATACTAATGTAGATTTTCCTGCTCCATTAGGGCCGATCAACGTTAAAATTTTGTTTGATTTTAATGAAATATTAATATTATTTAATATAGATCTATTATCATATATAATTGATACATTTTTAAGTTTTACTAGTATAGTCATTTTATAATATGTTAACTAAAAAGTATTAATATTGTATAATAAAATTTTTTATTTTAAATAAAATTACTTATGACTAAAAAAATATTTATTCTATTAATTAATTTGGTTTTATCTAACCTGATTGTATTATCTATATATGCAAACGTAGTTGTATCCATTAAACCTATTGGATTTATTGCAGCGGCTATTATTGGTAATATTATGCCTATCGATGTTATCGTTCCAGATGGTGCATCGGAACATAGTTATATGTTACGCCCATCAGATGAAAAAAAATTAAAAGATACAAATTTATTAATTTGGAACGGAGCTGAAATAGAACCATTTATGGCTAAATCAGTAAATAATATCCCAAATAATAAAATTATTGTTATTCCACAAATACAAGGAATAAAAAGATTCTTTATTCAAATAAAAAAAGATAATTATAATTATAATATAATAAATAAATGTAATAAAGATATTAATACAAATTTAAGTAATAAACAATATAATATGCATTTTTGGACTTCTCCTGATATAGCTAAAACTATTGCAATTGCTATTCATGAAAAATTATTAAAACTTATGCCGGAAAATAAAATTATATTAAATAACAACTTAGAAAAATTTAAGAAATCACTAGATAATATAGATAATCAAATTATGAAGCAACTTAGGCCAATTAAGGATAAAGGATATTTTGTTTTTCATGATGCTTATGTTTATTTTGAAAAACATTATGGATTAGCCCCTCTGGGATACTTTACTATAAATCCCGACATTCAACCTGGTGTTAAACATTTATATGAAATAAAAAAAAAATTAAAAGAAAAAAAAGTTGTTTGTGTCTTTTCAGAACCGCAATTCAAACCAGCTGTTATCGATAGTATAACTAAAGATGTAAAAATAAATAAGGGTGTTTTAGATCCACTAGGAAGTGACATAAGATTATCAAAGGATAGTTATTTAAAATTTCTTTTGCAATTATCTAATCAATATAAAAATTGTTTATTAAAAGATAGCGATAGGAATAAAAAGCAATAATGAAGAGAAAAATTATACCATCTATCATATATAAATTTAGTTATTTATCAATATCTATTTATTCTTTAATATTATTATCAACAATTATATTTGTTAATATTAAAATGGATTATTTTAATGAACATAATTTGTCTCAAATCAATAATTGGATAAATTTAGATAATAATAGCTATATATTATTATCCAAATTTTACAGTAAACAAAAAATTAATTTACCTATTAATACAAATATTAATTTTGTAAATAGTAATATAAATCTTAATAAAAATTTAAAAAAATCAGTACATTTATGTCATGTTGCATTAAATAAGAATATTAATGAAACAGTATTAGTTATAGATCATCATGTTAAAATTAAAAAAAAAAATTACATTAATATAAAAAATAAAAAATTAGATAAAAATAAAAATTCTATTTTGTTAAAGAGTTTTGTTAGTTTATTAACAAAAAAGAAAAAACTAAGAGTTTCATCTAATTTTAATTTAAGACGTTTAAATCCAGTAACTGGACATATAACTCCACATAAAGGTGTTGATTTCGCTTTACCAATAGACACTCCGATATTTGCAGTTGATAAAGGTAAAGTTATAGTAGTAAAAAACGATAGTATTGGAGCAGGAAATTATATTGCAATTTTACATAATTATGGATATATTACCCGTTATATGCATATGAACAAGATATTGGTTAAAGTAGGACAAAAAGTACAACGTGGAGAAAAAATTGGTTTATCCGGTAATACTGGCCGATCCACCGGACCTCATTTGCATTTTGAAATTTGGATTAATAATAAAGCAATTGATCCATTAAAAGTATATTTATCGATTGGTGAAATTAAAAAAAATCATATAAAGAAGAACATTAAGAAATAATCATTTAACTTTATAAATATACTTATCAAAAAAAATAAGTTTTTAGCTATTTTATTTTCTAATTCATCACTTCAATATTTTTAATATTTATATATTTAAATTATATAACGCATAAAATACGGTTTGTATTCGTAGTGCCAGTCGTACCCATGATATCTCCTTGTGTGACAATTACAAGATCACCTAATGCTAGATATTTTTTATCCTTTAATAGATTTATAGCATCATAAGCAGCAAAAACTCCTTCTCTATTACTATTAAAAAATATTGGCGTAACACCTCGATATAAAGAAGTTAAATTTAAAGTGTTCTGATGACGTGACATCGCAAAAATTGGTAAACCAGAAGTGATCCGTGAAGTTATTAGAGGAGTACGTCCTGATTCTGTCATAGTTATGATTGCTGTAACACCTTGTAAATGATTGGCAGCATACATAGCAGACATAGCAATAGCTTCTTCTATATTATCAAATTGCACATCTAGTCTGTGTTTTGATACATTAACACTAGGCACTTTTTCAGCTCCTAAGCATACTTTAGCCATTGTTGATACAGCTTCTTTAGGATATTTACCAATTGCTGTTTCGGCTGAAAGCATTACTGCATCTGTTCCATCTAGCACAGCATTTGCAATATCCATAACTTCTGCACGGGTAGGCATAGGATTATTAATCATTGACTCCATCATTTGAGTTGCAGTTATAACTATTCTATTTAATTGACGTGCACGTCTTATTAAATTTTTCTGAACTCCAACTAATTCTGCATCACCTATTTCTATACCTAAATCACCACGAGCTATCATTACGGCATCCGATGCTATGATAATATCATCCATAGATTTTTGATTTGTTACTATTTCTGCACGTTCAATTTTAGCAACTAACTTGGCTTTACAACCTAGCTTACGAGCTAAATAACGAGCATTATCCATATCTTTACCACATCTTGGAAAAGATATAGCTAAGTAATCTACGTCAATTTTAGCAGCAGTTATAATATCCAATTTGTCCTTTTCAGTTATAGCTTCTGCTGATAAACCTCCATGTAATTTATTAATACCTTTATTATTTGAGAGATAACCTCCAATTAAAACTTTAGTAAATATTTTAGTATATTCAACTTTAATTACCTTTAATTGTATTCTTCCATCGTCCAATAAAAGAACATCTCCATAAACTACATCTTTAGGTAATTTTTTATAGTCAATACCAACTTGTTTTTCATCACCTTCATTTTTATCTAAGCTAGAATCTAATAAAAAGTCATCTCCAACTTCAAGAAATATCTTATTCTCTCTAAATGTAGATATCCTAATTTTAGGACCTTGTAAATCGCCTAATATTGCTATATGATAACCAAGTCTGTTTGCAATTTCACGCACTCTTTTAGCACGTAATTTATGATTGTTTAATGTATCATGAGAAAAATTCAGTCTCATTACATTAGCTCCTGCAATAATAATTTTTTCTAAATTATTTTCTTGATCCGTAGTGGGACCGAGAGTTGTAACAATTTTAGTTCTTCTTAAACGATTAAACATAAATAGAACCTCTGATTTATATAATCTAACCTAGAATAGGTTAAAATTAATATTTATTAAACATATCTTAAAATACAAAAAAATAAATATGTTTATTTTTATATTAATTTATAGTTTGCTACATTAATATATTTTTTTAAAGTAAAATATAACTATAAATAAAAATATATTGCATATAAAAATTGAAATATAAAATTATGAAAAAACCCTTTATAAAAAAGATTCCCCATAAAAGATTATTGCATGGTGATCAATATATCGATAATTATTACTGGCTACGTGATGATAAACGTAATAACTCTAATGTTATCAAGTGTTTACAAACTGAAAATGATTATACAAAAAATATTATGTCATCTCAAAAAGATTTAAACGATCTTTTGCTAAAAGAAATAGTTAATCGTTTGCCTAATGATGATTATTCTGTTCCTTATATCAAGGATATATATTTGTATCAAAGTCGTTATGAAAATGGTCTCGAATATCCTAAGTTCTACCGGCGGCTTGTTACAGAAAAAGAGAATACGTGGACTTTAATACTTGATAGTAATCAAAGAGCAATGAATAGTAATTTTTATTCTTTAGGTTCATTAATTATAAGTCCAAATAATTGTTTAATTGCTATATCCGAAGATTTTGTTTCTCGTTTTCAATATAGTATTAGCTTTTTTAATATAAATAATAATTATTGGTATCCAGAGGAGTTAAATAATACTTCTGAAAATATAGAGTGGGATAAAGACTCAAAAATTTTATTTTATATAAAAAATCATCCAGATACCTTAAGATCTTATCAAGTATGGTGTCATGAATTAGGTACATTGCAGTCAGAAGATAAGTTAATATATGAAGAAAAAGACGACTCGTATCATTTATCTATATGCAAAACAACTTCAGAAAAGTTTATACTAATATGTATTAGAAATGCTATTTCTAGCGAAATTAAAATAATAGATATTTACTGTATTAATAAAGAACCTCAATTGTTTTTAGCCAGGAGAAATTACCATAAATATAGTTTAGATCATTATAATGATAAATTTGTTATTTGTTCTAATCGTGATATAGAAAATTTTAATCTCTATTATACAAAAAAACTGCAAGAATCTCATTGGAAACCTTTAATAAGTGCAAATAATAATTCAATATTAGAAAATTTTCAATTGTTTCGTGATTGGATAGTAATAAAAGAAAGAAAAAATGGATTATTAAGTTTACGTCAAATTGGATGGAATAAAAAACAAAATAGAGAAAATATTATCAATGTATCTTTAGACGATTCTAGTTATACAGTTTGGTTAGAATATAATTCTAATCCATCTGGTAATAAATTACATTATGGCTATTCTTCAATGACTATACCTAATACTATATTTGAAATCAATCTGGATACTCATGATAGACGTATAATAAAAAAAACTATTATCAATAATTTTAATTCAAATGATTATAAAAGTGAATATCGTTTTATTAAGGTTAGAGATGGTTCTAAAGTTCCAGTGTCTTTGGTTTATAATCGTAAATATTATAGGTTAAATGAAAATCCAGTGTTAGTATATGGTTATGGTGCATATGGCAATAATATAGAAACTGAATTTTCTATAAGTCGTTTAAGTCTTTTAGATCGAGGATTTATTTACATATTAGCTCATATACGAGGAGGTGGAGAATTAGGTAAAAAATGGCATGATTATGGAAAATTATTTAATAAAATAAATACATTTACAGATTTTATTGATGTAACTACCTCTTTAGTAAACTCCGGTATAGGTAATCCTAATAAATTATATGCAATAGGTGGAAGTGCTGGAGGTTTATTGATAGCAGCTGTAATTAACTTAGCACCTAGGCTTTTTCATGGCGTAATAGCACAAGTACCTTTTGTTGATGTAATAACAACTATGTCTGATAAATTTATGCCTTTGACTGTTATAGAGTATGATGAGTGGGGAAACCCTGAAGATATTAATTATTATCAATATATGAAAAAATATAGTCCTTATGATAATATTGAAGCTAAAGATTATCCACATATCTTTGTTACTGCTGGTTTGTATGACTCTCAAGTACAATATTGGGAACCAACGAAATGGGTGGCAAAATTGAGAGAATTAAAAACCGATAAAAATCTATTATTACTACATATAGACATGGATTCTGGTCATTTAGGGAAGTTAGGAAGATATAAAAGATACGAAGATACAGCTATGGAATTTACTTTTCTAATTTCATTGGCAACAAAAAAATTACCTTGTTTTAATCTTTAAGGTTATCAATTATTAATTATATATTTTATTTTATAATTATTTTTGCTTTATTAAATTATTTTAATAGTTTACTTTTTTATTAATTAAATTGATGATTTTTAATAATTAAGATATTGTTTTGATTATTAAAAAACTTATAAGATAATACTTATAATGAAAATAATTATTGTAAAATCTATAACCAATAAAAAATGTAAAACAATTACTATGATTAATTAATTTAATATTTAAAATATTTATTAATAATTAGTATATCTAAGTAATTTTATAAAAATTAATATTTTCATTTAATAATATAATTAATTTTTAAATAACATAATTTATTTATAAAATAAAAGAATATTTATAAAAAAAAAAATTATAAATTTAAATGTTTAAATTTAATTAATAAATATTAAATAATTGTATGATTAAATTCTTTTAATTAATTATTCTTAAGATTAAGAATAAAGGAAAAATAAAATTATGATACGTACTGCTGTTTTCATAACCACCAACCTTATGATAATGTTATTGATTGGATTTTTTCTTGTTATAACTGGGATGTATTCACATAATGTAGCTAAGATGATGTTTAGTGCATGTTGTATTGGTTTTGGTGGTTCTTTTGCTTCGCTTTTTTTATCACAATGGATTGCTATACGTTCTGTAAATGGGAGAATAATAGAAAAACCAAGTAACGAATATGAACATTGGTTAGTTAATACTATTCAAAACCAAGTTAATATGGTTGGTGTTAAAATGCCAAAAGTTGTTATTTATCCAGCAAATGATATAAATGCTTTCGCTACTGGTTCTAAAAGGAATCAATCTCTGGTAGCTGTTTCGAGTGGTTTATTACAGAATATGAATAACAGTGAAGTAGAAGCAGTATTAGCTCATGAAATATCACATATTGATAACGGCGATATGGTCATGATGACTTTAATACAAGGGGTTTTAAATACTTTTGTAGTATTTTTTGCTAGTATTATTGCCACAGTAATATCTACAATAATAGCAAATATCTTTTTCTCAAATATTAAAAATCATGAAAATAATAAACATCTAACAGCATTAAACTCTACTATTTCTTCCGCATTAATGAATATATTAGGCACATTTGCAAGCATAGTTGCCATGTGGTTTTCGAGACGGCGTGAATTTCATGCAGATGCAGGTGCTGCTAAACTAGTAGGAGCAGAAAAAATGATTGCTGCTTTAGAACGTTTAAAAACTAGTAAGGAACCAAATGAACCAAATAATATAATAACATTCTGTATTCATGGAAAAAGAAATTCTTGGTTTGAATTATTTATGTCACACCCCCCATTAGACCAAAGAATTGATGCTTTACGAAAACAATATTTTAAATCAACTATTAAATAAAATATTTAGAATATATCAATACAAAATTATAGTGATAATTGATAATAATGAAGGGAGCTAAAGCTCCCAATTATTTTATTTATAATCCTAATAATTGCATCCAATAACCGAATATACCAAGTATAAAAAATCCAACAATAATCCATTGTGGATTTATATTGCGATTTAACAACCACATACAAAAAAAAGTAAGCAAAAGAGGTACCATGCCAGGCATTAGTTGATCTAAAACAGATTGAACTGTGGTTATTTTAAGTTTTCCAAATTGATCAGTAATACGAGATATTACAATTGGAATATTAACATGAGTCCATTTATTAACTAAAGCACCCATAACGAATAAACCAAGAATTGATGCTCCTTCAGTTAATTTTTGTAAAAAATCATTTCCCATATCATTAACAATATTTATTCCTTTTTTATATCCGTAAATTACACCATAATAACGTATAGCAAGACGTGTTATATTAAATAATACGAAAAATAATAATGGACCTAACAGACTTCCGTTCATTGCTATTCCAGCACCTAATGCTGCAAATATTGGACGAATAGTACCCCAAAAAATAGGATCTCCTACACCAGCTAATGGACCCATTAAACCAACTTTTATGCTATTAATAGCTCCATCATCTATTTTTGCACCATTTGCCCGTTGTTCTTCCATTGCTGCTGTAACACCTAAAATAGGAGCAGCCATAAAAGGATGTGTGTTAAAAAATTCTAATTGACGTTTTATTGCTTGTTTACGATATTGATCATTTTTTGGATATAACCGACGAATTACTGGTAACATAGAAAAACAAAAACCAAGTGCTTGCATACGTTCGAAATTCCAGGAACCCTGAAATATATTAGATCTTATAAATACAGCACGTAAATCGCTGATGGTTAGTTTTTTTTCTTTTTTTATAATATCTGTACCTGTCATATTATTAGCTCTCATATATTTTTTAATCAAGTTCATTATCTAATTTATCAGTTGTTAAATTATCATTTTGAGGTAAGATAGCTAGATTCTTATTATACTTAGGACTAACTTGTATATATAATACTGCCATGATTGTTCCAAGTATACCTAACGCTATTAAATTAAAATTAGTAAAAGCAGCAGTAACAAAACCAAGGTAGAAAAAAGGCATTAAGTATCCAGTCCGCATCATATTGATGATCATAGCATAACCAACTACTACTATCATTCCACCAGCAATATTTAAACCATTTGTTACAACTTGTGGTATTGAATCGAACAAATTACGAACAGCACTTACATTAACTGAAATAGCAATTATTAATACTGGAATTGCTACACGTATTCCTTGCAATAATAAAGCAAGAATATGTATCCATGAGACAGCGTTTAAATTACCTTTATTTGCCGATCTATCAGCTGCATGTTGAAATGCTACTGTGATAGTACGTATTATAATAGTTAGAACTTGTCCTGCAGCAGCTAATGGAATAGCTAATGCTATACCAGCTCCTTTACTTTGACCTCCAGAAATTACTAAAATAGTTGAAATAATTGAAGCAAGAGCAGCATCAGGTGCAATAGCAGCACCGATGTTCATCCAACCTAAAGCAATCATTTCTAAAGTTCCGCCTATAATAACGCCCGTTTTTATATCACCTAATACAGCACCTATTAAAGTACAAGCAACTAGTGGCCTATGGAATTGAAATTCATCAAGAACTGATCCCATACCAGCTATGCATGAAACTACAAATATTAATAAAATTTGTAGTAAACTCATTTCTGTCATTTTTTTGTTCTCATTAAGATAATAATTGTTCTTATTATAAATATAAGTATAAATAAATGATTATTGAATATTATTTATATTATTAATTAAATCTATAATTTTTACTTTTGGATCATTTGATATTTTTCTTATTTCTAACTCAATGTTAAGTTTATGTAATTTACGAAAAGCAATAATATCTAATTCATCTAATGATACTGCCTTACTTATTTGTATTTTACCTTTTTTAAATGCCATTCCACCAATATTGACGCTCTTGATATTTACTCCTTGTTCAACAACTCTAAATACATCAGTTGGGTTAGTAAATAATAACATTGCCCGATCTTCTTTATATTTAGGATTATTCCATACACGTATCATTTTATCTATACTTATAATGTGAGCAGTAATGCCAGGTGGAGTGGACTGCTTTAATAAAAGTTTCCGCACCTCATCTTTTGATATTTCATCATTAACTATAATTATTCTGTCTACATTAGTTTCTTTTGTCCATCTAGTAGTTATTTGACCATGAATAAGACGATCATCTATTCGAGCTAAAATTATTTTCATTTTTTCATTTGATGCAGTTTGTTGAGATTTAATAATTATGGGTTTTAAAGTATTAGATTTGTTTTTTTGTGTTTGATCTTGAAATGATCTTATACTTTCTTTTCCACTTTTAACTGCAATAGATACTAATTCATTAAAACTAATATTTTCTTCTCGTTTCATTAAAATTTCTATTAATATAGGAATATTAACTCCAACAATTATATCTTGATTTTTTTTTTCAAAAATCATCCTGCTAGCTGCATTAAATGGACTACCACCCCACATATCAATTAAGAATAATATACCTTTGGAAACATTAAGATTTTTAATCTTGTTATTATATTTTTCAATGAGTGTTTCTGTATTTTCTCCTGTTGAAAATTCAACAAAATCAATATTTTTTTGTTTTCCTAAAATCATTTCTGTCGTTTTAAGTAATTGTTCTGCTGCACAACCATGTGTGCTAATTATGACTGCAACAGTCATATTTTTCCTCCCATTAGTCATGTAAAATATTTATTATATGTAAATAATATGATTTAATAAATTTAACTAAATTAATAATAGTAAATCATCATTACTAATGATACGTTTTAATATTAACAATAAAAATAATAAATTTAGAGAGAAACAATTATCGATTATTTTAGTATATAATGTAAAATTTAAACATTAAATTTTTAACTAATAAATAAATATATAACTTATAAATTTAATTTAAATATCAAACTTAATATTTTTAACAGAAATTCTAATTATAAAGATATTAATTATTAACAATTTTTTAGCTTTGTTAATTTATTTTCTTTAATTGAAATACGTTATTTAATTTATCTCTTAACTAAGAGTTTATAATGGGGATCATTTTTAATTCATCTATTTGGGTAAGTTTATTAGTTCTTATATTATTAGAAATTATACTTGGGATTGATAACTTAGTTTTTATTGCAATACTCACTAATAATTTACCGACTAAACAACGTGATAAAGCAAGATTAATCGGTTTATCATTAGCATTAATGATACGTTTATTATTAACTATTTTAATTTCTTGGTTAATAAAGTTAAATAGATTTTTATTGAAAATAAATAATTTTAATATTTCTATAAGTAATTTAATTTTCATAATAGGAGGTCTATTCTTAATATTTAAGGCTATAATTGAATTGTATAATAGATTATTTAATACTAAACATAATAAAACTTCAATTGAAAAAATATACAGCAGTTTTTGGGTTATTATTTTACAAATTATTTTTTTAAACACAATATTTTCTTTTGATTCAATAATCACTGCAATAGGTATGGTAAATAATTTATATTTAATGATAATAGCTGTTATAATTGCAATGTTTATCATGTTTATAGCATCAAAATCAATAACTGATTTTATTAATTTATATCCTAATATAGCTATATTATGTCTGGGTTTCTTGTTGATAATTGGATTATCACTAGTAGTAGAAGGATTTAATTTTTTATGTTATTAACAATAAATATATGTCCTATGTTATGTGTTTAATTTTAGTTAAATTGATTGCAAATTGTATTTAAAATTAATTTATACATAGGGAATTTTAATTTAAAGTATTACTTTCTTTAACTACTAAAGTTAATAATTATTTTGTGATATATATCAAAATTAATACTAATAGATATCTTAGTATTAGTTAATAATATAAATTATAAAACTATTAATTTTTCAAAACCTGAATGTAGTATGCATTTTTTTGAATAATCATAAGGATATTATGTAAAAATGATTTTATATTTGTAAATATAAAAATAATAATGCTGTAAATCATTGAAACAAATTAACTTCATTATTATGAATTTCATGTTATCATTGAAATAAATGTATATTAGTTATTACTCATTGAATAAACATAAAATTATTTTTAATATTTAAAATAAAAAATTTTAGCAATTTATAAACATTAGGATTATTTAATAAATGTCCATAAGAATTTTAGCATTCAATACTGCAACTGAAGCTTGTTCAGTAGCGTTATTAGACAAAGATAAAATTTATACCAAATATAAAATTATCAAGCAAAATAGTTCCAATCATATTTTATCATTAATAAATGAACTACTTCAATCTAATAATATTGAATTAATTGATATTAATGCTATAGCATTCAGCATTGGTCCGGGAAGTTTTACTGGTATTCGCATAGGAATTGGTGTAGCGCAAGGCTTAGCATTTTTTAGACCTATAATAATGCTTGGTATTTCTACATTAGAAACTTTAGCTCAAGGAGCATGGAGAACTCAAGGTGCTATGAGTGTGTTAACAGCTATTGATGCTCGTATGGGTGAAATTTATTGGGCTAAATATAGTTTAGATGAGAGTAACCAGTGGTTAATGAGTGAAAAAGAGATTGTTTTACCACCTAAAGATATATTAGAACGTATAAGGGTTTTAGATCAAAAATGGAGTATAGCTGGTAACGGTTGGGAAGTATATCCTGAACTCTATCAAGAAAATAAATTATATCTTAACCCTTGTGTTGTTAAATTACCTTTGGCAGAAGATATGTTACCACTAGCAAAAATAGCAATAAAGAAAGGAAATTTTGTTAAGATAGAAAACATAAATCCTGTTTATTTACGTGATAAGGTTATAAAATAATAAATTATTTCTAAATATATAAATAATTCTATTTCTTTGTATCTGGTATAGTTACATTAAGCTCTAGAATAGAAATATCATTTTCTTTTTTATCTAATGTAATTATAACCGTTTTAGGATCAATTTGAACGTATCTACAAACAATTTCCAAAATATCCTTTTTAAGATCCTGAAGATGCATCATATTATTTATACTACTGTTTTTTCTGCGTTCTGCTACTATAATCTGCAACCTCTCTTTTGCTATAGAAGCAGTATATTTTTTTTTAGGTAAAAAGAAATTAATTAGAGACATAATTTATCCTCTAAATAAGCGTCTAAAAAATCCTTTTTTCTCTTCCTTGATAAAACGAAAAGGAACCGATTCACCAAGTATTCTTTCAACTGTATCTGAGTACGCTTTACCGGCATTAGATTTATTATTTAAAATAACTGGTTCCCCCTTATTTGAAGCACGTAATACTGATTGATCTTCTGGAATAACGCCTATAACAGGAATACGTAAAATTTCTATTACATCTTCCATACTGAGCATATCTCCATTCTTAACACGAATAGGATTATAACGTGTCAATAATAAATGTTCTTTTATAGGTTCAAGATTACTTACAGCACGTCTTGACTTTGAAGCAATAATACCAAGGATGCGGTCTGAATCACGAACTGATGATATTTCTGGATTAGTTGTAATAATTGCCTCATCTGCGAAGTAGATTGATATTAAAGCACCAGTTTCAATACCTGCTGGTGAATCACATATAATGAAATCAAATTTCATATTAATTAGTTCATCTAAGGTTTTCTCTACTCCTATAAGAGTTAGTGATTCTTTATCACGTGTTTGAGAAGCTGGTAAAATATATAGCATTTCAATTCTTTTATCTTTAATTAAAGCTTGATTTAAATTAATATCACCTTGAATAACATTAATCAAATCATAGACTACGCGACGTTCACATCCCATAGCTAAATCAAGGTTACGTAACCCAATATCAAAATCTATAACTACTGTTTTCTTTCCTCTTTTAGCTAAGCCAGTAGCAATAGCTGCACTTGATGTGGTCTTACCGACACCTCCTTTTCCTGATGTAACAACAATGATATGTGCCATAAATAAAAATATTACCTAATTAAGTTTTTGAATAGTAAGCACGCCGTCTTTTAGATACAAACATGCTGATTTATAATAAAAGCTCTTTGGTATTTGATCCATTACCCAATATTTTCCAGCAATTGAAATTAATTCAGCTGCTAAACTGCTACAGAAAATCTGGCAATCATGATTGCCACTAGCACCTGCTAAAGCTTTGCCACGCATAATACCATATATATGAATATTACCATCAGATATTAATTCTGCTCCTGCGCTAACGTTTCCTGTTATGACTAAATCTGCATTACGTGAATAAATCTGTTGTCCAGATCTTACTGGTATTTTAATAATAAGTGTTTTGTTATATAATTCTTCATTGAAGATAGATTTAAATTTATTTGTTTTAAATTCATTATGATTAACGTGATGCTGTTTTTTAATTTCTTTAAGAATAGGTAATCCAATATCTGCCATTACCTTTTTTAAGGCAATATGTTTACAACCAATGATACCTACGATATAAAGACCTGTAGCTAATATAGCTTGCTTCATTTTCTCCCAATTTACTTCCTGGTTTAAAGCTTCAATATTTAGAACTATAGGCATATTTTTGGGGAAACAAGGAACTTGCTTAAGTTTACTTTGAATTGCCTTACAAACTATTTCAGGTTCATGATTATATAGATACACCACAAATAATGTAAAACTACTGCCTTTAAATTTTATTGGAAATTGTGACATCTATAACCAACTCTCTACTTTATTTCATAATTTTTATAGTAAATAAATATATTAATGACTATTTCTATTATTCTAATCTCAAAAACATTAATCTTAATAAAAACAACTGAATATTTTATTTAAATAAACTAATTATAATATATAAACTACATTATCTATTTATAAAAAAAATAGATAGCGTAATGTAATTATTTTCAACTAATCTATAAGACAAAAAACACAATATCATACTTATAATATCTTATAAGTATATTAGTATTTATTCCAAAATAAAGACTAATTACTAATTATTATTCATTTAAGGTAAGTTCTGATAATCTTAATCAAGAACTATATATAATTATATCATAAAAAGTTATAATATAATTAATATATCAAAAATAACTAAAAAGAGTAAAATTATGGGAAAAATAACCTTAATTACTTCTATTAGTTTAAATCATTTTAAATATTTATTAAGTAATCGTTCAAGCAATTTAGTCAAATATTAACGATAAAAATAAAGTTATAGCAAATTCTATATTAACTTCTTACCATCTAATAAATTATAAAAAATACTTGTGCCATTCAAAATAGTACTAAATATAATTGAAAATTATACTAAATTTTGTACAAATGAATAAATTTAAAAAAACACCAAATATTGTTTTATTTATGTTTCCTTCTCTTATGTTCAATAATTTTACTATTATAAATAAATATTTTTTATATATAAAATATATCAATAGAATTATTATTAAAGGTATAAAAATTATATTTCATATGATTTTGTATATAAAAATACATAAAAATAAAATTTATGATTAATATCAATTAATTATCTTAAATTGAATATCTTTTTAAAAAATTTTTATATTTTATGATATGATTACACAATTTAATTGTTTTAATACTTCGTTAAGTAAAATTTACTTTCTTTTATTTAAGACAATATCATTGAACTAATGATAGTATATCTTATAGACTAAACTTTACTTTAATTTACATTCTTATTAAAAAAACTATAAATAATCATAATAATTATTTTACAATGAAGTTTTTATATTATAAGATTATGTTAATCAAAAAAATAAAAAATTTAATAATTAGCTTTGATTGATTTTAATAAAAATAAATTTTATGTCTCGTCCAATTATCGCTACTATTAACCAAAAAGCATTAAAACATAATTTATCAGTTGTTAAAAATTTATCTCCAAAATCAAAAATTTGGTCAGTAGTAAAAGCTAATGCATATGGTCATGGTATAAATAATATCTGCTTTAGTCTGTCAGATACAGACGGTTTTGCCTTATTAAGTATAGATGAAGCTATATTATTGCGTGAACTTGGCTGGAAAAAACCAATACTATTGTTAGAAGGTTTTTTTCATCCAAATGATTTGTATCTCATTGACCGTTATTGTTTAACAACTACCATACATAGTCAATGGCAAATAACAGCATTAGAGAATTTTTTACCATTAAATAATCCTATAAGAATTTACTTAAAAATAAACAGTGGAATGAATAGATTAGGCTTTGATTTCAAGTCAATCCAGAAAATATGGAAAAAATTAATTTCACTTAAGAATGTTTATGATGTAACGTTAATGATGCATTTCGGTAATGCAGGTAATCGTAATGAAATTATTCATTCATTTAAAAATATTCAGAAATTAATTATAGGATTAAATTGCTCTTGTTCTATATCTAATTCAGCTTGTGTTTTATGGCATCCTGAAGTTCATTATGATTGGGTTCGTGTTGGTATATTACTTTACGGAGCATCACCAAGTGGAAATTGGGTAGACATATCTAATACTAATTTACAACCAGTGATGACCTTATCAAGTAAAATTATTGCCATTCAAAAATTGAAAATAGGTGATAGTATAGGTTATGGTTGCAATTACCAAACTCAAAAACCAAAACTTATTGGAATAGTTGCATGTGGTTATGCAGACGGTTATCCACGCCATGCACCAACAGGTACTCCTTTATTGGTAGACAATAAAATAACACAATTATTAGGTACTGTGTCAATGGATATGATGACTGTAGATTTAACATACTGCCCACAAGCAGATATTGGTTCTAATGTAGAATTATGGGGTAATCACATAAAAATTGATCAAGTAGCAAAATCAGCTGGAACTATAGGTTATGAATTAATGTGTTCTCTTACATCTCGTGTGCCTATAAGAGTTATATAATTAAAATACTGTTTTGATAAAAATTTATAACACATAATTTATGTTGAGTTATAAAATTTTTTTATTAGATTATCTTTTTTAATAATCTTTAGTTTTTTAATTGTTATCAGCAATTAATGAAGTTAAATCTAAAACTTTATTTGAATATCCAATTTCATTATCATACCATGCAATTAACTTTACAAAATTTTTATTTAAAGCTATACCAGCTCTAATATCAAATATACAAGTCAAGGTATTACCATTAAAATCGCTTGAAACAACATCATCTTCTGTATAACCTATTATATCTTTCATTTGTCCTTCTGAAGCAAGTTTAATTTCATCACATATATCATTATAAGACGCAGTTTTATCTAGTCTAACAGTTAAGTCAACAACAGATACATTTGAAATAGGAACACGAAAAGACATGCCTGTTAATTTACCTTCTAATTCCGGGAGAACTTTCCCAACAGCTTTTGCAGCACCCGTTGTAGATGGAATAATATTTTGAAATACACTTCTACCGCCTCGCCAATCCTTTTGAGATGGACTATCAACAGTTTTTTGAGTTGCAGTAGCTGCATGAATAGTCGTCATTAAACCTTCAACAATGCCAAAACGATCGTTAACAACTTTTGCTAATGGGGCTAAACAGTTGGTAGTGCATGAAGCATTGGAAACTATATTTTGTCCTTTATATTTTTCAAAATTAACCCCTCGAACAAACATTGGAGTATTATCTTTAGAAGGTCCAGTCAATACGACTTTTTTTGCACCAGCAATTATATGTTTGTTTGCATCTTCTGAAGTTAAAAAAACACCTGTAGCTTCAATTACTATATCTACTCCTATCTCATTCCATCTTAAATTAATTGGATCTTGCTCAGACATTATAATAATGTCTTGATTGTTAACTATTAATTTATTTTTTTTTATATTTACTGTTCCATCAAATGGACCATGAATGGAATCATATTTTAGCATATATGACATATAATCAGCATTTACTAAATCATTAATAGCAACAACTTTAATATCAGTACGATATTGAGCTGCACGAAGAACCATACGTCCAATTCTGCCAAATCCATTAATACTTATTCTAGTTATCATATTTTTAATAATTTTTATTTTAAGAAATTAATATTTCTGTAAATGTACAGAAATATTAATTAACGTCAAGGAAAATAAAGGAATTAATTGTAATTATTTAATCTATGAAACTGAACTATTTTCTAATTAATAAATTAGATAATTAATTATTGCTAGTGTACATCATCCTTAAAAGGTAAGACACAGGATCAATAAAAAATTATAGTTCAGCTTTTAATTAAAATTGATTTAATAAATTTTTATCAAAATTAATTACTTTTGTAGATTATTACAATCCAAACAAAAAGCATATCTATTTTGAGGATCGTTAAGATCATCTGTTAAAATAAATTCGTTTTTCAAAATTCCGAAATTTAAGTTAAGCAAATTATTTAATAAATCAAAAAATTTATTAGACCCAAAAGCCTTAACTAAGGTATCAATTAATGTGGAATCATCGTTATACCACACTAATTTCGGAGTGGTAATTTTTGCTAATTCTTGTGCTTTTTTTACTGCATCGTCAAAATCACCTAAAGAATCTACTAAACCATTTTGTTTTGCATCAATACCTGTCCATACACGACCTTGTGCAATGTTATCAATTTGTTCAAAAGTTTTCTTCCGAGATTTTGCAACTAGATCAACAAATTTATTGTAACCATTATTTACACTCATTTGCATTATTTGTTCAACTTCTTTCGGTAATTTCTGTGTGCTAAATATTTTAGCTAGTGGAGAGGTGCTAACACCATCAGCATGTATTCCAATTGAATCTAAGCTTCTTTCGATGGTATTAATTGCACCAAAGATACCAATAGATCCTGTTATTGTATTTGGGTTTGCTATTATACAATCAGCAGCAGTAGATATCCAATAACCACCAGATGCTGCTACACTACCCATGGAAACAACGATAGGTTTTTTTGCTTCATGCAAAGCTAATAATTCTTGACGAATCGCTTCTGAAGCTACTACGCTTCCCCCTGGGCTATTTACATATAAAACAACAGATTTAATATTAGGATTCAATCTTGCATTTCTTATATGTTCAATAATGTTATTGCTAACAATATTATCTGAATTAGCTTTATTATTATTTGAAATAGCACCATTTACCATGATAACTGCAATGTTACCTAATTTTTGATTTATTATTTCATTTGTTTTGGGTTTGTAATTATAGATACTAGTGTTAAAATAACTACTGGTGTTTGTATCCAAACCAAATTTATTTATCAAATCTTTTTCCGCTACTGGAATAGAAGCAATATGATCAACTAGTTTATTATTAAAGGCATATTTTGCAGTATCGCCTTGTTCTTTCTTTAATTTTTCAATAATCTTTGATGCACCTGGAAATAATTTTTTCGGTTTGATTTTTCGATTAGAAGAAACTGTATCTAAATAACTTTTCCACAGTTGATTAAGCCAATGACTATCCATTGTTCTAATTTGATCTGACATTTTATCTAATAATAAAGGTTCAACAGCTGATTTATAATTACCTATTCTAAATACGTGTGAATTAATTTTTAATTTTGTTAATAACTGATTATAGTATAATTCATTAGTTGCAAAACCTTTCAAATCTACTGCTCCTAAAGGGGAAAGATAAATTTCATTAGCAAAACTAGAAAGATAATATTGTGCTTGATTATAATTATTACCTATAGCATAAATAGGCTTACCACTTAAACGAAATTCACGTAACGTTTTACCAATGTATTGTAATGAAATCTGATCTCCTCCTTGAAAATCATGTAAATCTAATACAATTCCTGTAATATTGCTATCATCTTTAGCTTGACGTATTAAATTTACTACATCAAATATTAAATTTTGATATACATTAAATTTTTTATCGATTTTACCCAATACTTTATTTTCAATTTTATTTATGTAGCTATTAACAGACATTTTATCTACTAATATTCCTTTTAGATCTAGTTTCAATGCTCCTTTGTTTATTACAGGAAAATTATGCGAATGATTAGTTAAATGTAATATAAATGTAGAACAAAACATTATCGCAATTAGTACGAAACAATTGAGTATGAATACTCTAATAAAATTCAATACAAGCCATATAGATTTAAATATACCAGCGATTATTCGCCATAATCTTTTCATAAACGTCTCCGTTTTTAAATATAGTAGAAATAAATAGCCTGAAATTAATTATTTAACAATTTATAAATTTGGTTTCATTTTTAAAATTAAATATTTAATTTTTTAATAATTAACAATTAATATTAAATAATTATTTAATAATAAAAGTAATAGGTTATAATAATTATTTAAAATTGAAATTTAGACCAAACGGGTGCATGATCGGAAGATTTATTCATACTGCGTATGTTATAATCAATTCCTGATGCAATACAATAACTTGCTAGTATTTTAGTTGATAATAATAAATCAATGCGTAATCCACGATTATCATAGAAACCTTTTGACCTATAATCAAACCAAGAAAAACAATTATTAATTTTTGGGTTTTGTTTTCGCCAAATATCAATTAAGCCAAGGTCAAATAAATTTTTAATCCATTCACGTTCTTCAGGAAGAAATGCGCATTTCCCAATTTGTAACCATTTTTTTATATTTTCATCTCCTATTCCAATATCAAGATCCGTACTGGCAACATTCATGTCACCCATTATTAAAATAAGTTTGTTAAATACTAATTGTTTTGTTAAATAATCTTTAAGATCACTAAAAAATTTTCTTTTTGCAGGAAATTTTACAATGTGTTTTCGATTTTCTCCTTGAGGAAAATAACCGTTTATTACAAAAATATTTCCAATAGGACTAGGAATTTCCACTATAATTAACCTACGTTCAGCATTTGTATTGTCAGTAGGTAAACCTTTATATACAGCGATTGGGCTTATTTTTGTTAATAATGCAACTCCATAATGTCTTTTTTGACCATGATAAAAAATTTCATATCCTAAGTTAGATAGATCTTTAATAGGAAACATAGAATCTTCTACTTTAGTTTCCTGTAAACCTATTATATCAGGTTTATGTAATATTATTAGTTCTTTAAGCTGATGTATTCTAGCTCTCAAACCATTAATATTAAATGATATTAATTTCATAATAGTTTATGTACAGTAGTTAATTTGAATTAACTAATTATAGTTTTATTTAATTTACTTTAAAATATACTTATTCAAATAATTAGAAAGGATTTATTGAAATAAATTAATGTAAAATTAAACATTTCAGATTATAATAACTCAAATAAGGATTTTTTGATATTAAATTTAATAATATTTGGCTATAATATTATATAAATAAATGTACTATATTAATTAGTACTTAGTATTAAACTAGTATCTAATTGATGAAACTAAATTAATTATGTTTATTATAAAACATAATATTCAATTATAAATATTGAAATTTTAAAGAACTTTAATAAAGTTAATTATCGTTATCATTTTTAGGTTTTGTGATTTTTAATAGATTGGGAATAATATCTATTAATCAATCTCTTTTACGATAAAATATATAATATTTTGGATTATTTTTTAATATTTATAATAAAGGACTAAATAAATAAAATATCATTTCTAAAAGTTTTTGCCAAAATGAACGTTTTGACCAAGTTTCTCTGTCCAATAAACGAGAATTTGAAATATAATCATATTGTAAAGAAGCTAAGTTATTGCTAAAACTAGAATTATCTACAATTAAAGTAATTTCAAAATTCAGCCATAAACTACGCATATCTAGATTAAAAGTACCTAATAAAGTTAATTGTCCATCTACTAATATACTTTTTGTATGTAATAATCCTCCTTCGAATTGATAAATATTTACTCCTGCTTCTAATAATTCACTAAAAAATGCACGACTTGCCCAAGTTACTAATAAAGAATCATTGTGAAGTGGAATAACAATATCAACATCTACCCCCCTTAATGCTGCAGTACAAAGTGCATGTAATAAATCCTCACTAGGAACAAAATAAGGTGTTGTCATAATTAAATGTTCACGTGCGGAGTATATAGTTGTTAAAAGTGCTTGATGCATTATACCTTTTGGAAAGGTAGGACCAGAAGCTACTATCTGAGCAGTACAAACATTTTTTTCTCTTATCTTTTGTATCCCTTTCTTTTCATATATTGGTAAAATACTATTTCCTGTTTCAATTTCCCAATCACAATTAAAGATCATTCCAATTATTGTGGAAATAGGACCTTCTATACGTACCATTAAGTCTACCCAATGACCAACGCCAATATTTTGTTTAAAAAATACAGGATCTACTAGATTCATGCTACCAATATAAGCTGTATAACTATCAATCAATACGAGCTTGCGATGTTGACGTAAATCTATGCGACGCAAAAAAAATTGTAATAAATTAATTTTTAGTGCTTCTATTACTTCAATTCCAGAACTACGCATTTTTTTTACCCAGTTACTACGGAAAAATGATATACTTCCAGCAGAATCTAATATTAATCTACATTTTACTCCACGACAGGCTGCTTTGATTAATGATTCAGCAACTTCATCAGCTAATCCACCTGGATGCCATATGTAAAATATCATTTCAATGTTATGACGTGCTATCTTTATATCATTAATCAATGATCGCATAATATCGACAGGATTATTTATTAATTTTAATTTATTACCTTTAACTGCAGGAATACCTTGTCTTTTAGTACATAACTTAAATAATGAATGTGCAACATTACTATATGTTGTTGCAAAAATTTTTTTTTGTTGTGTAAGTTTGTTAATAAGATTATTTGTATGTGTCCATATTGAACGTGTTCTGTTAATACGACTTTTTTCAAGATATAATTCTCCAAAAGATAAGTAAATAATCATACCTATTACTGGGAGAACATAGATGGCCAACAGCCAAGCCATCGATGAATTAACAGCTCGACGTTTCATTAATATTCGTAAAGTAATATTAGCTACTAATAACCAATAAACAAACAGAAAAAAAAATCTATCGTATTATGAAAATTAATCATTAATTAAATATCCTATTATTAGTATTTTAGTGCTTTAATATTACAAATATTTATCGTTAATAAATATTAATATGGTAAAATACGAACCAATTATTGATTAATTTTATGCTTTATATCAGTAATTTAATTACAATTTTAATTAAATTATATAATATATTAATGAATATTAGATAATGATATTTATCATTATTAGATAATGATATTTATCATTATTAGATAATGATATTTATCATTTATAAAAAACTATTTTATATTTAATGATTTTTTATTTTTAACAAATAATATTAATTAAAAAATTATCTTAAATGGTTTTATAATTAGTTTATTACAATCATTTATATATGGATCTTCTTCAACCCAAAGCTGAACATCATCTAATGAATAAAATTCAGCAATAATTGTTAAGCCAGTAAAGCCTGACATGCCAGGATCATTACTATCTACAGCAGGCATATAACCATAAATAATAAGTCTACCTTCTTTTTGTAAAAATTTAACACGTGATGCATGGATTTGCTTAAGGTTTTTTTTCTTCTTTGACAAAAAAGTATCATGTTCTAAATAAATTATATAAAACACTAATAAAACCTCTATATTATCTTTTTTTATTTAAGGTGATTAATTTATGCATTACTAATCGATAAATCCAATCGTAATTTATATAAAAATATTTAATATAATTTACTTTTTAATAAAATCTATTTATTTTATGTTTTAATGATTAAAATTACTGTTAATATTTTATATATTGTCATATTAAAACCATAGAATATTTCCTAATTAAAATATGTTATCTAAAAATTATTTTACAAGTATAGAATTTATTTAATTTAGTTTTATTTAAATAATATTAAAAAATTTATTTATATGTGAAAAAATAATATTACATTTTATCCTGCTTGCTTTTAGATTTATCTTAAAAAATAATTAATAATAGGTTTAATATGAGTATTTAACGTAATGTAATTAATAAAATATTATATTACTTGTTTAACAATATATAAAACCTATATACATTAAAACCTATATAAATAAATAATATTGATTGTAAATGCTGTTTTTTTAAAGAAAAAATCATTATAAATATAATTTTAATTAACAACCATAAAGCAATTATTTAAGAAGATATATATACTACTTTTCATAGAAGCAATAATTTCAATTATATCATTTACCAATATTATTAGAAATATTAAAAACAGAAACATCAATAATATTCCTGAAAAAATAAAGTTAAAAGATTAATTTGAACTATAAAAAATAAAATTATAAGATTGTGTAAAATGAAATAATTACACCTAACATACTTACTATTTTTTTAGCCGTAATAAAAATTACTTATAAAATAGTTATTAGCAGTAAAATATTTCCAATTAATCCAGAAAAAACGATATGCTATTGATTATATCTAATGATATATTATATATTTTTTATAATTTAACTATTAATGCTAGCAGATTTAAAATTTTTAGCTATTATTTTTATTTCTTTAATCATTACATCAATTTTATCAAAATAATTTTCTATTATTTTGATAATTGCAGAACCAACTATTACACCATCAACTCCTGCTTTAATAATTTTTTTTACTTGATTAATATTAGAAATACCAAATCCTTGTACTAATGGAGCTGAATTATATGAACGTAATTTATTTAATATATCTGGAGCAATTAAGTTAGCATGTTTTTCAGTACCTGTTACACCTGTTCGTGATAATAAATAAATATAACCACAGCTGTATTTTGATATTTTACGCAACAAATCCACATTAGAATCTGGAGGACAAATAAATACTTGATTGATATCATATTTTAATGATGTTTTAATAAAAACTTTAGCTTCTTCAATAGGTATATCAGCAACTAATATAGAATCTATATCTACCTTATGACAATTACTATAAAAATTTTCAATTCCATTAGAAAAAACAAGATTTGCATACATTAATAATCCAATTGGCAATTTAGGGTATCTATAACGTATCTTAGTTATTATATTAAAACATTTTTCAACTGTAATACCTGCATTAAATGCACGTAAATTAGATTTCTGAATAATAGGACCATCAGATAATGGATCAGAAAAAGGCATACCCAATTCTAATCCATCTGCTCCACCTTCAACTAAAGCTTCAATAATTTTTATTGATAGTTTTGGAGTTGGGTCTCCCAAAAGAACAAAGGGGAAAAAAGCACCTTCTTTATTATTTTTTAATGTGTTAAAAAGTTTTTGATAACGATTCATTCTATTTCCTTATTATATTTGATGATGATCATTAACAATAGAAATATCTTTATCACCACGGCCAGAAATATTTACTATTAATATCTGTTCTTTTTTTGGATTTAATTCTATAATCTTTAAAGCGTAAGCTAAAGCATGTGAAGCTTCTAAAGCCGGAATAATGCCTTCTGAACTACATAATTTCTTAAATGCTAAAAGTGCTTCTTGATCTGTAATTGATACATAATTAGCACGACCTATACTGTTTAAATATGCATGTTGAGGACCAATAGAAGGAAAGTCTAAACCAGCAGATAAAGAGTATGATTCTTTTATTTGGCCTTCTGATGTTTGCATTACTAATGATTTCATACCAAAATAAATACCAGTACGGCCATGTTTTAACGGAGCACCATGTTTTCCTGTTTCAATACCGTGACCTGCAGGTTCAACACCTACTAATTCCACCGTATTATTTTCAATAAAATTAGTAAATATACCTATAGCATTAGATCCACCACCAACACATGCTATAATTGTATCCGGTAATCTGCCTTCTTTTTTTAAGATTTGATCTTTAGTCTCTTTTCCAATCACACTTTGAAATTCACGTACTATAGTTGGAAATGGATGAGGACCTGCAGCTGTGCCTAAAATATAGTGTGTATTTTCGTAATTATCAGACCATTCACGTAATGCTTCATTACATGCATCCTTTAAAGTTGCTGAACCATTGTGTACTGGAATAACTTCAGCACCCATAAGTTTCATTCGAAGTACGTTAGTTACTTGACGATTTATGTCTTTAAATCCCATATAAATACGACACTTCATATTTAGTAAAGCACATGTTAATGCTACAGCTACACCATGTTGGCCAGCGCCAGTTTCAGCAATAATTTTATTTTTTCCCATTCGATTAGCTAATAAACCTTGTCCTAAAACTTGATTTATTTTATGAGCACCACCATGTAATAAATCCTCTCTTTTTAAATATAATTTAGTATTTGTACCCTTTGTTAAATTTCTACATAATGTTAATGGAGTAGGACGACCAGCATAATCTTTTAATAGTGTTTTAAATTCAAATTGAAAATTTTTATCATTTTGTGCAACAACAAATTCTTTTTCAAGTTGTAAAAGAGCTGGCATCAATATTTGTGGTAAATACATACCACCAAATTCACCAAAATAGGGATTTAATAAAGTCATCTTTAAATTCCTTATTTATCATTTAGTAATAAAATTAATAGTTCCTGAGCATTTGAAATATAGATTTAATTTTACTAAAATCTTTAATGCCAGGTGAACTTTCAGTTCCTGAATTAAAATCAAGCCCATAACAACCCATTCTAGAAGCTAATGAACAATTATCTAGATTTAATCCTCCTGCTAATATTACATTGTCTAATTTTTGACCTTTTAACAAATTCCAATTAAAATTCTGTCCTGAACCACCTGTCTTATTATCAAATACATAAAAATCAATTTCTGATAAATTACGTTCAGGAACTATATCATTTATACTTAATGCCTTCCAAATTTGTACTTTTAGAGGTAATTCTTGACGTAACTTGGTAATAAAATCTTGATTTTCATTTCCATGTAGTTGAACAGCTGATAGACCAAGTGTAATAGTATCCATTACAATTTTACTAATTTTGGCATTTTTATAGACGCCTACATATTTAAGTGGTGTATTAGAAATAATTCTTTTTGCTTGTATCATATTAACTTTACGAGGAGATTCTTCAATAAAAATTAATCCACCAAAAATAGCACCTACATCATATGATACATATGCATCTTCGATACGAGATAGACCACAAATTTTATTATTTCCTAATACAATACTACGAATGGCTAGTTCAAGATTATCTTCTTCCATTAGTTTTGAACCAATTAAAAATCCATTAACTAAATGACTTAATCTTATAATATCAGAGTGATTACTAATTCCAGATTCACTAATTACTATTTTATTGTTTGAAATAAAAGAAACCAACTGTTTTGTTTTTTCGATGTCAATGGAAAAATTTTGTAAATTACGATTATTAATACCTATTACCTTTGCTTTAAGAGAAATAGCACGTTTAACTTCGTTTTCATTGCTAACTTCCGTTAATATTCCCATATTTAATTCATTAGCAATTGCTGCAAATTGACAATATTGCTGATCATCTAAAATAGACAACATTAATAAAATAGCATCTGCATTATAGTTACGTGCTAAATAAATTTGATATTGATCAATAATAAAATCCTTACAAAGTACAGGTTGTGTAGTTACTGAACTAACTATAGAAAGAAAAGAAAAATCTCCTTGAAAATATTTCTCATCAGTTAAAACTGATATTACAGATGCATAGTTTCTATAAACATTAGCTATTTTTAAAGGATTAAAACCTTTTCTAATTAATCCCTTAGAGGGAGATGCTTTTTTACATTCAAGGATAAATTTAGTATTTGGACCTTTTAGTGCATTGTAGAAATTACGGTTTGAAGGTTGAATTTTTTTATTAAAACTAATTAATGGTTGTTTTTTTTTGCGAGTTTCAATCCAAAATATTTTATCTTGAATAATTTTATTTAATATATTGTCTTGCATATTTATCCTCTTGATAACAGACTTGATAAAAGTTCATATACTTTTCCACTTTTAATTACTTTAAGGGCATATTGCGCATTATCATGTAAGTTTTTATTACCAAAAACCTTAAGAATCATAGCTACATTAGCAGCAACAGTTTCTTCATGTGATTTATCTCCTTTGCCTCTAATTAATTTCATAAAATTATTATGATTTTCTTCTGGAGTATTAATGTTTAACAATCCTTTAGGTTGTAATTCAAATCCAAAATCTTTATGAGTTAAATGATAAAATGTAATATTGCCTTTATGTAATTCGGCAATATGATTTATATCATATAAAATTACTTCATCCATTCCTCCTCCATGAACTACTATCGCATGTCGATACTTAAGAATTTTCAATATGTTAATAATTGGTCTTAAAAGTTTTGTACTATATACGCCAATTACGGTTAAAGATGGACGTGCTGGATTTACTAAAGGTCCTAATATATTAAATATTGTTCTCGTTTTTAATCTTTGACGAACTTTAATTGCATGATAAAATCCAGTATGATATTTTGAAGCAGACAGAAAACAAATATTTAAATCATCTAGTATCTCACGTGCTTTATTTGATGAAATATTTAAATTAATTCCTAAAGATTTCAATATTTCAGAAGATCCAAAATTATCTGATGTACTTTTACCT
This sequence comes from Candidatus Pantoea edessiphila, assembly GCF_002933345.1. Lineage (GTDB taxonomy): Bacteria > Pseudomonadota > Gammaproteobacteria > Enterobacterales > Enterobacteriaceae > Pantoea_C. The sequence continues at coordinate 185,102 of NZ_PDKR01000001.1, read as the reverse complement.
CCATGTTTGACGATTTTAACACCACAAGCTGCAGCTACAAGTGAGCTAGCTGTAGAAATATTTATAGTTTTAATTGAGTCTCCACCAGTTCCAACTATATCTGCAAAATCATATTCTGGACGATTGAATGTTTTAACATTATCCAATAAAGCATTTACTGCACCAAAAATTTCCTCCTGAGTTTCTCCTCGTACTTTCATTGCAATTAAAGCTCCCGATAACTGTGTTTCGTTAAGTTGGCCGTTAATTATTGCTTTAAATAATTGATAACTTTCTAATTTAGAAAGATTTTGTGCTTGGAAGAGTTTCTCTAAGAGAATATACATAATATTGCTGTCCTTAATTTTATTTTTTAATTACCCAATTTACTGTTTGTTCAATTAACTGAGCTCCTTGTGTTGTTAATATAGATTCAGGATGAAATTGAAATCCACATACAAGGTCTTTGTCATGACGTACTGCCATGACCATGTCTTTATATCTGGCATTAACAGTTAAACAAACTGGTATATTATCTCCAATTAATGAATGATATCTTGCAACTGTCATGGGATTTTTAAGATTTTTAAACATGGCTTCTCCATCATGATGTATTAAAGAAATTTTTCCATGTAAAATTTCCCTTGACTGACAAATTTTACCTCCATAAAATTCTATAATAGCTTGATGACCAAGACAAATTCCTATAATAGGTTTATATCCACATAATCTTTCAATAAGTTTTAACATACAGCCGGCATCTTTAGGAGATCCAGGTCCGGCTGATAAGACAATAACTACATTTTTCATATAATTAATAAAATCAATTAATAAATCTACAGATACATTATTTCTATAAACAAAAACATCATGATTAAGAATTCTTAATTGGTCAACAAAGTTATATGTAAAAGAATCAATATTATCAATAAGCAAAATCTTGGCCATTAAAAATTATCCTCACAATTATGTGCGATTGCAATAGCACGTAGAACGGCTCTAGCCTTGTTTCGGCTTTCATCTGCTTCTTCTTGCGGATTAGAATCTAATACTACACCAGATCCAGCTTGTACTGTAGCTATTCCTTTTTCAATGTATGCAGAACGAATAACAATACATGTATCTAAATCTCCTTGCGCAGTTAAATAACCTATAGATCCCCCATAACTACCACGACTAATACCTTCTACATCAGCTATTAATTGCATAGCACGTACTTTAGGAGCTCCACTAAGGGTTCCCATATTCATGCAAGCTCTATATGCATGCAAAGCATCTAAATCTGGTCTTAGTTTGCCTATAACACGAGATACTAAATGCATTACATAAGAATAACGGTCAACTTTAGTTAAATCAGATACATACCTGGTGCCGGGTATACATATGCGTGCTAAATCGTTGCGTGCTAAATCTACCAACATAAGATGTTCAGAAAGTTCTTTATGATTAGTACGCAGTTCAAGTTCAATACGACTATCAAGATCTAAGTCTAATGATCCATCAGAATATAATCCTCTAGGTCTTGTTCCTGCTATAGGATAGATCTCAATTTGTCGTGAATTTGCATCATATTTTAAATAACTTTCTGGTGAAGCACCGAATAATGAAAAATATTTATCTTGCATAAAAAACATATAAGGACTTAAATTATCATTTTTTAGTATGTTATAAGCAGATAATGGAGAGGGACATGGTAAATAAAAACGACGTGAAGGTACTACTTGAAATATTTCTCCTAAACGTATAAATTGCTGCATTTGCTGAACTATATTACAATATTCCTCATCATTTTTATTGATGATTAATTTCATATTTCTAATTTTTTTTGTTGGTAATTCAGAAAATGTTTTTAGCATTTTTATATGCAATTGTTTTACACGCATTTCTAAGCGTTTAAATTCCTCTATAGATCTACAAAAAACACTAGCTTGCAAATAAGCAGTCCTACTTTGATGATCTATTTTTAATAAAATTTCAGATAAATAAAAACAATAATCAGGACAATTTTGTTCTCTTTTTGTTTTAGGTATATTCTCAAAATTTGAAACTAAATCATAAGCAAATAAACCTCCAAGTAAAAATGCTTCTTTTTTATCTTTAGGTACTTGTATTAATTGTAAAATTAATCTAAGTGGATCAAATATAGATGGGTTTTTTAATCTATTATCTTCATCTTGTATATTATAAGTATTTGGAAATATTAATTTACATTCATTATTATTTATTTCTTTATTTATATATTTAGGTAATACATTGTCCAATAATGATAATAGTGTTTTGCCATTTTTCGATAAAGCCTGTAAAAAAACATGATTATCTATAGCACTAATTCGTAATGCACTATCTACAATTAATAAACTTTTTAAATTTTCTTTACTATCTATATTTGCAGATTCAAGGAGTAAAGTTGCTGGACGTAAACCACATAATTGGTAAAATAATATTCCTGGATTTTCACAATAGGGAACATCAATAGTAATTAATTTTACTGTATGTTTATCATTTGACATAATCATTTTCTCTCAATTATATAAAAAAACCCGCTTGTTTATAGCGGGTATAATTAGTTTTCAGATTTATGTTCAGTAAATAAATTCAAAAAATAAAATATTTTATTTTTTTATCTTATAAGTATGTAAAATTGATTAAGATATTAAGCAATATTGTCTTTTATTAATTGAATTTTATTATTTAGTTAATAAAATACTAAAATTATATTTTTTGTATTTTAGAATATTTATTAACATTGGTTATTTATTAATTTAATAAAAATATTTATATTAAAATATCATTTTTACCATATATTTAATTCTATTAATATAACCATATTATCTAATTAGGCGTTTTTTTGATAAAAAATGTATAATTTTTAAAATTGTTATTAATATAACAATATTAAATTTTATAAATCTAATTAAGAAATTGTAAATAACAATAACAATATTGCCATTTAATTTATCTTTAAAAAAATAATGACGAAATGATTTAATATAAAGTTAAATTATCTATATTTAATTATTAATTAATTAATATTAATTTTGAAAATGATTAAACATAAAATTAGAAATAAATTCTAATTAAAATAGATGTACAATAATTTAAATTAAAATAATCATTAACATCTTATGTTTAATTACATATTATATAAATAATTAACTAAAAATTTCACTATTTATAGTATAATCAATTATTAATAATTAAGATAAATAATGAAATTAATTTTGTTTTAATTTCTCTAGTAGTAGGGTAAAATAATGAATTTTTTATTAAATTATGGACTTTTTTTAACAAAGTTTGCAACAGCAATAATTTTAATTTTTGCTGTTGCTCTAATTTTTATAAGCGGAACTTTAAGAAGAAAAAATCAAGGTGGTCGATTTCATATTAAGAATTTAAACAAAGATTACTCTCAAATGAAAAGAGATTTACAACTATCTAAAATCTCATCACAAGCGAAAAAAAATTGGTTAAAAAAAAAAAAAAAAGAAAAAAAGAAACAATTTAAATTAGAAAAAACAGCTATAAAAAATGGTGAATTACAAGAAAAAAACACATTATATGTTATTGATTTTAAAGGAAGTATTAGCGCTAAAGAAGTAGATTCATTAAGAAAGGAAGTATCTGCTATTTTAGCAGTTAATCAAGTTAATGATAAAGTTTTAATACGTTTAGAAAGCTCTGGTGGAGTAGTTCATGGTTACGGATTGGCAGCTTCTCAAATACAACGAATGAGGGATAGAGGTTTGCATATTACTGTAGCCGTAGATAAAGTAGCAGCTAGCGGAGGATATATGATGGCCTGCGTAGCTAATCATATTATAGCAACGCCATTTTCGGTATTAGGTTCAGTGGGCGTTGTAGCCCAAATTCCTAATTTTAATCGTTTATTAAAACAAAATAACATTGATATAGAGATGCATACTGCAGGACAATATAAACGTACTTTAACATTATTTGGAGAAAATACTGAAGAAGGACGTGAAAAATTTAAAGAAGAACTAAATAAAACACATTCATTATTTAAAAATTTTGTTTATAAAATGCGTCCAATAGTAAACATTGATAATATATCAACAGGAGAATATTGGTATGGGCATGATGCTTTATCAATGGGTTTAATTGATGAAATAGGAACTAGCGATGATTTTATCATTAACAGTATGGATGATTTTAACGTAATAAGCATAAGATATATAAAAAGAAGGAGTAAAATATTTGATATTTTAATGGATGAGACGTCTATCTTAAAGGATTCCTATTTTTTTAAGTATATAAAAAAATAATTGCTTAACAATTTATTTATATCCTTCTACTAATAGTGTTTTAGTTTTATAACCAATATAGTGTATTATCATTGTAAATATTTCAAATATACCTAAATTTAAGTTTTACAAATGAATTAACTTCAGACTAAATAATAAATTTATCCATAAAATTAACGAGATTTTATATTTATACTTCTTATTTATAAGAATTAACTTAAAATTAAAAAATTTTTATTATTAAAATCGTCCTAAAAAAATTTAGGATAAATTATTAAATATGTAATTATAATCTTCTATAAATAGTTATCTATATTTTTAATATATAAACTAGACATTTAGACTCATTATATAATAATTTTTTAAACTAATTTATACTAAATATTATTTTAATTGAAATTTAATAGTGTAAAACAAATATTGAAAGCATCCAACTCTTTAATAAAAATAAATTTAGGTATTAGTAAACATGGGTAAAACACTTGTTATTGTTGAGTCACCAGCAAAAGCCAGAACAATTAATAAATATCTTAGTAATGACTATGTAGTGAAATCCAGTGTAGGTCATATTAGAGATTTACAAAAAAGTAATGTTTTTGTTATTAATAAAGATATTATAAGTAAAAACATAAAAACAAAAATAGATCGTCAAACAACTATTATAAAACGTATGGGAGTTAATCCTTATAATGATTGGGAAGCGAATTATCAAATTATTCCTGGCAAAGAAAAAATAGTTTCAGAAATAAGAACACTAGCTGAAAAAGCAGATCATATTTATATTGCTACTGATCTTGATAGAGAAGGAGAAGCTATTGCTTGGCATTTACAAGAGGTTATTGGTGGAAATAATAATCGCTTCAGTCGTATAATATTTAATGAAATTACAAAGAATAAAATTCTACAAGCTTTCAAACAACCTGTTCAATTAAACATTAATAGAGTTAATGCTCAGCAAGCACGTCGTTTTATGGATCGAGTTGTAGGTTATATGGTTTCTCCTTTATTATGGAAAAAAATTGCTCGAGGACTATCTGCAGGTAGAGTTCAATCTGTAGCTGTTAAGCTAATAGTAGAAAGAGAACGCAAGATTAAAACATTTATTCCCAAAGAATATTGGAAATTAAAAGCTAATTTTAAAACTTTTAAGGATGAAGATCTTGAAATGGAAGTAACTCATTTTAATGATAATGTTTTTGATTCTAATAATAAAGATATCCATAATCATATTAATTTATTAAATAAATTATCTTATAAAATTAGCAAATATCAAAAAAAAATAATTAATGTTAAACCTAATGCTCCTTACATCACTTCGACATTACAGCAAGCGGCTAATATACATTTAGGTTTTAGTTGTAAAAAAACAATGTTTATTGCTCAACATTTATATGAAGCTGGTTATATTACCTACATGCGTACTGACTCAACGTATATAAGTCAAGAAGCTATAGATGCTGTTCGTCTCTATATTAAAAAACAGTTTAGTAATAAATATATTCCAAAAGACCCAATTAATTATTTAAATAAAAAAAACTCTCAAGAAGCTCATGAAGCAATTAGACCTTCTAATGTTACATTGTTAGCAGAAAATTTAGAAGGAATGGAACTAGATACAAAAAAATTATACCAATTAATATGGTCTCAGTTTGTTGCGTCTCAAATGCTACCAGCACAATATGAATCGATAACATTAATAGCAATAGCTGGTAAATATAAATTAAAATATAGAACAAGAATTTTATATTTTGATGGTTGGGTTAAAATTTTACAAAATAAAAAGCATGAAAATCATATACTACCTGATATTAATATTGGTGATGTTCTCTATCTTAAAAAATTAATTCCAAGTCAACATTTTACCCAACCTTTATCTCATTTTAATGAGGCATCTTTGGTTAAGGAATTAGAAAAACTAGGAATAGGTCGTCCTTCTACTTATTCTTCTATTATTTCCACTATTCAAGATCGAGGATATATACGTACTAAAAATCGTCGTTTATATATAAAAAAGATAGGAGAAATTGTTACCGATTGTTTAGAAAAAAATTTTAGTGAATTGATGAATTATAATTTTACTGCTCAAATGGAAAATGTTCTTGATAAAATTGCTAGTAATCAAGCAAAATGGAAAACAGTATTAGATGTATTTTTTAATAATTTTATTAAACAACTAAATAAAGCGGAAAAAGAACCTCAAGAAGGAGGTATGCAGCTAAATAATGTGGTATTAGTGTCAATTAATTGTTCAGTTTGTAATCGTAAGATGGGTATTCGTACTGGAAGTACTGGCGTTTTCTTAGGATGCTCAGGCTATTCATTATCTTTAAAAAATCGTTGTAAAAAAACTATTAATTTAATATTAGAAGATGAATTAACCAATGATTTAAATCATGATTATGATAAAAATAATAATTTAATTATACATAAACATTGTTTAAAGTGTAATATAATTATGGATAATTATATAACTATTGATGGTAAATATAAAATTTATATATGTAGTAATAATCCTAATTGTGATGGCTACAAAATAGAAAAAGGTCGATTTTATATTGAGGGAAACAAGTATTTAGAAATAAGTTGTGAAAAATGTAGTTCTAGAATGGACTTAAAAATAGGGCGTTTTGGTAAGTATATTAGTTGTACTAATACTAATTGCAAAAATATTCGTAAAATCTTAAAAGATGGTAATATTGCTCCACCTACTGAAGATCCAGTTCCGTTTCCAGAATTACTTTGTGAAAAATCAAATGATTATTTTGTATTACGTAATAGTTCTACTGGAGTATTTTTTTCAGCAAGTACTTTCCCTAAATCACGTGAAACCAGATCTCCTTTAGTTGAAGAACTGAAACGCTTTAGTGAACGTTTACCTAATAATTTGAAATATCTTGCTGAAGCACCATGTACCGATCCAGATGGTAATAAAACCATAATACGATATAATCAAAATAAAAAACAGCAGTATATAGTATCTAAAAAACGAGGTAGAATAACTAATTGGATTGCTTTTTATACAAAAGGCAAATGGCAAGAAATCAAAAATTAATTACTTCAATAAAAATAAGCATGAATATTGTTTTTATATTAGTGAATATAAAAATGAGTTTTATGATTATATCTAAAATACAATATAATTGTAACATTATTTCTAATAGATATTATTTTTAAAATTTATAAGATAATAATATATCAATCAGAAATATAAATCTATAAATTACTGGGATAAACTAATTATGAAATTACAACAGCTCCGCTATATCGTCGAGGTAGTTAATCATAACCTTAATGTTTCTTCGACAGCAGAAGGACTTTATACTTCACAACCAGGTATTAGTAAGCAGGTGCGGATGCTGGAAGATGAATTAGGAGTACAAATTTTTTCACGTAGTGGTAAGCATTTAACTAAAGTTACTTTAGCAGGTGAAGAAATTATACGAATTGCTCGTGAAATATTATCTAAAGTTGATGCAATTAAGTCAGTTGCAGGTGAGTATACTTGGCCAGATAAGGGATCTTTATATGTAGCTACTACTCATACTCAAGCACGTTATGCTTTGCCTATGGTAATCAAAGGATTTATTGAACGATATCCATTTGTATCATTACATATGCATCAAGGTTCGCCTACACAAATTGTTGAAGCAGTATCTAAAGGAACTGCTGATTTTGCTATCGCTACTGAAGCATTACATCTATACGAAGATTTAGTAATGTTACCTTGCTATCATTGGAATAGAGCTATCATTGTTACTGCAAATCATCCTTTAGCAGAAAAAAAAGAAATAACTGTTAACGAATTAGCAGAATTTCCTTTGGTAACATATACATTTGGCTTCACTGGTCGATCTGAATTAGATATTGCATTTAAGCGCATAGGATTAATTCCACGTATTGTGTTTACTGCTACGGATGCTGATGTTATAAAAACGTATGTTAGACTAGGTTTAGGAGTAGGTGTTATTGCAAGTATGGCTGTTGATCCAGTATCAGATTCTGATTTAATAAGAATTGAAGCTTCAAAAATTTTTACAAATAGTACTACAAAAATAGGTTTTCGTCGTAGTACTTTTTTAAGAAGTTACATGTATGATTTTATACACCGTTTTGCTCCTCATTTAACTAGAGATATTGTAGATGCTTCTGTATCTTTACGTTCTAATGATGATATTGAAACAATGTTAAAGGATATAATTTTGCCATTTAAATAATTTAAATTATTTAAATTGATTGTTTTTAATATTAAACTAATATATAGCCTATAAACATCAAGTCAAAGATAGTATCTATAACTAGCTTTTCATATAAAAGCTAGTTATATGTCGATTTTTAAAAAAGTTAATTAATATTATAGATGAAAATTGATAAAAATTTTATATTTTATATAATTAAAAAACTTATTTTTATAAATTTATTTATTGCAATTATTTATTGTTTTATTTTACAAATAATGTCATTAGTAATGATTATATCTATAATTAATTTAATTTTAAATTAAATTAATATAAATTATTTTATAATCCATATATTGTCTAGCTTCACCACCTTTAGTGGTAACTTATGCAATAACTAAAATAATTAATATTAACTTACAAACGGATCCCATAGGTAGTAATTTTAATGGTAATTATATATTTTTAAAAAACATATGGCTATTTAATAAAGAAATTAATTATATGACTCACCAAATAAAAAAATATAATATTTTTCAAAAAATATACAAAATTATTTTTTGGAAGTAAAGATTGGGAAAGTATTCAAATAAATAAAAATACTACCTATGAATAGAATAAAATATCTAAATATATTCGTACATCTCCATTTTTTTGACAATAATAAAGAAGAAACAAATTTAATAGTAAAAAATATTTTAAATGATTAGAATATTAGCAATATTTGGTCATTAAATTATTTCTCGTGCTGGTATTGTTAATATAGACAGCTCTATAGGATGTTATTTAATATCTAATAATATGGATGATATACTAAATATTTCCCGAATGGAAAACAACTAACGATTTAGGATTCAGCGATGAAATATAAAAAATATAAAACCCCTTTAATATTAATCGCTGGTAAAGAATATGTATCTGGTTCTAACCGTGATTGGGCAGCAGAAAGACCATATTTACAAGGCGTAAGAGTATTAATTTCAGATTTTTTTGAAAAAATCCATCGTTCTAATCTAACTAGAAAAATCTTAAAATAAATGGTTCAGAACTAAATGAAGAAATAAAATATTTTTACCATGGAATAATTTTAAATTATATAATAAGAAAAATGATTAATTAAAGATTTAATCTTAAGATTCAGGTATTAAATGACCCATTTTTTTTGCTTTTGTATCAAGATAATATGCATTTTTAGAATTTCTACCAACAACTAAAGGAACTCTTTCAACGATATTTATTCCAGATGTTGTCAAAATTTCTACCTTTCTAGGATTATTGGTTAGTAATCTGATATCATTTATACCTAATAATTTCAGCATATCAGCACAAAGTGTGAAATCTCTTTCGTCTGCATTAAAACCGAGGTGATAATTAGCTTCTACTGTATCATAACCTTTATCTTGCAATGCATAAGCAAGAATTTTATTCAATAAGCCAATATTTCGTCCTTCTTGACGATGGTATAATAAGATACCTCTATTTTCTTTTGCAATAGTTCTTAAAGCTGCTTGTAACTGAAAACCACAATCACAACGAATACTAAAAAGTGCATCTCCAGTTAGACACTCTGAATGTATTCTAGCAAGCACTGGTCTTCTTGAATTATTAATATCTCCAAATATTAATGCAACATGATTATTACCTGTTGCTAATTCCTCAAAACCTACTATAAGAAAATCCCCCCACATTGTTGGTAGTATAGCCTCTGCTACTTTTTTAAGTTGCATGTAACTCTCCCAAAAACCATTAGAAGATGCACTATTAATATGAATATTTATATGGTATCTTAATTTTATATAATTTCCCACTTTCTATAAGGTATAAAATTTTATTTTTAATTTAAGATGATTAATTTATTAGAAATTTGATTTTAGTGAATTATATTAACTTTTTAAAGTTAATATAATTAATTGTATCCTATTTTAAAGGAAAAATTTTTGTTTAAGATTCTGAGGTATACTACGTTAGGGATTATATTATTACTAATAATACCAATAACATTTTGGTTATTAGGATGGCATTGGTATCCTTGTAAAAGTGATGTAAAATTAAAATGGATTTTTTTCGTAATGCAAACAGTTACTAGTCCTTGGATAGTATTAACTAATATCATTTTAAACAGTTTGATACTTAGAAAATTACATTATAAGCTAAAAACTACAATAAAGCTGTTTTTTATAATTAATATTTCAATTTTTGCAGGGCAACAGATTAAAAATTTTATTAAAGAAACAATTAAAGAACCTCGTCCTTATATAATATGGTTAGAAAATAATTACAGTTTAGATAGATATAAATTTTATCAATTAAAAAAAACAGAACGTAGTATTATAGTAAATAATTTAACTAATAATAATAAAAATTTACCTATTTGGCTAAAGAAACACTGGATTAATGAAACTGGGTTCTCTTTACCATCAGGCCATACTATATTCGCCACTAGTTGGGCATTATTAGTAATTTATTTATTGTGGCCATATCGATGTTATAAAACGATATTAATCGTATTTATTTGGGCTTGTCTTATCGCGACTAGCCGTTTATTATTTGGTATGCATTGGATACAAGATCTAATAATAGCTAATGTATTAGCATGGATTTTAATTAATTTAACAATACTGCTAATAAGATTTAATAAGCTAATAGTGATTCATAAATGAACCTCCTGTTAAATAAATATATACTAAAATATATAGCTGTATATAATGTTTTTTTATTGATTTTATATAAAATAAATTTTTATATTTCATATAACTTTAATTAATAACATTAATGACAATCAGTACATAAATTTTAACACTTGAGATAACGCATCATTATTGCTTAATTGCTTGTATATTTACATAACTAAAAAGATGTAAAAATAATAATATCTATTAATGAAAAAATACATTTTTAATTAATTAAAAATCATTAAAACCAAAATATTTTTACTTAAAAGTTATATCATGATAGTCTATTACCATTTATTCAAACAACTTAAATTTTCAAAGATATGTATATAAAATATTATATGTTTAATTCTTTACAATAAAATTCTAATATTTATTAGGATAATATGAATTTTTAGTTTCTAAATATTATAAATTTAATCATAAAAAATTAAAATAGTATGATAAAATCAAAAGATTTATCGCAAATGTTAATTGTAGCCCTTAATTTTAATAATTTAAAGGATACATTCCAGTTAATTGATCAAATCCATCCTAATAGTTGTCATTTAAAAATAGGTCAGGAGATGTTTACATTATTCGGTCCTTCTTTGATAAAAGATATTCAAAAACGCAATTTTTCTATTTTTTTAGATCTGAAATTTCATGATATTCCAAATACTACTGCATATGCTGTCGCTGCTGCTGCTGATCTTGGTGTTTGGATGATAAATGTCCATGCTAGTGGTGGAACACGTATGATGATCGCTGCAAAAAAAGCATTATTACCCTTAGGAAAAGAAGCTCCTTTCTTAATTGCAGTTACTATACTAACCAGCATGGATAAAAATGATTTAGAAAATTTAGGTATTTTTTCTTCTCCAGCAGAGCAAGCAGAGCGTCTAGCGATAGTTACGCAAGAATGTGGTTTAGATGGAGTAGTATGTTCTGCTCATGAAGTTCAACGTTTTAGGCAAATTACTAGCGAACAATTTATATTAGTAACACCAGGTATTCGTCCAATAGGAACTAATGCTAATGATCAACGTCGTGTAATGACTCCACAACAAGCAAAAAAAACAGGAGCTGATTATATAGTAGTGGGTAGACCGATAACTCAATCTAAAAATCCAATCAATACCTTGAAATTAATTATAAAAAGTTTAAAATAATAATTAATAATTTTCAGTTACTATATATAAACTTGAGATTATTAAAATTATTAATAATACAATAATGTTATTAAATAATTGGACGCACAAATATAGTTCGCGTATCTACACATACTTTTGTAATAGTTGTGTCTATAATATCACTAACACGAAATGAAAATTTATCTTTGACATTCAATGTACCATTTTCATAATTACATATTATTTCATCACGAACTAAATGAATAGATGATAAAGGAATGAAAGCTAAAGCTCCATTATCTAATAATCTTACTTTGATACCTTTTCTAGAAATATAAATAATTTCTGTAATAAACTTGTGGTTAGTTCCAACAAATTTCAATAAGTAACGAGCATATAACCAATCACTAATATCTCTTTCAGCTATACGATTTAATCTTCTACGTTCACTTATTTTTATAATTAATGAGTTATCAGGACATGAAATTTTATTGCCAATAATTATTGCTTTTAATAATCTATGATTTATCATATCACCAAATTTACGTATAGGGGAAGTCCAAGTAGCATAATTTTCAAGACCTAAACCAAAATGAGGTCCTGGTTTATTACTTATTTCAGCAAAAGCTTGGAAACGCCGTAATCTATTGTTAAGAAATTGTGTCGGTTGAGCATCTAATTGACGACGTAATAGTCTAAAACCATCTAAAGTAGTGATAGTTTTTGCGTCAACTATAATGTTATGTTCTGCTAAAATAGCAATAGCTTGTTGAATATTAGTTAAATCGAAACCTAGATGTACATTATAAATACCAAATCCTAATCTTTCATTTAATATCTTACCTGCACATATATTAGCAAGAACCATAGCTTCCTCAATAATATGATTAGCTATACGGCGTTGTTCAGCAATGACTTCTAATACTTCACCTTTATCTCCAATTAAAAAACGATAATCTGGACGACCCTGAAATACTAATGCATAATTTTGCCTCCATTTAATACGTATTAGGCATAAACGGTATAAAAGAAGTATTTGATTAGCAATTTTAACATCTGTAGGCTTCCATGTTCCAATATTTTCTAACCAATCAGAAACTTCATTATAAGCTAATTTAGCTTTGGATTTTATCCATGCAGCAAAAAAATTAATATTTAACAAATTACCTTCATTAGTTATCATTACACTACAAGCAAGCACTGGACGTCTATAATTAGGTCGTAAAGAACAGATATTATCAGAAAGTTGACGTGGTAACATAGGTATGTTAAACCCTGGCAAATAATTAGTAAAACAACGCTGAGCAGCAATTGTATCTAATTCACTACCTTCTGATACATAAGAAGTGGGATCAGCGATGGCAATAATAAGATGTAAATTTCCGTCAGATAATTCTTCTATATAAAGTGCATCGTCCATATCTTCAGTATTTATGCTATCAATTGTAATAAAATCCAAATCAACTAAATCCTTACGATTTAAATTTTCATCTATCATTTCAATTAAATCAACAGTAGGAGGTTTACGTTCAAGATTATAACGAGATAAAGTTACCCACCAAGGAGCATAATGATCGTTAGATTTTATTACAAAATCAATTAGTTCAGCATGAAATCCACATTTATCTTTTAATGGATGTGCACACATCTTAGCTATTGCCCAATCACCATTTTGAAATTTATATTTCAAACTTTCTATGTTTTTACAAGGAATTAATTCCTTTAAACATGGATTATCTGGCATAATTAATATAACATTGTTTTTTGCGTATATACGTCCTACAAAGCGATTTAAATAAGGTATAACTAATTTTTCAGGAGTAGCAAATTCTCGATCTTTATTGCTTTTTATAGTAGCAATGATTCTATCACCATGCATCACTTTCTTCATTTGAGACTTAGGAATAAGATAACTTTTTTGAGAATTAACTTCTAGGAAACCAAAATCTTTTCCTTTACTCCTAACAATACCTTCAACAAAATTATTTTTTGCTCTTAATTTTTCTTTAAGTTGTATAAGTAGTATATTATTCTGAAACATGACTTTTAATATTTAGATGAATTACAGATATAAAATAGATTAATGAAAATATCATATTTAAATCTTAGTTAGATAATTTCAAATTTAACTGGAATAGATTTAGAAGTTGCTACCTGTTAAAACTAATTGCTATCATTATATTAGCTTACATGATAAGCTATGAAATTACTATAAAGAACCTTAGGTGTATAAGACAGTAGCTTAAAATTTATAATAAGACATACTATACCTCTGTATTATTTTTATATCTCAATTATATTATTTATAGAATTATAATTTTAAATAAAAACAACAAATTTTTATTTAATTTATCAAAATATAGAATAGATGCAAAGATTTGTTTGTGAATAAAATTGTAACTATTTGATAAATTTTCTGTCTTGTTTTTTGATTGTCAGATACTTTACAAAGTATCTTAGATATAAGATACAATATAACGTATAATTTGTAATTTCATAGTTACCTTATGGAAACTATTAATAATAAAAGATTAGTTAATATTATATTTCAATCTATTGCAGTATATTTAAATATGGAATCAATGATTACTTAATATCAAGTATTACATTACAATGTTCTAATAAGTAAATACTATTTTGTTGACAAATAAATCTACCTTTATAAATTTCCTTTTTTTAATTAGATAGAAAAACACTTTTTTATTAATTTTTATATCTTAATTTTTTAAATCTTAAAAATTATAAACTATTTTATTGTTTTATTAATTTATTAAAATAAACATTTTTCATTCCTTAGTAGTATGCATAAAGTATGCTTTTGCTTTATGACATATGTTTGAACAACAATAAACAAAAAATATTTTATTTGTTTAAATAATATATTTTTAACATATTAATCAATATAATTATTTTTAACTAATAGATTTATAATAGATAAAACCTATAAACAAAATTGTTTTATTAGATATATTAAAATTACATACAAGTAAGTAACAATAGTTATTATTTATTTAAGTATAAAGTTATAAATTTGATTTATACAGTAAATATTAAAATCACTTATAACATATTAATTAACTAATTTTATAAATTTTAATATAACATATAAACATAAAATATGAATATAAATAATATATCATAACTCATTCATTGTTGCGATATTAAAACCACCATCTACATAAATGATTTGACCTGTAATACCACTTGATAAATTAGAACATAAAAAAGCGGCTAAATTTCCTATTTCTTCAATAGTTACAGTACGTCGAAGTGGAGCAACTCTTTCACAATATGCTAACATTTTACGAAAATTTTTAATACCTGATGATGCTAAAGTACGAATAGGACCTGCAGAAATAGCATTAACTCTTATTCCTTCCGGACCTATTATATTTGCAATATAACGAACATTTGCTTCTAAAGAAGCTTTTGCTGGACCCATTACATTATAATTGGGGATTGCTCTTTTAGAACCTAAATAAGATAAAGTTATTAACGAAGAATTTGGATTTAACATCATTCTGCATTCTTTTACCATGCAAACAAAACTATAACTACTTATTTTATGTGCAATCTTGAATCCTTCATATGTTACTTTATTTACATAATCTCCATTTAATTGATTTTTTGGAGCAAATGCGATGGAATGAATTAAACCGTCAAATTTTGACCAATATTCAGATAATGAAAGGAACAACAATTTAATATTGTTTTCTTGAGATACATCACATTGTAAAGTAATTTTTGAATCAAAATTTTTAGCAAATTCTTCAACACGATTTTTTAATTTGTTATTTTGATAAGTAAAGGCCAATTCAGCTTGTTGTCTATGCATAGCTTCTGCAATTCCATAAGCAATAGACAATTTACTGGAAATACCAGTAATTAATATACGTTTACCATTAAGAAAACCCATCTCTTAATCCTTTGTATATAAATAAATATATTTAATAAGTAGTTGACTTATAACTAAACATAGTGAATAAATAATAAATTATTATTTATTTGATATTAATCATATTTGCTATATTTGAGTATTTATCCATAATCATTTAATTGGTTTATTTAAAACAATAAATAAGATTTCATTTTTATATAAATATTTATTTACAATAATTAATTTTATTAATTCAAAAAGTAATTTTAAAATACAAATATTTTTCAATTCTATAACAAATAACAAAATAGAGCTATTAATACAATAAAAATTGTATGCTCTATATATCATTATATATAAATAGATCAAGTAAATTCTATAGTAATATCTTAATAAAAATAAATTATAAACATTTAAGTACAGTAATTAAATCATTATTAATATAATGCTTAACATTAATGTTTTCAAAGTATAATTTCTATAATTTTAGAAAATATTATATTAAAAAGGAACGTGTATGTTAATAGGTATACCTAAAGAAAAATCATCAAATGAAGCCCGTGTATCTATTACACCTAAAGTTGTTAAACAATTAATTAAAATAGGTTTTGATATTTTCATTGAACATGAAGCAGGTAAAAATTCTGGTTTTGATAATCAAAGCTATTTCAATGAAGGGGCAAAAATTGTTAATAGTCAAGATATTTGGCAAGTTGATATAATTTTAAAGATTAACCCACCTAATGATGAGGAAATATCTTTAATAAAACAAGGAAGTATATTAATAAGTTTTATTTGGCCAGCTCAAAATCAATCTTTAGTAAAAAAATTAGCAAAACAAAAAATAACAGTAATTGCCATGGATGCTGTGCCACGTATTTCTCGAGCACAATCTTTAGATGCTCTTAGTTCAATGGCAAATA
Organism: Candidatus Pantoea edessiphila; assembly: GCF_002933345.1. Lineage (GTDB taxonomy): Bacteria > Pseudomonadota > Gammaproteobacteria > Enterobacterales > Enterobacteriaceae > Pantoea_C. The sequence goes on along the minus strand of NZ_PDKR01000001.1, from coordinate 168,102 downwards.
TTGCTGGCTATCGTTCTATAATTGAAGCTGCTTATGAATTTGGTGGTTTTTTTGGAGGACAAATTACTGCAGCAGGAAAGATATCTCCAGCTAAAATATTAGTTATTGGTGCAGGTGTAGCTGGTTTAGCAGCTATAAGTGTTGCTGTAAAAATGGGTGCTATAGTAAGAGTATTTGATACTCGACTAGAAGTAAAAGAACAGATAAAAAGTCTAGGTGCTGAATTTCTTGAATTAGATTTTGGAGAAAAATCTAGCTCATCAGATGGGTACTCATCAGTGATGTCTGAAGCTTTTATTAAAGCCGAGATGAAACTATTTTATAATCAAACAAGAGAAGTTGATATCATAATTACTACTGCCATGGTTCCAGGCAAACCAGCGCCAAAACTTATTACAAAAGAAATGGTATTAAATAATATGAAGAAAGGTAGTGTTATTGTCGATATAGCTGCACAAGCAGGTGGAAATTGTTCTTTGACTGTTTGTGATCAAGTTTTAACTACAACTAATGGTGTAAAAATCATAGGCTATACTAATCTTCCTAGTCGTTTACCAAGCCAATCTTCACAATTATATTCTACTAATATATTTAATTTAATTAAACTAATATATGAAGAAGAAAAAGGTAAAGTAAAATTAGATCTTAATGATGTAATAATAAGGAATATTACTATTGTTGATAATGGAAAAATCATTTGGCCTGCTCCTCCTGTTAAAATTTCTATTACAGAAAAAACAAAACCAATTTCTCTCCAAGAAAAACAAATTGTGAAAAATCAAAGCAATTTTATTTATAAATATTGTCTTATTATTTTATTATTAATATCATTTGTTTATTTAGCTAATAATGCTTCAACTGAATTTTTATCTCATTTTAATATATTTATCCTTTCATGTATAATTGGTTATTACATAGTTTGGAATGTTAATCATGCATTACATACTCCATTAATGTCTGTTACTAATGCTATTTCAGGAATTATTATCATTGGAGCAATATTACAAATGGATAGTACTTATTTGATTAATTATATTTCTTTTATAGCAATATTAGTATCCAGTATCAATATATTCGGCGGTTTTAATATTACTCACCGAATGTTAAAAATGTTTCGTAAGGGGTGAATTATGTTTAGCGGGTTAATAACTGCAGCATACATCATTTCTTCAATATTTTTTATCCTTAGTTTAAAAGGATTATCAAAACATGATACTTCTAAACAAGGAAATTTCTTTGGTATAAGTGGTATGGTAATTGCATTAATTGCAACTATTTTTACTAAAAATTTTATCCATGCTAAAATCTTGATTTTTTTAGCCATGATTATAGGTGGATTAATTGGCATTTTTATATCAAGAAAAATTGAAATGACTAAAATGCCTGAATTAATTGCTATTTTACATAGTTTTGTTGGTTTGGCAGCCGTTTTAGTAGGTATTAATAGTTATATTAATTATTCACCTTTTTTATACCCATTTGTAGAAAATAGTATTCATTTAACTGAAATTTTTATTGGTATTTTTATTGGTGCAATAACTTTTACTGGTTCTTTATTAGCATTTGGAAAGTTATCTGGCAAAATTAGTTCTAAACCATTTATAATACCATATCATCATAAACTGAATATTTTGATTTTAGTAGTTTCTTTTATATTTTTATTATATTTCATTAATACTAGTGATCAAAAGATACAAATTATATTATTAGTAATAATGATTTTAATTGCACTTTTATTTGGAATTAATTTAGTGTCATCAATTGGCGGTGCTGATATGCCAGTTATAGTTTCTATGTTAAATTCCTATTCTGGTTGGTCTTCGGCTGCTGTAGGTTTTACGCTTAATAATGATCTATTAATCATAACTGGTTCTTTAGTAGGTTCATCAGGAGCTATACTTTCTTATATTATGTGTAAAGCAATGAATCGTTCTTTTATTAATATAATTTCCGGAGGAGCTAATAATAAAAACATTATTAAAACAGAAGATTTAGGTAAATATTGTGAAATTGAGATAGAAGAAATAGTAAATCTTTTAAAAAATGCTTCATCAGTTGTTATTACTCCAGGCTACGGTATGGCAGTAGCACAAGCTCAATATTCAGTTGCAAAAATAACTCAAAAATTGCAACAATATGGTATTAAAGTTGTTTTTGCTATTCATCCAGTTGCCGGTCGTTTACCAGGTCATATGAATGTTCTACTTGCAGAAGCACGAGTTCCATACGATATAGTATTAGAAATGGATGAAATTAATAAAGATTTTGTTAATACCGAAATCGTTTTAGTCATTGGAGCTAATGATACTGTAAACCCAGCTGCACAAGAAGACCTTAATAGTCCTATATCTGGAATGCCTGTACTAGAAGTATGGAAAGCTCAAAATGTTGTTGTTTTTAAAAGGTCTATGAATTCTGGTTATTCTGGAATTAATAATCCGTTATTTTTTAAAGAAAATACATATATGATATTCGGTGATGCAAAAACTAGTATCGAAGCTATTTTAAAATTAATCTAAATTAACATATAATATATCTGATAAAATAAAATATTTATTTGATATTAATAACCAAACAAAATACAAATTTTTTTATTATTCTACATTACCTACCATATTTTCCGGTTTTACTAAAAAATCAAATTCTTCTTCAGTTAAATATCCTAATTTTAGCGCTGAAATTTTAAGTGTTGTACCTTCTTGATATGCTTTTTTAGCAATTTTTGCTGCTTTATCATATCCAATATGATTATTAAGCACAGTAACTAGCATTAATGATTCGTTTAAAAATTTATCAATACGTTCATATACTGGTTTAATGCCAATGGCACAATAACGATTAAAACTATCTATTCCATCAGTTAAAAGTCTAATTGATTGAAGAAAATTATACATTATCATTGGACGAAATACATTTAATTCAAAATTACCCAATGAATTTCCTATGTTAATAGCAACATCATTACCCATAACTTGACAACAAATCATAGTCATTGCTTCACATTGAGTAGGGTTGACTTTACCAGGCATAATTGAACTTCCAGGCTCATTTTCTGGAATCATTATTTCTCCAATACCACAACGTGGTCCCGATGATAACCATCTTATATCGTTAGCAATCTTCATTAAAGATGTGGCTAAGTTTTTAAATGTACCATGTGAATTTACTATCGCATTACTATTGCTCAATGCTTCAAATTTATTTGGTGCAGTAATAAAAGGATATTTAGTTAAATTAGCAATTGTTTTAGCGACATTAACTGCATAATTTGGATGAGTATTCAATCCAGTACCAACTGCTGTGCCACCCAAAGCAAGTTCAAACAAATAAGGGATACTTTGTTCTATTTGTTTAATATTGCTTTCAATCATACTTACCCAACCAGAAATTTCTTGACCTAACGTTAATGGTATAGCATCTTGTAAATGAGTTCTACCAATCTTTACTATTTTTTTAAATGCATTAGATTTATCATTAAGTATTTTCTTTAATGTATTAATTTTGGGGATCATTTGTTCTCTAATAGTTATTACTGATGCTATGTGTATTGCACTAGGAAAAACGTCATTAGAACTTTGACTTTTGTTTACATCATCATTAGGATGCACTAAACGTAAAACACCTTTTTTTCCTCCAAGTATTTCACTAGCTCTATTAGCTAATACTTCATTCATATTCATATTTGTTTGGGTACCAGAACCAGTCTGCCAAATAACTAAAGGAAACTCTTCGTTATGTTTACCATCCATTACTTCATCAGTTGCTTTGATGATTGCTTCAGCAATATTTTTTTTTAATATCCCTAAATCACAGTTTACTATTGCTGCAGCACGTTTAATTAAAGCTAATGAATGGATAAATACAATTGGCATTCTTTCTGTAGAAATATGAAAATGTTCTAATGAACGTTGAGTTTGCGCTCCCCATAATTTATCGTTTGGAACATTTACAGACCCCATTGAATCCTTTTCAATACGACTTGGTATCATTGATAAATTCTCCTTTATTAAAAATTAATAAATATGTTAATATATTTAAAAACTACGGTTATTTTTTATTTATGCTATAACTATTAATATAGGCCATGCAGAATATTTTATTAGCACAATGATATTAAAATTAGAGAATTCGTTACAAAATTATAATTGGGGTAGTAGAACTTTTTTATCTGAAACATATAATTTTACAAATCCTCATAACTTGCCAATGGCCGAATTATGGATAGGTACACATCCTAAAACTCCTTCTAAAGTACATTATAATAATAAAATATCATTTTTAAGTGATATTATTAACTCAAATCCTCAGAAGTTATTAGGCAGTTCAGTATACCAATATTTTGGTGAATTACCTTTTTTATTTAAGATAATATGTGTTGAAAATCCATTATCAATTCAAGTTCATCCTAATAAAATATTTGCTAAACAAGGCTTCTTAAAAGAAAATAGTAGATCAATTCCAATAAATAGTTATAAAAGAAATTATAAAGATAAAAATTACAAACCTGAATTGATTTATGCAATTACTCCTTTTCATGCATTGATAGGTTTTAAAACATTTGCTCAAATAAATTCATTATTAAATATAATCAATGAAATACATCCCTCAATTAATATTTTTCTCAGAATGCCAAACCAGAATAATTTATTAAAATTATTAAAATATCTTTTATTATTAAAAGGTCAAGAAAAATTAAAGGCATTTAATATTTTAAAATCAAAACTTAAACTTTTTAAAGAAGAACCTTGGCATACTATCAAAACTATAATTATAAACTATCCAGAAGATAATTCTTTATTTTTGCTTTTATTTTTTAATAATATTTTTCTAAAACCAGGTGAAGCTGTATTTATATCTTGTGGAACACCTCATATATATTTGAAAGGTAATGCAATAGAAATTTCGGCTAATTCTGATAATGTTTTACGTGCGGGTTTAACATCAAAATATATAGATATATCTGAATTTTTGATGAACTTAAAATTAAGTGATTCTTTATTAAGTAAAATATTAATAAAACCTAAAAAATTACAAAACGAATTACGTTTTCCAATCGAAATATTGGATTTTGCTTTTACAATTCACGTATTAACAAATGAATTGCAAAATATCAATCAGAAAAGTATGGCAATATTATTTTGTATTCAAGGTGATTTTACTATTATTAAAGATGATAGATTATTATTATTAAAATCAGGTGAATCTTGTTTTGTTTCTGCAGAAGAAATGCCAATTAAAATTAAGGGAAATGGCTCTTTGGCTCGTGTATTTAATGAATTATATTAGCAATTGTAACACATTGACATAAAAATATAAGTATCATTTAAAGATTAGTTATTATTCATTACTCTAAAATAATACATTAATATTATCTTTTATTTTAAAGAAATAAACCTTTGTTATTGTATAATAATTAATTTAAATTATTTGATAGCAAAAATAAAATTATTAATCTATATAATTTATGATTCATATCAAATTTAATAATTTAATTATTAAAGCATTTAAGTGTGAGGTAGTAATAAAATATGCTAGAAATAGCAAAAATGCTTAATATAGAACCAAAACTAATCAGACACAGCAATAAAATTATTTTAAAAAAAATAGCATATATTGAAGAAAATAAATGCATAGGTTGTAATAAATGTGTTAAAACATGTCCAGCTGGCGCCATAGTAGGAGCTGTACGTAATATTCATACAGTAATAAGTAATTATTGCACCTGTTGTAATTTATGCATAGATTATTGTCCTGTCAATTGTATTAAGTTAATTTCTGTAAATATAACTATTAACCACATAGAATGGGATGTAGATCATATTCCTATTAAACTAGATTTAATCTGTAACTGTAATTTTTAATATAAATAAATTTATAACTTATTTATTAAAATATTATAATTAAAAGAACTTAAATGAATCAAAAAATACGAATAAAAATACTTAATATTCTTAAAGATAAAAATCCTAATCCTATTATTGAACTTAATTTTAAATCACCCTTTGAACTTCTAATATCTACTCTATTATCGGCTCAATCTACTGATATAATTGTTAATAAGGTGACACAAAAACTTTATCAAGAAGCTAATACTCCTGAAAAATTTTTAAAACTAGGCTTAAATAATATAAAAAAATATATTAAACCTATTGGATTATATAATATAAAAGCATTAAATATAATAAAAACTTGTCATATGTTATTAGAAAAATATGACGGCAAGATACCAGAAAATAGAATTGCATTAGAAACACTACCAGGAATAGGTAAAAAAACTGCTAATATTATACTAAATATTGTTTTTAATCAATCTACAATTGCAGTAGATACTCATGTTTTTCGGGTATGTAATCGTACTCGTTTTGCAACCGGTAAAAATGTCATACAGGTAGAAAATAAATTATTAAAGGTAGTTCCTAAATCTTTTAAAAAAAACTGTCATATGTGGCTGGTTTTTCACGGACGTTATACTTGTAAGGCTCGTATTCCGAAATGTAATTTATGTATTATTAATCACTTATGTGCATCAAATACATCTTATTACAAGATATAAGATATTTATTTTTAAATTAAATTTTATTAACAAAGGCTGCTTATATTAATTTTTTCTAAAATATAAAAATTTATACCCAATTTATTAAACAATAATTTTTTTTACCACGACGCACTAATGTATATTTATTAAATAATTTATCAATATCATTGAGTTTATATTTAGGATTAGATTGTTGTTTACCATTTATATAAATAGCATTACTATAAATCATAGTACGGGCTTGGCTACGTGAAGTTACTAGTTTTGATTTTACTAAAACTTGTTGTAAATCTTCGGGTCCATCAAGATGAACAGTTGGAATACCATCATAAGAAAGTTGTTTAAAATCAGATTCATTTATTTTATCTATTCTGTTAGAAAATAAATTATGAGTAATATTTTTTGCAGAGTCTAGGGCACTTTTTCCATGGACTAAATTAGTAACTTGTTCAGCTAATATATATTGTGCTTCAGGTACTTTATTTATATTTTTATCTTTATGCTCTAATATTTTTATTTCATCAAGGCTAATAGATGTAAAATATTTTAAAAAACGATAAACATCAGCATCAGCAGTATTAATCCAAAATTGATAAAATTTATAAGGACTAGTTTTTTTAGGATCTAACCATATAGTTTCTTTTTCAGTTTTACCAAATTTAGTACCGTCAGATTTTGTGATTAAAGGAAAAGTTAAACCAAAAACTTGGCTATTATTTAAACGGCGTGTTAAATTAATACCTGACGTGATATTACCCCATTGATCAGAACCACCAATTTGTAAAGAAACATCTAATAATTTATTTAAATAAGCAAAATCATAACTTTGTAATAAATTATAAGAAAATTCAGTAAAAGATATACCATGATCATCACGGTTTAATCTTTGTTTAATAGCCTCTTTGTTGATCATTTGATTGACAGAAAAATGTTTACCTATATTTCTCAGAAAAGATAATATATTCATATTATTAAACCAATCAAGATTATTTACAATAACAGCGCTATTAAATCCACAATCAAAATTTAAAAACTTTATAAGTTGTGTTTGTATTTTTTCTGTCCATGTCTTTATAAGGTTATTATCGTTAAATTTACGTTCTGTAGCCTTAAAGCTAGGATCCCCAATTAAGCCAGTAGCTCCTCCTAATAATAAAATAGGTTTATGACCTAAATTTTGAAAGTGTTTTAAACATATTAAAGGTATTAAATGGCCTAAATGTAGGCTTTCTGCAGTAGGATCAAAGCCACAATAAAGCACACTAGGACCTTGTTGCAATTTTTTTATTAATTGCTCTTTATTTGTTAATTGAAATATCAAAGATCTGCTATAGAGATATTCTATAATATTGTTTGTAATCATTTTTATACCTAAATTAATTAATTTGCTATTATAATAATAAAAAAATTATTCATGGCGCAAGTCTATTTATTCTCCAGATATTATCTTCTAATTGATATAAAAATCTATCATGTAGTCGATGTTCACCACCTTGCCAAAATTCCATGGTGTTAAATTTTACTCTAAATCCACCCCAAAAACTAGGTAATGGTATTTCACGATTCTTGAATTTACTTTTCATATCTAAAAAACTTTTTTCAAGAACTTCACGTGATGAAATAAAAGATGATTGTTTAGAAACCCAGGTAGTAATTTGGCTTTCACGAGGACGTTTATAAAAATATTTTAATGTTTCCAACATTGATAATTGCTCTATTTTGCCTAAAATCATTAATTGACGATCAAGACAATGCCAGAGAAAATGTAATGAAATCTTTGGATTTTTTTTTAAATGGATAACCTTTCTACTATTGAAATGGGTATAGAATACCATACCTTTTTTATCGTAATATTTTAATAAAACAGTACGTTGATAAGGTTGACCATTTTGATCTACTGTTGCTAATGTCATTGCCGTTGGATCTGGTATAAATGATTTACAAGCATCTATTAACCAATGATCAAATAAAATTAGTGGATTATCTGGTAAGTCTTTGCGGCTTAATCTTCCTTTTATATATTCTCGGCGTAAGTTAGAAATATCAGTTGTTTCTTTTATATCTTTCATGATTAATTACTCATTTTAATAATTAATAACAATATTTTATTAAATTATTTTAAAATAATAATTACATATATAAAATCATAATAATTTCTCATTTAAAATATTTTAATTTATATCAAAAATATTAATAATATAATTTATTTTTTAAATAATTTTAAAGTCTAACCTATATATTTATAAAATTTAATACTTAATTCAAAATTATATTTAATTAATGATAATTTTATCAAAAATAGGCTATTCGTTTCTTTATAAATAAAAATAATTTTTATTTATCATGTTAATATTTAAATATTTTTAATTTATATAATTATATTAAATAAATTAATAAACAAGTATGGTTATCATAGCAATTAAACAATTAAATTGATCTTTTTTAAAATAAATAATAAAATGACTTATTGTTTTATAAAACCCTAAATATTAATCTTTATAAGAAGTAATTTTTCTAAACATCTAAGAATATAATATTTATTTACAAACGTATTTATATAATAAATTAATAAATCATAATATTAATTTTATAAAACAAAATTAAACTAAATTTTTAATTAAATTAGAATAATTATTTGCAATAAAAAACAAATTAAAGTTCATTGTTATATTCTATAAAATGAGAGATTATGTCTGAATTAAATTATTTAAATTCTATCAATCAACGATTTCGTGGTTTTTATCCCGTGGTAGTAGATATTGAAACTGCTGGTTTTAACGAACAGACTGATGCTCTATTGGAAATTGCTGCAATTACTTTAAAAATGGATTCACATGGATGGATTCACCTAAATGAAACAAGGCACTTTCATATTGAACCATTCAAAGGATCACTACTAAACCCTGAATCACTTGCATTTACTGGTATTGATCCGACAAATCCTTTACGTAGTGCTGTTAGTGAATATGAAGCGCTTAATGCTATTTTTGAGATGGTTAGAAAAGGTATAAAGGATACAGGTTGCAATTGTGCTATCATGGTAGCTCATAATGCAACTTTTGATTTTAAATTTATGATGGCAGCTATTGAACGTACTAGTCTAAAGCATAGCCCATTTCATCCCTTTGCTACCTTTGATACTGCTACATTAAGTGGACTTATTTTAGGGCAAACAGTTTTAGCAAAAGCATGTAAAGCTGCTGGTATAAATTTTGATAATATTCAGGCACATTCTGCACTTTATGACACAGAACAAACTGCAGTACTATTTTGTGAATTAGTAAATCGTTGGAAGAGATTAGGAGGTTGGCCACCAAAGTTTACTGATAATACAGAAAAATAATTTTATTATAAAGCCAACTGATATGTCGGCTTTATAATTTTTTGATTGTTTTATTTTTTTTAATGGCTTGTTTAATAATAGCTTGTAATTCATTACAATTAAACATTTCAACAATGATATCACAACCACCTATTAATTCACCATTGATCCATAGTTGAGGAAAAGTAGGCCAATTTGAATACCTGGGTAATTCTGAACGGATGTCAGGATTTTTTAAGATATCTACATAGGCAAAACGTTCTCCGCAAGCTGATAAAAATTTCACTGCTTGAGCGGAGAAGCCGCAACTTGGTTGACTAGGAGATCCTTTCATATATAATATGATTGGATTTTCTTTAATTTGACGTTCAATTTTTTGTATAATACTATCAACCATAGTCACATTCCTTAAAATAAATTATTTATAATTTTTATGTTAAGAATTTTTTAATTTAAATTGATAATTACATTCTTAATATTAATGTTTTTTAACTTAAAATAAAAATTACACATCGATATATCAGTCAAATATTTTATTATTACTTTATAATAACGGCTTTTATGTAAGGATGGATGAAGATAATCAGTTTAGCAAAATAATCAATGTATTAGATAAAAAATTTAATAATTTATATTAATTTTAATCTAACCTTATTTTATCAACAAATATAATTTCTTTCAATTATTTGTTTTAACCCTTAATTATCATCTAAAGAAATAATAGATTATATCAATAATTAATATTGTTTTTATATAAAGGAATTAAACGTTCAACTGTATCTACTATAACTTGAGTATGTAAATCTATTTCAATATTTGCAAAATAACCAAGTCTTTTTCTGCCAATAGTAGTTCTTTTCAATGTTTCAGGTATAATGAAAACACAAAAATTTCTATCGAAAACATCACCTACTGTTAAACTAATCCCATCTATTCCTATAAATCCCTTATTAAAAATATATTTCATATTTTTTAAGTTTATCATTTTAAACCATAAAACATAATTACAATCTGATTTAATTACTTCATAAATTTCAGCTGTGGTCATAACATGACCTGACATTAAATGTCCTCCTATTTCATGGTTTATTTTTATTGCACGTTCAATATTTACCATATCTCCTTCACACAAATTATCTAAATTACTAACTTTTAATGTCTCCATAATTAATGCAAAACTAACAAAACAATCATTGATATTATTAACAGTTAAACAGCAACCATCAATCATTACTGAAGCTCCTAAATTTAAATTAGCTATTAGTTCTTTAGGAAATCTGATAGTATAATTATAAGGAAAATGTTTTTTTTCAATAGATACTATTTCTGCAATTCCTTCTACAATACCAGTAAACATATTATTTTTGCCTTATTAAAATAGCTAAATTTTTCAAAAGATTTTATTTAAAATAACATTTAATTTCTTTAATTATCAAATTCAATATTTATTGATTTTGTTAAAAAATTAATAATAAAATTCTTGCTAAAATTGATTCAAAACAGGTATAATTTTAGTTTGTTGGGTTATTGCGTTCTTAGCTCAGATGGTAGAGCACCACCTTGACTTGGTGGGGGTCAATGGTTCAAATCCATTAGAACGCACTAATTGTAATTCAACATTATAATATATTAACATTAAATAAATCCATATTAATATCAATCAACTAAAATTATTTCAATTTAGTTGATATTTAAAATATATCGCAATAAGTGAATTGCGGTATAATATAGAATAAATAAATATTTATTTATTTCTATTATTAGCATGTTCAAAACTATTTTTAGATATTTTTTTTATAGAATGACGAATAGATCTAATTACTGCTTCTATTCCTTGTGAACGAGTAGGTGTGATATGTTGTGTTAGTGATAATTTATTGAACCAATAACCGATATCTAAAATCATTATGTCAGACATAAGTAAATTATTATATATAATAAATATTATAGCAATCAATCCCTTGACTATAATTGAATCGCTGTCCCCTTCAAAAATAACAGTACCGTCTGGTTTTGGTGTTATTTTAATCCATACATGGCTTTGACAACCACCAATCATATTTTCAGGATTATGTAAATTTTTAGATATAACTGGAATTTTTCTTCCTAATTCAATTATATAAAGATATTTTTCTTCCCAATTAGAACAGCGATTAAAGTTGAAAATCAACTTTTCTTTTTCTGGTAAAGTCACTGTTAATCACTCCAATTAAGCTATTTAAAGATAATTAAATTTAAATTTTTAATAAACGATTGATATGTATTAGACTTGATACTAAACGGTCTATTTCTTCTTCACTATTGTAAAAAGCCAAGGAAGCTCGACACATTGATGACACATTATAATGTCTCATCAATGGAATTGCACAATGGTGACCTGTGCGAATAGCAATTCCAAATTGATCTAAGAAACTTCCAACATCAAAAGAATGATGTTTACCAAGATTGAACGAAATAATACCATTATTATTTAAAGGACTGTATAATTGAATATCTGATATAGATGATAATTGTTTATATGCATAACAAACCAAATCATTTTCACGTTCATTAATTACTTTTAATCCTAATTTTTGAATATAAGTCAGAGCAGCACCTAATCCTATAATTCCAATAATATTTGGTGTCCCTGCTTCAAAACGCCAAGGTACGCTGTTCCATGTCGTACCATTAGGTATGGTTACGTCACTAATCATAGAACCTCCGCCCTGCCATGGAGGCATCTCATTTAATATATTTTTTCTCCCGTATAATATACCAATACCGGTCGGTCCATATATTTTATGTCCAGAAAAAACATAAAAATCACATCCAATCTTTTGGACATCAACCTTATTATGCATTACAGCTTGTGCGCCATCTACAACAGTAATGATACCTGTAGATTTAGATTTAACTTTAGCTATAATATCTTGAATTGGATTTATTATTCCAAGAACATTAGAAACATGTGTTATTGCGAATAGACGTGTATTTTTATCAATTAAATTAGTAAGTTTTTCAACAAATAAATTACCTCCTTTATTCAAAGGTAATACACGAATTTCTGCACCAACTCTTTTAGCTAAAAGTTGCCATGGCACTATGTTAGAATGATGTTCCATCTCAGTGATAATTATGTTATCATTATAACCTATGTTAATACTGCCCCAACTATTAGCTATGAGGTTTATTCCTTCTGTAGTACCTTTAACGAATATAATTTCATTATGAGATGATGCATTTATAAAACATGCTACTTGACTACGGACTTGTTCCATATGACTAGTTGCTTGAGCACTTAACGTATGAATTCCACGATGTACAGCTGAGTAATTGTTTTTATAAAAATACTTTTCAGCATTAATTACATCTAAAGGACGTTGGGAACTAGCAGCATTATCAAAGTAAGCTAAAAAATGACCATTAATTTTGGTTTTTAAAATAGGAAAATCATTCCTAATAAGCTCAAGATTAAAATTTATCACATATCTTCTCTAGAAATACGTCGATACATACGATTTAAAATAGCTTTTTTTATTATACTGTTTTCTAATATTTCAATTAACTCTATAGCAAACGCATCTATTAACATTCTCATTGCATCATTCGTACTAATACCTCTTGATATTAAATAAAAAATCTGTTTATCATCTATGCATCCAACTGTAGCTCCATGACTGCATTTTACATCGTCTGCATAAATTTCTAATTGAGGTTTAGTATAAACTTCAGCTTGAGTACCTAACAATAAATTATTGTTAATCATTTTACCATCTGTTTTTATTGCATCTGAAGCAACTTTAATATGGCCATTAAAAACTGAACGACCTCTGTCTAATACTATGGCTTTATGTTTTTGACGACTTGTACAATAACTTTTATTGTGTTCTAGATGAGTACGTATATCAAATATTTCTTGATCTTTCGGTAAAGATAAACTATTAATTATCAATTCAGAATTATTACCTTCTAATTTAATACTGGTATTATGACGCATTATATTTGCGCCTATCACAAATGTATTGCTGATAATCTTTGAATGATTGCCAATTATTATGTCATTATGGGAGAAGTGATAACTTTTACTACTTTCAAAAGCTAACTTGACATGTCTTAAGTTAGAATTATTGGCTATATTCACAGTTAAACGTGAACCAGTAAAATGTGCCTTTAAATTTAGAGTTACAAAATGCTCTATTATCTCAGCTTTAGTATTATCTTCTAAAATTAAATGATGACGATAATGCACTGTGTTAAGTCTATCTTGATAACCATCAGTTATGTGTAATAAATATATAGGAAATAATGCTTCTTGATTACTCAGTAAACGAATAACAGTAATTTCTTCAGTCAAACCTTCAGTTAAATGTAAAAATACTTCAGGCTGAATAGGTTGTGGTAATTTTATATTTTTATTTGTTATATAGTTTTTAATCTCAAATATTTTACTGTCATAAGAACTTAGTAGTGGTTTAAATTGACCATTAATAAAAATCAAGCGGAAAGCATCTAAAGGAAGTGATAATTTGTTTACATCATTAATATTTAATTGAATTTTTCCCGGTAAAACAAATTCTTGTGATATAAAAGTATCTAAAGGTGTATACTTCCAATTTTCATCTTTACTATTTGGAAAACCCATTTTTATTAATTTGTTCCAATGTTTTTTAGCTTGAGTCGAACGATTTGTAATATTTGATATAAATAAATTATTGAATTTTTGTAAAGCAATATCATTTTTTATCGGAAAGCCAGCCATAACCATGTTCCTCTAACTGTCTAACCAAAGAAAAATCACCAGATTTTACTATACTTCCGTTATATAATACATGTACTAAATCTGGTTCTATATAATTCAGAATACGTTGGTAATGTGTAATAATAATAAAAGAACGATCTTCGTTTCTTAAATTATTGACACCTTTTGCTATAATTTTTAATGCATCTATATCTAGACCAGAATCAGTTTCGTCTAAAATACATAATTTTGGCTCTAATAATGACATTTGTAAAATATCATTACGTTTCTTTTCTCCTCCAGAAAAACCTACGTTTACATAACGTTTAAGCAGGTCTGCTGGCATATCTAAAAAATCAATTTTTTCTTGAATCAGATCTTGTAATTCAAAACGGTCTAGTTCTTTTTGATTACGGTATTTACGAACTGCGTTAATTGCAGTTTGCAAAAAAAAATGATTACTAACACCAGGAATTTCAACTGGATACTGAAAAGCTAAGAAAATTCCTTCTCCTGCACGCTGTTCAGGTTCTAATTTTAATAGATTTTTATTATTAAAAGTTATTGATCCACTGACTATTTCATATTCTCCACATCCAGTTACAGTTGATGAAAGAGTACTTTTTCCTGAACCATTAGGGCCCATAATAGCATGGATTTCACCAGGTTTTATTTTTAAATCAAGATCATTTAAAATTGTTTTATTTTCAATACTAACATTAAGTTTTTTTATATTTAACATAGTATATCTTATTCCTTTCCATCGTTTAATGGAAATATATATATGACATTAACCAACACTATGTTCAAGGTTGACAGATAATAATTTTTGTGCTTCTATAGCAAATTCCAAGGGTAATTTAGAAAAGACATCTTTACAAAATCCATTAACTATCATGGAAATAGCATCTTCTTCACTTATTCCACGCTGCAAGAAATAAAACATTTGTTCTTCACCTATACGAGATGTTGTAGCTTCATGCTCCAATTGTGCTGTATTGTTACAATTTTCTATATATGGGAAAGTATGTGAACTACAATTACGACCAATTAACATGGAATCACATTGTGTAAAATTACGTGCATTTTTTGCCTGTGGTAATATTTTTACTAATCCACGATAGGTATTTTTACTCTTACCAGCAGATATTCCTTTTGATATAATAGTAGACTTAGTGTTTTTTCCAATATGGATCATTTTTGTACCACTATCAGCTTGTTGATATCCAGTAGTTAATGCTACTGAATAAAATTTTCCTATTGAATTATCTCCTTGCAAAATACAACTTGGATATTTCCAAGTAATAGCAGAACCTGTTTCGGATTGTGTCCAAGACATTTTACTGTTATTTCCTTTACATAATGCACGCTTAGTAACAAAATTTAGGATTCCACCTTTTCCATTTCGTCCTGGAAACCAATTTTGCACTGTAGAATATTTCACTTCTGCATTTTTATGAACTACTACTTCTACTACTGCTGCATGTAATTGATTGGTTTTATGTATAGGAGCAGAACAACCTTCTATATAACTTACATAGCTATTTTCTTCTGCTATTAAAATAGTTCTTTCAAACTGCCCAGTATTTGCAGCATTAATGCGAAAATAAGTTGATAACTCCAAAGGACAGCGAACTCCTTTTGGGATATAAACAAAAGTACCATCAGATGCTACAGCAGAATTTAAAGATGCAAAAAAATTGTCATTTATTGGTACTACAGAGCCTAAGTACTTCCTCACTAGTTCTGGATATTCTTGAATTGCTTTATTAAATGAACAAAAAATAATTCCATGCTTAGCTAATTTAGCTTGGTATGTAGTTGCTACTGAAACTGAATCAAAAATTGCATCAATAGCAACTTCATTTGCTTCACGAACTGGAACTCCTAATTTATTAAAAGTATTTTCAACTTCTTTAGTTAAGTAGTTAATATCATGTTTTTTATTTGAATATTCAAATTTATTATTAAAACTAGATGAATTAGAATTACTATTGCAATCACTACATAAAGGTATTGAGTAATAAATATAATCTTGATAATTGAGTTTATTATAATGTCCTTTAATCCAGTGTGGTTCTTCCATTTTTAACCAAACATTAAATGATTCAAGACGAAATTCTAACATCCATTTTGGTTCATTTCTTTTTTCTGAAATTTTACATATAATATCTTTATTAATACCTTTGGTAATTTTTTCAGTTTTTAATTTAGTAAAAAATCCTTCTTTATAATTTAAGTTACCTTGCCAAAATTGATTTTTTTCAGATAATTTTGTATTTTGTGACATATTCTATTTACTCTATACTAAAACTTTCCCCACATCCACAAGAGTGTTGTGCTTTAGGATTATTAAATTTAAAATTATGATTTAACCCATCGTAAACATAATCTATTTCAGTACCATCAATAAAGGGCATGGCTTGCATTGATACAAATAAAGTAATAGATTTGAATGAAAATTCAAGATCTTCATTCAATGGATCTTTTGTTAAATTCATAATATATTTAAAACCTGCACAACCAGATTTTTTTATACCTAACCATAATCCTTTTATCTCAGGATCTTTGCTAATTAAATTAGATAATTGTTTTTCTGCAGATTTAGTTAATGTAAATCCCTTCCATACAAGATCGTGATGTGAAATATCATTTACATTAACGGATTCCATAACATTTCTCCTATCACATATGTGTAGTGTTATTAATATAAACCTAATTTTAGTTTTAATATTCATAGTTACAGACTATAAATAATTAAAATTTTATTGAGTATATTAAGAATAAAAATACATTTAAATAAAAGATATTTTAATATAAAAAATACATAACTTATAAAAATAAACCTAAATACTGTTTTCAAAAAATATTATCTTTTGGTCAAAATATACTATATTGATACTTTTTTATTGTTAATATGATTTTGTTTATTATATAAAAATTCAAATAATATTAATTTCTTAAAACATATCACATAAATATCAGAACTATTAACTTTTGTTTTAAACTGAAATAATTGTTTTCTATAAAGTTAGTTATATATGTAATCTATAGATTTAATTTTAATATTAGAATATATTAAAGATTACTAGATATACAATGTTTATATTTAGAAAATGACCGAATGATTTTAATCTTAAAAACAAGTAATTTGTTTTTATTAAATTTTATTTATTTTAAACATAAGAATAATATCTTAAATGAACATTACATTAGTAAATTATAGATGATTTCTATTATTAATTAAATTAAATTACTTAATTTAGCAATTTGTAGCCATGACTCTATAATGTTACCTGGATTTAAAGATAAGCTATCTATTCCTTGTTGCATTAACCAAAATGCAAAATCAGGATTGTCAGAGGGCCCTTGTCCACAAATACCTATATATTTATTTTGTTTTTTTGCTGCTTTAATTGTCATAGAAAGTAAAATTTTTATTGATTCATCAAATTCATTAAATGAAGAAGATAAAATACTGGAATCACGATCTATACCTAATGTTAACTGTGTCATATCATTAGAACCAATTGAAAATCCGTCAAAATACTGTAAAAATTGATCTGCTAGTAAAGCATTAGCTGGTATCTCGCACATCATAATTATTTTCAAATCGTTTTCACCACGATTTAATCCATGGTTACTCAATTCTTTGATAACAGATTTTGCTTGTTTAATAGTTCTAACGAATGGAATCATTATTTCTATGTTAGTTAACCCTATCTCATTACGTACTCGTTTAATTGCCTCGCACTCAAGAGCAAAACAATCACGAAAACCATCATTTATATAACGTCCTGCTCCACGAAAACCTAACATAGGATTTTCTTCTTTTACTTCGTATTGGATACCTCCTATTAAATTAGCATATTCATTTGTTTTAAAATCAGAAAAACGAACAATTACTTTTTTAGGGAAAAAAGCCGCACCTAAAGTTGCAATACCTTCTGTCAATTTTGATAGATAAAAATCTATTGGATTTTTAAACCCCTTTATAACTTGATAGATTTTATTTTTTATTTGCTTTGTTTGATTGCTAAAATTTAACACTGCTTTTGGATGGATACCTATCATACTATTTATGATAAATTCTAAACGAGCAAGACCAACTCCATCATTTGGTAAATATGAAAAATTAAATGCATTATTCGGATTACCAATATTCATCATTATTTTTAATGGTAATTTAGGCATTGTATCAATTTTTGAACTATTTACGGTAAATTTAAGCAGATTATTATATACATATCCAGTATCACCCTCAGAACAGGATACAGTTACTGCAGAAATATTATTAAGTCGATCAGTAGCATCTCCACATCCAACTACCGCAGGAATACCTAATTCTCTTGCAATAATCGCAGAATGACAGGTGCGACCTCCTCGATTGGTAATAATTGCAGAAACTTTTTTCATAATTGGCTCCCAATCTGGACCCGTCATATCAGTTACTAAAACATCTCCTTCTTCGATAGAATTTATTTTATTAATATTGGAAACAACCTTTACTTTTCCGGAACCTATTCTATGACCTATAGCACGACCTTGAGCTAATATTTCGCTTTTTTCTTGTAAAACATAACGTTCTATTTTATTAAAATTAGAACAAACAGTTTCTGGACGTGCTTGTAAAATAAATAATTTATTTGTATTCCCATCTTTTGCCCATTCTATATCCATAGCATTTTTATAATGTTTTTCAATTATTATTGCTTGTTTAGCTAATATTTGAAGATCATTATCGTTTAAACAAAATTTATCTCTTTCTATTTTAGGTACTGCTTCAATATGTACTTGTTTATTATTTTTAGAACAATTAGAATAAATCATTCTAACCTTTTTAGATCCTATAATTCTGCGAATTATTGATGGTCTATCAGCTAATAATGCAGGTTTATAAATATAAAATTCATCTGGATTCACAGCACCTTGCACTATCATTTCTCCAAGACCTAATGAAGCTGTGATAAATACAACTTTATCAAAACCAGATTCAGTATCAATAGTAAACATTACACCAGAACAAGATAAATCAGATCGAACCATATATTGAATACCCACCGATAGAGCAACATTTCGATGGTTATATCCTTTATGAATACGATACGAAATTGCTCTAGGGCTAAATAATGAAGAATATACCTTCTTAACTGAAATTAATACTGAATCAATACCCCTAACATTTAAATATGTTTCTTGTTGACCAGCAAAAGATGCATCTGGTAAGTCTTCAGCGGTTGCTGAAGATCTTATAGCAAAAGATGCATTAATATCACTAATTAACATTTGTTCATAAGCTTTACAGATTTCTTGTTCTAATTGCTCTGGAAGTGGTTTATTTAAAATCAATTGACTAATATGTTTGCTGATTTTATTCAATTTATCAATTTCATTAAGGTTTGTTTTTTCTAAAAGATGATAAATATCATTCTTCATGCCATCTTGATTAAGAAATTGATTAAATGCATAAGATGTAGTTGCGTATCCGTTTGGTACATTAATGCCAAGAGAGGATAATTTATTAATCATTTCACCTATAGATGCATTTTTGCCTCCAACTAAATGAATATCATTAATATTTATTTGGTGATACCAAAGTATTAATGGTTTTTCGGTTTTGCTATACATTTAGCTTATCCCTTTTTAACTTAATAAAATGATATAAAAAATAAAAAAAATGTAATTTAAGATACAAATTATAAATATTTTTAATTATAAAATTAGGTGTTTATATCTTAATTTTATCTAAATAATTTTTGCATATAAAAATTATTTTAATTAAAAAATATTTTATCCTATTACATTATAATAAATATCTTTAGTAAGATCTAAATTTAGTTGTTTATATTATTTATTATATAAATTTAATCATATTTAGGAAATAAACGTAAAAACTTAACCATTATATTTCACACGTTATATCTATATTACATTTATGAACTTATAGTAATCTTGAAATAAAAATTAATAATCTATCTAATTATGATGTATTTTTAATATTATAATTTGAACAGAAAAGCCAATAGTATATTTGGCTTTTCTGTAAATAAAAAATTAATTATTTTCTTTAAAAATTGCGTTTTCAACTCTATTTTTTAATTTTTGTCCTGGACGAAACGTGACTACACGGCGAGCAGTAATTGAAACATTTTCTCCGGTTTTAGGATTCCTACCTGGACGTTGATTTTTATCACGTAAATCAAAATTACCGAATCCAGAAAGTTTTACTTGTTCTCCATTTTCTAAAGTACAACGAATTTCCTCAAAAAATATTTCTATTAGTTCTTTTGAATCACGTTTACTTAAACCAATTTTTTCAAATAGATAATCTGACATTTCAGCTTTTGTAAGCGCCATAGGTTTAATTCCTCAAGGTTACCTGGAATCGCTCTTTTAATGCAATAATATACTTATTTAATATCATAGAAATCTCTTCTTCCTTAAGTGTTCGTTTAGTATCTTGTAAAATCAAACTAATTGTTAGACTTTTATAACCTTTAGAAATACCTTTTCCACGATACACATCTAATAAGTTTATCCCAACCAACTGATTTATGCCAATTTTTTTACATAAAGCAATTATGTTTGCTATGGGAATTTTTTCATTTACTATGAAAGAAATATCTCTTCTATTTGTTGGAAGATATGAAATTTCTTTTATTCTCATAATAGATTTGCAATCTGTAATGTCATTCCAAAATAATTCAAATACTATGGTTTCATTTTTTATTTTTAACTTATTTTTTAAGTTTGGATGAATTATACCTATAAGACCAATTTTTTTATTATTTAGATAAATCTCAGCACTTTTTCCAGGATGAAGTGCTGGATTTAATGCAGATCTAAAAACTATGTCATCTATTTCTTTAAATAATTCAAATAAAGATTCTAAATCACCTTTTAAGTCATAAAAATCAACTGGTTGAGATTTGCAATCCCAATGGTCCTCAAATTTATTTCCACTTATTAAACCTGATAGCATAAATTCTTGTCGAACCCCTAATTCAAATTTTTTATCTGGAAAAAAACAATATCCACTTTCAAATAAACGTATTCGGTTTTGTTGATGATTATTATTATAATTTAATGTTTTTATTAAATTAGTCCATAATGATAAACGCATAACGGACATCTCTTGAGATATAGGGTTGACAATCTTAATAGCTTTTTGATTTGGAAAAAATAGGGTTTGAAGCTTAGGATCAACAAAACTATAAGTGATAACTTCTTGATATCCTTTATCAACTAATAAATGTTTTGCCCTTTTTAAAGGGAAAATAGTTTCATAGTGATCGTGATCTATAATTTTTAAATTAGTCTGCATAGGTATATTCTGGATATTATTATAACCAAAAATACGAATTATTTCTTCAATCACGTCTTCTTCAATAAATATATCGACTCTCCAACTAGGTATTTTTATTTTCCAATTATGTTTTATTTTGTTTACCTTAAAACCAAGTCTTTTTAATATATTATTAACTTGGTAATCAGGAATCTTAAAACCAATTATGCGATCTAATGTTTCTCGATGTAAATTAATTATCAATTCTGACGGTAACGATTTAACATATGTTTTATCTATTATAGGACCTGGTTTACCTTTACAAATTTCTAATAATAATTTAGTTGCTAGTTCAAGTGATTTATATTGCAATTTATGGTCAATACCACGTTCATATCTATGTGATATATCATTATGTAAATTATAATAACATGCGTTATTAATGATAGATAATGGATTAAAATAAGCACATTCTAATAAAACATTTTTAGTATTATTATTTATATTAGAATGAAAGCCTTTACAAATACCTGCTATTGATAAAATTTTATTTTGATCAGCAATTACTAATGTTTTATCATTTAACTCAATATTTTTACCATTACATAAGGTCAATCTTTCACTTTTTTTTGCCATCCTAACATTTATATGCCCATCAATATTATCTAAATCATAAGATTGTATAGGTTGACCAATTTCTATCATAATATAATTATTAATATCTGTTAGTATATCTATAGAAATAATTCCACATCGTCTTAATTTTTCTTTCATCCAAAATGGTGTAGTGATATTAATATTAATATCTTTTATTACTCGTGCTAGATATCGAGGACATGAATTTGACTCTTCTATATGAATTGGTATAATACTATCTGTCTTTGCTGTGATTGGATTAATTATTAATTTTTTTAATGATAAACAATTCAACGCTGCAATATCACGAGCTATACCGATGATACTAAGACAATCAGCACGATTTGGCGTGATATTAATATCAATAATATTATCATTAAATTTAAAATAACTATAAACATCTTTGCCAATAGGAGTATTAATTGGTAATTCAATGATGCTATTATTTTTATATTTTGTTAATGATTCTGATGTGCTATCTGAAATTCCTAATTCATTAAGAGAACAAATGATACCTTCTGATATTGTTCCAAAAAATTCTGTTTTTTTAACTAGTATATTTTTTGGTAATTTTGTGCCTACAGTAGCTACAGCAACCTTCAAACCTAAACGACAGTTAGATGAACTACATACGATATTTAATATATTACCATCACCTACATCTACCTTAGTAAATTTTATTGAATTAAATTCATTTTTTTCTTTACATTCAATGATCTTACCGGTTAATACACCGCAGAATAAATCAGCAACTGAAGATATATTTTCAACTTCCAAACCTATCATGGTCATTTGATCACATAATTGAGCACTATTAAGATTTGGATTAATCCATTCGCGTAGCCATAATTCACTAAATTTCATTCAAAATCCTGAGATTTATTTAAATTGTTTAAGAAAACGTAAATTATTTTCGAAAAATGAACGGATATCTTTGATTCCATAACTTAACATGGTTAGGCGCTCTATTCCTATACCAAAAGCAAACCCAGAATATATTTTGGGATTAATATTCATATTAATTAATATATTTGGATGTACAATTCCGCAACCTAATACTTCTAACCATTTATTTCCTTTATCTATTACATCAAATTCTGCTGATGGTTCCGTAAAAGGAAAATAAGAAGGACGAAAACGAATTTTTACATCTTTTCGAAAAAAATTATATAAAAAATCATAAATAGTATTTTTTAAATTGGTAAAATTTATATTATTATCAATAACCAAACCTTCTACTTGATGAAACATTGGGGTATGAGATTGGTCATAATCGTTACGATATACACGTCCTGAGGAAATTATACGAATTGGTGGTCCCTGTCGTTTCATTATCCTGATCTGCACTACTGAAGTTTGAGTACGTAATAAAGTAGATTTATTTAACCAAAAAGTATCATGATTAGTGCGTGCTGGATGGTGTTCTGGAATATTAAGTGCATCAAAATTATAATATTGATCTTCAATTTCAAAACCATCAATTATGTTAAAACCTAATTTACTAAAATAAGCTTCAATTCTATCTATTGTAAGAGTTATAGGATGTAAACCACCATTATTTATTCGACGACCAGGAAGAGAAACATCTATTTGTTCTTCTAATAAAGATGTGTTTAACTCAATAGATTCTAATTTATTTTTGTGATTATTTATATAATCTGTTAATTCTTGTTTAGCTTTGTTAAGTATTGCAGCTTGATTTATCCGTTCTTTTTCTGATAGATTTTTTAGTAAATTTATTCTTTTTGTTATGTATCCTTGTTTTCCAAGATATCTTATTCTTAACAACTCAAGTAAAGAAATATCTTCACATTTATCTATAATTATAATAGCTTCTTCTATCAAAAATGATAGTTTAGACATCTTATTCTCTTGAATATTAAATGATTGATTAAAATATTAAATACAAATTTAAATTAATATTAAAAACAAAAAACCTCCTCCATAAATAAATAGTGGAGGTTTTGTGTAATTTTTATTTTCCTATCTATTCTAGAATTAAATTAAAAAACAAGAAAAATAAAAAATAATAAAATTAAGATTAGCTATTTAAATTGTAGAACCAAATTATCTATTTAGATAATATTACCCTAATTAATAGCCATAAAAAATAATATAAAAATAAATTCTAAAGTTAAAAATTTATTCAATAATCGCCTTATTAGCTTTTTCTATTAATTTAGAAAAAATATCTTTATCTATAACAGCAATATCAGCTAAAACCTTCCGATCAATTTTAATAGCTGCTTTTTTAAAAGAATTAATCAACTTGCTATAAGAAATACCATTTTGACGTGCTGCAGCATTAATACGTGCAATCCATAGTTGACGAAATTGGCGTTTACGTTGTTTACGATCACGATATGCATATTGTCCAGCTTTAATAACAGCTTGAAATGCTGAACGATATGTACGTGATCTTGCACCATAGTATCCTTTAGCTCTTTTTAAAATTTTTTTATGACGCGAATGACCAGTTGTACTGTGTTTTACTCGAGCCATCTAGGATCTCCTGTTTATATCTTTTTTCTATAAGTATGGTAAACATGTAGTAATTGAGTTTAAATCTCCTTTAGAAATTATACCCTTAAGACGAAGATGACGTTTACGCTTAGTGGATTTCTTAGTTAGTATATGACGCATGTTAGCATGTTTATGCTTAAAACTACCACATGCCGTTTTTTTAAACCTTTTAGCTACACTACGTATTGTTTTAATTTTTAACATTGTAAAATGTCCATTTTATTTTAATATGAATAACATAAATAATAAATAAAATGACTATACATAAATGTATTTAATCTTTTATTTCTTTTTAGGAGCAAGTATCATAATAATTTGACGGCCTTCAATTTTTGCAGGAAAAGATTCGATTATAGCTAAATCTAAATCCTCACAAAGATTTTTTCTAATACGATTTAAAATTTCTATGCCAATCTGTTGATGTGCCATTTCGCGACCACGAAAACGAAGAGTAACTTTTGTTTTGTTTCCTTCTTCTAAAAATTTAATCAAATTACGTAATTTAATCTGATAATCACCTTGATCTGTTCCAGGACGAAACTTGATTTCTTTAATTTGAATAATTTTTTGCTTTTTTTTCTGTTCCTTAGAAGATTTACTTTTTTCATAAATAAACTTTCCGTAATTCATGATACGGCAAACTGGTGGTTCAGCATTAGGACTGATTTCAACTAAATCAACTCCTAGATCTTCAGCTTTTTGCAAAGCTTCCTTCAAACTTACAACACCAATTTGTTCACCATCAAATCCTGTTAAACGCACTTCAGTAGCATTAATTTCATAGTTAATGCGATCTGAACGAGCCATCTGTGTTCTTTTTGTGCCTTTAATACTTTATTCCTCCAATTGTTGAACACTTCTAGTAGAAATTTCTTGTTTTAATTTTCTAATAAATAAATTAGTGTCCATTAATCCAATATCTTTACCATATCTAGTACGAACTGATATTTTTTCGTTTTTTATTTCTGTATCCCCACATATTAATATATAAGGAACATGATTTAATGTATGTTCACGAATTTTAAATCCTAACTTTTTATTTCTTAAATCTGATATAACACGAAATCCTTCATTATATAACTTACATGTTAGATTTCTAGCATGTTCTATATGTTTATTATTAATATTAGTTACTACTATTTGTATAGGTGTCAACCATGTAGGAAGTGAACCTGAATATTCTTCAATTAATATACCTATAAAACGTTCTATTGATCCTAAAATAGCACGATGAATGAGTACAGGAAAACGATGATTATTATGTTTATCTACATATACTGAATTAAGACGTTTGGGCAGAGAAAAATCTAATTGAATTGTACCACATTGCCAAGCTCTATTAAGAGAATCGAATAAAGTAAATTCTATTTTTGGTCCATAAAAAGCACCTTCACCAGGTTTAAATTGAAAATCAATATTATTTTCTTTTAAAACAGATTCTAAATTTTGTTCAGCACAACACCATATTTGATCTGTACCAATGCTTTTTATTGGACGAGTAGAAAGATGTACAATTATCTTTTTAAAACCGAATGTATGATAAATATCGAAAACCATACGTATACATTCATTAATCTCTTGTTTTATTTGTTCTTCTGTACAAAAAATATGAGCATCATCTTGCGTAAAGCTACAAACACGCATTAAACCATGTAGAGCACCAGATGGCTCATTACGGTGACAATTGCCAAATTCCGCCATACGTATCGGCAAATCACGGTAAGATTTTATTCCTTGATTAAAGATTTGTAAATGCCCAGGACAATTCATAGGCTTGATACAATATTCATGATTTTCCGAATTAATTGAAAACATTAGTTCTTTATAATTTTCCCAATGTCCAGTTTTTTTCCATATTTTACGTTCCATTATTAATGGACTTTTAACCTGTTGGTATTTATATTCACTTAATTTACTAGAAATAAACATTTGTAATTCATTAAAAATTATCCATCCATTATGGTGCCAAAAGATCATACCAGGAGCTTCTTCTTGAATATGATACAAATCCATTTGTTTACCAATTTTACGATGATCACGTTTATTTAATTCTTCCAATTGTTGTATATAATCAGTTAATTGTTTTTCATTTGACCAAGCAGTACCATAAATTCTTTGTAACATTTTATTGTTTTTATTTCCCTTCCAATAGGCTCCGGAAATTTTTTGTAATTTAAAATAACGACAAAAACCTATGTTGGGTACTTGAGGACCATCGCACATATCAATATAGTTTTCATGAATATATAAATTGATATGCTTTTCTTTATGCATACGTTCATTAAGAAGAATAGTTTTATATGTTTCACCTTTTTTTAAAAAAAAATCAAGAGCCTCCTGATAGGAAACTTTTTTGTTCAATATTTTGTAATCAGAATTAATCAATTCATTCATACATTTTTCTAAAATTTCTAAATCCTTATCATTCAAAGAACAATCAACATCAATGTCATAATAAAAATCTTCGTTAATAATCTGATTAATAGCCATCTTAGATTTAGGCCATATCATTTTTATCGCATAACCTAATAATTGTATACATGACTTACGGATAATTTCTAAACTTACATTATCTTTTAAAGTAATAATATCAAGTGATGAATCACAATCTATAATATAAAATGAATCAACTAATTTACCGTTTACTCTACCAGCTATACAAGATTTTGCTAAATCATTACTAATACTTAAAGCAACATCCATAACATTGATATCGTAATCGTAATAACGATTACTCGTATCAGAAAAAGTAATTAAAGGCATTTCATATCCTTGATATTACAATTATGTAATCTATAAAAATTTAAAATTAGATTGTATTAAATAATAACTTATCATCATTTAGAATATTATAAAAATCTATTTAAGTATAGTAAAAACACAATAACTAGATAATTTAACTTATTAAAGTTTCCTAATATATTGATTTAATAATTTTTAATAACTTTATAATCATATAGAAATTCAAAAATCAGTATGATTTTAATATAAAAACAATGATAATATTTTGTATATTAATATTATTTATTTTTTAAATGAACTTTTTTAATAATTAATAAATCCAACATAAGATATTAAAAAGCACTAAAATTAAAATATAACATAATTAAATTTTAATATTGCTTGAACACTATCTTAATATAAATTAACATAATTTAACACAAAAAAATACAAATAGAAAAATAATTTAAAATTGATTATTAAAAACGTTAAAGTATAGATTAAACTGTACTTAAGTTAACTTATAAGTTATTTAGCAAGATTTTTATATTTTATAACTTTAGTTATTATTAAATTACGATATCTAATCGTAAAGTCTTTAATATAAATTATCTTTAATATAAATTAAATAAAAATAAGACAGAAATAATATTTTTAAAATAAATTGACTATTTTATTAAATTGTTCTAAAAAATTAGAGATAATGACAATTACTTAATCAAAAGACCTTATATATTTATAATTTTAACTGCTTTATTTTATATATTATATATATTATATAATAAAGTGAAATATTATTGACGCAATCTATAATTAAGACGAAAAATTTATGTATCCTGAAAGACGTATTTTAGCAACTTTTTTTGACATGGATGGAATTATCATAGATTCCGAACCGCTATGGTTTCAAGCCAAAAATGAAGTTCTTTCTAAATTAAATATTGACATATCTTGCTATACTAAATTACCTAATACAATTGGTTTGAGAATAGATCAAGTAATATGCACGTGGTATGAACTTTTACCCCTAAACAAACCAAGTAAAAAGGAAATAATAGATATGATTACAACAAATGTAATGATTTTAATTGAAGAAAAAAAACCTCTATTGCCTGGAGTTAAATTTGCATTAAAATTATGTAAAAAATATAATTTTAAGATTGGACTTGCCTCTGCTTCGCCACTACGTATGTTGGAAAGAGTATTAGACATATTTAATTTAACTCATTATTTTGATCTAATTATATCTTCTGAGAATTTACCTTATAGTAAACCTCATCCTCAAATTTACTTAGATGCAGCAACTCAATTTGATATTAATCCACAAAAGTGTGTTGCTATAGAAGATTCTTTTAACGGAATGATTGCTGTTAAAGCAGCTCGTATGCGTTCAATTGTAATCCCTGCAATTGAATATCATAACGACTTAGTATGGTCTGTGGCAGATGTAAAACTTAAAAGTCTTGCACAACTAACATTTGCACATTTAAATGGTTAAACATGATATCTAATATTAAAAATAAAATTAATAAATAATTTAAATATTAGTTAATAATCAAACACTGTCCATATTTTTATAATTTTTAAATTGAAATATTTATTTCAATAAATTTATTTATTAAATTTAAATTGTTGTATACTGAATAGTTCGTTTAAATCTTCAAAAGATTAATTATGACAAAAAACGGCCACATTATTTTTGCTGTAACTACCGCTATTTTTGCTAAGCGTTTTGAACTTAATTCAGTAATGATACAAGCAGATTGGTGGCACCTTATTCCAGCTGTGTTAATTTCTTGCCTTATTCCTGATATTGATCATCCAAATTCACTAATCGGACAGAAATTACGTTGGATTGCTCAACCTATATCATTAACTTTTGGGCATAGAGGATTTACACATAGCTTATTAGCATTAATCATTTTATGGCTTTCTAAATTTACTTTTTTTAAAAACTTAGTAATACCAGATGATATATTTCAAGGTATTATACTTGGTTATTTTAGCCATATTATTGCTGATATACTTACTCCTGCTGGAGTACCCTTATTTTGGCCTTATCGAAAACGTTTTCGTTTTCCAATTATAAATAATAATAAAAATAAAAAAATTGAAAAAAGAGTTTGTTTTAGCTTATTTGGTTGTGTCATATTATTTCCAATGTATTTTCCTTTGTTAGTGAAATATATTGCTCTATTATATATTAAAATTATATAATTTTAACTAGTTATCACATAATAAGTTAAAAAAAGATGTGTTTTTATTTATTAAGGAATAAAATATAATGTCATTACAACAAGAAATTATAAAAAAACTTGGAGTTAAACCAATAATTAATACAAAACAGGAGATTCGTAATAGTATTAATTTTTTAAAACAATATTTAATTAAACATAAAAATATAAAAAAATTAATACTTGGTATTAGTGGTGGTCAAGATTCAACTCTTGCAGGAAAGTTATCCCAGTTGGCTATTTCTGAATTAAGAAAAGATACAGGCAGAAATGATTATATTTTTATCGCTATAAGATTACCTTATGGAATTCAACTTGATGAACAAGATTGTAAGGATTCTTTATCTTTTATAAAACCAGATCGTCATATAATTGTAAATATTAAGAATGCAGTTTTAGCTAGTGAAAACGCTTTAAAAGATGCCGGAATAATTATATCTGATTTTGTAAGAGGTAACGAAAAAGCTAGAGAAAGGATGAAAGTGCAGTATAGTATAGCTAGTATGAATCAAGGTATAGTAGTTGGTACTGACCATGCAGCAGAATCAATTACTGGTTTTTTTACAAAATATGGTGATGGGGGAACTGATATTAATCCGTTATTCAGATTAAATAAACGTCAAATCAAAAAAATGTTACAAGCAATTGACTGTCCACAACATTTATACCTTAAAAAACCAACAGCTGATTTAGAAGATAGTCAACCAGCTAGAGAAGATGAATCCGTTTTAGGAATTACTTATGATATCATAGACGACTATTTAGAAGGTAAATCATTAAGCATAAAGAATATAAAAATTATAGAACAACTTTATTTAAAAACACATCATAAAAGACATTTGCCAATAACTATTTTTGATAATTTTTGGAAATAATTATCTAAATTTAAAACAATTGTTTTAATTATTAAAATTAATTCATTTTATATTTCTATGACATTATTATAACAGCAATAATCATTTATTTTTTATAACAAACTTACATGCGTTAGCAAATCTTTTCATACCAATGTTTATTTCTTTTTTACTAATATTTAATGCTGGAGTAAAGCGTATAACATTGGAACTAGCTACTAAGGTCATTACTCCGTAATTTGCAGCTGAAATATTTATTTGATTAGCTTGATTTTCAAAATTTTTATTTAAAACTGCACCAATAAGTAATCCTAAACCTCTTATTTTTTTAAATATATTTAACTCTCTGTTTATTTTGTTTAAATAGTTAACAATCCATGCATGACGTTGAGCAACTCCTTCTATAATTTTATCTTTTTTAATTAATTCTAGTACTTTTGTCGCTAATGCACCTGCTAATGGATTACCACCATAAGTAGAACCATGAGTACCAACAGTCATCGTTAATGCAAGTTCGTTTGTAGTCAAAACAGCACCAATAGGAAATCCACCACCAAGTCCTTTAGCACTTGTTAAAATATCTGGTATTACTCCATAATACATATAGGCATAAAGTTGTCCGGTACGACCTATTCCAGTTTGGATTTCATCAAAAATTAATAATGCATTATACTTATTACATAATTCTCTTATTTTTTTCAGAAAAGCTATTTTAGCTGGGATAACACCCCCTTCTCCTTGAATTGGCTCAATAATAACTGCACAAGTATATTTATTAATCAATGAAATAACAGATGCAATATCGTTAAATGACGCATGTTGAATTTCTTTAGGAAGTGGTTCAAAATGTTTTGCATATTCATATTTTCCTCCAGCTGCGACTGTAAAAAAAGTACGACCATGAAAAGAATTATCAAAGGCTAATATATTATTCTTATTTTTACCAAATCGATCTCTAGCTACCTTACGTGCTAACTTCATTGCTGCTTCATTTGCTTCTGCACCAGAATTACAGAAAAATACTTTGTCTGCAAAAGTAGAATCAATTAATTTTTTTGCTAGACGTAAAATCGGTTCATTAGTATAACCATTACCAACGTGCCATAGATTAGCTGCTTGTTTCCGTAAAGTTTGTTGTAATAATGGATGTGCATGTCCTAACACATTTACAGCAACTCCACTAGTAAAATCTATGTAATCTTTGCCGTTTTGATCCCATACAGTTGAGCCTTTAGCATAAACAGGTATAAACTTAGCAGGATTATAAACTGGTATCATCCAATTATCGAAATCTTGACGCAAAATTTTTAATGACATAGTTATTTCTCTTGTTAATTACAATTAGTAAAATGAATAAATTTTAATTTGCTAGAATAAATTGATAGATATAACTTCAATCAAAAATTGAAAAATGAATAGTATTAAAATTGTTTTAAATAAATTATTAGCTAGATAAACATAGAATATGTGATAAAATTAATATTTAAAATATATTTTTTTTTAATACTTGAGGTAATAAAAATATTAACAATAACTATTAATTAGTAATTATTTAATTATAAACAATAAACAAAGTTGATTTTTATTTTACTAGTTAATTAAGTTATTATATTTAATGTATAATTACCTTTTTTTGTTTAATTATATTAATTTGAAATTTAATCATTTCACTTACTAAATCTTCCGGACAATGTTCAACAAAATAAGTCAAGTCATTAATTGCAATATGTTCGCAATCTAACTGAGCATAAATTAAACCACGATCTCTAATTTCGTAAGGATCGTTAGGATTGATAAGAAGTAATATTTTATTAACATTAAGAGCTAATTCCATTTTTCTTTCTTCCATTAAAGCAATTTTTAGTGTAGTTAACAGCTTATAAATAACACTGATATTTGTAGCCTCATCAAGATCATCATCATGCAATTTAGCATTTGAGTCAATATTTCCTTTTAACCAAGCCTCTAATATAGAAAGGTTAAGCGTATCTCCATTAAATGGATCAATCAGCCAATCGTAATTATCAACCCAACCAGCACGTAAAATCAATTGGGTAGGGAAAATAATAGGCATTAACGTTAACTGTAATTCGTTAGCTATATGAATTAAAATTATACTTAAAGAAATTGCGGTACCTTGTCTTGTTTGTAATACCTTATCTAACCATAATACATCTGATAAATTATACGTGCCACTAGCTCCTCCAAATCTCCATTCATTATAAAAAAGTTCAAATAATTTTTTGAGTTTTAATTTAGAACTTTGTTCTAATTCTACATAATCCTTAGCTTTATTAACTAATATTGACAGTTGATTTTTTACAAAAGACAATGGAAAATCGGAACGAATATCAACCATAGTATCAACAACTGCTTCACATAACATCATCTGACTAAAGTCTAATTTTTTAACCAAAGTATACCATCCCTAATATAAAAGTTTTCAATTATTGTTGATAAATTAATGAAATTATTAAAATGACTATTGATTATAGTATAGTTATTTGTTTAATATTAAATAATAACTTAAATATTTTTTGTAATCTAATTTAAATTATTATTATGAAGTATAATAAAAAGATTATTTTGGTGCATTACCAAAAGTAACACGAGGATTTCCTTCATAATCATATATGGTATTGATGTTTCTATATCCATAGTTATACATCATAAAACGAACTGCTTCACCTTGTTTCCAACCATGTTCTAATAAAAGCCAACCATTAGTGTTTAACCAATTTAATGCATTTTTAATGATTATTTTTAAATCAGATAAACCATTTTCACTAGATACTAATGCGCTAATAGGTTCAAAACTTAAACCACCTAGTTTAAGGTATATACTATTAGGTTCAATATAAGGAGGATTACTCACGATTAAATCAAATTTATTTGGTGATAAATTATCGAACCAGTAACTTAAAACAAAATCCACATTATAAATGTTAAGTTTTTTAGCGTTTTTTCGCGCATTCTCAACTACAGTAGGAATAAAATCTACTCCAATAATTTCACAGTTTGGACGTTCAGTAGCAATTGCTAATGCAATTGCTCCGGTTCCAGTACCAAGATCTAAAACTTTAAAATATGAATTTGATATATAAATTAAAGATTGTTCAACTATAATTTCCGTATCCAAACGAGGAATGATTGTATCATATGTAACATTTAATGGCAGAGACCAAAATTCACACTCCCCTATTAAATAGGCTAATGGCTCTCCTTTTAAACGCCTAATTAGTAATTGTTCTAAAGATGCTAATTGTTTATCATTAATAATCTGTTCATCAAAAGCACGTAACCAAGTACGAGATTTTCCGATATTAAAGCTTAATAGCATTTCTGCGTCAAATTTCGGATTTTTACTATTATATAAAGTTACAATTGCTTTTTTTAACCAATCTCGAATATTCATTAATTTTTTTCTGACAATGATGCTAATTGATCAGCTTTATATTCCTGAATAATAGGATAAATTAAAGATTCTAATTTTCCATTTAGTATTTCATCTAAACGATAAATTGTTAGATTTATTCTATGATCAGTAACTCTGCCTTGGGGAAAATTATAAGTTCTAATTCGATCTGATCTATCACCAGTCCCTAAAAGATTACGACGCATATTAGCCTCTTCAGCATGACGCTGAGATTTTTTAATCACTTGAATTCGAGATGCAAGTATTGTTAATGCTCTGGCTTTATTTTTATGTTGGGATCGTTCATGTTGACATTCCACTGTAATGCCGGTGGGCAAATGAGTAATCCTAATAGCTGAATCAGTTGTATTAACATGTTGCCCCCCAGCTCCTGATGAACGAAAAGTGTCAATTTTTAAATCATTACTATTAATTTTTAACACTGATTCCTCAGTTATTTCAGGAATTACAGCTACAGTACAGGTTGATGTATGAATACGTCCTTGAGATTCGGTATCAGGTACACGTTGAACACGATGACCACCAGATTCAAATTTCAACTTACCATAAGCATTTTTACTATTAATACGAATAATTATTTCTTTATATCCACCTTGTTCACTATCATTAGAACTAACAATTGTAACATCCCAATTACATATTTCAGCATAACGAACATACATACGAAATAAATCTCCTGCAAAAATTGCTGCTTCATCTCCTCCTGTAGCAGCACGTATTTCTATAAAACAATTACGTTCGTCATCAGGATCTTGTGGTATTAATAAAATTTGTAATTCATGTTCTAATATTTCGATGTTTTTATATGATTCTTGTAGTTCACTTTGCACTATATCTTGTAATTCAAGATCTTTAGATAAACTTTTCAAATTTTCAATATTTTTATGAACTTTTTGCCATTTCTTAAAACAGTTAGTGATAGTAGTAAGTTTAGAATATTCACGTGAAAGGTTATTGAAAAGTTTTGGATTTACGATTATATCTGAATTAGTTAAAAGAACTTCTAATTCTTCATATCTGTTTTGAAGTTCTTTTAGTTTAGTAAAAATAGAAGTTTTCATTTATTTAAAAATTTCCATAACAACTGTTGAATAATAATATTAATTTAAACCCAAACTATCACATAAAATTTTCAAACGTTCCTTATCACCATCCAAAGCTGCCTGTTGAAGAGATTTCGTAGGTGCATGCATTAAACGATTTGTTAATCTATATATTAATGCCTGCATAACTTTCTGAGGATCAACACCTTTTTGTAAGTCATGTAATGCTCTTTTCTCCATTTCCAGACCTATATCTTTAATTTTTGCACGGTATTTATAAACAGTATGCATTGTTTTTTGTGATTTCAACCATAACATAAAATTGTTACTTTCCTGAATGATTATATTTTCAGCTTTTACAATTTCAACTTTTCGATATATTAGATGTTTATCTATGATTTCTTTTAAATCATCCACTCGGTAAAGGTAAGTATTAGGTAAATTACTTACTTCTAATTCAATATCATAAGGCACTGCTATATCGACTAAAAACAATGGCTTATTAAATCTTGTTTTCAGTGCTTTTTCTACCATATTTTTACTAATTATTGGAAATGGACTAGAAGTTGAAGATATTATAATATCAGCCTTGTATAAATGTTTATCTATGTCAATTTGATTTATTACCTCTGCATTTACTTCTAAACCTAATATTTCAGCACGTGAACGAGTACGATTAGAAATGATTAACTTCTTTACTTTATATTTGCGTAAATAATGAGCAACTAAGCTAATATTTTTTCCAGCCCCTACTAATAATACTATGGTTTTAGATAAAGATTTAAAAATTTGACAAGCTAAAACACAAGCGGCAAATGCTACCGAAATAGCATTAGTCCCAATATTAGTTTCAGATCTAATACGTTTTACCGTAGAAAACGTTTTCTGAAACATTTTATTGATTTCACTATTTACTGAATTATTTTTTTGTGAAATAGCAAAAGCTTGTTTTACTTGACCAAATATTTGGGATTCTCCTAATATCATTGAATCTAATCCGCAGGCAACACGCATTAGATGACTTATTGCTTCTCTATTTTTATAATAATATAAACTGTTAGATATCTCTTCTTTGTTTAATCGGTGATATTTACATAACCAATTTATTAAATATTCTTTTAGAGTAACTTGTTCATTTATACTTATATAAATCTCTATCCTATTACATGTTGAAATAAATACTGCACTCTGTATCCTTGAATTAGATAACAAATTATTAAGAGCTTTATGTACTATTTCTTGCCCAAATGATAAACGTTCACGCAAATTAATAGACGCAGTTTTATGATTAACTCCAAGAACAAACAATGTCATCAGTAATCTAGTATTTTAAGTTAGGATATTTTAATAATTTAAGGATTCTTAATTATAAATATAATCAACATTCAATATATAATTAAAAGGAATAAAATAGATATAAGATATAAAAAAATATAAAAGATTTAAAATAAAAATTTATCCTATTCATCAGTCATGTATGATTAAAGCAATCATTATATTGTTTGCATGTATTGTAATTAAGTCTATAAATACTTGTTTAATTGATAACATAATATTATGTGATGTTTATAAGATATATAATCTTTTTAATTATCAAGTATACTATAGTTTAATCATTAAAATAACAAAATTAACGTAATTTAATATATAGATTAATCACAATTTTCTAGATATATTTCAATGGGTAACAATATAATAATAAAATCAACTTTTTTAAAATCAATATAATTATATTATATTAATAAGGAGATATCTAATTAATTATGATTTATACATTTTTATTATTACAATAATGATTTTTTATATTATTACAATAATGATTTTTTAATAATAAACTATTCTTTAAATAAAAGAATTTAATTTAATTTTTTATCTAAAATTATCAGTTAGTTAAATCCAACAAAGTATATATTAATTATGAATTTAATTTGAATTCGTTTAGTTGAATATAAATTATAAATATAATAAAATAACAGCTATTAAAAATGTAATAGAATATGATAGTATGACGACTTTATGGCCAGCTCCAGCTAAATTGAACCTTTTTCTTTATATAACTGGACGTAGATCGGATGGTTACCATAATATACAAACTATTTTTCAACTTCTTGATTATAGTGATATGATCAAAATAGAGATAAATAATAGTGGTGATATAGATTTACTGACAGATTTAATTAATATACCAAAAGAAAACAACTTGATTATAAAAGCTGCAACTTTATTAAAGTTAAAATCAAAAAAAATATTACCTTTAAAAACTGGTGCATTTATTAGTATACAAAAGAAATTACCTATAGGTAGTGGATTAGGAGGCGGTTCGTCTAATGCTGCTACAGTTTTAGTAGCACTTAATTATTTATGGAAAACTCAATTTACAGTTTATGAACTTGCAACACTTGGTTTGCAATTGGGTGCTGATATACCGGTGTTTATTTATGGATTTACAGCATTTGCTGAAGGGATTGGTGAAAAAATTAGACCTATTAAAATAAAAGAAAAATGGTATCTTATTGTTTATCCTAATATAAATATAAGCACATCAGAAATATTTAGTTGCTTTAATTTAACAAGAAATAATAAAAATTATAATCTTCAAACACTTTTGCACTTACCATTTTCTAATGATTTTGAAAAAATAGTACGCACTAATTTTATTCAAATTGATAACATCATCTCATTTCTTTTAAATTATGCACCTACTAGATTAACTGGTACTGGATCTTGTGTATTTTCTGTATTCGATATTGAAAGTAAAGCTTATGATGTGTTGAAATTAATTCCTCAATCTTTTACTGGATTTGTAGCTAAAGGTATAAATATATCTCCATTACGCAAGTTATTTTATGAAAAATTAAGTAATAAGTCATTATAACATATATGAATATTATTTAATTAAATACATATCATTAATAAATTCTTTTACAATAATTAACAAGGATTTTTATGCCAGATATGAAATTATTTACTGGTAATGCTACTCCAGAACTAGCACAATTAATTGCTAATTGTCTATATACTAATTTGGGCGATATTGCTGTTAGCCGTTTCAGTGATGGAGAAGTAAGTGTGCATATAAATGAAAACGTTCGGGGAGGTGATGTTTTTATTATTCAATCTACTTGTTTTCCAACTAATGATAATGTAATGGAACTATTTGTAATGGCAGATGCACTGCGTAGAGCTTCTGCTGGTCGTATTACTGCTGTTATTCCTTATTTTGGTTATGCTCGTCAAGATCGGCGTGTACGTTCTGCCAGAGTGCCTATTACTGCTAAATTAATAGCAGATTTTCTTTCAAATATTAGAGTCGATCGTATTCTTACTGTTGATCTACATGCTGAACAAATTCAAGGATTTTTTGATATTCCAGTTGATAACGTATTTGCTAGCCCAGTTTTATTAGAAGATATGTTAAGTTTAGATTTAATAAATCCTATTGTTGTTTCTCCCGATATTGGTGGTGTAGTTAGAGCCCGTGCTATTGCTAAATTATTAAATGATACAGATATGGCAATTATTGATAAACGTCGTCCTAATTATAACGTTTCTCAAGTTATGCATGTTATTGGAGATGTTTCTGATCGAGATTGTGTTTTAATAGATGATATGATTGATACAGGCAGTACTTTATGTAAAGCAGCAGAAGCATTAAAAGAACGTGGAGCTAAACGTGTTTTCGCATATGCTACACATCCTGTTTTCTCTGGTTATGCATCTAAAAATTTAAAAAATTCACTTATTGATAAGGTGATAGTATGTGATACTATTCCTCTATCTAAAGAAATAAAATCCTTGCCTAATGTTAGAGTATTAACTTTATCAGGGATGTTAGCTGAAGCAATCAGACGTATCAGTAATAATGAATCTATATCTGCTATGTTTGAACATTAATATATTTTAAATTATTTATATAATTATAATTTTTAATTTTTTATCATTAGTTATATAATCAATTTATTTATTAACAAAATATATAAAGATATTGAATTTTCAATATGGTATTATTTATGAACAGGCTTAAATTAATAGTAGGTCTTTTAAATCCTGGAAAAAAATATGTTTTTACACGTCATAATGTAGGGGCGTGGTATTTGAGTTCATTAATAAAAAAATATAATCTTTTTTTAAAAAATAATTCTAAGTTTTTTGGACTTACATCAAAATTAGATATTGATCATAATATTTTATATTTATTAATGCCAGATACTTTTATGAATTTAAGTGGTACAGCAGTAAATACTATGTCTAAATTTTATAACATTAAACCAGAAGAAATTTTAATAGTTCATGATGAACTTAATTTACCTCCCGGCATAGCAAAATTTAAACAAGGTGGCAGTCATGGTGGACATAATGGTTTAAAAGATATTATTAATAAATTTGGAAATAATAAAAATTTTTATAGGTTAAGAATTGGCATTGGTCACCCTGGAGATAGTGATCAAGTAGAAAGGTTTGTACTTAGCGAACCATCTGTTGATGAAAAAAAACTTATTAATAAAGCTATTGTTGAAGCCTTATTTTGTACGGAAATATGGTTAAAAAAT
The DNA here is from genome assembly GCF_002933345.1 of Candidatus Pantoea edessiphila. Classification (GTDB taxonomy): domain Bacteria; phylum Pseudomonadota; class Gammaproteobacteria; order Enterobacterales; family Enterobacteriaceae; genus Pantoea_C. The sequence continues at coordinate 128,243 of NZ_PDKR01000001.1, read as the reverse complement.
AATTATACTAAAGCTGTTAATTGTCTAAATTCTTTAAATAAATAATTTTGATTAAAAATAATTAATAATTTAAACAAAAAAGGATATTAAAATTTGGGATTTAAATGTGGTATCATAGGTTTACCAAATGTAGGTAAGTCTACTGTTTTTAATGCACTTACCGGTAAGAATATAAAATCAGCAAATTTCCCTTTCTGCACAATTAAACCTAATATTGGTGTTGTTTCTGTACCAGATTTAAGATTATATCAGTTAGCAGAAATCATTAAGCCTCGTTGCTTGGTTCCAACAACTATGGAATTAGTTGATATTGCAGGATTAGTTAAAGGTGCATCTAGAGGAGAAGGATTAGGAAATCTTTTCTTAAATAATATTCGCTCAACTGAAGCGATTTTTCATGTAGTTCGTTGTTTCAATGATAAAAGTATTATTCATATTTCAGGAAAAGTTAATCCACTAGAAGATATTAATATTGTTAATGATGAGTTAATTTTAGCTGACTTAGATAGTTGTGAAAATAAAATAAAGAGATTAACAAAAAAAACAAGCGAAAAAAATATTAATTCTATAAATGAATTAAAGGTATTAGAGAAATGCATGGATCATCTTTTGGATTCAAATATGTTAAGAACATTATATTTGACTTTTGAAGAAAGGTCTTTAATTAATTGTCTAAATTTTTTAACTTTAAAACCAACTATATACATTGCGAATGTTGAAGAAGAAAATTCAAATAATAACTATAATTTGGATAAATTATATGAAATTGCTGAAAAAGAAAATATATTAGTGATACCTTTATGTGCATTAATTGAAGCTGATATTACTAAAATAAATCATCAAAATCTTAATAATCAGACTAACATTCTTAAATTAGAAAAAGAACCTTGCTTAAATCAAGTAATCCGTGTTGGCTATTCATTACTTAATTTACATACTTACTTTACTGCCAGTATAAAAGAAATTCGTGCATGGACAATACCTATTGGTACAACTGCACCACAAGCAGCTAGAAAAATTCATAATGATTTCAAAAAAGGTTTTATTTGTGCAAAAACTATTTCATTCGAAGATTATATATTATATAAAGGAGAACAAGGTGCAAAAGATGCAGGCAAAATACGATCAGAGGGCAAAGATTACATTGTTAAAGATGGTGATGTAATTAAGTTTTTATTTAATATTTAGAATTAATATTTTTAATAGTGTATTACATGTTTTTAATAATTGCATTATCAAATTCAAAGCATTTTTAACAACTTAGAATTATCAATTAATCGTTGGATATCGTAATTGACTGTTTTTTATTTATTGTACAATTAATACTTTTACTTTTAATTATAAGGTATGCAGCTTCTGACCATCTTTAGGCACAGTAATATGTCGGTTCAAATAATATACAATCATCTCCCATATTTGCATCAGGTAACATACCAATTCCTCCTATTTGTTGTATTGTAATATCATCAAAAATATATTCACTATTTAAATTTATTCAGGCTATAACATCTAATTCAATTGGATGTAGTAACATTTTTTGTAAAATTCATCAGTAAGTATTTCTTTAATAATTATAGTATTACCATTTTTTAGTTGTTGATTTTCCATCATTCATTAAAAAAATTTAGCTCCGAATTTATTTCTAATAATTCATATTCCCAATTTTAAATATTCCTTCTGTAAATTTCATAATATTGCCTTTATGAACCAATGTAAGTGATTTTCGATTACTATCAATAGTATATTTTATTGCTGAACGTATTAGACGTTAAGTACCTTGTTTTGAACATAATTTTACTCCTATTCCACAATCTAATAGAAAACGGATTATTTTAATATTCATTTTATTTACCAAAAAATTTGATTATCTTATTTGCTTCAATTGAATTAGCTTTCCATTCTATATTAGCAGAGATATCTTTTAAATTTTCACAAAAAATTATTATATCAATGTTTTCTGGGTCTTTAACTGGATTTGGGGTATTATTGTAATAACGTATCGGAAGTAAATAAACATATAAATCAAGCTGTTGACGATAGAAATATTTAAAGAACGAATGCCTTTTTCAATGGGAGTTATAAGAAGACCTTTAATAGCTATGAATAATTTAAATAGCTATAGAATAATTTATAATTAAATGATTGGGTTATTTGGCACAATTAAGTTGTCATCTTTAAAAATAATTCTTTGATCTTGCTGAGTAATAATCACTTTTAATTCCATTTATATTCTCCATTAATATGATAAATAACTATAATTTACTTTATTAATTGATATTACTGGAGATATAAATACTTAATAAAAGTATAATAATATTAAATATAATATTTTATTTATTCTTCAAGTAATAAATTAATTTGTTAATATATAAATTATTTAGGTTATAGTTTATTATTTTTATTAAATTTTTAATTTATTGCTTTTAAATTAGTTAATAAATTTTTTCAATCATTTAAAAAAACATAATTAAATAAAAATGGTTTATTTCTTTCTTGTGAAATATAATTGAATTAATTTTAATAGTTAAATTTTTACTAATTATAAATTAACAAAATATTTAATAATAAAAATATTTATATTATAATAAACAAAACTAATTATTTTTTACTAACATACTAAATATTGATTTTAAACAATATATATTGTTTAAATTTATTCAAATACTTTTAAATGGTTAATAACAACTTAATTGCCTTTATTACACTCGCATACACTCGGAAATATGATGTTCAAAAAAAAAGTAGTTGTCGGAATGTCTGGAGGTGTCGATTCTTCAATTTCTGCCTGGTTATTGCAAAAACAAAAATACCATGTGGAAGGTGTGTTTATGAAAAATTGGGAAGAAGATGATGGAGAGGGATGCAGCATAACAAATGACTTAGCTGATGCACAAGCAGTTTGTGATAAACTCAAAATTCATTTGCATAAAATTAATTTTGCTACAGAGTATTGGAATGATGTTTTTGAACCTTTTATCGAAGGATATAAACAAGGATATACTCCTAATCCAGATATTATTTGTAATAAAAAAATAAAATTTAAGTTATTTCTTAAATTTGCTATTGAAGATCTGAATGCTGATTTTATTGCTACTGGTCATTATGTTAGAAGCAGAGATAATTTTGATCAAGTTAATTTACTACGTAGTTTAGATATAAAAAAAGATCAAAGTTATTTTCTTTATACATTGAATCAAAATCAAATTAAAAAAAGTATTTTTCCGTTAGGTGAACTTAAAAAAACACAAGTACGTAATCTTGCAAAAGAACTTAATTTCATTAATGCCACAAAAAAAGATTCTACTGGAATTTGCTTTATAGGCAAACGAAAATTTCATGAATTTATAAAAAACTATTTACCGCCGCGTATAGGTGATATAGTAACTATTGATGGTCAAATTATCGGCAAACATCAAGGAGTGATATATTATACTTTAGGTCAACGTAAAGGATTAGGTATTGGTGGATTGAAAAAAGGTAAAAACCATCCATGGTATGTAGTAGACAAAGAAATTGTCCGTAATCGTTTAATAATTGCGCAAGGTAAAAACCATCCAAATTTATTATCAATTGGTTTAATTGCTAAAGATTTACATTGGATTAATGATAATAAGTTAATTAAAAATATTCTTTACTGTACAGTAAAAACTAGATACCAACAGCAAGATATTGCCTGTAAAATTATTCCATGTTCTAATAATTGTGTTAAAGTAATATTTAGTAGACCTGTTATAGCAGTTACACCTGGTCAGTCAGCTGTATTTTATCTTGATCAGATCTGTTTAGGAGGAGGTATTATTAAAGAAAGATTACCTTTACATAATAATATTTCTTTAAATAATCTTTAATATGACTTAATTCATTTGATCTTTTTATTTAATCTATATTAATAAGAAATTGTTAAATTAACTAAGATTAAAGTAAATTAATTTAGGAACGCAAATAATGGAATTATCTATTTTAAAAAACATATCACCTATAGATGGTCGTTATAGCGATAAAGTAAATGAATTAAGGGCTATTTTTAGTGAATATGGTCAGTTTAAATATCGTATTAAAATTGAAATAAATTGGTTAAAAAAGCTTTCTGATACTGCAGAAATAAAAGAAGTGCCAATTTTTTATGAAGATATTCAAGAATTTCTGAATTCAATTATCGATAATTTTAGCGAAAATGATGCTAGCTATATAAAATCCATTGAGAAAGATATAAATCATGACGTTAAAGCTGTAGAATACTTTATAAAAGAAAAAATAAATGATATTCCAGTTTTACATAATATTTCTGAATTCATTCACTTTGCTTGTACATCTGAAGACATTAATAATTTATCTTATGCATTAATGTTAAAAACAACTATTTACGAAATAATAATACCCTGCTGGAACCAATTAATTAGAGAAATAAAAAATTTAGCTAAAATATATAGAAATATTCCTCTATTATCGCGCACACATGGACAACCTGCTACACCAACAACAATGGGAAAAGAAATGGCTAATACTGTATTTCGTATGCAGCGTCAATTAAATCAGTTAAATAAAATTCAAATATTAGGCAAGATTAATGGAGCAGTAGGAAACTATAATGCTCATATTGTTGCTTATCCAGAAGTAGATTGGTTAAAATTAAGCAAAGAATTTGTGATGTCTTTAGGACTAACATGGAATCCTTATACTACACAAATTGAACCACATGATTATATTTCAGAATTATTTGATTGTATAACTAGATTTAATAACATTTTAATAGATTTTAATCGTGATATGTGGAGTTATATATCATTAAACTATTTTAAACAAAAAATTATTCTTAAAGAAGTTGGTTCATCTACTATGCCTCATAAAGTAAATCCTATTGATTTAGAAAATTCTGAAGGTAATCTTGGTATAGCTAATACTATGATGAAACACATGTCCAATAAATTACCTATATCACGTTTGCAAAGAGATCTTACTGATTCAACTGTATTAAGAAATATGGGAGTTGCTTTTAGTTACTCAGTTATAGCATATAAAGCAACATTAAAAGGAATTTCTAAATTAGAAATAAACAAAGATTGTATGATGGATGATTTGAATAGTAATTGGGTAGTACTAGCAGAACCTATTCAAACTATAATGCGTCGTTATGGTATAAAAAAACCATATGAGACATTAAAGAATTTAGTACATAAAAATAATATTGATCAATCAACTATTCATCAATTTATAGATAAGATTGATATACCAAATAAAGAAAAAATAAGATTAAAAAAACTAACTCCTTACAACTATATAGGCTATGCTATTAAATTGGTTGATGAACTAGATTAACTTAATAAGTTATTATTATATTAAATTCATTTGCAAATTATGTTCTGTTTTACAGAAATTGAGTTTAATTATAAAGAATAAAAAATATTTTGAAATAAAACTTAAAGTATTAGCCTAAAATAAAGTTAGCAAAACCTAAATTACTAATAAGCAATAAGTTTTTATATTTACCAATGTATTACCTATAACCTACATTCTAAATAATAACATAAATAAAATTTATGTTAAATAATTATTTTAAATATTTAATTTACTATTTTATTAATTTTAAAATAAAACGAGATTGAAATGACATATGAAAAAACAATGCAATCATTAATGATATTATCTGATATTAATAAACTTTTTGATAATAAATTAGTTATTGATAATTTCAACTTGAGAATTTATAACGGTGAATTTATTACTCTTCTTGGTCCTTCTGGTTGTGGTAAAACTACTATTTTGCGTTTAATAGCAGGATTAGAAAAAGCCAATACAGGTTCTATTTTTCTTAATTGTAATGATATTACTAATACATCTGCTGAAGAGAGAAATATTAACACAGTATTTCAAAGTTATGCACTTTTCCCACATATGTCTGTATTTGAAAATATAGCTTTTGGTTTACGTATGCAGAAAATTCCGTCTTATGAGATTAATATACGTGTTAAAGATGCATTGACAATGGTACAGTTAGAAAATTTTAGCAACCGTTACCCACATCAACTTTCTGGTGGACAACAACAACGTGTCGCTATTGCTAGAGCTGTAATAAATCGTCCAAAAGTTTTGTTATTAGATGAGCCATTATCAGCATTAGATTATAAATTACGTAAACAAATGCAAAATGAACTCAAGGCGTTACAACGTAAGCTAGGTATTACTTTTATTTTTGTAACTCATGATCAAGAAGAAGCACTTGCAATGTCTGATCGTATTGTAGTAATGAGGAATGGTAAAATAGAACAATATGGTGTTCCACGTGAAATATATGAAAAACCTAAGAATTTATTTGTAGCAAGTTTTATTGGTGAAATCAATGTTTTTGATACTGAAGTAATAGAAAGTGATAATCAGGGTTTACATGTTCGTGCATTGGTTGAAGGTTATGAATGTGATATTCACTGTCCTTTTCCAGTTAAAGTAGGTGATAAATTACACGTTATGTTACGTCCAGAAGATCTACGTGTTAAAGAATTATATAATAATGAAGACAATGACGGACTTATTGGTTATGTACGTGAACTTAATTATAAAGGTATGACATTAGAATCCTCTATAGAACTAGAGAATGGCAAATTTATAACTGTAAGCGAATTTTTTAATGAAGATGATCCAGACGTTGATCATTTTTTAGACCAAAAAATGCTTATAAATTGGGTAAAAAGTTGGGAGGTAGTTTTACCATATGAAGTTAATGAGTAATACATTTCAAAAATTTGTTATTTTTCTGATAGTTGGATGGTTAATTGTATTTGTGTTTTTACCAAATTTAATTATTTTCGTAACTAGTTTTTTAACTCGTGATGATAATCATTTAATTAAGATAATATTTACATTTAATAATTATTTAAGATTATTAGATCCTTTATATTTAAAAGTCTTGTTGCATTCTTTGAATATAGCTATTATAGCTACTGCTTTTTGTTTATTGTTAGGATATCCATTTGCTTGGTATTTAACTAAATTACCTATAAATATAAAACCATTAATGTTATTTTTATTAATTATACCATTTTGGACTAATTCATTAGTTAGGATTTACTGCTTAAAAGTTTTCTTAAGTACTAGAGGTTGGCTAAATAATTTTTTAATAGGGATTGGGATAATTAATAAACCTATTCATATAATATATAAACCCGAAGCAGTAATTTTAGGATTAATTTATATTCTATTACCATTTATGATTTTACCTATTTATTCTAATTTAGAAAAATTAGATAAAAATTGTTTAGAAGCAGCTTATGATTTAGGAGCGGGGAGGATACAAACTTTTATTTATATAATATTACCTCTTAGTATACCTGGAATTATTGCTGGATGTTTACTTGTATTAATTCCTGCTATGGGTATGTTTTATATATCAGATTTAATGGGAGGTGCACAAAATTTACTTATTGGCAATATTATTAAAAATCAATTTCTCAATATTAGAGATTGGCCATTTGGGGCCTCTATAAGTATTGTAGTAACATTTTTAATGTGGATAATGTTATTAATTTATTGGCGAACTATGCGTTTATTAAATAATTAAGGTAAAATTATAATTATGATACGTTATTTATATAGTGGATTTATAGCTATAATTTATATTTGGCTTTATATTCCTATATTAATCTTGATTATTAATTCATTTAATATATCTAAATTTGGTATTCATTGGCAAGGATTTACTACAAATTGGTATAAAATTTTGGCAAATAATGATAGCTTAATTCAAGCTTCTAAAAATTCATTAATTATAGGGATATGCTCTGCTAGTATCGCTACCGTCATAGGTTCTTTAACTGCGTTAGCGCTTTATCGTTATAATTTTCGTGGTAAACAATTTATTAATGGAATGTTATTTATAGTTATTATGTCACCAGATATTATTATGGCAATTTCATTATTAGTCTTATTTATGTTATTAGGTATCCCACTTGGATTTTGGTCATTACTAATTTCTCATATTACTTTTTGTCTTCCATTTGTAGTTGTTACTTTTTATTCATGGTTTAAAGATATTGATATACGTATATTTGAAGCTGCAAAAGATCTAGGTGCTAATGAATTTACTATTTTAAAAAAAATAATTTTACCTTTAGCTATTCCAGCGGTAACTGCAGGATGGTTGCTTAGTTTTACTTTGTCTATAGATGATGTTATAGTTTCATCCTTTGTGACTAGCCCTAGTTTTGAAACTTTACCATTAAAAATTTATTCAATGGTTAAAGTTGGTGTTTCACCTGAAGTAAATGCAATTACGGTAATTTTAGTTTTAATTTCTTTGCTTTTAGTAGCAAGTAGTCAATTTTTACTCATTAACAAAATAAGTAAAAAAAAGAAGGAGAGAACTAATAATGAATTGGTTTGCTAAATTATTAATTACTACATTAGCTCTAACTTTTAATTTTGCAAAAGCACATATAAAAGATAATAATGTTTTGTATTTTTATAATTGGACTGAATATGTACCTTCAGGATTATTAGAACAATTTACCAAAGAAACAGGTATTAAAGTTATTTATTCAACTTATGAATCTAATGAAATGATGTATTCTAAATTAAAAACCTGGAAGAATGGTTTTTATGATTTAGTAGTTCCGTCAAGTTATTTTGTTGCTAAAATGCGTAAAGAAAAAATGTTACAAAAAATTGATAAAACAGCACTAACTAATTTTAAAAATTTAGATATCCGTTTACTAAATAAACCATTTGATCCTCATAATAATTATTCCATTCCATATATTTGGGGTGCTACTGTTATTGGAGTTAATTCTGATGAAATTAATCCAAAAACTATTAATAGTTGGGCTGATTTATGGAATCCAAAATATAAAAAAAGTTTATTATTAATTGATGATGCTCGTGAAGTATTTCAAATAGCATTACTTAAACTAGGACTTTCAGGTAATACTAAAGATATAAAAAAAATCAGAGCTGCATATAAAGAATTGAAAAAATTAATGCCAAATGTAGTAACATTTAATTCTGATAATCCTGGAAATCCTTATATGGAAGGAGATGTATTGTTAGGTATGGTTTGGAATGGTTCTGCTTATGTGGCGCGTAAATCTGGTGCTCATTTGCAAACAATTTGGCCTAAAGAAGGTGGAATATTTTGGATGGATAATCTTTCAATTCCAATAAATGCTAAAAATAAAAAAGGTGCTTTAAAACTAATTAACTTTTTGCTCCGTCCTGATATAGCCGCAAAAGTAGCAGTATCAATTGGTTACCCAACTGCAAATAAAGAAGCAAAAAAATTTTTACCAAAACAACTAACTAATAACCAATTATTATATCCTTCAGAAAATATTATGCGGAAAGGAAAATGGCAAAATGATGTAGGAAGTGCTAGTAGAGAATACGAAACTTTATTTCAAAAACTTAAAGCTGATCATTAAATTAATTTATGATACAAAAAAATAATGAATAACGTCGTATTATTGATGTACAACTAATAACATACACCATTTTTTGATTAATAGTGAATTTTAGCGGATTAAATATGTAAATTATATTAAAACAGAAATGGTCGGTCTTTTATTATTAAGTTTTTTGAAAAACAATTAATTAATAAAATTAAATTCCTTTAAAAAGGAATTTAATTTTTTATGATTTTAATAATTAACTAATTAGATTATAAAAAATCAATGTATTGTGTTATCTTAACCTTAAAAAGGTAGTCAAAGTAGTCTATGATAGACTATATAATTTGTTTTTATATAATAAAAACTAGCATAAGAAATAAAATGTATATTTTGATTAAGATATGAAATTTTATAATAAAATTATCTCTTGTAATTATAATCTTTAATATAGATGTCAATAAATATAAAATATCTTAATAGAAATTAAAAACTACAACTAATAATTATCCTACTAATTTTTACTTATAGTTTAAAATTTATTATATATGATTTTTAGGTTTTCTTTATTTTGATTTAATATTATTTTTATTCTTAATTAGTAAAGATTACTTACAATTAACATTAATAGGTAACATATTTGATGATTATAATTTGTTAACATGAATTTACTAAAAACATAAAAAGATGAAATAAATATTTGCAAATATAATTTAGAACTATTTTTAATATACAAAAAGTTAATTAAATTGTATGAATATCATGCTAGTAATATATCTTTTAGAGACGTAATTTATATTAAATCAATTCTCTTATTAAAGAACTTATTTTTTTTAATTGTGTATTTAATGTAATGTAAAAAAATAATTTTTAAATAAACGGAAGATTTTGAAGTTTTATGTTTAAACAAAAAAAGTACTTTATACCCAAAAAAGCAGGTGAAGTTTATCATTTTGGTCAATTAATTAATGCATCATATGCAATAGAATGTGCTAAAATCATCGAAAATTATTTCGGGTTTATATTAATCGTAACATCAAATACACAAGACGCTATTAAACTTTTTAATGAAATAACTACTTTCACTAGCCATTCTGTTTACTATTTTCCTGATTGGGAAACAATTCCTTATAGCAATACATCTCCTAACCCCAAAATTATATCAAATAGAATTTATATACTTTCTATACTACAAAAAATACGTCACGGAATACTAATCATATCAATACAATCACTTATGCAACGTCTTTGTCCAAATAACTTTTTATCTTATAATATAATTTTGATAAAAATTGGTGATAAATTGTCTAATATTGATTTCAAAAATAAATTAGATACAATGGGTTATAGGTATGTTGATAATGTGTTAGAACCAGGTGAATATAATGTAAAAAAAAATATTATTTTTGATCTATTTCCGGTAGGGAAGGATAAAATCTATCGTATAGATTTACTTAATGATCAAATAAATAGTATAAGTAAAATAAATTTAGAAAAACAAGAAGTTATTGAAGAAGTTTCGAAAATAAATTTATTGCCTAAACATGAATTTCCTAGTAATAAAAATTCTTTAAAATTATTTTGTTATCGTTGGGAAAAAATTTTTGATAAATCTTGTAAACAAGATTATGTATATAAAAATATTAGTATGGGAATTTTACCTTTTGGTATTGAATATTGGCATCCTATTTTTTTTGATCAACCATTGTCAAATTTGTTTAATTACCTACCATCTGAGACTGTAATAATAAATCAAAGCAACTTAGAACAAAATGCTATAATTTTTTGGGAAAATTTAAATAAATATTATAAAAATCAACCTTACTATAATAAAAAATATTTATTAAAACCAATTGATTTATGGATGACACCTGATTATTTAATAAATCAATTAAAAAATTGGCCTCAAATAAAAACAACACATGAAAAATTACCCAATAATAGTAAAAATATTAATTTAGGTTATGAACCACTTCCTTCATTAACTTCAAAAGGAGTAAATAAATTTTCCTTAGAATATTTAGATAAATTTATTAAGAAATTTACTGGTTATATAATTTTTTGTGTTAAAGATGAGATAAGCCAAAGAAAATTTAAAAAATTATTTAATGTTATAAAGATAAATCCAATTATCATAAAAAATTTAGATGAATTATCTAATCAAAAATTTTTTTTAATAATTAATAATATTAATCATGGTTTTATAGATTCTTTAAATAACAAAGCGATAATTTGTGAAAATGATATTATACCAGAAAATTTTAATTACCATTATAAAAACAAAATAGAGTGGAATGCCACATATTTAAGTAAATTAGTTTCTAATCTTGAAGAAATAAGCTTTGGTCAACCCATAGTTCATATAGAACACGGCATTGGTCGTTATATGGGTTTGACAATTATTGAAACAAAAGGTATTAAAGCTGAATATCTAATACTATCTTATGCCGATGATGCTAAACTTTATGTGCCAGTATCATCACTTCATTTAATTAGTTATTACATGGGTTATTCTAAAAATCATACGCCATTACATAAATTAGGTAGTGATATTTGGGTACGTTCTAGACAGAAAGCTATTGAAAAAATTCGTGATATTGCAGCAGAACTTTTAGATATTTATTCGAAACGTGATTCTAATGTTGGTTTTTCTTTTAAATACGATAAACATAGGTATCATCTATTTTGTAATAAGTTTCCATTTAAAATCACATTAGACCAAAAAAAAGCTATTGATTCTATATTAAAGGATATGTGCCAACCTATAACTATGGATAGATTAATATGTGGCGACGTTGGTTTTGGAAAAACTGAAATAGCAATGCGTGCTGCATTCATTGCAGTAGAAAACAATAAGCAAGTAGCAATTCTTGTACCAACTACTATTTTAGCACAACAACATTACGAAAATTTTAAAAATAGGTTTAATCATTGGTGCGTTCATATTGATGTATTATCTAATTTTAGAACCTTTAAGGAACAAAAATATTTATTGGAACAAACAAAAGAGGGAACAATAAATATATTAATAGGCACTCATAAATTATTAAATAAAAATATTAAATGGAAAGATTTAGGTTTATTAATCATTGACGAAGAACATCGTTTTGGAGTACGTCAAAAAGAATGTATTAAGGCTATAAGCAATAATATAGATATAATAACATTAACTGCGACACCAATTCCACGTACATTACATATGGCAATGACTGGTATGAGAGATGTTTCTATTATTGCCACTGCACCTGACAATAGGCGACCTATTAAGACTTTCATAACTGAATTTAATTGCTCAACTATACGTGAAGCAATTTTGCGTGAAATTTTAAGAGGTGGGCAAGTATATTATTTACATAATCAAGTTAATGATATTGAAAAGACTGCTAATTTTATAAGCAAATTGGTACCAGAAGCTCGTGTGACTATTGGTCATGGACAAATGCATGATATTGATTTAGAAAAAGTAATGCATAATTTCCATTGTCAACGTTTTAATGTATTAGTGTGTACTACTATAATAGAGAATGGTATTGATATTCCTAATGCAAATACAATTATTATTGAACAGGCAAATAATTTTGGTTTAGCACAATTACATCAACTAAGAGGAAGAGTTGGACGTTCACATCACCAAGCTTATGCTTGGTTATTAATATCAAAAAATAAAAGTTGTATTACTAATGAAGCAATAAAGAGATTTGAAGTGATTTCTTCTTTAGAAGAACTAGGTTCAGGATTTCAATTAGCAACAAACGATTTAGAAATTCGTGGATCAGGCGAATTGTTAGGTGAAAAACAGAGTGGTCAAATAGAAACACTAGGTTTCTCACTCTATTTAGAATTATTAGAAAAATCTATTCATGAGCTTAAAGATCAGCAAAACTGTTCACCAAAAAATTGGCTATATAGCGAAATTGAAATAGAACTTCAAATTCCATCTCTTATTCCAGAAAATTTTATCACAGATGTAAATAAACGTTTATCATTATATAAAAGAATTGCAAGTGCTACAAATGAATCTGATATTCAAGAAGTAAAAATAGAATTAATCAATAATTTTGGTTCATTACCTGAGTCAACACACAATCTATTCAATATTGCTTTATTACGATTACAAGCTCGTCAATTAGGTATACGCAAAATAAAAATTAGCGATAAAGGAGGATATTTTGATTTTTATCAAAAAAACAATATTAATATTTTAAAATTAGTTAATTTAATACAAAAAGAACCTAATAAATGGAAATTAGAAGGAAAAACAAAATTGCGATTTTATTATAATGAAATAAAAGAAAAAAAATCAAGAATCTACTGGATACAAAACTTTATTAATAATCTAACCAATTAGAATACTGAATATTAATTATATATATCTGATATAAATAAATTTTAAAAATTATTATGTCATTTAATGACTTAATTAATTGATAACATAGGGCCTAGTGCTATACCCCCTAATAAATGCATATGCATATGGTATATTTCTTGTCCACCATGTTTATTACAGTTAATAATAAGACGATAACCATCTTTACTAATATTTTCTTTAATTGCAATTTTCGAAGCCACAATAAACATTCTACCTAATGTTTGTTCATGTTCATTTTTAACTTCATTTACAGTTGGAATTAATATATTGGGTACAATTAAAACATGGGTAGGTACCTTAGGAAAAACATCACGAAAAGCTGTTACTAATTCATCTTGATATAAGATGTCGGCTGTCATTTCATGTTTAATTATTTTGCTGAAAATAGTTTCTTCAAACATCAAATAGTTCCTTATTTATTTTTTATTAAATAGATAAAGATCTTATCTATAGTTTAATATAATTATTCATATCAGTTTTTATATTTTCAGATTTAGTTCCAAAAATTGCCTGAATACCACATCCAGAGATAATAATACCACGTGCACCAAGATTTTTTATTGCTTCTCTATTCACTTTTTTAGTATCTACTACTGTTACTCTCAGACGAGTTATACAGGCGTCAAGATTTATAATATTTTCTTTTCCACCAAATGCCAAAATTAAATTTTGAGCTATTTCACCAACACTGAGAGATAATTGATTTTTATTTATTTCTTCACGTCCTGGTGTTTTGAAATCAAATTTAACAATTAAAAAACGAAAAAATATATAATAAATAAAAGCATATATAATTCCAATAATTGGAAATAGCCAAATTTTACTACTATGGCTACTTAAAATAATAAAATCAATTAAACCATGAGAAAAACTAGTTCCATTACGCATATTCAATAAAATACAAATTGGAAAGGATAAACCTGCTAAAATTGCGTGAATTATATAAAGAATAGGAGCAACAAAAATAAAAGAAAATTCAATAGGCTCAGTAATACCTGTTAGAAATGAAGTCAACATTGCTGTAATCAGAATGCCGCCTATTTTAGAACGATTTTCAATTTTAGTTGTGTGCCACATTGCCAGCGCTGCTGCTGGCAATCCATACATTTTAAATAAAAACCCTCCAGACAATTTACCAGCAGTTAAATCTCCAGCCATATATCTTGGAATATCACCATGAAATATTTGTCCAGATTCAGTGATGAATTCACCAATTTGCATCTGAAAGGGGACATTCCATATATGATGTAAACCTAATGGCATTAAAATACGCTCAATTAATCCATAAATACTAAAAGCAATAACTGGATTTTGATAAGCTGCCCATTTCGAAAAATTTTCAATTGCGAACTCTATTGGTGGCCAAATAATAGATAATAATATACCTATAATAATTGCCGATAGTCCAGAAATAATTGGCACGAAACGTTTGCCAGCAAAAAAACCTAAATATTCTGGAAATTTAATACGATAAAACTTATTAAACATATATGATACTAAAAAACCTATAATAATACCTCCTAAAACACCAGTATCAGATAAATGTTTAATTTCAATATTATGTGTAGTATCAGATAGTATTAATGAAGATACTATTAACATAGTTTTTGTCATTATACTATAAGCTACTACTGCGGCTAAAGCTGATACTCCATCATTTTTTGTAAAACCTAAAGCTATACCTATTGCAAAAATTAACGGCATATTAGAAAATACCGATTCTCCAGCTTCTGCTATTACATGTGACGCTGTATTAGATAATAAACTAAAATTAGCTGAGCCTAAACCTAATAAAATACCTGCAATTGGTAATACAGATATTGGTAACATAAGCGATTTACCAACTGTTTGTAAGTTAGCAAAAGCATTTTTAAACATAAGGTAAAGCTCCCAGAACAGAATAAAAATCTATCAACGCAAACTTATTGTATAGATAATTAAAAAGGATCAATTATAAAATAATTATAATTTATAATTAAATATCAGATTAGGGAATCAATAGGTACATTAAATAATTTTGAAAAATTATTAGTAGTTTCTTCTGCTATAATTTCTACATCTATATTTTTTAATACAGATATATACTCAGCAATATCTCTAGTATAGGCTGGTTGATTTTCTTTTCCACGATATGGTACAGGAGATAAATATGGTGAATCGGTTTCAAGTAACATTCTATTGATTGGAGTATAGCGTATAACTTTATCAAGATTTTTAATTTTATTGAAAGTAACTATGCCAGAAAAAGAAATATAAAATCCCATATCTAATAATTTACATGCTATAGCTTGACTTTCAGTGAAGCAATGTAATACACCACCACAGATGTCACTTTTTTCTTCTTTTAATATATTTAATGTATCTATAGGAGCATCTCTCATATGAACTATAATTGGTTTATTCAATGTTATTCCTGCTCTAATATGATTTCGAAAAGAAATTTGCTGATGTTTTTTATTATATTGTTGATAATGATAATCTAAACCAGTTTCTCCTAATGCTACTACTTGAGAATCTTTAGCAAGATAATATAAATCTTGGATATTATATGATTCTGGTTGATTAAGAGGATGAACTCCACAAGATATTACAATATTTTTAAATTCACCAACTAATTTTTTTGTAATCTTAAAATCTTCTAAATCAGTAGCTACTGTTAGCATAAACTTTACATTGCGTGCTGCTGCTTTTTCTATTACTGAATCAATATTATTGTGAATACTTTTATAATTTAGTAAATTAAGATGACAATGTGAATCAACAATAATCATAGGTTTTCTCATTTTAAAATTAGTAATTAACTGTTAAATTATAATTAAGAGTATTAACCCATTTTAATAATAAACTTTAATAATAAATTAGTTAACAATAACTCTTCATTAAGTACTTCTAACTTCATTAACCTATCTCTAAATTTAATCCAATTATATATAATATTGTTTAAAATATTAAATGAAAAAGATCTAGATATTAAAAGAACGATATCTTTACGATCTAGATTAGTTAAGTTTTTAGTTATATTATTTTGTAATTTCATAGCATCTAATAGTAAAGATATTAACCAATTAATACATAACTCCTTGTCTTTATTAATAATAGGTAATAATTGTAAAATATCATGTTCAAAAGCAATAAATAAAGTATCGCATAATTTTTTTCTAAGTTCCCAATTATTTTTAATTAGATTAAGTGCTGCAATTGGTATTCCAAAACTTAAACGTAAAGCAGATAAAATAATTATCTCTTTTTGCGAAGATTGTTTTTTTAGCCATGTTAAGCTTTCTTCTTCACTTGGAGTTGATAAACGCAATATCATACAACGACTGCGAATTGTAGGTAATATTGTTGAAATATTTTCTGTATTTAAAAAAAAACAAGTATTATAAGGTGGTTCTTCGATAATTTTTAATAAAGCATTATTTGCAGATGTAGTTAACTGATTAATATTTTCTAACCATACAACTTTTTTGTTGCTTTGATGAGCACATATATATAAATTGTCAATTAAATTTCTAACCATATCTACACCTATGGTTTTTTCTCTTTTTTCAACTTTGAGTTTATAGTAGTCTGGATGACTATTAAATTGCATTAACTTACAACTTTTACATCTACCACAATTTTTTAAATCGTTCCTTTCTTGACACAATAACCAATAACTCAATTTCAATATAAGAATCTCTGCACCAATACCTTTTATCCCTTGAATCAAGACTACAGGATGGATAAAACCTTTTTGATATTGCGTTATTATTTTAAAGTAAATTACATCAATCCAAGGATAATCATTCATTTTTATTGTTTTTTAATCCATTTTAATAAAACAAATTTCAAATCTTGAATAACTTCGTTTAAAGATTTAGTTGCATCAATAAGTACAATATTATTATCTTTTTTTGTTATTTTTAAATAATAATTACGGGTACGTTCGAAAAATTTTAAAGATTCTAATTCAATACGGTCTAGATCACTCCGTATTTTTAATCTCTGCAAACATATGTCAGGTGTTATGTCTAAATAAAATGTTATATCTGGATGAAAATCACCTAATATCATATGACTAAGTTGATTAATTAATTTAGAACCTAACTGTCTACCACCACCTTGATAGGCTTTAGATGAAAGATTATGTCTATCGCCAATTACCCATTTACCTGATTTTAATGCTGGTTTAATAATATTTTCTACAACTTGAACACGTGCAGCATACATTATTAATAATTCTGTCTTATTTAACATACGTTCTTTTGTTTTTTTCTTAATTAAATGACGCAAATACTCAGCTATTTGAGTTCCACCAGGTTCTCTAGTAATAATAATATTTTCGTTTTTAATGCCACGTTCTTTTAATATTTTTGCAATAAAGTTGCAAACGGTAGTTTTACCAGCGCCTTCCAATCCTTCTATGGCAATAAATTTATTGTTCATTTTTATAATCAACTACAATAATATAGAAATTATTATTTAGAATTCATTTTATGAAAAAATATTATTTTTGATTAAAATTTTCATTAATTATTACTAACTATATTTTTAAATATCTTAAGAATAACTTTTAAAATATTAGACTATTTAATATATTTATTGTATCTAATTATTGTTTTGCGAAATTATTTTAACTAAACTTCACGTTCGTTATTATTATCCAAATAATAATTTTTTATTAATTTTATATGATTTAAATAATTATTACTATTGCTAAAGTATTTAAAAAAATATTAGATAATATTACATATTTAAAAACTGAATTTAATTTAATATTTTAAATCCAGGTAGCTAAAACATAGCTACCTGGGTATGTTATTTAGCTCTTATGGTCATTAATATAATCTATCGCTGCCTGAACGGTAGTGATTTTTTCAGCTTCTTCATCTGGAATTTCAGTATCAAACTCTTCTTCCAGAGCCATTACCAGCTCAACGGTATCAAGAGAATCAGCACCTAGGTCATCTACAAAAGATGCAGAATTAGTGACTTCATCTTCTTTCACACCTAGTTGTTCACTGATGATTTTCTTAACTCGTTGTTCGATATCACTCATACTATTTGATTTCCTGTCAAAACTCGCTTATGCGATAATTTTCATAGTTTATAAAATATTGAAAAAGATGCAACAAAATCTAAGCTAATTCAATCACAATATTGAAGTTTTAAATTAAATATAAGAATGGTTTTTAAAATTAATACTAAAATACATACATGCCACCATTAACATTAATTATTTCACCAGTTATATATGATGCTTCTTCAGAAGCTAAAAACACAACAACATTGGCAATTTCTTGAGATTTACCTAAGCGTTTCATAGGTATTTTTGATAAAATGCTAGAATGTTGATCTTTATTTAATGCTTTTGTCATACTTGTTTCGATAAATCCAGGAGAAACAATATTAACAGTTATACCACGTGATGCGATTTCAAATGCTAATGATTTAGTAAGTCCTATCAAACCTGCTTTTGCTGCTGCATAATTTGATTGACCAATATTGCCAAGTGTTCCAACTATAGAACTAATATTAATAATGCGTCCCATACGATTTTTAAGCATCGAAGGTATAACAGCTTTGGAAAGTCTAAAAGCAGAGGTAAGATTTGTATTTAAAACATCATCCCAATCATCATCTTTCATTTTTATTAAAAGATTATCACGCGTTATACCTGCATTGTTAATTAAAATATCAATTTTACCAAATTCAGAATTGATATTTTTTAAAGCTTCACAGATAGATGTATAATTATTAATATTTAATAGTAAACCTTTACCAAGATTTCCTAAATGAGAGTTAATAATTGAAACCCCTTCTTTATATCTTGAAGTTCCAATAACATTAGCATTACGTAATGTTAATGTTTTTGCAATTGCAAGACCAATACCTCTACTTGCTCCAGTTACTAATGCAACTTTATTTTTAAAAGTCATGATATACCCATATATCATCTATCTTTATCTAGAGCTATCAACAATGAATTATTGTCATTTATAGCTATAGAAGTTAAATGTTTTGAAATACGCTTTGTTAAATTACTTAAGATACTACCCGGACCAATTTCTAATAATCTTGTAATTCCTTTTTCAGCCATTAGTTTTATAATATCAATCCAACGTACTGGATTATACATTTGACGTATTAAAGCTATACGTATAGCTTCTATACTATATTCTATTTTAACATCAACATTATTAATTATTGATATAGATGGTTTTTTAAATATTATTTTTTTTAATGTAATTTCCAATTTTTCTGCTGCTGATTTCATTAACATACAATGTGCGGGTATACTAACTACCAAAGGAATAGTATATTTTGCACCTGCTAATTTGCAGATAATACTAGCACGATCAACAGCTTCTTTATCACCTGAAATTATAAACTGATCTGGTGCATTGAAGTTTGCTATAGAGACAACTTGATTTTTTTTGGTTTCTTTACATATTTGCTGAATTGTTAACGGACTTAAACCTATAATAGCTTGCATTGCAACTATTCTCTCTTTAACTGATTCTTGCATTAATTTTCCACGTAATTCAACTAATTTAATAGTATCAGTGAAATTTAAAACTCCTGCACAAACCAATGCAGAATATTCACCTAAGCTATGTCCTGCCATAAATATCGGTATTTCTCCTCCTTTTTGTTTCCATATACGATATAAAGCAACAGAAGAAGCTAAAATAGCTGGTTGTGTCTTACATGTTTTATTTAGATCTTCGTTAGGACCGTTACTAACTAATTTCAATAAATCATACTTTAAAACATATGATGCTTCTTGAAATGTTTCTCTAACTATAGAATAGTTAGATATAAGATCTTTTAACATACCAACATGTTGTGATCCTTGTCCAGGAAAAATGAATGCTAGCTGAGTCATTATTAACTCCTGTCTATATTTAAAAACGTAATAATGCTGAACCCCATGTAAATCCACCACCAAAAGCTTCTAATAAAATGATTTGCCCTGATTTAACACGACCATCTCGAACTATCTCATCTAATGCACTAGGTACTGAAGCTGAAGAAGTATTACCATGACGATCAATTGTAATAATTACTTTATTCATGTCTATACCTAATTTTTTTACGATAGCAATAATAATGCGCAAGTTAGCTTGATGTGGTATTAACCAATCTATCATATCTTTATTAAATTTATTAGCATCTAGTGTCTCATAAATAACATGAGTTAACTGTTCTACTGCAATTTTAAAAACTTCATTTCCAGCCATATCAAGATAAATTGGTTTATTTTTATATGTGCTACCTTGATAAGGTAACGTTAATAACTGTGCATATTGCCCATTGGAATGCAAATGAGTAGAGATAATACCAGGTGTATCGCTTTGTGCTAGTACAACCGCACCTGCTCCATCACCAAATAAAACTATAGTATTACGATCAATTGGGTTTATAGTACGAGTTAAAACATCAGACCCAATAACTAAAGCATATTTTATTTTACCGTTTTTAATATATTGATCTGCTACACTTAAGGCATAAATAAAACCGGAACAAGCTGCAGCAAGATCAAATGCGGTACAATCTTTTATTTTTAGCATTTGTTGAATCATACAAGCAGAACTTGGAAACGCATGACTAGAAGATGTAGTTGCTATAATGATTAATTCAATGTCATTATATTTTATATTTGCCATTTGCAAAGCATGCTTAGCAGCACTATATCCCATGGTTGCAACAGTTTCATCTGGTGCTGCAATATGACGTTCCCTTATCCCAGTTCTGGAAATAATCCATTCATCTGATGTATTTACCATCTTTTCTAAATCAGCATTTGTACGAATGCTGATTGGTAAATAACTACCTGTACCAATGATTTTGGCAAACATCTAAAATTAATTGCTCCTAACTAACTTAATTGTTAAAGATATTACAGTTATCTTAATTCAATATATTATTATTGATAATTTATTAATATCTGAAAGATTTAGGTTAATATGGTTTCATTTCTATAATTTTTTTTATTTTTTAAATTAAAATACTTAATTATATTTATGTATAAATAGTAATTTTGTTATGATTGTTAATTTACTTAATAAGTATTAATTTCTAATTATATTGTCTATAATTCTTAATACAATACTTAAATTTAAATTATCTAAATAAACAATTATTTATTTTATTTGATAATGATAAACATTAGTAAGAATTAAATTAAAATTATTAAGAATAATTACTAATTATTTATATATCATTATCTTGTCCTGTTTTTATATTAATTATTATATTTTACTAGTTTATTTTTTTAATTAATAATATACTCAAAATTTTATCGAGTTCTTAATTTTTTAATTATCAAATAACATATTTCATGGTTATTAAAATAATACTAATTCTTGTCAAAGAGAATTTATATTAAATAACATTTTCGTTATCTTTAGAAATAAATAAAAAACCTCTTTATTTATAAAAACAAATATCTGTTAATATAATTGAATTTGTTAGTTATTAAATTTAAAATATGTAAGTTATAACTAAGAAATTTATCTTAGACTAAGCTTAAAACCACGATAATAACCATCTGACGTAACATGATGACGTAAATGAATTTCACCAGAAGTTTTATCTATTGATAAAGTTTTAGTTTTGAGAAAATCATGCGAACGACGCATACCTCTTTTGGAACGAGTTGGTTTATTTTTTTGAACGGCCATAGTAAAAACCCCTACTTTGTTATCTTTTACATATTAATATATATATCACATTCTACTTTACTAGATATCTTGAAAA
Source organism: Candidatus Pantoea edessiphila (assembly GCF_002933345.1). Classification (GTDB taxonomy): domain Bacteria; phylum Pseudomonadota; class Gammaproteobacteria; order Enterobacterales; family Enterobacteriaceae; genus Pantoea_C. Next base: position 105,758 of record NZ_PDKR01000001.1, on the reverse strand, counting down.
GATACTAATACAATATTTAATGTAAAACAAATAATATTATTTATTTGTTTTATGTAATATTTTAAGTGCTTCAAAATGTTTTTATAATTTAAAATATAAAATTTATTTAATTACAAATAAATTACTTAGTTAAATAAAAACATGTTATAATTAACAGCTGCATCGGATTATAAATTTTGCCCTATACTAACAAATATATTTATATTTGTTAATAGGTTTGTTTCTTAATTTCTTTTCTATTTATTTTTAATAGTTTTAGTTCCATAATAAAACATATTTTAACATCTTAGTATATCTAAACAACGTTTTAATGTTTCATCTATAGGAGCTTCTATATTTATATTTTTTCCAGTTTTAGGGTGAATGAATGAAAGAGAAAAAGCATGAAGAAATAATCTATTTAATCCTGTCATAAAAAAATTTTTATCAAACAAATGATTACCATATCTTTTATCAAATAAAATAGGGTGACCAGCATGTAATGCATGAACGCGAATTTGGTGTGTATATCCTGTAATCGGGCTAGCTTTTATCAGAGTAGCAAATTTGAAATATTCTTTTACTTGAAAATGAGTTTCAGAAGGTTTTCCGTTAATATCAACGTATACCATAGATTTTCCATATTTAGGAATCCTTTTTATTAAAGGAACTTTTATGGTCTGCAGACTTATTGGCCAAATACCGTTAACTACTGTTAAATAATTTTTTTTAATGCTTTTATTACGTAATTGTTCATGTAATGATCTTAGTATAGAACGTTTTTTAGCAATTAATAAAAGCCCAGAAGTATCACGATCAATTCTGTGTACTAATTCAAAAAATGAAAAATCAGGACGTAATGCTCTTATTAATTCAATAATACCAAAACTTAATCCACTACCACCATGAACAGCTATACCAGAGGGTTTATTTATAATGATTAAATAATCATCTTCATATAAGATAGCTTTATCTAATAAAGATATATTATTCAGATTTAATGGTAAAATTTTTTCTTTTTTTTCGGATAAATAAATAGTTGGAATGAGCACTTCATCATTTATTTGTAATTTATACAAAGGTTTAACGCGTTTATTATTTATTTTAACTTCACCTTTTCTTAATATTTTGTATATAAAATTTTTTGGAGGTTTTTTTAGTTTTGAATATAAAAAATTGTCAACTCTTTGATTTGAATTTTTATCACTTATAAAAATTTTTTGTAAATCAAAATATTTTTTTTTCATTACATTATTTTTTAATAATAATTAAACCATTAATAAAGTTATTCTTTTGTTAATATAAAACAAATTACTTTAATTTTTGATTAATAATTTTTAGCTTATTTTAATAAAATTAATTTAAATAAAAATATGAATTGTATCACAAAATAATATTAAATTAATCGTATTAATGAAATAATTTAAAAATTATTTAATTTTCATATTGTTTAATTAAAAATACAACACTATATAAGATTAAGAAAAAATCTTATAATTAAATAAATTTAATTCAAATTAAAATAATTAGAGTACTTCATTAAATAATCATTATTTAATGATATTTAAGATATTATTTAAAACAAACAATTACAATTATTATATTAATAATATTAACTTATCTTAAGTTTTAATTTAAAGTCATGCTTTATTTAAAAAAATTGAAAGTTATTATTTAATAAATAATAAATGTAAATATATTAACAGATATAATTAATTAAAATAATGAGCAATTCACGATGAAAAGAATGTTAATTAATGCAACTCAAGAGGAAGAGTTGCGTATCGCTTTAGTTGACGGGCAGCGTCTTTATGATTTGAGTATTGAAAATACTCGACATAAACAAAAAAAATCTAATATTTACAAAGGTAAAGTCACTCGGATAGAACCTAGTCTTGAAGCTGCGTTTGTAGATTATGGCACTAAACGTCAAGGTTTCCTTCCATTAAAGGAAGTTTCTAAAGAATATTTTTCAGAACATTCATATCTAAATAATCTGAATAATATTCAAAATCTTATTTACGAAGGCCAAGAACTGATTGTTCAAGTTACAAAAGAAGAAAGAGGTAATAAAGGTGCTGCTTTAACAACTTTTATTTCTTTGGCTGGGTCTTATTTAATTTTAATGCCTAATAATCCACATACTGTTGGAATTTCTCGTAAAATTGAAGGTGAAAATCGTACTGATTTAAAAGAAATATTACCATTATTAGAAGTTCCAGATGGTATGGGTATAATTATTCGTACAGCTGGTTTAGGTAAATCAGTTAAATCTTTGCAATGGGATTTAGGTGTTCTTATTAGACATTGGGAAATAATTAAAAATTTATCAAGTAATCATACAGCTCCTTTTTTACTTTATCAAGAGAGCAGTGTTATCATACGTGCTTTTCGTGATTATTTACGTCAGGATATAGGTGAAATTTTAATTGATAATCCAAAAATTCTAGAATTAGCACGCAAACATATTTCTGAAATCGGTAGACCAGATTTCATTAATAAAATCAAATCATATCGCAGTGAAATTCCTTTATTTAGTCATTATCAAATTGAATCACAGATAGAATCAGCTTTTCAAAGGGAAGTATGCTTACCATCAGGAGGTTCTATTATTATAGATAGTACTGAAGCATTGACTGCAATTGATATAAACTCTGCACGTTCTACTAGAGGTAATGGTATAGAAACAACTGCCCTTAGTACTAATCTTGAAGCAGCTGCAGAAATTGCTCGACAACTTCGTTTACGTGATTTAGGGGGTTTAATTGTTATTGATTTTATTGATATGGAATCAACAGATAACCAACAGATAGTTGAAGATCGTTTGCGTGAAGAAGTTTCTCAAGATAGAGCACGTATTCAAATTAATCATATTTCTTGTTTTGGTTTATTAGAGATGTCTCGTCAAAGAATCAGTACATCATTAGGTGAATTAAGTCATCATATTTGTCCACGTTGTAATGGTAATGGTATTATACGGGATAATGAATCACTTTCACTTTCCATTTTACGATTAATTGAAGAAGAAGCTGTTAAGTACAATACAAAAGAAGTGCATGCTATAGTTCCAGTACAAGTGGCATCATATTTATTAAATGAAAAAAGAGAAGAAGTTAATGCTATTGAGAGGCGTCAGAATGGAGTTCGTGCAGCTATTATTCCTAGTGTTCGATTAAAAACACCACATTACTCTGTGTTAAGAGTTAGAAAAGGTGAAGAAACTAAGATACTTAGTTATCATTTACCAAAATTATATGAGACAGCAATATTTATGTCAGATAAAGATAGTCAAGTTAAAAATGATCATATGGAAAAAACTGAAATAAAAACATTTACAGTACCAGATAGCTCAATATCGTCTAATGAAATTATTTTAGATAAATGTAAAAATATAAATAAACACAAAATTAAATCATTAATTACTAAAACAGAACTAAATATAAATAATAATTTTTTTACCCGATTATTTTGCAATCTAAAAAAATTATTTATTAACGAAGAATCATCTTTTATTACTTTTAACAATGATGAATCTATCTTAAAGAAAGATAAGTATGAACAAAAAATTAATTTTCAGAAAAAACAAAATAACTATAAACACGTTAATAATATTTTAAAAATATTTAAAAAAATTAAGCTACATAATTGCTATAACAATCTTTATTTAAAAGAAAGTAATCTTTTATCAAATAAAATAATTAGTGATAATACTCAATTAAAACAAAGAAATTTTAATCGAGAGATAACTATTGATAGCTGTAATGAATTAGCATGCTTGCAGATTATAAAAAAAAATAATGATATTATTGCTAATAATATAAATATTATGAAACATTATTATTTATTTTATTTTAAAATAGATCCTAAAGACATAAAAATAACATCAAATAAATTTTTAATTACATATTTTCCTAAAAGTAAAGTAGAAAAAAAACAAATAAAAAAATACCTGTTAAATAAAAAGCCAGAAAATAAATCTTCTATAATTCTTTTAGATAAAATTAAAGATAATTCATTTGATAATAGGAAGAGTTTTCTTATTAAAAGAATGAAATTTACAAATGATACGAAAATTGATTCATGTATCAACATGAAATGTTCTTTAATTCCGACAACATTATCAAAAAAGAAAGATAAAATCATAAAAAAAACATATCATAATAATATAGATATCAAAAGATTAATAGATGGAAATTATAATAAAAACAAAAAGAAATCATCTTCTGCTTTTAACCTTCCGTATAGCAATATTGCAAAAAATAAAAAATATTGGAAATATTGTTCTTCAGCACCAATGACTAAAGTTCCAACGCCTGTGTGGATTCCAGATCCTATAAGATTTAGTAATTGGGTGAGACCTCCTTTTCATTTTAATAGAAAAGGTCCAGCAGGAGGTCATAGTGCAACTCATAAAGTAGCAGTACCTGTCACTAAACCATAAAATTAATATTTTAAAACACAAACTAATATTAGTTTGTGTTTTAAATATTTTATTTAAAATATATTAATTGATTAATATCAAATCTATGATTTAGATTGATATGAAAAATTTTCTAATTGAAAACCAAAAATTTTTAACACATAAAAATAAACAATTACACCAATAGAACAAATTAATGATAGTTTGAATATACGTATTATTATTAATCCTTCTCCCCATTTAGTAATAAATTGCAACATAATTAATAAAACTACTCCCATCACTGAAGTTGCTATACCAATATGAATTAAAAACTTATTCCATCCTTCTTGTAATTTAAAGATATGTTTTTTACGTAAATTATAATAAAGTAAAAATGCGTTTAAAATTGCTGCTATACTAATAGATAAAGATAAGCAAAGATATTTTAATAAACTAAAAAATAGCAAATTTATCAATTGTGTTATAATTAAACTGAATATCGAAATTTTAACAGGAGTTTTCATATCATTGTTAGAATAAAAACCAAGTACTAACACTTTTATTGCGATTAGGCTTACTAAGCCAAGTGAATAGCAAATTAATGCTTGTTGTGTCATAAGTGTATCGTGAGATTTAAACTTTCCATATTGAAATAATACAGTTATTATAGGTTTTGATAATATAATCAATCCTACAGTACTAGGCAATGATAACAAGAAACAAATTCTTAAACCCCAATTAATTGAACGTGAATATTCTTTATAATCTCCTTTAGTTAAACTTTTTGATAAATAAGGCAAAATAATTGTACTCAATGCTACACCTAGTACTCCTGCAGGAAATTCTATTATTCTATTAGAAAAATATAACCAAGATATAGATCCATAGGGTAAGAATGAAGAAAAAACATTATTAATCAATGAAGAAATTTGACTAACAGACATACTAATAATAGCAGGTCCCATTCTACTAATTACTAACAAAACATAAGCATTATTAAATACAACATTAGGTATCACCAATAATTTAATCTTTCTTAAAGAAGGTAATTGAAAACACAATTGTAGTAAACCACCAATTAATACACCCCATCCTAATAATATTATCTTACAGGAAAAATAAAATTTAGATAATAAAGCAAATATTATTATACTTATATTGAATAGAACAGGTGTAAATGCTGGTACTAAAAAATAATTAAAAGTATTTAATATAACACCTACTAAAGATGCTAATGAAATTAGCAATATATAAGGAAACATAACTTGAGATAAATGAACAGTTGCATAAAAAATATTATCATCTTTAATAAAGCCAGGTGCTGTAATTGCAATCAACTTAGGTGCAAAAATTATACCAATAATTAAAAATAACATTAAAATTAATGTTAATATACCAGATATATAAGATATAAATAAACGAACTGATTCATTATCTTTTTTACTTTTATATTCTATAAAAACTGGAATAAAAGCTTGAGAAAAAGCACCTTCAGCAAATACGCGCCTTAATAGATTAGGCAATTTATAAGCCGTAAAGAAAGCATCTGTAAACATTCCAGCACCAAAGTACTGTGCAATAATAACATCTCTAGTAAAGCCTAATATTCTAGATAATATGGTTACACCACTAACTGTTGTTAAAGATTTTAATAAATTCATAATTAAAAATAAATCCTCAAATTACGATATTCTAAAATAAATATGCTTTATATGTTTTACATTTTAAACATATTAAAATATAAGTATGTTAGTTGAATTATAAAAAGTTTTATACTTATTAAATTTAGCAATACCATATCATAGATAATAATTAAAGAATGTATTAAAAGTAATATAAAATATTAAACAAATTTAATTACTAAAACAAATATTTAATTTCTTAATTATTTATAAAATACTAAACCTTAATGAAATTGAAATTTCATTAATTTGAATATAGGATAAAAAGTAAGTGATTATTGGATTAAATAAAATAACTATAAGACGTCCAGATGATTGGCATTTACATGTTCGTAATGATTATTTACTTAAGTTAGTCTTACCTTATACTAGTTCAATATTTGGCAGAGCTATGATAATGCCAAATTTATTACCACCGATAACTAATATAAAATCAGCAATAAATTATCGAAATAAAATTTTATCCTTATTACCCAAAAATCATAAATTTATACCTTTAATGACGTGTTACTTAACAGAATCATCAAATCCCAATGAAATAGAATTAGGTTTTAATACAGGTGTATTTGCTGCAGTTAAATTATATCCTCAATCTTCAACTACAAATTCTTCTTATGGCATTAAAAATATTACATCAGTTAATAAGGTATTAGAACGTCTTCAAAAAATAGGAATGCCTTTATTAATTCATTGTGAAATAACAGATATAAATGTTGATATTTTTGATCGTGAAGCTTATTTTATAGAAAAAATAATGCAGCCATTACGTAAAAGATTTCCAGAACTAAAAATAGTGATGGAGCATATTTCTACTAAAGAAGCAGTAGAATACGTTAATTCGAGTGATAATAAAATTGCTGCTACCATCACACCTCATCATTTGATGTTAAATCGTAACGATTTATTAACAAATTATATTAATCCTCATTTTTATTGTTTTCCAATTATAAAAAGCAAATTACATCAGCAAGCATTACGTGAAGCAGTATCAAAAGGTAATCCAAATTTTTTCCTTGGTACAGATAGTGCCCCTCATTTTCGTTGTACAAAGGAAAACAAATGTGGACATGCTGGTATATTTAACGCTCCAACTGCATTATTAGCTTATGCTACCGTATTTGAAGAATTAAATGCTATCAAATATTTTGAGTCTTTTTGTTCTGAAAACGGTGCTCGTTTTTATGATTTATCTCTGAATAAAGAAAAAATTACCCTGATACGTAAGAGGTGTGAAATAAAAAAAACCATTAATTTATTTCCTTATGATTTAGTACCTTTTCTTGCAGGAAAAACATTAAATTGGAGTATCAAAGATTAATTATTATTTTTTTAAAAAAGCCATTAATAAATATTAAGATAATGTTTATTAATATAGATGTTAATCACAAATATTATATTAAGTTATAATAGAATACCTAATTGTTATATCTAATAAACTAATTACCTAATATTTTGCTTTGACAAAATAAACTACAACATTTATTAAATTTATTATTACAATTTATACATTGTATAAATAGCAAATGACATTTATCATTTGCACAATTTACATGAGTATCACAAGATTTTCCACATTGATAACAAAAAGATAAAACTTCTTCAGAAACTTTTTCACACATACGTTGATCAAAAACAAAAATTTTACCTTGAAATCTAATGGGTAGATTTTGTCTTCGTGCTTGATGAATATATTCAATAATTCCTCCTTTAATTTGGTAGACGTTTTTAAATCCATTATAAATCATCCATGCGCTGGCTTTTTCACATCTAATACCTCCAGTGCAATAAAGAACAATTTTTTTGTTTTTATAGTCTTTTAATATATCAATTACTTTGGGTAATTGATCACGAAAGGTGTTAGAATGGATTTTTATAGCATTTTTAAAACGTCCAATTTCATATTCATAATGATTTCTCATATCAACAAATATAATATTGGAATCGTCCAACATCTCATTAACTGTTTCAGCTTTTATATAAGTTCCTACTTTGCTAATATTTAAAATATCTTCTTTAAGTCCATCTGCAATAATACGATTACGTACTTTAATGCGAAGAACCCAAAATGATTTAATTTCATTGTCTAATGCAATATTCATATGTAAATTATTTAAACAAAAATCCAAATTATATATGAAAAATTTAGTTTCTTCATAAAAAGAATTAGGCACACTAATTTGAGCGTTTATACCTTCATGAGCAACATAAATACGACCAAATACTTTTAATTTATTAAGGTTATAATACAATTGATCACGAAAAATTTTTGGATTACTTATATTAAAATACTTATAAAAAGAAACAGTGATACGAGAGTCTTTTTGAGATGACAAGCGATTTTTTAATTCTTTATTAGAAATGAGATTATACAGAAATGGCATAATATTGATCCTATTAGGACATTTAAATGACATCTTTGTTTATTCAAATAGTATTTATTGAAATATATTTTACACCAATACAATACTATTTTAATATAATAAAAACACTAAATATAATTTATAATCTTATATATGGTTATTTAATATATCTTATAAATTAAATAATTAAAATAACTATTTACCAAAATTAAAATAAAAACAATTAAAAATTACTAATTTAAATTTAGTTATTATTCATAAATAATCTAATATTATGGTGCCCAGAGCGGGACTTGAACCCGCATAGCGATTAAGCCGAGGGATTTTAAGTCCCTTGTGTATACCAATTTCACCACCTGGGCAATGATATATCATATTTTAATGCATTAATAATATAAAAATAATTAAAATATAATAATTCACTTATTTGTATAAATTATGGAGGCGCGTCCCGGAATCGAACCGGGATAAACGGATTTGCAGTCCGGTGCATAACCATTCTGCTAACGCGCCAGTTAACATTTTTTATATTTTCTTCAAATTACTTTATTCATAATATGATACTATTTTAATAAAACTAGTCAATAGAATTATTATTAAATAATATTTCAATTTTAATATTAACAATAAAAATTGATTATCATCTTTTAAGTAAATTATATTGAAATATTTTGATATATAAAAACATCGACCATAATGTTAAAATTAATGCAATATACAATGTAATTATACCAATATTTATTATCTTAATATTAGGATGCCATATAAGTGCTATTAAAGAAAACATTTGTATAGTGGTTTTTATTTTACTTATCCATAATACTAAAATAAAATCAATTTTGTTAATTTGCGGAATCCATTGACGGATAGCAGAAATAATAATTTCTCTAGAAATTATTATCATGGTTGGTAAACTAACCCAATAAACATGAAAATATTCTGATACCAAAATCAATCCCATTACTACCATAACTTTATCAACTATTGGATCTAAAAAACTACCAAATTCTGTAGTTTGTTTTAAACGACGAGCAAGAAATCCATCAAACCAATCAGTTATAGAAGCAATAAAAAAAACTAATGCACTCATTATGGTTGCATATTTGCAAGGAATATAAAATAACACTACAAAAAATGGTATCAGAATAAACCGGAATAATGTAAGAGCATTAGGAATATTTAATTGCATTATAGTTATCTAAGCATTATAGTTATCTAAAAATAATACTAATAAATCAAATTTAGGTTTTTTAGTAATTTATTATAAATTTTATATTCATTCAATATACTTTGAAATAAAAAATTAAATTAAGAACTAATAATAAACTTATTAATGAATAATTAACGGAAAACACAACTATGTTTTTTATTTTTCCTTCTTTAAAATTATTAACAACGGAGGAGGAGAGATTCGAACTCACGGATAGTTTCCCATCGACGGTTTTCAAGACCGTTGCCTTAAACCACTCGGCCACTCCTCCCTATTATTGAATTTTATTGGAATTATAAATATTTTTATTTGAAATGTAAAGTAAACATAAATTTAAATTAATGATGCATTTATCTAAAATAAATTTGTTTTATTTAAATTAGCACATTAATTAATGATATTTTAATTTAGTATTGTTTTTGCAATCATCATTTTATGATATCATTTATGGTATGATAATCAATCTATATTTATCAATAAAATATTTTATGTCTAATTACTCTTAATATGTTAACAACAATACGTTTTATTAAAAATGATGATTAATAACAAATTTATATTATAATCTACAATTTTTTATTTTAGGAAAAATTTATGAAATCTAATGATAAAATTATAGAATATGATATCGAAGGTTATTTAAAAAATAGTGATGATTGGAATGAAGATTTAGCAGTAAAAATTGCTTTACAAGAGAATATTTCTATGACTGTAGAACATTGGAGTATAATATATTTCATTCGTTCATTTTATTTAAAATACAATATATCACCTAAGATGCGTATGTTAGCAATGGCAATTGCAAATCAATATGGAAAAGAAAAAGGTAATAGTTGTTATTTATTCCATTTATTTCCAAAAGGGATTATAAAACAAGCAACTAAAATAGCTGGAATTCCCAAACCCAATAAATGCCTTTAATAATATTAATTGTTAAACTAATAACATAATCTTTATAAGCTGATATAATAAAAAGATTAAATATATTTTTGTAAAAATTGTAATCAATTTTTAATTAAAATTTCTATTATATATAACAATTATTTGAATTTTAAAATCTAAAAATTATTTATTTAAAATAAAATACTTAAGAATCGAAATGTAATTTTTAAATTGTTTGTCGATAATTACAAATTATGCTAAATTTCAATATGTCTAATAAAAAAATAATTCTTAACAACTTAAAATATATACTTTACATAAAGCATAAAGATAAATGGGTTTTATTTTATCAAAAGTTGATTTACTATATGTTTATTACGTACTTACTTCATAGTAAGAAATTTTAACTAGTTTTGATTAAAAAATAATTCTGATTATTATAAAAAATAAATTGATTTATTAATAATAATTATACTTTTTTAATATAATACCTCAAAACATATTACTTTTGATATTTAAATTAAAATTATAATAATTAACTTCTTCATTTCTTATTTTGGATAATCAAGAGGTATAAAACGAGGTAAAAGAGGTATAAAATGAAAAAGATAGTTAATACTGCAGTTGCAGTTTTACTGGCTGGATTTTCGATTTTTGTTAAAGCGATGCCACAAAAAGAAGTTTGGTATATTGGTAGCAAATTAGGATGGTCTCATTTTTATAATACTGATGAGCATTATGGTATGTATCTTTCTAATGATGGTAATACTTATAAAAATACATCTAGTAATAATTTCTTTTTTGGTTTCCAAGCAAATCCAAACATAGGTTTTGAATTTAATTATGATGTACTGGGTAGTGTAGCGTATGGTGGTCATAAGATCGTTGGTGAATTTAGACCATATGATTTTAATGCAACTTTTAAATTAAGTTATCCAATTTTTGGTTATTTAGATGTATATGCTCGTATAGGAGGGATGCTATGGTATGCAACTTCAGACCAAATTAAAATATCAAATGACAATTTTCTAGAAAATAGTGATTCAGGTCTTTATCCCTATCCATTGATAGCAGGTGGATTAGAATATTTTATACATAAAAATGTAGCATTACGTCTAGATTTACAATGGATTAATATTATTGGTAATAAATATACTTTAGGTTCACAGCCTAGAAATGGATTACTAAGCGTTGGTTTTTCCTATATATTTAATCCTCATGATCTTCCTAGATCGATTTATACTTATAAAAAAACACCTTTATATAAAGATGTTAAACATTTTAATTTACAAGCAGATATTTTATTTAAATTTAATGACTTTGCTTTAACAAATGAAGGTGAACAAGTTTTAGATAAATTATATGATCAATTGGAAGATTTAGATAGAAGTACTGATCTTATTATCGTCGGTTTTACAGATAAAATTGGATCCCATAAATACAATCAACAATTATCAAACAAAAGAGCTAAGTCTGTCTTAAATTATTTAGTATCTAAGGGTATTTATTCGGATAGAATGTCTATAAATAGCAATGGTAAATCTCATTCTATTACTAAAAGCAATTGCGACAATATTAAAGAACGTAAATCTATTATTGAATGCTTAGCTCCAGATCGTAGGGTAGAAATTAATATAAAAAATAATATTAATAACAACCTTAAAGATATATTAGATTATTGACATTAAAAATAGTAACTATCCTTTTCCTTTTTTGGAATAGGATAGTTATATAAAACAATTTAATTAATTATTAATTAATAAATATTTTTTTATAAGTATTAAATACAAAAAATATATTATGTTTTATACACACAATATGTAGTATAATTTAATTTTAAACTTAAAAAAAGTGCTAATATTTTGAATCATAAACAACTTACGTGGCAAGATTTACAACCAGATATTTTAAAATATAAATCTGTTTTTTCTAAAATTAAAGATGAAAAGATTAATCCTTTAGAAAAGGTGCAACCTAGATTAATAAATGGGTTAGCACATCTACATCATCAAAAGCAAGGTTTTCCTATTTTACTATTATGTAGTCAAGAAAATCGCGATTATCTTAAAGTTATTTCACAAATTGCCAAAAGTTTTTTTTCTACTTCTTCTGAATTATTTGGTGGGGAATACCAAATTATTAATGATACTGTTATATTAAAGCCGCCATCAGAGATAGAAAATCCATTTACTAGTCATGGTGAAGTTTGTTTTGCTGATTGGATTGAAAAGAGATTATTATTCGGATATGCTTGCATATATAAAAACAAGATTCATCTTGAACCTGGTTTGATACATAAAGCTAATGGTGGTACTTTAATCCTTTCTTTAAAATCTATTTTATTAAAATCAGAAATTTGGTTTCAATTAAAAAAATCAATTGAACAAGGATACACAGAATTAGGTTCTCTAAATGAAAAACGTCCTTTACCTTTATCGATTCCAGCTCTACCTCTAAAATTAAATTTAGTTCTTTGTGGAGATATGGAATCATTATGTAATTTTCAAAAAATTGATTCAGAATCGTATAAGATGGCTATTTATACTGAATTTGAAGAAAATATGAAAATCTTAAATGAAGATGACATGCTATCATGGTGTAGATGGACTACTAATTTAGCCGAACAATCTGGTTTACCTTTACCAGAAGAAAGTTTTTGGCCAGAATTAGTTAAAGAAGGTGTTCGTTTTAGCAATGATAAAGAAACTTTGCCTTTATGTCCAAGATGGTTAATTCGTCAAATTCGTGAATCAGTATTAATAATGAACGATACCTTAAATGATAAGGCGTTATGTAATGCATTAAAAGTACGTTTATGGCGTGAAAGTTATCTTAAGGATTTAATAAATAATGATATTTTTTTAAAACAAAATTTAATTGAAACTGAAGGTCAAGTTATAGGACAGATTAATGGATTAACTGTTGTTGATTATCCTGGTCATCCACGTCTCATATGTCATCCTTCTAGAATTACGTGTGTGGCCTATCCTGGAAATAATGATTTGATCGATATAGAGGGAGATTCTGAACTAGGTGGTAATATATATATAAAAAGTATGATGATAATACAGTCTTATTTAATGGCTGAATTAAAAATACAGTCACCATTTGTTGCATCATTAGTATTTGAACAATCCTATTTTGAAATTGATGGAGATAGTGCTTCATTAGCTGGTCTTTGTGTATTAATTAGTGCTTTAGCAGAATATCCTATTAATCAACAAATAGCAGTAACTGGTTCTATAGATCAACTTGGAAATATCCAACCAGTTGGAGCATTAAATGAAAAAATTGAATCCTTTTTTGATATTTGCTATGAGCGTAATCTCACAGGTCAACAAGGTGTAATTATACCAACTCAAAATATACGTCATTTAAGTCTTAAGGACGATTTAGTAGAAGTTGTTAAACAAAATAAATTTCATATTTGGGCAGTAAAACATGTTAGTGAAGCTATTTATTTGTTAACTGGAAAATTATGGAATAGCAAAAATAATAAAGAAAATTGTCTTTTATATAATATTCAAAAAAGGATAATTAATCAAAACCAAAATACGATACCACGTTCAAATTCTAATCGTTGGTTTAATTGGTTTAATAATAAATGAAGATTTTATAAAATATATGAAATTATAATGTTTATACAAAAATTATTAATAAATCAGTTAGTGTTGTATTATAATGTAATAATACAACACAGTAATTTATTTTTAAATTAGATTTAAGATTTAATTAAGGTTTTTTAATTTAATTAATTCAATGGATATTTGATTTGATACTTTTTGCCAACCTAGACTTAAAGTATTAACAAGTTCATCATAGCCATCTTTATATTGTGGTAAAATAAAATTAAAGTTTCTTTTTATAAAAAATTTTTGATATTTTATCATCCAGTTGCCACTGATTATCGCTTTACCATCATACCTTCCTTGGAATTTATTTACTATTACAACTAGCTTGTTTTTTTTTGTTTCCGATAAGGAGGGTAAATCAGATATAATCCATTCGGGAAGATTTTTGCTTAAATTGTAAATCATAGTCTGTTTCAATTGTTGAACTAATGGATTAGTCCAAAGATTATTACTAGTGATTATATATTCTACGTCATTAATTTGATAAACTAATCCATTACCTGCTAAATGATCTGGTACTAACACTTGTTGTATCCAAATAAAAAATTTTTTATCGATTTTTTTTTTATATCAATATTTATTGAATTATTAGTAAAAGGTAAATGATAGTATGTTTTTTTTATTGAACTATGGCATGCTGTTAATAATATCGTAATAAGTATTATTATTTTTTTTTTCATTATCTTATCCTCTTTGGTTGAGGATCTTTTTCTGGTTCAGGTTTATATATCAAAGCATTACTGTTAAGATTTATTGTTTTAAGTATTAATCTTAATTCATTTAAAACTTGATTTAATATTTGAATATTGTTTATTATTGTACTATAAAGAACAGATCCAGGTTGTAATTCTTGAATAATTATATTAAGATTATCCATAGTTTTGTGTATATCTTTAGATAGAATATTAATTTTAGGTTTTTGTAAAATATCATTAATTTTATTAATTAAATTCTTAAGGTTTTTAATTGTTGTTTTTCCTTCCCTTAGATTTAAATTAGATTCCTTAATAATATTATCAAATGATATTTGATTTATTTTATCAATTAGTATTATAATTCTCTTTTGTATATCATTAAAGCTGTTATTTATAGTAGGAATAATTCTATATCCTAAAAATTTTTTTATTTTAGTAACATTCAGCTCTTTATCTTTATAAAAATCCAAGTCAATATAAGTTAAATTAGAGAATATATTGATATTTTTTATGGTTGCATAAATTGTACTTTTTGTATTATTGAGAAAATATTCTTCTAAATTAAAATTATTACCTAAAGTTTTAATGAATCTATTTGGTTCAATGCGGATAAGTACTGGTATTAGATAATTACTATTTAATTTCTGTTTTTTAATTGCTTTTAAGAAAGGAATTTCTAATACAGTACCAATACGAATGCCACGAAATTCCACTGGTGCACCAATCTTTAAACCACTAATAGAATTTGAAAAAAATAATATATAATTATTATAGTTTGCATTTAACACTTCTTGAATACTATCTTTATTACTAAATAAATAATATAATCTTTTATTATTAATATATTTTCCTGAAAAACAACCTATGTTTGTATCAAAATTCACACTATTATTGAATATATTATTTAATGATTCAATTTCAACATTCATATTATAATTAGCTATATTTGCTGAAATGCCGCTATTTTTCCAAAAACATATTTTATCGGTTATTAAGTGACTATAAGGTTCTTCAATAAATAATTGATAAGAAATTTTATAATTAACAAAATTAAATTTACTATTTTCTACTGTTCCAACACGATAACCGCGAAAAAATACTGGATCACCATTAAATAAATTTTCAGATTTTTCGCTTTCTAATATAATTCTAGTTCCTTTTGCATTAGGTAATACTGAAGGTTCTACTTCTATAAGTTTATATTTTTTATTAAATTTATCCGTACTATTACCAGGATATAATTCGATATAACTTCCTGATATCAGATTACTAATTCCGTTTAATCCTTCATTTTTTATTTTAGGTTTTACTATCCAGAACATACTATCTTTATGTAATAGATATTTCATACCATATCTTAATCTAATTTTTATTTCAATGTTATTTAAATCTTTTGATATTGATATTTTTTTTACTAAACCAACATTAACATTATTGCTTTTAATAGCTGTTCTGCCTTCCTCTATCCCTCTAGCATTTTTAGTCAGTAATATTACTTCAGGTCCTAAATGAGAAAATTGGTTGATCATAATCCATATAGCAATAAACAAAGTCAGTAGAGGAAATATCCATATTGGAGACCAATTTTTTATTTTAGTTAAACTAGCATATTTATAATTAATTTCCATTAAGATAGTAATTCCTTTGATTATGATTTATACGATCCCATATTAATCTAGGATCAAAATTCATTTCTGCCATCATAGTCAAAATAACAACTAATACAAATAATAACAAACCAGATGCAGGATAAATTTTTATTAATGTTCCCATTCTTAATAAAGAAGAAAGTATTAATATTACAAACATATCAATCATTGACCAACGACCTATAAACTTAATAAAATTATAAATTGAATGCATTGTTTGACTCTCATTATTTCCCATTCCATATGCATTCCAACATAGCCAACCCATTGATAGTATTTTTAATACTGGAACAACTATACTACAAGCAAATATTAATAAACTAATAAAATAATAACTTTCGTTCCATAATATAATTATTCCATTTATAATATTAGAAGGATATTCTAAACCTATTATTTCTGTAATCATAATAGGCATAACATTAGCAGGAATATAAAATATTATTGATGTGATTAACAATGCTAAAGTATATTGCAGACTATATTTATAGCGTGGACCAGCTACGATGCCACATCGTATACATTTATTTTGAATTATTGGTAATATAGCTGTACAACAAGGGCAAGAACGTAAACCTTGGCTTAAACCACTCTTACCAATTATAGGTTTTTGTATTAATTTAGGCATTGGTTTGATATATTGCCATAACCAATTGCGATCAATGCATTGAAATAAACGAAGTTGTAGCAAACAAAATAAAAACCACAGCAAGAAACTAGGTTGCAATTTAATATTGCTATAATCTGTTAACTTGATTAAGCTTATAAACATACCTACCATAAAAATTTCTACCATAATCCAATTACGTAATTGAAAAAGCATTCTAGCTAGTATCAATTTTATTTTAGTTGGTATTTTTATAGGATTAATTAGTAAAAAAATTATAATGATACAACATATAGGTATGAATTGTGTAAATAATATAAATAAAGTTGCTAATATGGTATAACCATCATTTATCATTGTATAAGAAATTTGGCTTAATATAATCCGATTATTGATACCAGCAATATTTATATCTATAAAAGGAAAAATGTTTGATAAAAATAATAAAAAAAGAGTAGTTAAAGCATAAACATTATGACGCTTATGAGGTTCAAGCCAATTTGAAGCTAAAACAGACTTACATCTAGGACAAGATGCTCGATTACCAACAAATAAAAAAGATAACTCCATTACTAAATCACATTTAGAGCAAAGTATATAATTAATATTATTTTTTACTAACACATCTATTTTACCTTAAAATTACCGTAATTAACTTTTATTGCTGTAATCATCCTGATAAATAATTGTAAAAAAAGCTATATTATTAACGTTAATAATATCACTAATATGAATAGAATCTTATATTATATTAGCTTTATTCATCAAAATCTAATTTATTATTAAATTAGAATAATTAATGGAATCTTTAAAGAAAAATTTTTATTAAATTATTAGTAAGATTTTTAATGTTTATTAAATAATTAACTATAAGTTAATAAAAATTAAATGTGATTGATAATATCTCTTATTAACTTTGGACCCTTATAAATTAAACCAGAATAAATTTGAATTAATGATGTTCCTATAAAAATTTTTTCTCTAGCTGCAATTACAGAATCAATGCCACCTACGCCAATAATTGGAATACGACCCTTAAGTTCTTTTGCTAAACATTGAATTACAAAACTACTAATTAGTTGTAAAGGACGTCCGCTCAATCCGCCTATTTCTTTATAATATTTTGATTTTTCATTAATTAAAGAACGTTTAATAGTTGTATTAGTAGCTATAACACCATCAATGTTATGTCTTAATAGGCTGTCTGCAATTTGAATAATTTCTTCTTCTGAAAGATCAGGTGAGATTTTTACAACTACTGGAACATATTTAAGAGTGAGCTGTGTTAATTTTTTTTGCTTTATTTTGATAGAACTAAGAAGATCTTCTAATGCTTCTCCGAATTGTAATGCACGCAAAAATGGTGTGTTTGGAGAAGAAATATTAAGAGCAATATAATTAGCATAGGGATAAACTTTTTCCATACAAATAAGATAATCATCTTTACTGCGTTCAATAGGAGTACTGTTATTTTTACCAATATTAATACCAATAATACCTTTAAATTTAGATTTTTTAATATTATTAACCAAATTATCTACTCCAAGATTATTTAAACCCATACGGTTAATGATAGCTTCTGATTCTATTAAACGAAATAACCTTGGTTTTTTATTACCAATTTGAGCAATTGGTGTTACAGTACCAACTTCAATAAAACCAAATCCCATAGCTCCAAATAAATCAACACACTCTGCATTTTTATCAAGACCAGCGGCAAGACCAACCAAATTTTCAAAAGTTAATCCCATACAATTAACTGGATTAGACGTCAATTTTCTCTTGAAAATTTTTTCTAAGGGTGTTCTGTTCATGATACTTAATTGTTTTAGAATAAAATTCTGTGTTAATTCAGGATCTAATCTAAACAACATAGATCTGATAATATCATAAATCATATTTTCTCCTAATATTCTTAATTTATTCTTAATTAAGAAATTAAATTTTATTCATAATTAAATATAAAATTAATTTTTAATAAAATTTTTTCAAAATATTTTAATATCTTCATTAAGATCAGCTATAATATTTAAGATTAATATGTTAGCTAAATATAGGTCTGGTGACTTTATAGTTGAAATGATATGCGTTATATCACCTATTTTTAATTATTAACCAAAATAAAAAACATAAAATACAGTTGGAACTATTTTGGTCTTTCGGTATAGCAATTATCTTTATTTAAAATAAATTAATATAAAAACTAAAATAATTATAAAAAATTAAAAAAATATATCTCAATAACTAAATTAATATTACATATATAATATTATATTATAAGTTATATTTAATATATTTTATTTTATTTTGCAACAAATATTTGTTTATACAATTATATAATTGATTGAATATTAATAAAAATTAAGATAATAATACCTTTTTCTATTTAAGAGATATTTTATGAACTTAGTATCTATATCAGATATATTACGCGGTCATGTTCAAATTAATAACATAATTACTATATGTGGCTGGGTAAGAACTAAAAGGGATTCAAAAGCAGGACATTCATTTATCTCTGTTTATGATGGTTCTTGTTTTAAGATTATACAGGTTGTTGTTAGTAGTTCTTTGAGTAACTATAAAAACGAAATAATACATTTAACTACTGGTTGTTCAGTCATAGTTACTGGCATATTAACAGATTCTCCTGGTTATAATCAAGATTTTGAAATTAAAGTAAATAAACTAAAAATAATTGGCTGGGTTGAAAACTCTAATACTTATCCTATGGCGGCAAAAAGTCATAGTATGGAATATTTACGTGAAATGGCACATCTACGTCCTAGAACAAATATAATTGGTTCTGTAACTCGTATACGTCATACATTAGCTCAAGCATTACATCGTTTTTTTGACGAAAATGGATATTTTTGGATACCTACTCCAATTATTACATCTTCTGATACTGAAGGTGCTGGTAAGATGTTCCGTGTGTCTACTTTAGATTTAGATAATTTACCTTATGATGATTTTAAAAAAGTTGATTTTAATAAGGATTTCTTTGGAAAAGAAGCATTTTTAACTGTTTCAGGTCAATTAAATGCCGAAACTTATGCTACTGCTTTGTCTAAAGTATATACTTTTGGTCCTACTTTTCGTGCTGAAAATTCTAATACTAGTCGTCATTTATCCGAATTTTGGATGCTAGAGCCAGAATTAGCATTTGCTAATTTAGAAGATATTGCTATATTGGCCGAATCAATGCTCAAATATGTATTTAAAGCAGTTCTTGAAGAACGTAAAGATGATTTAGAATTTTTCTCTAAACGTAATGATAAAAATATTATTAACCGTTTAGAACAGTTAGTAAAGATTGATTTTATACATATAAACTATACAGAATCAATTGATATTTTAATAAATTCTAAAAAATCCTTTAAGAACAATGTTTATTGGGGCATCGATCTTTCATCTGAACATGAACGTTATTTAGTAGAAGAATACTTTAAAATTCCAGTAATAATTAAAAATTATCCTAAAGAGATAAAAGCTTTTTATATGCGTTTAAACAATGATAGCAATACTGTCGCTTCCATGGATCTTTTATTGCCAGGCGTAGGAGAAATGATTGGAGGTTCTCAACGTGAAGAACGTATTGAAATATTAAACGTGCGTATTAAAGAATTAGGTTTAAGCAAAGAAGCTTATTGGTGGTATTGTGATCTACGTCGTTATGGTACTGTTCCTCATTCAGGTTTTGGATTGGGATTTGAACGTTTGATTTCTTTTGTTACAGGCATACAGAATATTAGAGATGTTATTCCATTTCCACGTACACCACGTAATGCAAATTTTTAATAAATAGAAATTTAATAAATATACCTTTTATATAAAATATAAAAAAATTAAATAGTTTTATTTATAAATATCAATTTTTTTATATTCTTATATTAAGTCAATTAAAAAATTATTTTCTAATTAGGAGGTGGTAGACAAAGACAATTAACAGAAAGTAATAAAATTATTATAGGATATTAATTATTTACTAGTTAATTTTTAATGAAATTATTAATATTAATTAAAATAATATGATAATTATGCTGAATAACCTTAATGAGGCTAATGAATAATAATGGTTAGGCAAAAAATTATTATAATAATGATGTTAGCTATTTTAGTTAATAGCACAGCAAATGCAGTAGAATTTTATAATAAAAACAAAACTAAATTAGATTTATATGGCGAAATTAATGGATCACATTACTTTATTCCTAATTCCCCAAAACTACCTCTAGTTTATAGTGATCCTAATGTTGATCCATATCTTCCACGTCAAATTTTAAATACTCCAATTAAAGATAGTGATCTCGGAATAGATAAAAGTCATGCTAATTTTGGTTTTAAAGGTGAAACTATATTAAGTGACAAATTAGTAGGATATGGACAGCTACAGTATGATATTCCATTAGATATCTCTGAAAACAACATGAAAATCAATAGTAAAGCAACTTTAGGTTTCGTAGGATTTAAGTTTCCTTTATTAAGTTCATCAGTAGATTATGGACGCAATTACGGTATTCTTCATGATGTAAGTAGTTGGACCAATGTAATAGCAGAGTTTGGTGGCAGTTCAGAATATTCTGATAATTTTTTAGTTGGAAGAAATAATGGACTTCTTACTTATCGAAATAAAGATTTTTTTGGATTAGTGAAAAACTTAAATTTTGCTTTCCAACATCAAAGACAAAGAGTTCACTATCATAACACTTTTAATTTTAATGGAAACACATTAGGAGTTTCAGCTTCTTATGTTTTTCCATCAGGTTTAGGAATAACAGCTGCATATGGAAAGAGCAGTCTTATTACTAACAATGAAGAAAGTCAAATAACTCTTCCTGAAAAAAGTCCATCAATAGAAGAGATAGAAAATTTTTCTGATAAAAGAAGTGGTGAATTTAAAATACATCCCCTTAAGAAGAAGGATAAGAAGGATAATAAGGATACTAAGGATAATAAGGATACTAAGAATAATAAGGATAATAAGGATACTAAGAATAATAAGGATAATAAGGATAATAAGGATAATAAGGATAATAAGGATAATAAGGATAATAAGGATAATAAGGATAATAAGTCTAAAGTAAACAACATTCCTAAAAAATGCAACAAACATAAAGTAACTTCCCGTCCTAAGGATGAAGCATCTCAGTGGTCTGCTGCTATTAAATATGACAAAGATAATATTTACTTGGCTGCAATGTATGGTTCAAATTATACTAGACCATACAAAAAAGAGCCTGGTAACAACTATTTTTTTGGTTTTGAAGGGAGAATACGTAATTTTGAAATAGTTGCTCAATATAAATTTGATTGCGGTTTTACTCCTTCTATAGCCTATATGCAATCAACAGTTGATGATGTAATGGGTAATAACAGCAAATATTTATATAGATATATAGATATAAGTGCAACCTATGATATTGGTAAAAATGTTACAACATATATTGATTATCGTATTAATCAAAAACAACGAGATCGTTTATTTGACTTTAACAGTCCAGATAATTTATTGGCAATGGGATTGGTTTATAAATTTTAATCAGAATAAGTTTTTACAAATAAAAAACGGAGCTTTTAGTTCCGTTTTTTATTTGTAAAAAACTATTTTTAATTTATATTATAGAATAATTTAAATTTTTCTTTAATATTAATTGTCAATCAATATAATTATTTACTACATTGGAATTAATTTATGTTTGAATCGATTTTATATGCCCCAAATGATCCTATTTTAGGACTAGCTGATTTATTTTATGCTGATAACCGTTCTAACAAAATTAATCTTGGAATAGGTGTATATAAAGATAATTTCGGTAATACTCCTATTCTCAAGAGTGTAAAAAAAGCTGAGCATATCTTAACAGAAACAGAGAATACTAAAAATTATCTTAGTATTGAAGGTTTATTTGATTTTAATACTTTTACACAAAATCTCCTCTTAGGAAAAAATAGTTTAATAATTAAAGAAGATCGGGCACGCACTATCCAAACTATAGGTGGAACAGGAGCATTAAGAGTAGCTGCAGATATTATATTATTAGCTAAAAATTCTACAAATCGTATTTGGATTAGCAATCCAAGTTGGCCTAATCATCAAAACATATTTAATTCTTTAGGTTTTGAAATACATTATTATCAATATTATGACAAAAAAAATCATAAATTATCTTTTGATAGTATGATTGATTCTTTAAAAAAGGTTAAATCAGGAGATGTAGTATTATTTCATGGATGTTGTCATAACCCAACAGGAGTTGATCTTAATATTGAACAATGGAAATATTTAGCAAATATGTCTCAAAATAATGGCTGGTTGCCATTATTTGATTTTGCTTATCAGGGTTTTGCTAATAATATCAATGAAGATGCTAAAGGGTTGCATATATTTTTAGAATTACATCAAGAAATAATCATAGCTAGTTCTTATTCAAAAAATTTCAGTTTATATAATGAAAGAACTGGCGCACTCACTTTGATTTTAGAAAGTTCTAAAATAGCTGAAAATACTTTTAGTCAAATAAAATCTATTATTCGTTCTAATTATTCTAGTCCACCTGCACATGGTGCTAAAATTATAACAACTATTTCTAAAGATCGCTCTCTATATGATTTATGGGAACAAGAATTATCAGAAATGAAAATGAGAATTAAACTTATGAGGATATTATTTGTTGATACCTTAATCAAAAAAAATATCCAGAAAGATTATAGTTTTATTGTTAAACAACAAGGTATGTTTTCATTTATTGGATTAAATAAAAGACAAGTTTTAGAGCTATACAAAAAATTTGGTATCTATATATTAGATTCTGGTCGTGTAAACTTTGCAGGTATTACGCCAAATAATGTATCTATTTTATGCGATGCTATTAAGAAAGTTCTTTGCTTGTAATTAACATATCTTAGTTTTTATATATTTGATTTAAAATAAGGATTATTTATTTTTTCAAATCCTAAAGTAGAAATGTCTCCATGACCAGGTATAAAAGTTATATCATCACCTAAAGGAAATAATTTCATTTCAATAGAATTCAATAAATCTTGGTGACTACTTCTAGGAAAGTCAGTACGACCTATAGAATTATTAAAAATTACATCTCCAGAAATTAAAAAACGTCCTTTTCTATAAAAGAACACAACATGTCCTGGTGTATGTCCAGGGCAATGTATAACTTCAAAATTTAACAACCCTATTTTTATAATTTCACCATGTGAAAGCCAATAGTTAGGTACAAAAGATAGAAATTTAACTGAATTACAAACATTATTTTGAATTGATGATTTAAGTAAAAATTCATCAAATTTTTGAGGTCCTAATATTGGAATCTGATAAAATTTACTCAATTCTACAGCCGCACTAACATGATCCCAATGTCCATGTGTTATAAGAATCTTAGTTGGCTTAAGATCAATATTTAATAGTTTTTGTTTTATATTTTCGGCATTTCCACCTGGATCAATTATAGCTGATTCACGTGTTGATTTGCACCATATAATACAGCAATTTTGCATAAGATGAGTAACAGGAATAATATGATAATTCATACAACCTCATAAAATAGTAAAATGGTAATATCAAGTTATAATATGCACAAAAACTCATACCAAAATATTAGTATCTATTCTGTCAATCAATTGTCTGTTTTACAATGAATTTACCTAATTGAGATAACAATATAATTGATTATAAAATACAATAAAATTAATTTTATTTTTATTTTTTTAAAACATATATTCTTATTATTTATAACATATGTTCTAGTTTCAAGAATTTATATTTGTAATTATACAGTTTTTAATATGAATATTGCAGTGCTAGTGCTATTTTTATGTTTAAATTTATAAATTCAAATTAAATTTTATTTCAATGACTTTCGTTTTTTTATTAACACTTATGAATATATTTATTATTAACTTATAAATATTTGTATATTTCTCTATATGTTAATTAAAATTTACTACATATCTTTTAATTTATGAAATACTCTTAATAGATCATAAAATGGATGCTGCGGTAAAGTGCAGCATCAAATAGAAAAAATTGAAGCAAGATAATTAATTAATTATAGATATTTGCACGATCACGAAGTTCTTTTCCTGGCTTAAAATGTGGAACATACTTACCTTCTAAATCTACTTTATCTCCTGTTTTAGGATTTCGACCAATACGAGGAGCACGGTAATGCAAAGAGAAACTGCCAAAACCTCTAATTTCAATACGTTCACCTTGCGCTAGTGTACTTGCCATATATTCAATTATTTCCTTGACTGCATTTTCAATAATCTTAATTGATATATGAGTATTTTGTTCTGCTAATCTTTCAATAAGTTCTGATTTTGTCATATAATTAACCCATCAAATAATATTAATATTATTTCCAATAATTATTAATACTCAATAATTTTCCTGTTTTCTAAAATAAAGATCTATTCATTTTTAGCTGCTTTAAATGCTTCAACCATAGCACTTGAAAAATTATTTTCTTCATTATTATTAATAGTATTGTTAATAAAATTCTTTTTTTCTTCTAATGGTTCTTTGGGTTTAATAGATAAACCAATAATGCGATTTTTACGATCTATACTAATTATTTTAACTTCGATTATATTTCCAATTTTCGTTAAATGTTGAGAAATTTCTTGACGATCTCGAGAAATTTCAGAGATTTTTAAATGACCTTCAACACCTTCAGATAATTCAATTATAACATTTTTAGCATCAACAGATATTATCTTGCCAGAAACAATAATACCTTTTTTATTTAAAATAATGTATTTATTAAATGGATCTTCTTCAAGCTGTTTTATACCTAAAGATATACGTTCACGTTCTGTATCCACTTGTAGTACAACTGCAGAAATATCATCTCCTTTCTTGTAATTACGTGATATTTCTATATCTTCATAATTTAAATTCCAAGAAATATCTGATAAATGAACTAAACCGTCAATTCCACCATCTAATCCAATGAAAATTCCAAAATCCGTAATTGATTTAATTCTACCCTCAACACGATCACCTTTATTGTGTTTTTCAGAAAATTGTTGCCATGGATTAGTTTTACATTGTTTTAAACCTAAAGAAATACGACGTCGTTCTTCATCTATATCTAATACTATAATTTCAACCAATTCATTCACACTAACTACTTTTGAAGGATGTATGTTTTTATTAGTCCAATCCATTTCAGAAATATGTACTAAACCTTCTACTCCCTCTTCTATTTCTACAAAGCACCCATAGTCAGTTAGATTAGTTACACGTCCAGTAAGCTTAGTCTTTTCAGGATATCTTTTAGCAATTGCTATCCAAGGATCTTCACCAAGCTGTTTTAAACCAAGAGATACACGTGTTCTTTCTCGATCAAATTTCAATACTTTAACTTTGATTTCATTCCCTACATTAACTATTTCACTAGGATGCTTAACTCTTTTCCAAGCCATATCAGTTATATGTAATAGGCCATCAACTCCACCTAAATCAACAAATGCTCCATAATCTGTGAGGTTTTTAACAATACCCTTTATTTCCATTCCTTCGGATAAATTTTCTAATAATTGACTACGTTCAGCACTATTTTCAAATTCAATAACCGCACGACGGGAAACTACAACATTATTACGTTTTTGATCTAATTTTATTACCTTAAATTCAATATTTTTTCCTTCAAGATGAAACATATCACGTATCGGACGAACATCTACTAATGAACCTGGTAAAAATGCACGAATACCATTTAGCTCAACAGTAAATCCTCCTTTAACTTTGCCGTTGATAATGCCTGAAACGACTTCATCATTTTCATAAGCATGTTCCAACATAATCCAAGCTTCATGACGTTTAGCTTTTTCACGAGATAAGATAGTTTCTCCAAAACCATCTTCTACTGCATCTAGAGCAACATCAACTTCATCACCTATTTGAATTTTGATTTCTCCTGAAATATTCTTAAATTGGTCTATAGGAATTGCTGATTCAGATTTTAATCCTGCATCTACCATAACTATATCATTATCTATGGATATTACTATACCACGCACAATAGAACCAGGTCGTGTTTCTATTTCTTCTAGTGATTCTTTAAATAATTGAGAAAAAGATTCAGCCATATTTATTATTTTAAAAACTCTTAACTTTAACTGCCATTTGACTTCATGTCATATGGTGTTGTTTAACATAACTTATGCCTAATCCCTGGTATAAGCTTATTATAATAATCAATTATTAAATAATAATTTTTCCTGAGCGTATTGCAATATATTTTCTATTATTTGATTAATAGAAATATGTTCTGAATTTATAATTATTGCATCAGTAGCAGGGAACAACGGTGAAATCTTGCGATTATAATCATGTTCATCTCTTTTTTTCATTTCTTGAAATAAAAGCCCAAACTTAACATTAAAACCTTTTTTTTTCAACTGTAACTTTCGTCTACGGGTACGTTCTTCTAAACTAGCATCTAAAAAAATTTTTACTGGTGCATGAGGAAAAATAACAGTACCCATATCACGTCCGTCAGCAATTAAACCAGGTTCTTTAAGAAAAGATCTTTGTTTTTCTATTAAAATATTACGAATAGTAGATGATTCTGCTATACTGCAGGATAGTTTGCTTATCTGTTCTTCACGTATTTTATCAGTAATGTCTTTGCTGTTTAACAAAACTCTGATTTCAGAGTTTTTGTAGAAGAATTTTATGTTAAAATTTGATAATATGCACTTGGATAAGTTTTTTAGGTCTAAAACATTCAATTTTTTATTTAAGCTCAAAAGAGCTACAGAACGATATATAGCACCTGAATCTAATATATTCCAACTTAACAATTTCCCAATTGCTTTACATATAGTACTCTTACCCGCTCCACTAGGACCATCAATAGTTATTATTGGAATAGCCAATATTATATCCTTAATTTATCAATTAATATTAAATAAACAGTTAATTTAAAATGACTATTTATGTTTATTTTAAATAAATTGCTTTGATAAGATGTAAATTACTAAAAAGATTATATTAGTATTGGCTAATTTTATCAAACTCTCTAAAATATTCCGGAAAAGTCTTTGACGTACAATTTGGGTTGTTAATAGTAACAGGTGTATCTGATAGCGCTACAAGAGAGAAACACATCGCCATGCGATGATCATTATATGTATTAATATTAGCATGAGTAATATTACGTGATGGTTTAATAAAAATATAATCGTAACCTTCTTTAACTTTTGCACCTAATTTTCGTAATTCAGTTGCCATCGCTACTATACGATCTGTTTCTTTTAAACGCCAATTGTAAATATTTCTTATTTTTGTTATACCTTTAGAAAACAAAGACATCACAGCAACTGTCATTGCAACATCAGGAATATCATTCATATCCATATTAACGGCGTGTAATTTGTTTAGTTTAGCTACTGAACATGAGATATAGTTCTTATTTCGATGGACATCAGCTCCCATATCCTCCAATATATCAATAAAACGTATATCACCTTGAATGCTATTATAACCAATTCCTTTTACGCATACGGTACCACCCTTAATTGCACCTGCAGCTAAAAAATAAGAAGCTGAAGATGCATCTCCTTCAATTAAATATTCTTTTGGTGAACGGTATTTCTGTTTGCCTTGTATATAAAAATTATTGTAATCTTGGTTTTCTATTTTAATACCAAAATCATTCATCATTTTTAAAGTAATATCAATATAAGGTTTTGAGACCAAGTTACTTTTAACACTAATTTTCGTATCTTGTGCAGCTAATGGGGATACCATTAATAAAGAAGTTAAAAACTGACTAGATATACTACTATCTATTATCAGTTTTCCACCTAAAAATCCACCATATATCCTAATTGGGGGGTAGTTAATTTTTTCTAAATAATTGATTTTTGCACCACCTTTACGTAATACATCTACTAAATGGCCAATAGGACGTTCTTTCATACGTTGCTCACCAGTTAATATAATGTCTTGTGAACCTAAACATAAAGCAGCAGTTAGAGGTCTCATGACTGTACCTGCATTACCTAAAAATAATTTTAAAGTATTTAATGATTTTAAAGGACCAGCATTACCTATTATTTCACATGTAGTATTATTATTGTATAATTTATAGCTTATACCTAATTTATGCAAAGCATAAAGCATATATTTAACATCATCACTATTTAGTAAATTTTTTAATTTAGTTGTTCCTTCTGACATAGCAGCAAGTAATAAGGCACGATTGGATATACTTTTAGAACCAGGGAGATCAACTGTACCATTAATTCGAGAAATTGGTTTTAAAATCATAGAATCTTTCATGATAAAATCCAAAAAATATAAATATCATTTTTGATATAATTATCAAATAAAACAAGTGATTTTTAATTACCCATATTTATTTGCAAAATAATTCATAAAGTTAATTAAAGCCTTAACTCCATCTAAAGTCATTGCGTTATATATTGATGCACGAATACCTCCTACTGCACTATGACCTTTTAGAGAAATTAAACCTGCTTTAATAGATTCTTCTAAAAATAAACTTTCTAATGAATTGCTTAATAAGTTAAAAGTAATATTCATACGTGATCTATTTTTCTTTGAGATATTATTATTATAAAAACCACTACTATGATCAATAGTTTCATAAAGAAGATCTGATTTCGTTTGATTTATTTTATCAATTGCATCAACACCACCTTTTTTCTTTAACCAATCAAATATCAGACCTGCTAAATACCAAGAGAACGTAGATGGCGTATTAAACATTGAGTTATTTTCAGCCAAAATTTGATAATTAAGAATTGATGGTATATATGAATTTATTTTATTATCCAATAATGTTTCATTTATAACTAATATGGTTAAACCAGCTGGACCTATATTTTTTTGAGCACTAGCATAAATCAATCCATAATTATTAATATTAATTGGACGTGACAATATAGTCGATGATAAATCAGCTACTACTATTTTTTTACCAAAATTAGGTTGTTCATCAATAGAGATACCATCTACAGTTTCATTAGGACAATAATGTAAATATGCTGAATGATCACTAGTATTCCAATTTTTCATTGGCATTATTTCATATTTACCTTCGCATATCCTTTTTACATTTGTAATTCTAGGGAAACAATAATTTTTAGCTTCTTCTATTGCCTTACTAGACCAATAACCTCCATTTATATAATCAGCTGTTGTAGACGAACCTAATAAATTACCAGGCACTGCAGAAAATTGTGCTCTTGCTCCTCCATGACAAAATAAAATTTTATAATTAGAAGGTATGTGCAAAAGATCTCGAAAATCATTAATAGTCCTTTCAGCCATTTCGATAAAATCTTTACTTCGATGACTGATTTCCATTACAGAAACACCTAAATTATTCCAATTTGTTAGTTCTTTTTTTACATGATAAAGAACTTCAATTGGTAACATTGCTGGACCTGCACTAAAATTATATATTTTTGTCATTTTTGTTTTAAATATTTTATATTAATTAGTATAAAAGTGTCTTGATTTAAATTTATTTAACTTTAGCAAATTTTAATAGTCAAAATATAAAATCATAATCTTTAATTTAAAAATCGTTAATATATTGAATGCATGCTATTCATATAGGGATATAAAACTTTAGGAATTATAATTTTCCCATTTTCTTCCTGATAATTTTCCATAACTGCTGCTAATGTTCTTCCTACTGCAAGAGCTGAACCGTTCAAAGTATGCGTTAATAAATTTTTTTTGTTTTTTTCAACACTGCGATAACAAGCTCTTATTCTACGAGCCTGAAAATCCCCCATATTAGAACAAGATGAAATTTCTCGGTAGGTATTTTGTGATGGGAACCACACTTCCAGATCATATGTTTTAGCTGCACCAAAACTCATATCTCCAGTACATAGCAAAACTTTTCGGTATGGTAAATTTAATAACTTCAATACTGTTTCTGCGTGACTTGACAATTCTTCTAAAGCATTCATTGATAATTCTGGTTTTACAATTTGAATTAATTCAACTTTATCAAATTGATGCATACGAATCAAACCTCTAACATCACGCCCATAAGATCCAGCTTCAGAACGAAAACAAGGAGTATATGCAGTTAATTTAAAAGGCAAATGTTGTTCATTAAAAACTTTGTTTCTCGCAAAGTTAACTAATGGAACTTCAGAAGTAGGAATAAGAGAGTAACTATTAATTTCTGATTTATTTTTTTGCTGTTTAATATGAAATATATCTTGACTGAATTTTGGTAATTGTCCTGTACCATATAAGCTATTCTGATTAACTAAATATGGAACATAGGTTTCTAAATATCCATGTTTTGTTATGTGAAGATCAAGCATAAATTGTCCCAATGCACGATGTAATCGGGCAATTTGACCCTGCATTACTACAAATCTTGCACCAGTTATTTTTGCTGCAGAGGCGAAATCAAGTCCTTTATTTATTTCACCTAATTCAACATGATCTCTAATTTTAAAATTAAAATCACGTAACTTGCCCCAGCAACTAATTTCAACATTTTCACTATTGTTTTTACCATAAGGAACTTCATCTGCAGGTAAATTAGGCAATTGCAATGTAAAATCTCTGATTTGAATTTGTAAATTATTTAATTGTGTTTTAATATAATCTAACTTTAATTTCAATGTCTTAATTTCTTTAGATAATTCGTTTATATTTCCCCCACATTTTTTTGTTTGGCAAATATGTTTAGATTTTATTTTGTAATTAATATTTAGATTTTCAATTGTTTGTTGTAATGTTTTACGTTTATCTTCAAGAGAAGTTATTGTTTCTAAATCTAAAATAAATCCTCTTTTTATTAGTTTCGCTGCTATAATTTGTGGTTCCTTACGCAATAAACTCGGATCTAACATAACTATCCTACATATTTAATATTATTAAAATTACATTCAGTTGAATTATTTTAGTTATTATTTTTAACCATTCTATGATTATATTCAAATAATGCTGGAACATACTAAACATTAAGATAAAGAAATTTATCTTACATAGCATATAATAAAATAACAATTTATTTAATTGTAGAATAAATTATTAGATATTATTTTTGACATTAAGAAATTATATCACAACAATTATTTGATCTTTTGTATATTTTAATTTATTTATTTTAATATTAAAAATTAAATTATTAAATAATAATGATAAAAAATCAATTTTTCTTTAAAAGAATTTGTATTTTTTGTTTTTCTCTATTTGAATATACGTATAAACAGTACATAAATTGCAATACCAGATATTGTTTTATATGTTTTTATTAAAATTAATTTCATTTATTCATTGATAATAAATATTTTATATCTTATTAAGATTATTAAATATAATCATATATGTCCATATTATTTATTTGTATAACATGTAATATTTTTGTTTATCGAAAACTATCTAATTAAATTATTTTAATAAATTAGTATTAGTATCCTAGTATTTATGCATATAAATTTTTTATCAGTTATTTTTATATTTAATAGTATATCTTTACATTTATGATATTGTATATAATTAATAATACATATATCTATAAATAGATGTAATTAATGAATAAAAATTAAAAACATACTATATGTCTATAAGCAATATCTGAAAAATAATAAATTGTCTTAATACTTGACATATACTTAAATAAAATATTTCATTAAATTAATGATTTCAGTATATAATGTCACTATCTTGCTAAGATTAAGATATTACAAGATAAATATACCATTATATAATATATTAAAGATTTTGTATTAAAATATTTATTTTAATTATTAATACTATAAAATAATTAAGACTTATTTTATAGTATTAATCTAGTAATTATTGTTAATTATTAGATTATTATTTAACAAGTAGTTTTTTTATTTTCATTAAATTACATAATATAAAAATTATAAAACTGATTTAAAATTATATGTTCAATAAAATTAATCAAATAAAGTTAAAATAATTTAAGATATTACATAAAATTGAAAAATAAATAAGATTCAAAAGAGAAATAACACTATTATAAAAGTATAATATATTAAATTTGTAATAATTTTAATATGTTACTTTATATTCTAAAACTTTATATTTCTAAATATTAGATAATCAATAAACGACCTAGTTTCTTGAATCTAAATAATTATTAATAAAAACATGTTTTTTAGTTTTTTGAGGTTAATTATGAAAAAATTCTTATATTTATTAGCATTAGCTTGCATAATATCATTATCTGCAAGTATGGCGAATGCACAAAGATTAATAACTGGAAGTGCTGTTTATGGTGTTTCTAAAACAATGCGTAATAATCCAAAGGGTTTTGTTTTTAAATACCGATATGAATATGATGATATATTTAAACCAATTAGTTTTATTGGTGCCTTACTTTATACAGAAACAGATAAATTTGAAAACAAAGTTTCTTATTTAAAAAGTCAATATATGGATATTAGTGTTGGTCCTGTTTATCGTTTAAATAATATGGTTAGTGTTTATGGAACAATGGGTTTTATATCAAATAAACTTCAAAGTAAAAGTATAAATAAAACTAAAAAAGATTTAGTTTTTTTAGATTATGGAATTTCTTTCACAGCAGGCATACAAATTGATCCACTAGAAAATTTTGTAATTGATTTTGGTTATGAAACAGGTATTTTGCATGATGACCGAGTTAAAAATATTTTTGCTGGTGTAGGTTGTTCTTTCTAATGAATCAAGACGGTCTAAATAAGGCCGTCTTCTATTGGTGTCAATATATTTATTAATAAACTGTTATATTTTCATATTATTTTAAATAATTATTATAAAACTTATATTTAACTATTTTAATCCCTCAAAATTATTTATGTAATATACCAATATGCAATCAAATTAAAACATATTAATTATTACTAAAAATATAATTACTTAATAATATTAAGTTATCTATTGATAATTAAATTCAATGATCTTATACATAGATTTCAAAATATTTTGTTATCAATTTTTATATTATTCATATTTTCAAACCACTAACAGTTGAGTATATATTAACATATTCTTTATGATAATTGAATTTTTTAATTAAAATACCAAAATATAATAATTAAATTATTTTAATTAAATACTTTATTTTAAATATTATTTTTAGTTAATATTAGTTTGTTTTAAATAAAATATATTTTAAAATTTATTAATACGAACAACTATATAAATAACTATTTAGTTTAAAGAATAAAACATTATTTAATAAATTTAATTTTATACAAGTATTAAATTAAATTTTTTTTATTTACTTAAAAGTATTAAGAAATATTCTTAATTAATCCTAATAAAAATTAAACTTTAATTAATAATATAAAATTCATATATTAAAGAAATTTAATTTATTTAAATTAAATAAAAATAGGAACTTGTATGAAAAAAAAAATTTCTAATTATATAGAAAGTTTCCAAAAAGTACGTAAAGCACATCGTTATGAACTAGTTGATGATTATATCGAACTAATACACAATTTAAATATTGAGTTTGGTGAAATACGTCAGATAGACATAGCCACAAGACTAGGAGTATCACAACCTACAGTTGCAAAAATGTTAAAACGTCTCAGTAGTCACGGATTAATTATACAGATACCTTATCGCAGTATATTTTTAACAACTAAAGGTAAAATACGTGCTAAAAAAATTTTAATAAGACATCAAATTGTTGAAAATTTTCTATTAATATTAGGTATTGATGCGAAAACAGCTCGTCTAGATTCAGAAGGAATAGAACATCATGTTAGCGACATAACATTGGCTGTTTTTAAAAAATTTTATGAAAACCATAAATATAACTCAAAATAAGTAATTAAATTTATATATCATGAAATCAATTTTAAATTGAAAATTATTTAACAGATAACAAAATATTTGTAATAATATTTATCATAACTATAATACGTTATTAATAAGATTAATGTAAGTTTATTTATGAAAATTATTAATTTTAAATTACTAAACTTTAATAATGATTGTTATTATAGATTTGTGAAATATATTACAATAAAAATAACTTTTTAAGTTATTTTTATTTATTATAATATATAAATTTAAAATCCTTTATATTGATTTAAAATAAATCCTCATAATAAATAATTAAATACATAATTATAAAATTGAATAATTAGTTAAATTTTTTAGAAAAAAGAAAACAAATTTTAAGTTAATATAATTAGAAATGTATTAAAATATTTTTAATATATAATCATTTTCATATTATCAATTAATTTAACATTAAATTTTTTAAAAAATGTATGATAAAATTAAAATAGTGATTAATGTTATATTACCAATGATAATATAATTTATAATTAGATTTAATTAATTGATTAATTTTTTTTCTAATTAAAAATTGGCATAATTTTACTAAATAAAATTATGTTGTTTTTTATTGAAATTAGACAAATATTATCAACAAAATTTTATTACAATCCTGATTTATAATTAAGGATATTATTATGAGCGATCCTTTTAAAATTTTAAATAACATACGTACATTACGTTCTCAAACGAGAGAACTTCCACTCGCTGATTTAGAAGAGATTCTTGAAAAATTAACTGTAGTAGTAACTGAACGACGAGAAGAAGCTGAAACAGAAGAAATTCAAAATCGTCAAAAAGAAGAAAAATTGTCTAAATATCGTAAAATGTTAATAGAAGATGGTATTGATCCTAATGAATTACTAGGTGTTCTAGAGATAAGTAAAAAACGTACCAAACGTATACCAAGACCTGCAAAATATTCTTATACTGATGAAAATGGTGAACAAAAATCATGGACTGGTCAAGGAAGAACGCCTGTAGCCATAAAAAAAGCTATTGCATCAGGAAGAAATTTAGATAGTTTTCTTATTGATTAATAATGGTTAAAAATGATATTAAGCAACAATACAGTAAAAAATAACAGCTGAGAACCATGTAAGGTACTCGGCTTTTTTATTTTATCTATAATAAGTTAGATAACTATCTTCTAGGTCAAAATAAATTACAAAATGAATCAATATACTTTTAAGTGAAATTTTAAATATTGAAAATTTAAATTAAATTAATTTGAATATATTAACTACATATTTCACAATTCATCTTTTTTACCAAATATTACGCG
Source organism: Candidatus Pantoea edessiphila (assembly GCF_002933345.1). Lineage (GTDB taxonomy): Bacteria > Pseudomonadota > Gammaproteobacteria > Enterobacterales > Enterobacteriaceae > Pantoea_C. The sequence goes on along the minus strand of NZ_PDKR01000001.1, from coordinate 69,536 downwards.
GCGATATTGTAAATTTAATTTATTATATAAAAATAATATTTTTATAGTTATAATAAATGTATTATAATTAGTTAATAATGTAATTGCCTTTACTGATTACATGGCACTAATGATACTGAAAATAGGTAAAATTGTCCTTATTTTATATGATTATAATCACTTATCTTAAAAAGATGACTAATACATATATATAGCATGGAGTATTTAATTGCCAATTAAAAAAATAAAATACCCTTCAATATTTTTTGATGAACTAGATATTAGTGAATCTTGACTTTACAACATATTTGATTGATTTGTTCGTGAATTGTTATGTTATCAGTACAATTAATAACTAATTTTTGACGTATAATAATTTATATCATATCAGTATATTCTAATTCGTAATTTATTATATTTATGAAACAATGAGGATTGACTTTTGATAAATACTCAGCAACAGATTAAACTTTAGATATGCTAATATTGTTATGTAAAATTCGATGGTGTAAATTGGATATACTAGAACTATTAAAATTAATTAATTAATGTTATTTCTTTTATTCCTGCTAATACCATATTCATTGCAGCTATAAATCCTAATCCACTTAAACCAATTACTGCTAATTTACCTAATTTAAATTTTTTATAGATTTTTAAATTAAATTTATTTAATTTAATTATTATAACGTAATATTTCTTTTTTATTTTTTCAAATTAGACATTTAACCCAAGTAGTTTATTAAAATATTCAATTTTTTTGTTAATTCACATTACATCAATTTACTTACTCAAAATAAAAAATTGATTCTCGTAAAAGAACTGTAATTACAATTATCTCATAATATATATTATGATTCTTTATTTGGTGTCTTTAAACAACAATTTTACAGTTCTAAACTATTAGGTAATATTTTTTTATAAATAATGTATTGTTAATTAAAGTTATAGAAAATATTTCATCTACAATATTTTAGAATTGTGTATTATAAATAAAATTTTATAATTAAAGAAACTGTAGTTTCTAAAAAATCAATTTATTTTAAACTACAAAAATTAAAAATCTTCTGTTTTATGGTTTCTTTCTCAAAAGAATTGAACTTGAATTTTTATGAAATAGGTTTGACTAACTAATAGTAGTGTTTAATATATTAAAATAATGATTCATTTTAATTATGTTATTATATAAGAATGATATTTTATAAGATTAAAACTTATAACTTTACATAATTATTTTTTTAATTAAACAGTAAATCGATTAACACCATAAGTATCTTAATATATTAATTTATCTCTTATATTATGTATCTTATTAAAGAGAAGGTAGTAACTATAAAATGCCATTAAATTATCTTTGTAGTAAATACGAATTGATTACTATTTAATATCTTTTATTATTTTAATAACATAATTATTAATTTAATGTTAAATCAAAGTAACTGAAAAAAAGATTTTTTTATTTAACAATGATATTTTTATTACTTTGTTAAGATAATTATCCATTATTGGTATAATATTTAAATAATTCTTAAAGGTAAGTATTATTTGATAATGAAATTTTATTTCAAATAATTTATTATATGATAATATATAAAATATAAACGCAACATAATTATGTAATAAAATTAAGTCATCATTAATTAATGACTTAATTTAAGTAAAATATCATTAATATTTTATTTAAAATTAAAACAAGAACTATTAATCTTTTTAAAAGCAAGTAAAATAAATTGTATATTATATTAGAATAAAAAAATAATTGATTTAATTTAAGATATTTTAAATTTATTCTTTATAAAAATATTTTCCAACCAAGATGTTCAATGTAATAAAATTTAATTGAGTACATATGACAAATATTAGAACTGGTTTTTTTATAATGATTTTCACTTCAGTACTTTTTTTATTGTTTATTACTTCCATAAATATTAGTGCTGAAGAAATACCTTTATCGCCAAAAATCAATGCTAAGGCTTGGATTCTTATGGATAGTTCTAGTGGAGAAATACTATCAGAATTTAATGCTGATAAGAGATTAAATCCAGCTAGTCTTACTAAGATGATGACTAGTTATGTAATAGGACAAAAAATTAAATCAGGCAGTATTAAATATGAAGATATAGTAGAAATAGGTAAAGATGCTTGGTCACCTAGTAATCACATTCTACAAGGTTCATCACTAATGTTTCTCAAACCTGGTGATAAAGTATCAGTATATGATTTAAATAAAGGAATTGTAATTCAATCTGGTAACGATGCTTGCATAGCATTGGCGGATTATATAGAAGGTAGTCAAGAAACCTTTGTTGACTTAATGAATTACTATGTGAAAAAGTTAGGATTAAAAAATACTCATTTTATGACAGTTCATGGTCTTGATGCTAAAGGACAGTATAGCACTGCTCGTGATATGGCATTAATTGCTCAAGCATTAATCCATGATGTTCCAAAAGAATATGCCTTAAATAAGGAAAAAGAATTTACTTTTAATAAAATTAGACAGATAAATCGTAATAAGCTTTTATGGAGTCATATTATAAAAGTTGATGGTGTTAAAACTGGTCATACATTAGGTGCAGGTAATAATTTAGTAGCATCTGCGGTAGATAAAAATACTCGTTTAATTTCAGTTATATTAGGTGCTCCTAACGATAATATTCGTTTTAGAGATAGTGAAAGATTATTAATATGGGGTTTAAATTTTTTTGAAACGATAACTCCTGTTAAATCTAATATGGCTTTAGTACAGCAAAAAGTATGGTTTGGAAATAAAAATAAAGTTGATGTTGGTATAAATAAAGATATTGCAATAACTGTTGCTAAAAACGAAAAAAAAGACATTAAAATGAATTTGAATTTTAATTCACGTATTTTAGAAGCTCCTATAACTAAAAATCAAATAATTGGTACTATTGATTTTAAAATTAATGATAAATTAATAAAACACTATCCATTAATGGCACTTGATGATATAAAAAAAGGTAATTTTTTTAGCAGATTAATTGATTTTATAATCATGAAAATTACTAGTTGGTTTAATATATGGTTTTAATAAATTTTACATAAATAAAATTAAGTATTAATTTTATCAAAATAGTTTGCTTATTATTATATTTAAGTAGATTTTAATTTGGTAATGTTTTGTATATTATAAATATTAAATTATCATATTCGTTATGATCAGCTCAATTTGCTTATTTTTTATATTATAAACCTATAAAGTTATTATAAACAAAGTTTATTGTATTCAAAAATAAACAAGTATTTTATATAAAATTTCTATAAGTTTAATAATACTTATATCAAATATTTGGAGATTTTATGAGCATGAAATCTATTATTGATTTAATATGTAATCATCGTTCTATTCGTAGCTTTACTAATCAAGATATTAGTAAAGAACAATGCAGACAAATAATTGCTGCTGCTCAATCAGCTTCTACATCTAGTTTTTTACAATGTTATTCTATTATACGTATCACTGATTCATGCTTACGTTCTAAATTAGCTATTTTGTCTGGCAATCAACAGTGGATAATAAAATCTCCTGAATTTTGGGTATTTTGTGCTGATTTTAATCGTCATTTACAAATTGCTTATAATGCTAAACTTGGTTACATTGAACAACTTATCATCGGTTGTATTGATACTGCAATGATGGCACAAAACGCAATACTTGCTGCTGAATCAATGAATCTTGGTGGTGTTTTTATAGGAGGAATTCGTAATAACATTAAAAAAGTTGTAGAATTATTAAATATACCTAAATTTGTGTTACCATTGTTTGGGCTTTGTTTGGGTTATCCTAAAAATAATATACCTAATATAAAACCACGAATACCTCAAGAAGCAATTGTACATGAAAACTGCTATTATACAACAAATCAGAAGGTATTTGACATATATAACATAGACATTCAGAATTACTATAAAAATCGTTCTACTAATAAACGTATTGAAACTTGGAACCAATTAATACAAAGATTAATTGTAAAGGAAATGAGACCATTTATGATTCATTATTTACATAAACAAGGTTGGGCAATATATTGAAACCAACATTCATTAAGGAATTAAACGATGAAAATAGCTATTTTATCACGTGATAAAACGCTCTATTCTTGTTGTCGTTTAACCAAAGTAGCTGAATATAGAGGACATTATATACAAATAATCGATCCTTTATCATGTTATATAAATATTAATTCTGAATCACCAAATATTTATTTTAATGGAAAATTATTAGATTATTTTGATGCTGTAATTCCACGTATAGGTATTTCTGCTTCATTTTATGGTATTAATTTATTACGTCAATTCGAAATTTGTGGCAGCTATTCTCTGAATACCTCAATTGCAATAACTAAAGCACGTGATAAATTGTGTTCTTTACAACTATTATCAAAAGCAGGGATTGATATTCCAATAACTAGTTTTGTTTCTTGGAATGAAAATACTAAAAATTTAATTGCCTTAGTTGGTGGTGTTCCACTAATACTGAAATTAATAGAAGGTACTCAGGGGATAGGAGTTGTAATAGCTGAAACATATAGATCAGCAGAAAGCATAATTGATGCTTTTAGGATTACGAATACTAATATCTTAATACAGGAATTTATTCAAGAAGCTAAAGGTTGTGATTTGCGTTGCTTAGTTATCAATAAAAAAGTAGTAGCTGCAATTGAACGAAGAGCAAAAATAGGAGATTTTCGTTCTAATTTACATAGAGGGGGTCAAGGTTATACAGTAGATATTACAGAACAAGAGCGAAAAATTGCAATAAAGGCAGCTTCAACATTAGATTTAGAAATGGTAGGAGTTGATATAATAAGAGCTAAAAGAGGTCCATTGGTTACAGAACTAAATATCTCTCCCAGTTTAGAAGGAATTGAAACTATAAGCGGTGTAAATATTGCAAATTTAGTAATTGATTTAATTGAAAAAAAAGTATTATCCAGTAAATAATTTAATAAAGTTAATTGTTAACCTGTTAATTGAAATAATTAATTGATTTTTTATGCATTTATATAATAGAGCAATTCTATTAAAAATAAATAGATTAACAAATATATTATTAACGGGTACGGAAAATAATTCTACCTTTACTTAAATCATAAGGGGTTAATTCAACAGTTACCTTATCACCAGTTAATATTCTAATATAATTCTTACGCATTTTCCCAGAAATATGGGCAGTTATTACATGTCCATTTTCTAATTCTACACGAAACATAGTATTTGGTAAAGTATCTAATACAGTACCTTGCATCTCGATATTATCTTCTTTAGCCATTATATCTCCTAAATATGTTCTTAAATACATTAATTATTCAAAAAATACTTTTTTGTTAAAAATTATCAATTTAACAAACATTTTAATCTTTATTCTTATCATTAATAAAATAATGATAGATATACTATCTTTGATAGTATAACCATTTTAAAATCTAACTTGATATTTTACTATAATCTCGCAAATAAATTTGCAACTATAATTAAATACATAAAAAATATATATTGATTATCTTTTAATCAAATAATAACCATAAGATAATAAATCTTTGATTAATTTAAAATATTATAATTATAGTTCTTAGATATTTTATTTTTTAAATAAGCAATCAAGATAATATTCAGCATCAAGTGCAGCCATACAACCAGTACCAGCTGATGTTATTGCTTGACGATAAATACGGTCTGTCACATCACCTGCAGCAAATACACCTGGAACACTAGTTCTAGTTGCATCACCATTAAGTCCAGATTGGACTTTTATGTATCCGCCGTTTTGTAACTCTAGCTGGTTATTTAAAAAATTTGTGTTTGGAATATACCCAATTGCGATAAATACTCCTACTACATCTAAAATATGATCTTTTTGTTTATCTGAATTAAGCCCCAATCTTAATCCAGTTACTCCTTTTTGATCACCTAAAATTTCCTTCACCACAGAATTTAAATGTAGTATTATTTTCCCTTTATTTACTTTTTTCATTAATCGATCGATTAAAATTTTTTCAGCATTAAAACTGTCTCTACGATGAATTATATGGACTTCAGAAGCTATATTAGCTAAATAAAGGGATTCTTCTACGGCAGTATTCCCTCCACCAACTACTGCTATTTTTTTATTTTTATAAAAAAATCCATCACAAGTTGCACAATAAGATACACCCTTACCCCTAAATTTTTCCTCTGATTCTAAATCAATATAACGAACTGATGCTCCAGTTGCAATTATTAACGCATCACAAGTATAAGTATTATTACCAATCAAATAAAAAGGATTTTTTTGTAGATTAACACTTTTAATGTGATCAAAAATTATCTCTGTATTAAATTTTTTAGCATGCTGATACATTCTTTCCATTAATAATGGTCCGGTTAAATTAGTATGATCACCTGGCCAATTTTCGACTTCTCTAGTGTTAACAAGTTGTCCTCCTCTTTCCCATCCAGTAATTAAAACTGGGTTAAGGTTTGCACGTGCAGCATAAATAGCTGAAGTATAACCAGCTGGACCAGATCCTAAAATTATTAATTTACAATGATTTTCATTATTCATATATTGCTCTGTAATTAATTTAAATAAATCTTCAAAATACACTTTAAAAATATAATAACATAATTCGTATTTTTTATTATATATAAAACAACTAATGAATGAATTACATTACTGGAGAATAAAAATAATTTGTATGTTCTTAAAGAATTATTTTAAATAACTAATTCTATATTAAGTAAATAAAACATTCAAACATCATATCTGCTTTTTAACTTAATAAGTTGAAAATTAATTTTAACCGTTTGTATACAAAATTTATATCCTAATTATTTTAAATTAGTTTAAGAAATAAATTATAAATAGTGACAACTATTTATAATTTTTATTTGTTAAACTATGAAAATAAAATATTAAAGAATTTTAATTATAATATGATTTAAATAAGACAATATTTTTTTTATTAGAGATAAATAAAATAAATTAATATTAATATCTAAAATTGCATGTTTCCTATAACTGATTATAATATTATAAATAAAAAATTATATATAGATAAGTTTTTTGTTTTATAACTAATTAAGCAATTTTATATAAAAATAGAGATTATATCAATAGGTAATATTATGACAATTGTCATTGTAACTATCATAATGCATTTTTAATATTAATTAATACAAAAATTTATTAAAAATAAGATATATCTTAAATAAAATTTATTATATGTATTAAATTAATAAAAAACCTCAAAACCATATCATTTAATCTGCATATGAACATATAAATCAAGAATCCAACTAAATTTTTATCGAAGGAGAGTAGGATCTTGCACTTAAATACTAGCGAACTAATAGCTCAATATGGCTATTTAGCTCTTTTTATTGGATGTCTTGCAGAAGGGGAAACTTTTACTTTAATTGGTGGTATAACTGTACACGAAGGATTGTTAAATCCTACTGGAGTATTTTTAACAGCAATGGCAGGAGGTATACTAGGAGACCAAATACTTTATTGGATTGGGCGCAAATATGGTACAAGAATTTTACAAAAAGCAAAAAAATATAAAAATAAAATTATAAAGGCAAAAATATCAATTAAACGTCAACCCAGTTTTTTCGTTATTGGAGTTAGATTTATGTATGGTTTTCGTATAATTGGGCCAATTATCATAGGTGCTAGCCGTCTCAATTCAATGAAATTTTTCATATTAAATATAATAGGAGCATTTATTTGGTCATTTACATTTATTACTCTAGGCTATTATGCTGGAAGTGCAATTATCCATTGGTTATATAAAATCAATAAACATTTGAAATATGTTCTTTGGATATTTATTCCTTCAGTAAGTATATTATTAATAAGTTATATATTAATATTGTTTTTAAATAAAAAAAGAGATAAATAATATTATAATTATTATCCTTAATAAAAGTTAATTTTCTTCTATGCGAAATTAAGACAATAAAAATCTATTAAACATACCGTAAAAAATATTGCAAGATATTGTATAATATATTAAAAATAGTAAATAACAAAAATTATTTCTTATTTTTCTCCCTAACTTCTAACAGGAGCTAGGGAGATATAAAAGTATATCTATTTATTACGATCACCACATATTTTAAGTAACAAATTGAATAGATTAATAAAATCTAAATAAAGAATAAAAGCACCTGCAATTGATTTATTTCTCAGATTAGTACTATTACTAATATCAATTTTATTACCTAAATTTTTTAATTTTTGTGTATCATAAGCTGTTAATACAACGAACAATAATATACCAATATATGTTATTAACCATGTTAATGATGAACTTTTTAAGACAAAATTAATTAATGAAGATACTACTAACCCAATTAATCCCATAAGCAATATATTTTTAAAACAACTTAAATCTTTTTTTGTAGTATAACCATAAATGCTCATTATTCCAAACATACTCGCAGATATAAAAAAAGTAATTGAAATTGAAGAATAATGGTATAGTAAAAAGATATGTGATGTTACTAATCCAGTTAGCATAGAATAAAACATGAACATTCCTGTTATTAAGGAGCTACTTAAATTAGTCATTGCACTAGAAATAATAATTGTTAAGGTTAATTGGATAAAAATTAATGTAAATAAAACACTTTTATTATTAAATACAAAATTTATTAAAATTGGCGTATGAGCAACTAACCAAGATACAAATGATGTAAGTATTAAACCACATGTCATCCAACCGTATACATGAGCCATGTAAGTTTGAAGCTCTTTTACTGATTGATGAGAAATTGAACCATTTTTTGAGTATCGGTTCATAATTTATACCTCTTAAAATAAAGCTAAAAATGTCATTGTTAAGTAAAAATATAATTCTTATACAAAGACAAATTCTTTTAAGCAAAATATTTATAAAAACAAATAAGTTAAAATTACATTTTATTTATAATTTTTTATTATAATAATTTGATGTTTCTTTAAATAATTTTATATTTCGACGATTATTTATAATTATATAATAAAATCAATTATTATATAATAATTAATTTTATTATATAAAAATCATTAAATATTAATTCAATAAGTTTATATTGAATTAATATTTAATGATTTATTTTTTATCTTAATCAAAGAATTGATAATTCAATAGAGTTATATTTTTCAATGATCGCGTTTTAAGTAATAATTAAATAATAAATATTTATTTGATATATACTAAAACTTACAATATTATATATTTAATTAAAATAAAATTGATATTAATTATTTAGTAATTGAGTTATTTATAAGGGAAAGATAATTGAATAAAATACTTAATTGAAATAAGATCTTTGAATTCAATATCTAATATTGACGTTTTAATTTATTTAAAATCATTAAATTTTAAAGGAATTATCGGATTCTAGGGGAAAAGGTAACGAAAAAATTAAAGTCATCATAAATAAATATTAATCATAATATATTCATTCTTATAATTTAAGAAAATAATCATTCAGGCAGAACTAAAAATTTTTTATAATTGACGACTTTTTTATTTAGTAATTTTAAATGAGGTATTATGCCTAAGAATTGATTTGGTAGCATTCTTTTAAGACTATCAATATAATCATCATAATACTTATCCGGTGGAATTACAGTATTAGCAATCCAACCAGCTAATCTTAACCTACGAGCTTTGATTGCATCAATAGTTAACATCGCATGATTAATGCAACCTAATTTAACTCCAACTACTAAAATTACCGGGATTTTTTCTAAACAAACCCAATCAGCATAAGTTTGTATTTCAGAAAGTGGTGTATACCAACCACCTGCACCTTCTATTAATATCCAATTAGCTAATTTTTTTAATTTTAATAATCCTTGTGATAAAATAGAAAAAGATATTGGATTGTTATTTTTAATACTAATTATATGTGGGGAGGTTGGTTCAATAAAAGCTATTGGGTTTACCTGTGAATATTCCAAATCTACGCTACTGTATTTTCGTAATATAATTGCATCTTTATTACGGATTCCTTTAGATGTTATTTCACACCCAGAAGCAACCGGTTTGTAACCTGCAGTACGATAACCATATTCATTAGCTATTTGAAGTAATAAGCTACTAGATATTGTTTTACCAACTTCAGTATCAGTGCCTGTAATAAACAAACATTTCATAAATTAGTAACTCCATATATTAAATGATAACTAAGACGAAAACCGTGTTTATCACGTGGCCAATATGTTTCTAATAGATTTAAATTCTTACGAAGTAAAATACCACTATTACGGCATTTCTTATGTATATGTGTAGCTCCAACACCTTTTAATGAACGCATTGCGCTAAGTGCATTAGGAAAATGCATAATAATAACTTGAGATTTACATGTTAGACGTTTTTCACGACATATTTTAAATATTTCCTCTTTACTAAGGAATTCATTTACATGATAATAATTATCAATATATGACCAAGCACAATGTAATTCCTTTAAAGAACCTTCACTAAGCGTAGAAAAAAGCAAATATCCATTTGGTTTTAATGTTTTATTAAACTGATTCAATACCCTACCTAGATCGCTACTCCATTGTACAACTAAATTGCTCCAAATTATATCTAAGCTAGAATTAGATATTGGTAAATAATCAATGTCACCTACTATATAGTAATTTGCAGAATTATTTTTTTGAGCTTGTTTTAACATTTCAATTGAAAGATCTAATGCTATTACAAATTTTCCACGTTCACGCCAAATATTACTATACCATCCTGTACCACATCCTGCGTCAAGCAGCAATCTTCCAGAAAAAAAAGAAGGTGCTATTTTTAATAAAATATCACCACTTAGACGTTGTAGTACTGCATAATTATTATAATTTATTGCTGCTCTATCAAAAGCTGTTATTACAGCTTGTTTGTTAATTTGCAGCTTCATTTAAAACCTCCAGTAAAACATCTATATCTTTAAATGTATGAACAGAAGTTAAAGTAATTCGTAAACGAGTTGTACCAATTGGTACTGTTGGTGGTTTTATTACGTTAACCCAACATCCAGCACTAGCTAATTTTTCTGACAAATCTTTAGCTTTATTATCATCGCCTATAATTATTGGCTGGATAGCACTATTTGAATCTAAAAATCTCCAAGAAGTGGATTTTATTCCTAATTTAAAGTAACTGATGTTATCATCGAGACACTTTCGTAAATATTCTCCTTGTTGAATTAAACTTAAGGCAGATTTTAAAGCGAAAGCTTGTGCAGGTGGAATAGAAGTTGAATAAATTAAATGTCTTGAAAACTGTAAAAAATAATCAGCAATATTTTCGTTACATAATAGAGCAGCACCACTAATGCCAAATGCCTTACTAAATGATATAGTTAATAAATCAGGTTTGATTTTATGAACCCAACAACTACCACGTCCTTTATCACCTATAATTCCAATTCCATGAGCATCATCTACTAATAATAAACTATTGTTTTTTTTAGTAATTTGATTAATTTTATTCAAAGGTGCTGCATCACCGTCCATACTAAAAATTCCTTCAGTTACCACTAATGTTTCGCCACTACATAAATATTGTAAATAAAAAATTAGATTTTCTATTATATTATGTTTAAAACGATATAACTTAGCAGGACTATGAATTGCAGCATCAAGTAATGAAGCATGAATTAATTTATCAGCGATAATACGATCATTCTTTTTACTAAGCAAACTAATAACTGCTTGATTAACAGCAAAACCAGAAATAAACAATATTGCACGTGAGTAACCTAACCAAGCAGCAATTTGTTTTTCTAAATCTGAATGAAAACGACTAAACCCAGTGATATGACCAGATGATCCTGCACCTACACCCATTAAATGCATACCTTTTTTCCAGCTATCAATTATCAAAGGATGTTGATTTAATCCAAGATAATCATTACTGGAAAAATTAATATATGTTTTGTTTTCTATTTTAATAAGACGAGTACTATTTTCTTCCACAACATAGCGTTTACGCCATCTATTTCTAAATAGTTGTTTAGATAAAGCTTCATCTATTCTTTGTTGCCAACTCATTGTAATGTCGCATCGTAAAATTGTTCGTTAGTTAACACCTGATTTTTTGTATTTATATAATTTTCATTTTTTTTGATGTTATTATGTTCAGCTTTGAGTCCTAATTTATTCAATAACATAATATCTTTCTTTTCATTTGAATTCGGTGCTGTAAGCAATTTGCATCCGTAAAAAATTGAGTTAGCTCCAGCTATAAAGCACATAGCTTGAGTCTGTTCATTCATTCGATCTCTTCCAGCTGATAAACGAATGTATGATTTTGGTATCATAATTCTCGTTATAGCAATAGTTTTAATAAATTCAAATGGTTCAATATTTTTATTATTTTCTAAAGGTGTTCCTTTTACTTTTACTAGCATATTTATTGGTATACTTTCAGGAGGTTTTGGTAAATTAGCTAGTTGTATTAATAGACTAGCACGATCTTTTACTGTTTCTCCCAAACCTAAGATACCTCCAGAACAAATTTTAATTCCTGCATTACGAACTTTATTTAAAGTCTCTAATCTTTCTTCATATTTTCTTGTGGTTACTATTTTATTGTAAAATTCTGGTGAAGTATCAAGATTATGATTATAAAAATCAAGACCTGCTTTAGCTAAATGTTGCGCCTGAGAATTGGTTAATGAACCAAGAGTCATACAAGTTTCCATTCCTATTGCTTTTACTTCTTTTATTATTTTTTTTATATAAGGTATATCACGATCATTGATGTTTTTCCAAGCAGCTCCCATACAAAAACGACTGGAACCAGAAGCTTTAGCTTGATGAGCAGCAATTAATATTTCTTTTACTTTCATTAAACTTTGGTATTTTAAACCAGTTTTATATCTTATGCTTTGAGAACAATATTTACAATCTTCTGGACAATTACCAGTTTTTATTGATAGTAATGTACTGATCTGTATGAGGAGAGGATCAAAATGTCTACGATGGACTTGTTGTGCCTTAAATATTAAATTAATTAAAGGTTTGTTAAAAAGTTTTTCTACTTGTTTTATTTTCCAAATTTGTTTCATTTTTACTCCAATTTACTCTAATAATTAAAGATTATTTTCTATTAATCAATATAGTTATACTAATAAATTAATTTCTTCTAGTATGGTTTAATAATAATGTCAATAAAAACCGATTATGAATTTGATTATAAACATATTTGGCATCCTTACAGTTCAATTAAAGAACCATTTCCTTGTTATCAGGTAATAAATGCCCAAGGATGTAAATTAAAATTGAAAAACGGAAAGATACTTATTGATGGAATGTCATCATGGTTAGCAGCTATTCATGGATATAATAATACTCGTCTTAATTATGCAATTAAAAAACAAATAAAAAAAATGTCTCATATAATGTTTGGTGGTATTACACATCCTTCGGCAATTTCTTTATGTCGTAAACTTATAGAAATAACTCCTTTGTCTTTAGAGTGTATATTTTTATCAGATTCTGGTTCAGTATCGGTAGAAATATCAATGAAAATGGCATTGCAATATTGGTTAGGACGAAAAGAAAACCGTCAGAAATTTTTAGCACTTAAAGGTGGTTATCATGGTGATACTTTTGCTGCGATGTCTGTATGCGATCCTAATAATTCAATGCATAGTTTATGGCAAGGATATTTAAATAAACATTATTTTGCTTCAGCACCAAAATGCAATTTTTATTCAGATTGGGATGAAAAAGATTTTAACAGTTTTGCCTATCTTATAGAAATGCATCATAAAAGCTTAGCAGCTGTTATTCTTGAACCAATAGTTCAAGGAGCTGGTGGAATGCGCATTTATAACCCTCGTTATTTGCAATTAGTTCGTGAATATTGTACTCACTATGGAGTATTACTAATTATTGATGAAATTGCCACTGGTTTTGGCAGAACTGGTAAATTATTTGCTTTCGAACATGCAAAAATTGAACCTGATATCCTATGTTTAGGAAAAGCTCTTACTGGCGGTACTATGAGTCTTGCCGCTACGATTACTACCCGTAAAATAGCTAATACAATTAGTAATAGTTCAGCAAATTGCTTTATGCATGGTCCAACTTTTATGGGTAATCCTATAGCATGTGCTGTAGCTGTAGAAAATTTAAATATATTACAGAATAATAAATGGATAAATCAAGTCTTTAATATTGAAAATCAACTTCGAAAGTACTTATTACCATTAAATCAATTAAAACAAGTTGCAGACATTCGTATATTAGGTGCCATTGGTGTTATTGAAACCCATAATTTATTAAATGTTGTAGCAATTCAAAAATTCTTTGTTGAACAAGGTGTTTGGATCCGTCCTTTTGGTAAATTAATTTATTTAGCACCACCATATATTATAAAAAAACATGAATTAGAAAAATTAATTGGGGCTGTTATTTTAGCAATTGAAAAACCTGTACATTACTTACAATAAGTCTTTTTAATTCTCACTGTAATGAATTTATTGATATAATATACAAAAAAATACACAAAATTATTTATAAATAATATTTATATATTCTAATAAAAATAAATATATAGAGTTTAAAAATTTTATTTTAGACAAAATAGTTTTTAATTTATTTTTTATTTTATAAATATTAAAAATAAATGATAAATTGATATACTATCAAATGATATATTATCTCAAAACATTTTATATCATATAAAATAATTAAAATTAAGGATGATTATATGAATTTAAATAAATTAGTCTTATTAAGACATGGTGAAAGCAAATGGAATAAAGAAAATCGCTTTACCGGATGGGAAGACGTAGAGCTATCTAATCAAGGTCATGATGAAGCAAATAAAGCTGCTAAACTTTTAAAAAAAGAAGGTTTTTTATTTGATTTTTCTTATACTTCTATGTTAAAAAGAGCAATCCATACACTATGGCATGTCTTATATCAACTTGATCAAACTTGGATTCCAGTAGAAAAATCTTGGTGTCTTAACGAACGTCATTATGGTGCTTTACAAGGATTAAATAAAACAGATGCAATTAACAAATATGGAGAAGAACAGGTTAAACAATGGAGACGTAGTTTTTCTACATTTCCACCAAAAATCACAATTGATGACAAAAGATTTCCAGGGCATGATTACAGATATTCTTTATTAAAATTCGAACAACTACCTTTAACAGAAAGTTTAGAATCAACTCTTAACAGAGTCGTTCCTTATTGGAATACAAATATTTTACCTTTGGTAAAAAAAGGTAACAGAGTAATTATTGTTGCACATGGTAACTCATTAAGAGCATTGGTAAAATATTTAAATAATATTAGTAAGAAAAAAATTGAAGATATTAACATTCCTACTGGAAAACCCTTGGTATATGAATTCCTAAATAACTTTAAAATATCAAAAAATTATTATTTAGAATAAATATTATATAATATATTTATAGAAATGACTTAAATTTATTATATTAGATTTAAATATTGATTTTTTATAAAATATTTTAAATCAATACATTGAATTAATGAATTAAATATTTCCTTTTATTTCACGATTAAGTTGTTTTGCAAAATCTAGCATCCGGTTCAATGGTAATAATGCTGCTTTACTCAATTCAGAGTCAATATTAATTTCATATTTAGAA
Organism: Candidatus Pantoea edessiphila; assembly: GCF_002933345.1. Taxonomy (GTDB): domain Bacteria; phylum Pseudomonadota; class Gammaproteobacteria; order Enterobacterales; family Enterobacteriaceae; genus Pantoea_C. The sequence goes on along the minus strand of NZ_PDKR01000001.1, from coordinate 53,930 downwards.
CCACCAAATTCTAAACTATCAGCAATATTTTTTAGATTATTCATTGCCATCCATGGACAATGAGCGCAACTACGACATGTTGCACCTTCACCAGCAGTAGGTGCTTCCAAAAGTTCTTTTTTTGGTACAACTTGTTGCATTTTATAAAAAATAGATCGATCAGTGGCTACTATAATTTGTTTATTTGGTAATTCTTTTACTGCATTAATTAATTGACTAGTTGATCCAACAACATCTGCTAATTCAATTATTGCTTGTGGAGATTCTGGATGAACTACTATTGCAGCATCAGGATAGATAAATTTCATACGTCTTAGTGATTTGAATTTAAATTCATTATGTACAATACAAGTACCTTGCCAATTTATCATATCAACATTTGATTTTTTAATAATATAATTACCTAAATTACGATCAGGTGCCCAAATAATTTTTTGCCCTAAACTGTCTAGATATTCAATTAATTCGACTGCAATACTTGATGTAACAACCCAATCCGCCCTAGCTTTAACTTCAGCTGAAGTGTTAGCGTAAACCACCACAGTACGATCTGGATGATCGTCGCAAAAAGCACTAAATTCTTTGATCGGACAACTAAGGTCTAAGGAACAATCTGCTTTTAAGGTAGGCATAATAACATTTTTTTCTGGACTAAGTATTTTAGCTGTTTCTCCCATAAAACGTACCCCAGCAACTAATAAAGTAGTTGCTGGATATGTACTACCAAATCTAGCCATTTCTAGTGAGTCAGAAACACATCCACCGGTATCTTCAGCTAATTTTTGAATTTCAGGATTAGTGTAATAATGTGCTATTATAACCGCATTACGAGATTTCAATAGCATCTTAATTTTAGTTAAATAAAACAATTTTTCGTCTTGAGTTAATATAGAAGGTTTTATCCCAAATGGATAAGTTATATCTCTATAATCAACAAATACATTACTTTTCATATATAACTCATTTTTTTTGATCAAATTAATAAAAAATAATTTTTAATTAACAAATTAAAATAGTTAAGTTTAATTATATTGATATTTAAAAAAAATTTATCAAATTTTTATTAGTTTAATATAATAAAAAATTAGATTAAATATAATAACCATAAATAAATTACAAATTTTATCTATTTGCAATCTCTAATATTGTATATATTTTAAATATTATTATATTAAATAATACTATTAAATTAGTATAATAAATATTAATTATCGTTATATAATTTAAAAATTAATTCAATAATGGATATATTAATTATAAAAATATTAAATTTATGTTGTTTAAAAATTAGTTCAAAGATAGTAAACTATAAAAAAATTATTGAATTAAAATAGATCTAACTGTTTCACCAATATCTGTCAATTTAAGAACTGTATTTACCCCAGCTTTCCTAAGTAAAGTTAATTTTTTATCTGCTGTACCCCTATCTCCCGATATAATAGCACCAGCATGTCCCATTCGTTTGCCTTTTGGAGCGGTTATTCCAGCTATATAACCTACAATAGGTTTTGTAATATATTTCTTTATAAAAACAGCTGCTTTTTCTTCTGCTACACCACCAATTTCACCAATGATAACAATCAGTTTAGTTTGTATATCATTTTGAAACATTTTTAATATGTCAATAAAATCAGATCCTGGAATAGGATCTCCTCCAATGCCTACACAAGTAGATTGACCATATCCAGCATTAGTAATTTGCTGTACTGCTTCATAAGTCAACGTACCAGAACGAGAAATAACACCAACACAACCAGGTTTATGAATGTAATCAGGCATTATACCAATTTTGCATTCACCCGGAGTAATAACTCCCGGACAATTAGGTCCAATCATACGCACGCCTTTTTCATTTAATTTTGTCTTTATTCCTATCATATCTAAAGTTGGAATACCTTCTGTAATTGTGATAATCAACTTTATGTCGGAATCTATAGCTTCAAGAATACTATCTTTACAAAATTGAACGGGAACATATATTACACTCGTGGTAGCACCAGTATATTCAACGGCTTCTTTTACTGTATTAAATACAGGTAAACCCAGGTGTATACTGCCACCTTTTCCAGGTGTAACCCCAGCCATAAGTTTAGTTCCATAATTCAATGCTTGTTTGGAGTGAAAAGTACCTTGTTTTCCGGTAAAACCTTGACAAATGACTTTAGTCAATTTGTTAATTAGAATTGACATTATTTATTCTCCGATGCAGCGCTAACAGCATATTTAACTGCTTCTATTAAATCATTTCTAATAGTAAAACCTAAATTACTATTTATTAGTTTTTTTATGCCTAATTCAGAGTTATTACCTTCTAATCGTATTATTATTGGTAATTTTATTTGTAACTTCTTTATTGCATTAATTATACCATCGGCAATAAAATCACATCGTACAATACCACCGAAAATATTAACAAGAATAGATTTAATATTATTATCTGATATTATTATTTTAAAAGCTTCAATAACGCGTTCATTAGTTACATTGCCACCAACATCGAGAAAATTAGCTGGTTGACCACCATAATATTTAATTATATCCATAGTTCCCATGGCTAAACCAGCGCCATTAACCATGCACCCAATGTTACCTTTTAATGATACATAACTTAATTCAAATTTATTTGCAAGAGCTTCTCGTGGGTCTTCTTGGCTTGAATCTATCATCTTGTTAAATTCTGGATGACGAAATAAAGCATTGCTATCAATAGATAATTTGCTATCTAGACAAATTAAATTACCACTTTTATTAACTATTAAAGGATTAATTTCAACCAACTTAAGATCAAGATCTGTAAACATACATGCTAATTTAATAAAAATATCAGTAAATTGATTTATTTGTGTACCTGTTAATCCTAATTTAAATGCTAGTTCTCGTCCTTGATATTGTTGAGGACCTGTAATAGGATCTATTTCTATTTTATAAAGCATATTAGGTGTTTTTGTTATTATTCTTTCAATTTCAACACCTCCATTAACAGAAACCATAAAACTTATGCGATATGTTTCACGATCTACAACAGCACTTAAATAAAGCTCTTTGTCGATTGCAGCATTTTCTTCAATTAGAATTTTGTTAACTAGTTGACCATTACTATCTGTCTGATAAGTTATCAGACGTTTTCCAAGCCATTTTTTAAAAAAATCTCTTATTTCTTCTATATTACGTGCTATTTTTACAGCACCAGATTTACTACGACCGCCAGCATGTACTTGACATTTCATTACTAACGAATCAGCTTTAATCTTATTAAATAATTCTTCTGCTTCAGCTAAAGTACTACATATGTAACCTTTTGGTATTGGTATATCGTATTTTGAAAATAAATTTTTAGATTGATATTCATGTATGTTCATTAATATTATATCCAAGTAATATTATAATTATATATCCAGCAACAAACGTATTGGATCCTCTAGAGCTTCTTTTACTTTAACTAAACAACCAATAGACTCACGACCATCAATTAACCGATGATCATAAGATAAAGCTAAATACATCATTGGTAATATTACAATCTCACCTTGCAAGGCCATAGGTCGATCTTTAATAACATGCATACCTAAAATTGCACTCTGTGGTGGGTTTAAGATGGGTGTTGACATTAATGATCCAAATACACCACCATTAGTAATGGTAAAATTACCACCTATTAAGTCTTCTATTTTTAATTTACCATCCCGACCTTTAGTTGCTAGTTCTTTTATTTTTCTTTCAATATCTGCCATACTCATACTATCAACATTATTTAAAACTGGAGTAACTAATCCGCGAGGTGTTGATATAGCGATGCTGACATCAAAATAGTTATGATAGATTATATCATCATTATCAATGAAAGCATTGAGTTCTGGATATTTTTTTAGTGCTTCAACAACCGCTTTAACATAAAAGGACATAAAACCCAAACGAATTCCATGTTCTTTCTCAAAAAGATCACCATATTGGTTACGAATTTTTATAATTGGTTGCATGTTAACTTCATTAAATGTTGTTAACATAGCTGTATTATTTTTTGCTTCTATTAATCTTTCTGCAATGCGTTTTCTTAAACGTGTCATTGGGATACGTTCTTCAACACGATTAGCATTTGAAATAGAATCCTTAACTGTTGAATGTATATTTACATTTGTATTTTTTTGTTGATTTTCTATAATATTTTTGATGTCTTCAATATTAATGCGTTGATTAATATCCTTTCCTTTTATTTGAGAAATATCTAAATCATACTCCATAATTAACCTGCGAATTGATGGAGTTAATGCATTATTTTCTTTATCTTTTTCTTTTTTCTCAACTAAGATGTCTATTTTTTTATTTTGATCATTTCTATTATCTGTATCATTTCTATTATCTGTATCATTTCTATTATCTGTATCATTATTAATTATGACAGTTTCTTTATTAATAGTTTCTTTTAAATAACCAATAACTTGACGTGCTTTTACAACTGCACCTTTATCTTCTAAAATATTGGCAAGTATTCCGTCGGCAACTGCTGGAACTTCTATTATAACTTTATCAGTTTCGATTTCTACCAATACTTCATCAAAACTGACAATATCTCCTGGTTTTTTATGCCAAACTGCTATTGAAGCATCGCTAACTGATTCAGGTAAATCAGGAACAAGGATTTCCAAGTTACTCATTATCTTTCCTTTTAATTAACATCAATCAATGCTTTATTAATCAGATCTTTTTGTTGTTTAAGATGTGTGGAAATACAACCGACAGCAGGTGAAGCAGAGGGTGGACGACTTACATAATGAACTGTTGCATTAAATGGTATAATTTTACTAAAATAATGCTCAACATATAACCATGCACCTTGATTTAAAGGTTCTTCTTGACACCATATAAAATCCTTTACATGAGAATATGATTCTTTTAATAATTTTTTAAATGCATTGTACGGAAAGGGATAAAGTTGTTCAATACGTACTATAGCTATACTAATCTGTTTATTTTTGTTACGTTGTTCAATTAAATCAAAGTATACCTTACCAGAACAAATTATTACACGCTCTATTTTTTTTGGATTTAAATTATAAGTTTCATCGATTATTAATTGAAAATCCCCATTTGCCATTTCTTCTATTTTTGAAGTAACCAAAGGATGCCGTAGTAATGATTTTGGAGACATAACAATTAATGGACGACGCATCTTTCTTATAGATTGTCGTCGTATCATATGATACATTTGTGCTGGTGTAGAAGGAATACAAATCTGCATATTTTGTTCAGCACAAAGTTGTAAATATCTTTCAAGACGTGCAGAAGAATGTTCTGGACCTTGACCTTCATACCCGTGTGGTAATAACATAACAAGTCCCGACATACGACCCCATTTTTGTTCACCAGAACTTATAAATTGATCAATTACTACTTGTGCTCCATTTGCAAAATCTCCAAATTGAGCTTCCCAAATTGTTAAAACTTTCGGTTCAGTTATGGAGTAGCCATACTCAAATGCAAGAACAGCTTCTTCTGATAAAACAGAATCCCAAATGTTAAACTTTCCTTGATTATTACATATATGATTTAAAGGAACATAGGTAGATCCATCAATTTGATTATGAATAACTGCATGTCTATGAAAAAAAGTACCTCGACTGGAATCTTCTCCAGAAATACGTATTGAAATTCCTTGGTCAATTAATGAAGCATAGGCAAGATTTTCAGCAGCACCCCAATCAAAATTTCTTTTACCTTCTGCCATTTCTTTTCTATCATTGTAAACTTTAACTACTCTTTCTTGCATTTTTATTTCTGCAGGAATATAACTAATAAGATGGGCTAACTTTTGAAGATGGTTTACATCTATTTTTGATATATAATTCCCATCCCAATTATGATTTAGGTATGGAGACCAAATAGAAGAACGTGAATTATCAGTAAATAGATTTGGTATAATACATTCTCCTTTTTCAAGGCTAATACGATAAGAAATCATCATGTTATTGACATCATTTTCAGAAATAACTGCATTCTTAACCAAAAGATCTGTATACATTTTACGTATAGTAGGATGTTTTTTTATTTTTTCATACATTAATGGTTGAGTAACTGTTGGTTCATCAGCTTCATTATGTCCATGTCTTCTATAGCAAACTAAATCAATGAATATATCCCGCTTGAATTTTTTTCTATAATCTAAAGCTAGTCTTGTAATAAATAATACAGCTTCTACATCATCAGCATTAACATGAAAAATAGGCGCTAATATCATTTTACCAATATCTGAACAATATAGTGTTGAACGTGAATCTTTAGGATTGGATGTAGTAAAACCTATTTGGTTATTAATTATAATATGTAAAGTTCCACCTACCTCATAACCTCTTACTTGAGACATATTTAATGTTTCTTGAACAACTCCTTGACCAATTATAGCAGCATCACCATGAATCATAATTGGTAAAACTTCATTATTGTCATTTTCTTCCGATCTGTCTAATCTTGCACGTACTGAACCCATAATCACTGGGTTAATAATCTCAAGATGAGAAGGATTAAATGCTAATGTTAAGTGTAATAAACCATCTTTTGTTTTTATATCAGATGAAAATCCCATATGATATTTTACATCTCCTCCTCTAACTAAATTTTCTTCATATTTTCCAGAAAATTCGTTAAAGAGATCTTTTGGCTTTTTGCCTAAAATGTTAATTAACACGTTAAGACGACCACGATGTGCCATACCCAATACTATTTCTTTAATTTTATTTTTACCTGAACAACGAATTATTTCCCTTAACATCGGAATTAATACATCTCCACCTTCCAATGAAAAACGTTTTGCACCAGGAAATTTAGCACCTAAATATTTTTCTAAACCTTCTGCTGCAATTAAATCATTTAGAAAATCTTTTTTTTCTTTTTCATTAAATAGATTGCGATAGTTATTCGATTCAATTTTATCCTGAATCCAAAACTTTTCTTTAACATCATTAATATGCATATATTCCACACCAATAGAACCACAATATATATTTTTTAATTTATTTAAAAAATCAGATAGTTTTATTGGCTTTTTTTCATTGATGAAATAATTCAGATAAAGTTTTTCTTGAAAATCAGAATCTGTTAATTCATAAAAAGCAGGATCAAGATCAGGCACTAAATCTGGTTTATAAAAATCTAATGGATCTAAACTTGCATGCCTGTGACTATGAGATCGTATGGCATTAATTAATTGCATTATTTTGAATTGTTTATTACCGTTATTGTAAAGATTAGAATCATAATAACATTTATTTTTTACTAAACAACAACGCAGATAATTACGGATATTAGAATGTGATTTTTCAAGTTTTATTTCTATATCTGTTAATTTTTGAAATATTTTTCTCCATCCTGTATCAATAGATTCAGGATTTTTTAAAAAATCTTCATAGAGCTTCTCTATATAATGTTGGTCTATACTGACTAACCAAGACGATTCTAACCAAGATTTTATCGCTCTATTATGCATTATAATCCCTTAGATATTAACTTTTATTTAATTTACTATTATTAGTTTATTTAAGTTCTATTCTTTAACAACATTAATTTAATTTGATTAATAGCTCTTGTGGGATTCAATCCCTTTGGGCAAACACTAACACAATTCATAATGTTATGACAACGAAAAACACTAAAAGAATCATATAAATTATCAAGTCTTATATTTTTTTCTGTGTCTCTATTATCTACTAAAAAACGATAAAGGTTTAATAAACCAGCTGGGCCAATAAATTTATCTGGATTCCACCAAAATGAAGGACATGAAGTAGAACAACAAGCACAAAGAATACATTCATATAGTCCGTCTAATCGTTCACGTTCAGATGGAGATTGAAGATATTCACGCATCGGAGTATTTGGTTCATTATTTAATAAAAAAGGTTTTATTTTTTTATATTGATCATAAAACTGACTCATATCTACTACTAAATCACGTATAATTGGTAATCCAGGTAAAGGACGTATAATTATTCTTTTTTTTCTATTTTTTAATTTTGATAATGGAATAATACAAGCTAATCCATTTCTGCCATTGATATTCATCCCATCAGAACCGCATACTCCTTCCCGACATGAACGACGAAATGATAATGTTGGATCTTGTTGTTCTTTTAAAAAAATTAAAGCATCTAGCACCATCATATCACGGCCATCTTCTAGTTCAAGAGTATAATCCTGCATATATGGCTTTTTATTCACTTCTTTGTTATAGCGATAAATTGAAAACAAAAGCTTCATAACTATTCAACTCAATTAATAAGTGCGTACCTTTGGTGGAAAAGATTTGCGTAATTTAGGTTGCATATTAACTTTACGACGCATCATATTTTCAGTTTGTGGAAGGTAAATACTATGGCATAACCAATTTTTGTCATCTCGATCTGGAAAGTCAAAACGATTATGTGCACCTCGACTTTCAGTACGGTAGTTAGCAGCAATTGCAGTTGCATAAGCTGTTTCCATTAAATTATCTAATTCAAGACATTCAATGCGTTGTGTATTAAATTCTTTTGAATGATCATCTAATCTAACTAATTTTAATCTTTCTCTAATAATTTTTAATTCATTAATACCATATTCCATCGTTTTACCCTCTCTGAATACAGAAAAGTTATTTTGCATACAGTATTGAAGTGCTTTACGAATATCAATTGGATTTTCGCCTGTTTTATTTTTTTCCCAATAATTCAAACGCATCATTGCATTATCAATATCTTCTTTAGAAGCCTCACGTAATTCTCCTTGTTCTTCTATACTTTGCAATAAAAATAAACCAACTGCTCTACCGAACACTACTAGATCTAATAATGAATTACCTCCTAGGCGATTAGCACCATGTACTGATAAACAAGCAACTTCACCTACTGCAAATAAACCAGGAACAATAATATCTTGACCTTGTTCATTAACTTTTATTACTTGGCCAGTTATTTTTGTAGGGATACCACCCATCATATAATGACATGTTGGAACTACAGGAATAGGTATTTTCGTAGCATCAATATTAGCAAAAGTACGAGATAATTCAAGAATACCTGGTAATTGCGATTCAAGTATTTGTTTTCCTAAATGATCTAATTTTAGCTGCACATGAGGACCCCAAGGACCATCAAAACCACGATTTTCACGGATTTCTATCATAATTGATCTGGCTACTACGTCACGACTTGCAAGATCTTTAGAATTTGGTGCATAACGTTCCATAAAACGTTCACCATATTTATTTAAAAGATAGCCTCCTTCACCACGACAACCTTCTGTTACTAAAACTCCTGAACCAACTATACCTGTTGGATGAAACTGCCACATTTCCATATCTTGCAATGGAACTCCAACACGCAATGCCATACCAATTCCATCACCAGTGTTAATATATGCATTCGTTGTAGATTGAAATATACGACCTGCTCCTCCTGTTGCTAATATAGTAGCTCTAGCTTTAAAATAAACTATTTCACCAGTTTCTATTTTAATTGCAACACATCCAACTATAGCATTATCGTTGTTTTTTACTAAGTCTAATGCATACCATTCTGAAAAAATAGTAGTTTTATTTTTTAAGTTTTGCTGATATAAAGTATGTAATAAAGCATGACCAGTCCTATCAGCAGCAGCGGCAGTACGAGCTGCTTGCTCTTCTCCAAAGTTTTTTGATTGACCGCCGAAAGGACGTTGGTAAATACGTCCATCATCAAGACGTGAAAAAGGCAAACCCATATGTTCTAGCTCTAATATTGTTTCTGGACCATTTTTACACATATACTCAATTGCATCCTGATCACCTATATAATCAGAACCTTTTACAGTGTCATACATATGCCATTCCCAGTTATCTTTATGTATATTACCCAAAGTCACAGTAATACCACCTTGTGCAGAAACTGTATGGGAACGAGTAGGAAATACTTTTGATAATAAAGCACAACTTTGTCCTGCTTTAGTAATTTGAAGTGCAGCTCTCATACCAGCACCACCAGCACCTATTACAACAGCATCAAAATTTATAACTGGTAAATTCATTTATCCTCCACAAACTACAATAAATCCAAAAATAGCATATGATATTAAGAATAATATAATTATTGATTGTAGTATTAGACGTACAAATGCTAATTTGACGTAATCTGTTAATACTTGCCAAATACCAATCCAGCCATGGATAAGAACAGAAAATATCACTAACATAGTAAGTGTTTTGGTTATAATATTTTCAAAAAATTTATGCCAAGTATAATAATCTAGTTTATCTACATTAATGAAAAAACAACAAAGGTAAATTGCATATATAACTATAACAATTGCCGTTATACGTAATATAAACCAATCTATAGCACCATTACGGCTTAAAGCAGAAGGATAACTTACCATATAAAAACTCCTGCACATATAGAAAGGATAATAGTTATACCAAATATTACGTAAGTTGAGATAATACTATTACCTAGCGTTTCAGATAAAAAACTTAGATCTGTCAAAATATGACGAATGCCATTGGTTATATGATATATTAGAGATATAGAAATTAACCAAATAATAAATTTACAGAAAGAACTATTAAACAAAGATATAACATACTGAAAATTCTCTGGAGAAGAAAGAGATAAATTTAAAAACCATAATAAAATACCAAAAACAATCAATATCACTATACCAGAAATACGGTGTAAGATAGACGATATTGCTGTAACAGGAAAATGAATCGTTGATAGCTTTAAGTTAATAGGTCGTGATTTATTCATTGTTAATAATTTTAATTAAAAATCAATTCAATAATACTGATTATAATAATTATTTTAAAAAATTACTATTATTATAAAGGTATCATAATAATGATTACAATTCTTCGATAAAAATTTTTGAATATTTTTTAGATAAAATTGATAATGATCACTTTTTATCTGTCTTATTTAAAATAGTTGATATTCTTTATATTCATTTATAATTCATTATACAACCATATATATGTGTCAATAATAAATATTATTTAACAATAATAATTTACTTTATTAAGTAATATAATTATAAAATTAAATGTTTAATTAAATAATTTCCTCAATACATTATAATTATTCAAAATATGTGATTTTATAATCATTACTTTTTTAGTTTATGAGCATATCATAACATAACAATATTATATATTGTTATGTTAACAATTAAGGGGTCTATAACAAATGAATTATGAAAAAACAAAAATAACTATACATGATAAAAAACCAATTGAATTAAAAATATTAAAAGGAACATTAGGTCAAAATATTATTGATATTAGAATATTAAACTCTAAAGAATTACTTGCTTTCGATCCTGGATTTACTTCTACAGTTTCTTGCAAATCAAAAATTACTTTCATAAATGGAGATAAAGGTATTTGATTACATAGGGTCTTCCCTATAAGCTAATTAGCAACTGAATATAATTACCTAGAAGTGTGTTATATTTTGTTAAAGGGATATACACCTACAAAAAATAAATTTATAAATTTTCATTATGCCTTATACAATGATTCATGAACAAATAACGAGATTATTCAATTTATTTAGAAGATATTACCATCCTATGGCTGTTATGTGTGGTGTTACTGGAGCATTAGTAGCATTTAACGTAGAACGTCATCGTGAAATTGCATCTTTCAGTTTGTTGTCTAAAATGACAACAGTAGCTGCAATGTGTTATAAATATTCTATAGGTTAATAAATATCCTCATAATGATTTATCTTATGTGCTGGTAATTTCCTACAAATGATGTTTGCTACACTTTGTGAAACTTATAACATTAATCCTGTTTTAGAACGAGCTATGGATCGAATATTAATTCTTCATGCTGATCATAAACAAAATGCCTCTACATTAATAGTTAGCAGTGCAGGTTTAGGAGCAAATCCATTATTTGCTTGTATAGCAGGTATTGCTTCTCTTATAGGTGGTATGAGAACAAACACATTGGAACAAATGAAACTTGTTTGCATATGTTAGAAGAAATTAATAATGTTATTCGTATTCCAAAATTTATTAACAGTGTAAAAAATAAAAATGATTCTTTTTGTTTATGGTTTTTGGACGTCGCGTATATAAAAACTATGATCCATATTTTATAGAAAAAAGCTATATCCAAATGTGGATTTTTATTCTGGTATAATACTAAAAGCAATGGGTATTACCTCTTCGTTTTATATTTGCAATGGCTCGTAATGTTGATTAGATTGCGCATTAGAAAGAAATGTATGATGATAAAATTAAGATAGCTAGACTATGTCAGACTGAATATACTGAACGTAAATTTGTTTCTAAGTTAAATGATTTATGTTAAATGACTAACACTTTATAATACTTATTTAATATACTTTATTAATTGAATTATAGATACAATACTTTAGTAAGTTTATAGATTGATTAAATTTTTTAAAATATTTTAGATTGATTACCTTATTCTATAATTATTAAATTATCTTAATAAATTACAATTTAGCATTAAAATGTTTTATAAATTCATTTTAAAATTTATTATTCATTGATAATTTTATCATTTTTGATATCAATCATTTAAGATATGTTATTTTATATAATAACATAATTTATAATAGGATTTAACTGATCAAAACTCTATAGAATTTTGATCAAAAAATAACATATTAATTTATCGTTTATAAAAATTTTAAATCAATATTAGTAGAGGTTTTTATGAAAAATATAGGTATTTTTTTTGGTAGTGATACTGGCAATACAGAAAATGTTGCTCAAATAATTCAAAAAAAAATAGGTAATAATATTGCAAAAATTTATGATATAGCTGATAGTAGCAGAGAAGATTTAGAAATATTTGATATAATTTTATTAGGAAGCCCAACATGGTATTATGGAGAATTACAATGTGATTGGGAGGATTTTCTACCAATATTAAAAAAAATTAAATTCAATGGAAAAAATGTAGGTTTATTTGGTTGTGGAGATCAAGAAGATTATACAGAATATTTTTGTGATGCGATGGGTATCTTATATAACGTTGTTCTATCCAATGGAGCAAAAATTATAGGTCATTGGCCTACTAAAGGTTATAATTTTGAATCCTCAAAAGGACTAGTAAATAAAGATATTTTTTTAGGATTAGCTATTGATGAAGATCGTCAATCACATCTTACTAATGATAGAGTTAATAAATGGGTGAAACAAATTTTAAATGAATGTGGTCTTCTTTAAAATAAAATAGAAGTTCTAACTATATTGTTATTATTGATTAAATATTATAGTGGTAAATTTGATTTTTTAACTAAAGTATGTTTTTGATTATATCTATAAAAATATGTAAAGTCATGCTAATTGCTAATATTGATATATATTAATAAAATTAAAATGTTAATTTAATTTGGAAATTAAAATGATTTACTAGATAATTTTTCATAAGAATCACGTAAACTAACAATGCGATTGAATACTAAATGCGATTGATTAGAATAAACGCTATCTGCACAAAAATAACCTTCGCGTTCAAATTGATAAGGTTTGTTGGCTTTTGCGTTTTTAATACTTTGTTCAACATAACCATGTTTAATTTCTAGTGAATTTGGATTTATATTTGCAAGAAAATTTTTTTCTGAACTTGGATTTGGAATGTTAAATAAACGATTATATAAACGAAATTCAGCTGGCTGTGCATGTGCTTTTGATATCCAATGAATAATACCGTTATTTTTGTAACTTTTATCAATTACATTTTTGCTTAATGTATTTAGATCACATGTGCAATATATACAAATTATGTTTCCTTCTTTATCTTTGGTAATATAATCACAACGAATTATACAAGCATTACGCAAACGAACTTCTTTTCCAAGAATTAAACGTTTATAATTTTTAATATATTGTTCACGAAAATCAGCTTTATCAATCCAAATTGTATTACTAAACACTACTTCACGAGTACCCATTTCTGGCATATTGGGATGATTTTTCATTACAATGATTTTTTCATAATTCAACGGAAGATTTTGAATAATGATTTGAATTGGATCTAATACAGCCATTGCACGAGGTGCATTTCTATTAAGTTCATCACGAACACATGATTCTAGCAAACTCATTTCAATAATATTTTGTTGTTTAGTTACTCCGATACGATGACAGAATTCACAGATTGAAGCTGGTGTGTAACCTCTACGCCGTAAACCAGAGATTGTTGGCATACGAGGATCATCCCAACCTTCAACATATTTTTTATTTACTAATTGGCTTAATTTTCTTTTTGACGTAACTGAATACTCTAAATTTAATCTAGAATATTCGTACTGACTTGGATATATTGTAGAAATAGAAATATGTTTCAATATCCATTCATAAAGACGTCTATTATCTAAAAATTCTAATGTACATAATGAATGAGTAATTCCCTCCAAAGCATCAGATATACAATGAGCAAAATCATACATTGGATAAATACACCAATCATCACTAGTTTGATGATGTTTAAAAAATTTAATTCTATACAGTACTGGATCTCTCATTAAGATAAAATTAGAAGACATATCAATTTTAGCACGTAGACATGCTTTTCCTTCTTTAAAATAACCTTTTTTCATTTTGTCAAACAAAAATATATTTTCTTTTATAGATCTGTTACGATATGGACTGTTTACTCCAGGTTTACTCCAAACTCCGCGATATTCTTTAATTTCTTCTATTGTTAATTCATCTACATATGCAAGTCCTTTATTGATAAGTTCAATTGCATATTTATATATTTGATCAAAATAATTTGATGTGTATTTAATATCTCCGCTCCAAGTAAAACCTAACCACTTTATATCATTCTTTATGGATTCAATAAAATTACTATTTTCATTTACAGGATTTGTATCATCAAAACGTAAATTACATTTACCATTATAATCCTTTGCAATTCCGAAATTCAAACATATTGATTTTGCATGTCCAATATGAAGATAACCATTTGGTTCTGGTGGAAAACGAGTATGTATATTGTCATATTTACCAATTGCTAAATCCTCATCTATAATATGACGAATAAAATTCATAACTTGGTATTTGTTTTGTTTCATTTTTTTAATTCCCTCAATTATAGTAAATAAAATAATAAGAATATAAATTATTAAAATAATTAGTAATATAAATCAAAAATTTTATTTAACTATTAGAGATAATTTATATATGTAAATTCAACGCAATTATACATATTATTTTGTAATTATAAAAAACTTAAATTAATATTATTAGAGCAACTATATTGTAATTTAGTTATCTTAACTGAAATATTTGATTTTTTTTAAAAAATTGAAATAAATAATATAAAAATTGTATTGAATTTAATATTGTTCATATTATGAGATTCTAAATAGTGTGATTTACAATTATCTAATGATGAAATACCAGACATTAATAATGTTGTCAATCTCAGATCTATTATGATAGAAGATAAATGTATTTCATATCTAAATATTAAACATATTTAACTCGTTAAACTAAATTATTAGGGATTATTTTATAATCCTATAATTTATTATTATTAGGAATACAATCAATGTAAGATAAAATATAAACTTATATTTACAAATATTCTATTATAAAGTTAATAAAATAAATTACACGTGTTAAAAAAATAGTTGAAAAATAACCGAAAATTACTCCTAAATGAATTATGAGATTATATTTTTTTATGTAATTACATAATTATAGAATAAATACAGAAATAATTATTATAGTTTTGTTCTACTTTAACAAGTATTTGCATTATAAGATCTTGAAATTAATAATTTAAAATTATGGATTATATAATACAAAAAATATTGTCAGCTAGCTAACTAATTAAATAAAGAGATTATTTCTAATATTTATTAGAAATGAGTATAATCAGTTATATATTAATTTCTATATTTAATTCCTAATTCCTATATTAGTTTTATATTTTAATTTAAAGTTTTTTCTTGAATATCCTTTAAATTTAATAAGATTAAAGTCATTATAAAAAAATTAGTTGACGATATATGATTAACTTATCATAATAATAGTTGAATTAATTTGCTATATGCAAAATAGCTACGTAGCTTAGTTGGTTAGAGCACAGCACTCATAACGCTGGGGTCACGGGTTCAATTCCCGTCGTAGCTACTATTGCGGAAGTGGCGAAATGGGTAGACGCACCAGATTTAGATTCTGGCACCTCTATTGGTATACGAGTTCAAATCTCGTCTTCCGCATTCCATTCAGATGCGGGTGAATCAGATGGGGTATAGCCAAGCGGTAAGGCACCGGTTTTTGATACCGGCATTCCCTGGTTCGAATCCAGGTACCCCAGCTAAAAAACTAATCTTTAAGATTATTATATCATTCAATTTTTATAATTAAGATATATTGGGTTTATTTATCGATTTATTATTGATAAACGTTAAATGAATCTTTTCTCATTTTATGAAATTTTTATTTGAAAGAGCTTTTTCATATTCGATGATTTCTAAAGATATATATAAATTATATTTTTACTTTTATTAAATAGTTTATTAATAATAATTTCATTTTCGTTTTATATCAGAACATTTTAGATAAAATTTATATTCGTATATAATCTATATATTTATTTTTCTGAAACTATTAATAAATAAATATTTAATGTATATTTATATTTTACAAAATTTTAAATATTATAATTAATTTATAATGATTTTTACTTAATATTGAAACTTATTTAAGATTTAAAGTATTATGTATTAAATATTATTAAAAGTCGAAAATAATTTTGATTTTAATTAATGTAAAATAAAGTAATTATTATTAATATATGTATAATGATAATGAAAATTTAATCAATCATATTAAATATGATTGATTATTTATATAATAGAGTGTTTAACTCTAAGAGTTTATAAATGAAAAAAATATATATTAAAACTTGGGGCTGTCAGATGAATGAATATGATTCATCTAAAATTATCAATTTATTAAAACAATCTCATGGTTATATTTTGACAAAAGAAGCTGAAAATGCAGATATTTTGTTATTGAATACCTGTTCTGTTAGAGAAAAAGCACAAGAAAAAGTTTTTCACCAATTGGGAAGATGGAAAAATTTTAAAAAAAACAATACTGATTTAATTATCGGCGTTGGTGGATGTGTAGCATCACAGGAAGGTGAATATATTATAGAACGTGCACCTTACGTAGATATAGTTTTTGGTCCACAAACACTACATCGTCTTCCTGAAATGATTAACAGATCTTATAATATAAAAAATCCAATTATAGATATTAGCTTTCCAAAACTAGAAAAATTTGATAGATTTTCTAGTGCTATTGCAGATAAGCCTACTGCTTTTGTTTCTATTATGGAAGGTTGTAATAAATATTGCACTTTTTGTATAGTACCTTATACTCGAGGCGAAGAAGTAAGTCGTTCTAGCAATGAAATATTATTAGAAATTTCTCAGCTAGCATCACAAGGGGTAAGAGAAATTACTTTATTAGGGCAAAATGTAAATGCATACCGAGGATTAAATTCTGAAGGGCAGATATGTACACTAGCTAATTTATTACGTCTTGTTGCAAAAATTCAAGGAATAGATCGCATTCGTTTTATTACTAGTCATCCAATTGAATTTAATGATGAGTTAATTGAAGTTTATAAAGATATTCCTAATTTAGTAAGTTTTTTACATTTACCTGTACAAAGTGGTTCTGATCGTATACTTAAATTGATGAAACGTTCACATACTGCATTAGATTATAAATCTATCATTAATAAATTAATTCAAGTACGTCCAAATATTCAAATAAGCTCGGATTTTATTGTTGGTTTTCCTGGTGAAACAGTCTGTGATTTTAATGAAACTATCAACTTTATCAAAGATATAAACTTTGATATGAGTTTTAGTTTTCTATATTCTCCTAGACCAGGTACACCTGCAACTTATTTACCTGATGAAGTAAAAGAAGAAGAAAAAAAACGAAGGCTTTATTTACTTCAAGATCTTATTAATAAACAAGCTAAATATTGGAGTGATCGTATGGTTGGCACTATACAACGTGTTTTAGTGGATGGATTTTCACGTACAGATACCAAAGAAATATCAGGAAAGACGGAAAATAATCGTGTAGTCACGTTTAAAGGATCATATAATAACATTGGCAAATTTGTTGATGTAAGAATTACAGGTAATAATTTTAATTATTTAAAAGGTAAATTACTCAAGACTGAAGATGAAATAAATTTTTCATAAATATAAAATATTACTAAAATAATAATTTATTAGCACAATAAAAAAGTAGAAAAAATTGTTAATAATTCTTCTCCTAAGAAACTAATAAAATTACCAGCAAATATATTAATAAATGTGTATATTTGTTTGAATTTTCATTAAGTAATAAATTAGAATAATTTAAATAAAATGCGTATCTTCAATAAGATATAATCATATTAGTCTTTTATTAATAATTATATATTTTTAATTAATTCATATTTTTATAAAAAATATGAAATTTTAGAAACTAGTTGTTAGTTTATTATAAATAAAACATTAGTAATTAATGTATATTAATTTTTTGAAAAATAAATAAATGAGAGAAATCATAGTAGATTTACAAATTGCTTGTAGAGAAGTTAATAACATACCTAATATATTAAACTTTAAAAATTGGATAGAAAAAATATTAATTTATTTTCACAAAAAAAGTGAAATTACTATTCGTTTAGTAGATGAAGAAGAAAGTCGTAATCTTAATCTAAGATATAGAGGAAAAAATAAGTCTACAAATATTCTTTCATTTCCTTTTGAACAACCTACAAATATTAAGTTATCTTTATTAGGTGATTTAGTTATTTGTTTCCCATTAATTGAAAGAGAAGCAATAGAACAAGGAAAAAATATTGAACTTCATTTAGTACACATGTTAGTTCATGGCGTACTTCATTTGCTTGGATACACGCATAATACAGAAAATGAGACTAACTTAATGGAATGTCTAGAAATCAAGATAATGTCTATCCTTGATTATCCTAATCCATACAAATAAAACATCATTTTAGATAAAGAGAATAGATTAGTTTAAATCCAGATGATAATAGTCAACAAAAACAAATTTTACAAACTATACTCAATTATTCTTAAAATAAAATGTCTTGTTGAATTTTTTATATTTTAAATAAACAAACCTATTTTAGGTTTTAAGTTCTTTCAAAATAAATAAACAATTTTGTTGTATTAAATATAATAAATTATTATATATTTTCAAGTAAAGTTTTAATAACATATTCTTTATGTTTTTAGTATTATTAATAAAATAATAAAATTGTTATAATAAAGATAAAAATATATTATTGCAGTCGGTTATAAATTAAGGATCACTGTAAGTGTTTATGAAAAAAGAATACCATCCTAAAGATATTGAATTTAAAGTTCAAAGTATTTGGGATGAAAATAAAATTTTTAATGTAACTGAGAATAAAAATAAAGAAAAATATTATTGTTTATCTATGATACCTTATCCTTCTGGTCATATACATATGGGACATGTTCGTAATTATACTATTGGAGATGTAATTACAAGATATCAACGTTTACTTGGAAAAAATGTATTGCAACCAATTGGATGGGATGCATTTGGACTACCAGCTGAAAATGCTGCAATTAAAAACAATACTATTCCTGCGATTTGGACTTATAAAAATATAGCTTATATGAAAAAACAGCTAAAATCTTTAGGTTTTAGCTATGACTGGAATCGAGAAATAACTACTTGTCGACCAGAATATTATTACTGGGAACAATTATTTTTTATAAAACTTTATAATAAAGGTCTAGTGTATAAGAAACTATCAGAAGTAAATTGGTGTAATCAAGACCAAACTGTATTAGCTAACGAACAAGTTATTAATGGTCGTTGTTGGCGTTGTGATACTCCAGTTAAACGTAAAGAAATTTCACAATGGTTTATGAAAATCACTGATTATGCAGAAGAACTATTAAGAGATTTAGATCTTTTAGAAGATTGGCCTGAAAAAGTAAAAACTATGCAACGTAATTGGATTGGACGTTCTGAAGGTTTAGAAATTATTTTTCAAATAGCCAATAATAATAACATTAAGGATAAAATAATAGTATATACTACACGTCCAGATACTATTTTTGGAGTAACTTATATTAATTTATCTTTAAATCATCCATTAACTTTAAAAATTTCTAAAAATGATATTTCAATTTCTAATTTCATCAAGGAATGCAGAAATACTAATATTTCTGCAACTAATATAGCAAAGAGAAAAAAGAAAGGAGTCATTACGAATTTAATGGCAATTCATCCATTAACTAGTGAACTTATCCAAGTTTGGATATCAAATTTTATCCTTTCAGAATATGGTACAGGTGCCATAATGTCTGTTCCGGCCCATAATAATGATGACTGGGAATTTGCTAAAATATATAATTTGCCTATAAAATCAGTCATTTTAAATAATGACGGTAGTGAGCCAAATGTTAATAAATCAGCAATGATAGAAAAAGGTGTATTATTTAATTCAGGAAAATTTAATGGATTAAATCATAAAGATGCAATTAATATTGTATCTGAAGAATTAATATCAAAAAAAATTGGAATACGTAAAATATATTATCGTCTTCGTGATTGGAATATTTCACGTCAACGTTATTGGGGTACGCCAATTCCAATGGCAACATTAAAAGACGGAACTTTAGTTCCAATTCCTAAAGATCAATTACCGGTTATATTACCTGAAGATATTGTTATGGATGGTATTATTAGTCCAATAAAAACAAATAAAGAATGGGCTAAAATTAAAATAAATAATCAAGTTGCGTTTCGAGAAACTGATACTTTTGACACTTTTATGGAATCTTCATGGTATTATGCACGTTATACCTCACCTGGCTATACTAAAGATATTATAGATTCTGTAGAAGCCAATTACTGGTTGCCAGTAGATCAATATATAGGAGGTATAGAACATGCTATAATGCATTTGATGTATTTTCGTTTTTATCATAAATTATTACGAGATGCTGGTTTTTTAAATTCCAATGAACCTGTAAAGCGTCTTCTTTGTCAAGGTATGGTATTATCTGATTCTTTTTATTACGTAGATAACAATGGTAATCGCAATTGGATATCTCCATTAGATGTAATTGTAAAACGTAATAAATTAGGTGAAATTATAAATGCTATTGATAAAAAGGGACGTCTATTAGTTTATGATGGAATGAATAAAATGTCTAAATCTAAAAATAATGGAATTGACCCTCAAAAAATAATTAGTTGTTACGGTGCTGACACGTTACGTTTGTTCATAATGTTTGCTGCTCCAGTAGAAATGACATTACAATGGCAAGAATCTGGTATTATTGGAGCACATAGATTCTTAAAGCGTTTTTGGAATTTAGCATTTGAACATATAAGTAACTTAAGTATAGCTCCATTAGTTTTATCCAATCTTAATAATAAACAAAAAAATTTATTAGAAATGTTGAATAAAACAATTATTAAGGTAACTGAGGACATTGATCGCCGTAGATCCTTTAATACAGCTATTGCGGCTATTATGAAATTAATGAATAAAACAATTCTCGCTCCTAAAGAGAGTGAACAAGATAAAGCATTAAGACAAGAAATATTGCTAGTTTTAACACGTTTGCTTTATCCTTTCACTCCTCATATTTGTTATGTTATATGGCAAAATCTAGTAGGGGATAAAAATATCAGTATAGACGAAGCGTCTTGGCCAGTTCCTAATAATTATAGGAATGAAACTATTAATGATTCATTTTTAATAGTTGTACAAGTAAATGGAAAATTACGAGATAAATTAGTAATTACAGACATTAATCTTACAAAAGAACAGGTAGAACATGTTGCTATTCAACGATATGCAGTTGCAAAATATGTTAATGGAGTTACTATTAGAAAAGTAATATATATACCAGGAAAAGTAATAAATTTCGTAACTAATTAAACAACTAATTTTGTTAATAATTAAAATAGGGAAATAACATGAAAAATATTTTTTATAAGTTATTAATTATATTGATAACATTTACAACAACAGGTTGTAATTTTAAGTTACCTAAGATTTTTCATGCTCCACATGGATTTAGGGATGTAATTATTTATAAAGACAAAGATCATAGCCCTATTTCACCTTATATTTATAAAGGGTTAGCTTCTAATCATATTAGAATAGTTAAGGATACTGAACAAAATCGTGCTAACTTCCCTGTACTATATTTTATTCACCCACAAAAACAAAACTATCCTCTTCTAGAAATTCTTAAGCAAAAGAAATTAACAACAAAAAATTGTAAATTTAAATTAGAGACATCAGTAGATTTAAAATTACCAAAGCATAAAATATTTAAAATAAAAACTTATAGTTATCATTCATTATGTGAGTATATTGGAACTATTGATACAAAAAATAATGAAAAATATAACAAATTAATTGATGATGTAGGGCAACAAGCTGCTGATAAGTTTTTAAATGAGTTATTCTATCAGTATAGCTCAAAAGTTAAAATTAAAAGAATTGTATTAAATCCGTCAAATCATAATAGGGGATCAAATTATAAATATTATAATCGTAAATTTTTAAGTTCTAATAATAATAATAGACAGAAAAGGATAATACCTAGAAGATTAAATAAGAGATTTAGATAGAAGATTAAATAAGAGATTTAGATGATCAAAATTTATGCTCAACAACTTAGCACTCAACTTCATAAGAAATTACATAATTGCTATATATTAATAGGGAATGAACCATCTTTAATAAATGAAAGTGCTAATTTAATAAATACAATAGCTAAAAAAAATGGTTTTGGAGAAAGTTTTTATTTTATAATAGATAATAGTACTAATTGGATTAATTTATTTATAATTTGTAATTCATTGAGTTTATTTAATACTAAAAAAGTTATTAATTTACAATTCAATGAATTTAGTCAAAATGAATTAATAACAAAACAGCTAAATGTACTATCTAAGTTATTACATCCTGAAATTTTATTTATTTATCGTATAGGAAAACTAAATAAAAATGATGAAAGTAGTATTTGGTTTAAAATAATTTCTAGATGTGGTATATCAGTTTTATGTTGGAAATTAGAACTGAATAATTTATACAAATGGGTAGAAATTCGTGCTAAAGATATGAAATTATCTATAGATGATAATTCAATAAAGTTACTTTGTCATTACTATGAGGGTAATTTATCAGCATTAACTCAAACTATGAAAATGTTATGTTTGCAGTGGCCTGACAGGAAATTAACTTTATCTAGAGTTAAATTATCAATAAGTAAAACACAATGTTTTTCTTCTATTGTTTGGGTTAATGCTTTATTAGAAGGCAATATTATTCGTGCAATAAAGATTTTAAATGAGTTAGAACGAAGCAATAATGAAGCAATTCTTTTACTTAATACTTTACAACGTGATATATTAATATTGGTAAAATTGCATTATTATCAACAAAAACAAAAACCTTTATGTGTTGTTATGGATAATTGTAATGTATGGAAACAAAGACGTTACTTGTTTAAGTATGCTTTAAAAAGATTGGATACTACTAATTTACAAACAATAATACATTTATTGATCAAAGTAGAAACTTCAATAAAGCAAAACTATACTAAGATAGTTTGGTTGCAATTTGAAATGTTGTCATTTTTATTATGCAATAGTAATATGTTGCCTATTGACTTTTATCGTGTCTTGTAAAATACGAACCATATTTGGAGGGACCTTTGATCCTATTCATTTTGGTCATTTATATACAGCAAAGATATTAGCTACTAAGCTTCGTTTAGAACGCATATTTTTATTGCCTAATTGTAATCCACCTCATCGTTTATTACCAGAAGCTAATGCAATACAACGCATTAATATGATAAGATATGCTATTGAAAGAGAACCATTATTTAAAATTGATTCTCGTGAATTACAATATGAAACACCTTCATGGACTGTTTCTACTTTAGAAAATATACGTACAGAATTTGGTAATAATCAATCTATTGCTTTTATAATTGGTTATGATTCTTTATTAAATTTAAATAAATGGTATCGTTGGCAGGATATCCTCTCTTTATGTCATTTATTAGTATGTAAGCGTCGCTATTATAAATTAAGTAATGAAAAAAAAGAAAGATTTTTTTGGATAAATAAGTACGTTATTCAAGATATAAAAAATTTATATTTAAAACCATCAGGATATATATGGTTAGCCGATACTCCTTTTTTTAATATTTCATCTAGCGAAATCAGAATACTTTTTAAGCAAAATAAACCATGTAATAACTTACTTCCACAAGTTGTTATTGATTATATTTTAAAATATGGGTTATATAAAAAATAAATTTAGTATTAGACGAGATTATTTATTAAAATTAAAGAAAAGCATTGGTTTTTATTTTATAAAATAATATTTAATAATCAAAATTTATATTATATTTGATATCTAATTAAAAACTGCTAGTTAGCATTTTACTTAACATTAAAATTAATTTTTAATTAGCAAAAAAGAATATATACTGAAATAGTATCGGTACTTGTATCCCTGTTAGGAATATATTTATTCACTAATATAAATAAATGAAATAAACTGGGATATTGTTAAAAGTAAAAATAATTATTAATTATTTAATATACTATTTTATATACAACGTTATTTATCAATTTAATTATATATTAACATGAATTTTAATAATCGTAACAACGGGAAAAATATTTCTATACGAAGAATATTAATTGGTTTTTCCTTTATTCTAATAGTGCTTTGTGTAATATTGGTAAATATATATTATTTACAAGTAATAAATTTTAAAGAATATACAATACAAGCAAAAAAAAATTATGTTAAATTAATTCCAATTGAACCTAGTAGAGGAACTATATATGATTGTAATGGTATAGCTTTAGCAATTAATCGAAATTCTTATAAAATACAATTTATATTAAAAAAGATTCATGATTTAAATAAAACATTTTTAAATTTAAGTAAGATTTTCGATTTAACAGATAGTGATTTTAAAAATTTAAAAAAAGAACTTATAAAAGGTTTTAATGTTATTGATATTCCTCTCGGATCTCAAGTAAATATAACTAAACTTGCTAAATTTACGGCAAATAAACATCTTTTTCCCGGAGTAAGAATAAAAAAATATCAAATTCGTTATTATCCTTTTGGTAAAACACTATCTCATATTATAGGTTATATATCAAATATTAATAATAAAGATATCAATAATTTAACTAAAATTAAAAAAAGAGATAACTATTTAGGCACTAAAAATATCGGTAAGCTAGGAATTGAAGCTTATTATGAAGATGTATTACATGGAAATATTGGTTATAGAAAAATTAAAATTAATAGCCGTGGTTATAAACTTAGAGAATTACGTAAAAAACCGCCAATATCAGGTAATGATATATACCTTACTATAGATTTAAAATTACAACAATATATCGAAAAGATAGTTGCAAATAAAGGTCGTATTGCTGTAATAGCAAGTAATCCTAAAACTGGTGCAATATTAGCTATGGTTTCTATTCCTAGTTTTAATGCAAATTTATTTGTAAAGGGCATTTCTAATAAAGATTATAATATATTATTAAAAGATAAAAATTTTCCTTTATATAACCGTGTAATTCAAGCTATTTATCCTCCTGCATCTACAGTCAAACCATATATGGCACTTACAGCACTTAATGCTGGAATAATTAGTAGTGATACTACCATATTTGATCCAGGTTGGTGGAAATTACCAGGTTCTAAAAAATATTACCGTGATTGGAAAAAATCAGGTCATGGATACTTGGACGTAATAAAGTCTATAGAGGAATCTTCTGATACTTTTTTTTATCAAGTCTCATATAATATGGGCATTGATTATATCAATGAATGGATGACAAAATTTGGTTTTGGTAAACATACTGGTATTGATTTGTTTCAAGAAAATATAGGAAACATGCCAACACGTAAATGGAAAGTAGATAATTTTCAAAAACCATGGTATAAAGGTGATACAGTTCCAATTGGAATTGGACAAGGTTACTGGACTTCTACTCCATTACAAATGAATAAAGCATTGATGACTTTGATAAATAATGGAATTGTTAAGATTCCACATATTCTTCATTTTATTACTGATATAAATTCCAATATCCTTTATAACAAACCATTTACAAAAAATGCAATCACTTCCAATTCCAAATATTGGAATATAGTTAAATATGGAATGTATGGTGTGGCTAATCATGTAAACGGAACTGCATATCATAATTTTGCAAATGCTCCTTATAAAGTAGCAGCAAAGTCTGGTACTGCTCAAGTATTCGGATTAAAAAAAAGTGAAATTTACAATTCATATAAAATCCAAGAAAATTTACGTGATCATAAGTTAATGAATGCATATGCTCCTTATGATAAACCACGTATAGCGGTGACAATTATTATGGAAAATAGTAATAATAATCATAAAATAGGATTAGTTATGCGCAAAATTTTAGATTATTATTTAATTAATAAGAGTAAATAAATTAATTAAAGACTATGTTTACAACAAAATCTTTACGGAAAGATCAATATGTCAATCAGAGCATTTAATAATAAATTCAACGTAAATTCAATTTGGATGCGTATTCATATTGATCCATTATTTATGTTTACAATGGTTCCTTTATTAATTTATGGAATAATTATTGTATGGAGTGCTAGTAATCAGAATATAGGAATTACAGAGAAAAAAATCATTCAAGTTATAGTTGGTTTAACGACTATGATATTATTAGCTCAACTACCACCTAAAATTTATGAAAAATATGCTTATTATCTCTATATAATATGTGTGATTTTATTAGTAGTTGTAGATGTTTATGGTCAAATAAGCAAAGGATCACAACGTTGGTTAGATTTAGGAATATTACGGTTTCAACCATCAGAAATTGCTAAGATAGTTGTTCCATTAGCAATCACCAGATTTATCAATAATGATTTCAAACCGATAACAATAAGACGTATATTTGCTGCCTTAATTTTTATATTAATACCAACTTTATTAATAGCAATACAACCTGATTTAGGGACATCTATTTTAGTAGCTATATCGGGACTACTTGTATTGTTTATTTCTGGCATAAATTGGAAGTTAATTATTATAACATTATTTTTAATAATTTTATTTAGTCCTATTCTGTGGTTTTTTTTAATGCAAGATTATCAACGTGAACGTATAATTATGCTACTACATCCAAATAGTGATCCTTTAGGAGCTGGATATCACATTATGCAATCTAAAATAGCTATTGGTTCTGGTGGTTTATATGGAAAAGGTTTTCTTTTAGGTACTCAATCACAATTAAAATTTTTACCAGAAAGACATACTGATTTTATTTTTGCAGTTATAGCAGAAGAACTAGGCCTAATAGGTATAGTATTTTTATTTTTGTTATATTTACTCTTAATCATAAGAGGTTTAATTTTAGCATTACGTGCTTCAAGTTCTTTTGGTTGTGTAATAATAAGTACTTTAATATTAGTTTTATTTATATACATAATCATTAACGTAAGTATGGTTAGTGGTGTTTTACCAGTAGTTGGCATACCATTACCTATGATAAGTTATGGAGGATCATCATTAGTCGTACTTATGGCTGGATTTGGGATTATGATGTCTATTGACACGCATAAAAAAATATTAAGTTACTATATTTAAGTTTATTATAAATATTTATAATTCATAACTTAAGTTTTATATATTTTTACAAAAATGTTAATATTCAATTAATATGCAATCCTCTATCTTGCCTATCAGCATAATAAGAAGATCTAATTAGTGGGCCACAAGCAGCATAAGTAAAACCCATAGATAACGCTTCTTTTTTTATATCATTAAATTCCTTAGGACTTATGTAGCGTTTTACTGGTAAATGTTTATGACTTGGTTGTAAATACTGTCCTACAGTTAACATAGTTACACCGTGACTACGTAGATCTTGCATTACTTTGATAATTTCAGCATTTGTTTCACCTAATCCTACCATTAACCCAGATTTAGATGGAATATTTGGATGATATTTCTTAAATTTTTCCAATAATTGTAAAGATTTTTTATAATTAGCACCAGGACGTATTTGGCGGTATATTCTTGGAACATTTTCTATATTATGACCAAATATATCAGGTGGTTGGTTATTTATAATCTTTAAAGCATGATTCATACATTTTCGAAAATCAGGGACTAATATTTCAATTCTAACGTTGGGACTATGTTTACGAATTGCAATAATACAATTAACAAAATGTTGTGCCCCACCATCAATTAAATCATCGCGATTAACAGAAGTAATTACTATGTACTTTAATCCAATAGCAATTACAGCATTAGCTAACCTATTAGGTTCATCAGGATCAGGCATAGAAGGATTTCCGTGTTTAACATCGCAGAATGGGCATTTTCTGGTACAGATTACTCCAAGTATTATAAATGTTGCTGTATTATTATTAAAACATTCAACAATGTTTGGACATGAAGCTTCTTTGCAAACTGAATTTACATTATTTTCATGCATAATAGCTTTAATATTATTAATACGAACTAAATTTGTAGGTAATTTAATTTTAATCCATTCTGGTTTAGATAGAGTTTCTTGATTTTCTATGTTTTTTATTGAAATTATTTTCATTGTTACTATATTTCTATATTAGACTTAAAATATTATGATTCAATAGTTTTTATTATTGATATTTAATATGTTGATAGTTCATTAGACTAGAAAATTCTAATATTAACAGAGATCTAACTTTATCGATATTAATATTTGGACAATAATTTTGTATTTTAGTCATTTTCATATCGGCATAACCACAAGGATTGATAATTAAAAATGGTTTTAAATCTACTGTTACGTTTAGCGCTAATCCGTGCAAGGAGCATCCATTACTGATGCGTAGTCCCAATGAACAAATTTTCTTGTTTTTTACGTAAACTCCGGGAGCATCTAAACGATTATGAGCTTTTATTTCAAAATAATTTAAAGTATTAATTACTGTTTTTTCTAATATACTTACTAGTTCCTTAACCTTTATTTTTTGACGTTTTAAATCAATCAAGACATACATTATTTGCTGTCCTGGACCATGATAGGTTATTTGACCACCTCTATCACTTTGAACAATTTTAATTAAACTAGGTTGTAAAATATGTTTACTTTTTCCTGTTCTGCCTTGAGTAAATATTGAATAGTGTTCCACTAGCCATATTTGATCGTAACTTCTTTGATTACGTTGACTTGTATATTGGTGCATTGCAATTGATATAGATTGCCAATCACACAAATTCAATTGACGTACTATTATAGAGTTAGTTGGCAATGGACTCCCTTTTTAAACTTTCGAAAAAATTATATTTCATAATAGAATTATACTATAATAATTATTTGGATAAAATACCACTAATTTAAATTACAATATAAAAATTATATTTATTAAATATTTTTTATTACTCGTTATAATTTACTATATATCATTAATAGCAATAATAATTGTTATTCACAATAAAATATTTCTATGCAAATAAATATTAATTATTTGATTAAATTTCATAGAAAATTTAGTTATAAAATAATTGGTTTATCAAAATAAATTTAGTAAAAATGTGATTCAAGTGATAGGACTTTATTATTCTTCTGTTAATATTACTATAAATGATAAATGCTAGTCATATTAATTCAAATATTAAAAAATATATGAAAAACTTGGAAAAATTAAAATAGTTTGGTGTATATTATAATAAAATTATATTGAATTATTAATTTAAAATAAAACCCGCCTAATTACGGCGGGTGGTTGTAGTGTTTCTGACTGTTAAGTTAAAGACTGATAACGTTAGCAGCAGATGGGCCTTTTGCGCCGTCAGTAATTTCAAACTCAACTCTTTGACCTTCAGCTAGAGTTTTGAATCCGTTACTCTGAATAGCAGAGAAATGCACAAATACATCTTTGCTACCATCTTCAGGAGTAATGAAACCGAATCCTTTTGATTCATTAAACCATTTAACATTACCTTTGATCTTAGACATCTAATATTACCTTTACTTGAAAAAAAATAACACTATCACTGTATTAATATTCAGTACAGCAATTGTAAAAAATACATAATTTAAATCTATCTATACTTTAAAAGTATTAATATTAATTATATTTTTAATTATTATTTTTTTGAATAATTCAGTACCCTCCTTTTTGATTTTATATTAAATTTATATTTAAATTTTTAATACTAAATGTTTCTAACTATTACACAAAATAATATTTAATTCAAATAAAATATTTACATTATGTCTTAATAAAATTTTCAAATTAGCTGCCATTATACCATACATTATAAATAAGTGTACTCTATCAAGTTGAAAAAATATAGTTATTATTAATTAATATTTTTTATAATTAATAGAATAAATTATTCACTGTACTGAAGTATTTATTAATAAATCATAAAAATCAATAAGTTTTATAAAACAGTATCCAATATAATATATATTTTAAATATTATTTTTAAATATGCCCATAAATTTAGTTAAAATAATTAAGACCATTAATATAGTATTAAACATATTCAATAATATTAAAAAATAATTTAAATTAGTATCTTTTTATTATGATCATTTTATTATATTAAATAATATAATAACAAATCATTTAATAAAATTTAATATTTTATTAAAATTTTTAAATATAATTAATAAAAAAATGAATAAAAAATTGCAGAAATTGCAGTTAAACCAATAAATACAACAAATAAATTAACAAAATTATTAGAATATTTGCACATAATTGGAACTTTTTTAATTGCATATATTGGCATTAAAAATAAAATTACTGAAACAATTGGTCCCCCTAAAATTTCTATCATTTTTAAAATATTGGGATTTAATGTAGCTACAAACCAAGTTGTTGTTAAAATAAAAAATGAAGTTATATAATTTATCCGTTTATTGTTTACATTTTTACCTAACTTGCGTAGTAATTTATCTATTATTCCATTAAGTCCTTCTCTAGCTCCTAAATAATGTCCAAGAAATGATTTAGTAATTGCTATAATAGCAAGAGGTGAACCCAACCAATCTATCACTGGTGCATTAAAATGATTTGTAAGATATGTTAATACAGTAATATTTTGTTTTTTAGCAATATTTAAATCTTCAGAAGATAAACTAAATACACAGCTAAAAACGAAGAACATAACTGTTATTATCATTAATAAATGTGCATAAGCAAGAATACGTGAACATTTCTTTTCTGCATATTCTCCATATTCAGATCTTTTTGCTAAAGCAAAAGAAGATATAATAGGTGAATGATTAAAAGAAAAAACCATAACTGGAATAGCTAACCATAATGTAATCCAAATATTATTGGTTTGATGAAAATTTAAAGTTTCTAAGGTAGCTCTTTGCCAATGTGGCATCAAATAAAATGATATTAAAATCAATGAAATAATAAATGGATAAACTAATAAATTCATTACTTTTAATATTATTTTTTCACCAAATCTAAATATTAGCATCATTAGCACAATTAAAATGAATGATAATAACCCTCGTGGTGGAGGTATTATTTTTAATTGATTTAAAATAAAACTATTTAATGTATTGGTCATAGCTACACTATACATCAATAGAGTAGGATATATAGATAAAAAGTAAAATAACGTTATAATATTACCTATATGAGTACCGAAATGTTCTTCTACTACTTCAGTAATACCTCCTGAAGGATTATTTCCAGATAATACAAATCTTGTTAATGCTTGATGAGAAAAAAAAGTTAAAGGAAAAGCAATAATAGCCATAATAATTAATGGAATCAAGCCTCCAATTCCTGCATCAATAGGTAAAAACAATACTCCAGCACCAATTGCTGTTCCATATAATCCCATTAACCAGGTAGTATCAGTTTTATACCACCCTTTTTTAGCTGCCGTATTAATATTACTTGACGTGCTTATTTGAGTGGTTTTCATTAAATACTCCGATAAAATCTTATAAGTTTTATTTAATTTAAAATAGTTATAATATATTAAATGATTTTTTCCATTATTTAATAATGATATTAATTTATAAATACACTATTTTACGGTGATTAAAATATTATTGTATATTATAATATTATATTTTAATATAAAATAATTTATATTAAGGTTGATATCGTATTTTATCATTTCTAGAAAAATATAAATATATATAATCAAATATTATTATCAAATTAAATATCAATTAAACTCATTAATTAGTCATTAATAAGTTTTTTAAGATAAATTTTATAAATTATAATATTATTTTTTAATTAACAAATATAATTCACTCTATTTTATGATAATCATGAAAATAAAAATATATAAAATTTATTATAATTTTGTATTTAATATATAAAGTATGACTAATATTTTATAATACTTTATTAAACTATAAAAATATTTCAATATCATTACATATTGATTCAATAAAATTATTCAGGATTAAATAAATACTTTAATGTAATTTTAATAACTTTGATATAATAATTAACATTTATTATTATTTTATTTTTACAATTTTTACATTACAATTAATTAATATATTTAGTTTTTATAAAAAATAAATATATTTTAATATCAAATGTATTATTATGATTTTATAAAATAAAAAATTACAATATATTAGATATGTTTAAATTTTTATTATTTAATAATTATAAATAATATATTAATAAAGTAATTAATTTAAAAATTAATAAATTAATAATAAAAGTAAGAATATTTATCTAGTTAACAGTATAAGATGTAAAATATTAAAAGTAGAATATATATAATAAAAAAACATAAGATAAAACGAAATAAAAAAACAAAAAATGATTCAACGTAAGGGTTATAAAACATTAACTCAAATGTTTATTAACGAAAAACATACATATAAGAGGTTATGATGATTTATTTTAAGCTTGATAACAATAAAAGCTTAACTTTACTTTCTTTATAGTTTTATCAAAATTTTAATTTCAAGGTATGACTATATGTCAAATTACAATATTAATGAAATAAAATTTCAAATTAATCGTATATATGTTAAAGATATTTCATTTGAAGCAGCAAATACACCGAAAATCTTCCATAAAGATTGGAATTCAAATTTTAAATTAGATGTATATACTTCTTCTTATCAACTATCTAGTAAATTATTTGAAGTTGTATTAGGATTGACTGTAACCGCTAGCATGGATAAAGATATTGCATTTATTTGCGAAGTAAAACAAGCTGGAATATTTAATACAAATAGTATCCATGACTCTCAAATCATATATTTTTTAGGAGTATATTGTCCAACAATTCTGTTTCCTTATGGAAGTGAATGTATTTCTAATCTAGTTACACGTGGAACATTTCCTCAGATAAATTTAGCACCTATTAACTTTGATGACCTTTTTCATAAACAATCTAAAGGAACACTAAAAAAAGATAATTGATTTATAATAGAAATACAAATTATATATAAGTTTTATAAATACATGTATTAATGAAATTAATATTATACATAGATAGCAAACAAAAATGTAAATTTGATATTTTCATTTATTATTAGATATATTGCTTTAATTTTGAGCGCGTTAATACAAATTATTTTTTATATTTTATAATTAACGATACATGTTATTTGATAAAAATTTTCTATTGATTATATTATGATATAATAAATTATGCTAAATAAAACTGTTGATTTAAACTAAACATACTAATATTTTTATATTTAAAATATATGTATTTTAAACCGTTTTTACCAAGATTGCTATATAAATAAAATTTATGGTTTTATATTGGTTACTGTTTGATTAATTGTTTATTATTCAATCTTTAACAAAAAGAAATAAAAAATTTTAATAGTATAAATATAATTTTGTAATTAATAATTAAAATTTTATAGGAAGTAAAATATATGTTTTTTGATCTATTAGAAATAATTTGGACTCATATAAAATCGGAAGCTTTTATTATATCTAATCGTGAGCCGATACTTGCTGATTTTTATTATAAGACATTACTTAGGCATGAAAATTTCATTAATGCACAGAGCTATATTTTAGCTAATAAACTGTCCAATTTTATAATGCCTACCATTAATATGCAAGAAATAATAAAAGAAGTATATAATGATGATATATCTATTATTATTTCTTCTGCTTATGATATACAAGCTATACTTCAACGTGATCCAGCAGTCAATAAATATTCAGTCCCTTTGCTTTACCTAAAAGGATTTCAAGCATTACAATTATATCGTATTAGTCATTGGCTGTGGAATAAAGGTAGATATACCTTAGCAGTTTATTTACAGAATGAAATTTCTACCTCTTTTAGTGTAGATATTCATCCTGCAGCAAAAATTGGTCATGGTATTATGCTTGATCACGCAACAGGAATTGTTATTGGTGAGACAGCAGTGATTGATAATGATGTTTCAATATTGCAATCAGTTACTTTAGGAGGCACTGGTAAAGTAGTAGGAAATAGACATCCAAAAATTCACGAAGGTGTAATGATTGGAGCCGGTGCTAAAATTCTTGGCAATATAGAAATAGGAAAAGGCGCTAAAATTGGTGCTGGTTCAGTAGTATTGAAAAATATACCACCAAATACTACTGCTGCTGGTATTCCAGCTCGGATTATTGGTAAATCAGGTAGCAAAAAACCATCCATGGAAATGGATCAATATTTTAATAGTTTAGAATTTCAACTTGGCGATGGTATCTAATTCAAATTATATTTCGAAAATTATAATCAATAAATTAAATAAACATTAATATAGTGTCTATAATTATAGATTAATATATTAGTATTAATATTTTAATATCAATAGTTAACAATGAATTGTATTCATTAAGTCAATTGTATCTTTACCTTACGTATAGATGTCAGTTTAACTTAAAAGAAATAATTAAGACTAAATTATTTTATTAATTTAAATCATAATACTTTTTATTAATTTAAATAATAACCTTATTTAATTTAAAAAAATAAAGAGCTTAAAATGCAACAATCTTATTGCCAATTAGTAAAACTAGCCGCATTAGTAGCTACTATTTTTTCATTTATATTATTTATTATAAAGATTTTTTCATGGTGGTATACTGAATCAGTAAGTTTACTTGCTGGTTTAATTGAATCAATAGTTGATATCACTGCTTCTTTGATCAACTTATTAATTGTACGTTATTCATTACAACCTGCAGATTCTGAGCATATGTTTGGTCATGGGAAAGCTGAATCATTAGCTGTATTAGCACAAAGTATGTTTATTTCTGGTTCTTCTCTTTTACTTTTTCTTACAGGTATAAAATATCTTATATCACCGACTGTCGTTCATTCTTTAGGTATTGGAATTATTGTTACAATAATTTCGCTTATTTCTACTTTAATTTTAGTATTTTTTCAAAGATGGGTGGTTCGTAAAACTGGTAGCCAAGCAATTCGTGCTGATATGTTACATTATCAATCAGATGTCATTATGAATTGTTCAATTTTAATTGGTCTTGTGTTAAGTAGTTATAACTTTATTCATGCTGATGCATTGTTTGCTTTAGGAGTTGGTTTATTTATTCTTTGTAGTGCATTAAAAATGGGATATAATGCAATTCAATCGCTATTAGATCGTGTTTTGCCAGAAACAGAACGTTTAAAAATTTTGGCAATACTAGATAAATGGCCTAACATAAAAGGTATCCATGATTTGCGTACGCGCCAATCAGGATCAACTAGATTTATTCAATTTCATTTGGAATTAGAAGATCATTTAACACTTTCACAAGCGCACGACATATCTGATTTAATAAAAAAAGCCCTACTTATAGAATTTCCAGGTTCGGATATAATGATTCATCAAGATCCATATTCTGCTGCAAATTTTAGTAAATAATTTCATAATTTATTGAATATCACTTTAATTAAGATTAGCGAAATAATTTCTTATAAAAAATTATAGCTTTTTCTAATTATCATTATTAACTTAAATAATAATTATTATTATATTATTTGCAATAATAAATACCAAATCAATAATAATATATAGATTTTTCAAAAATATCATTTTTAAATAGAGGTTATTATGATAAAAAAAATTGGTATACTAACTAGTGGTGGTGATGCACCAGGGATGAATGCAGCCATTCGTAGTATTGTACGTTCTGCATTAAGTGAAGGATTAGAAGTTTGTGGCATTTACGATGGTTATTTAGGTTTATATGAAAATCGCATGATTAATCTTGATCGCTATAGTGTGTCTGATGTGATTAATCGAGGTGGTACTTTTCTTGGTTCTGCTCGATTTCCTAAATTTATTAACGAAAAAATCAGACAAATTGCTATAAAAAATATGGAAAAATCAGATATTGATGCCCTAGTAGTCATAGGGGGCAATGGATCTTATATGGGTGCCATAAAAATGACTGAAATGGGTTTTCCTTGTATAGGACTTCCAGGAACTATCGATAATGATATACCTGGAACCGATTATACTATAGGATATTTTACTGCACTTGAAACTATAGTACAAGCTATTGATCGTTTAAGAGATACTTCGTCTTCACATCAACGTATTTCTATTGTTGAAGTTATGGGTCATTGCTGTGGAGACTTAACATTAGCAGCTGCTATAGCTGGTGGTTGTGAATTTATTGTAATACCCGAAATGCCATATATTCGTGAAGAATTAGTAAAAGAAATTAAAATAGGTATAGCTAAAGGTAAAAAGCATGCAATAGTTGCAATTACTGAACATATTTGCGATATAAATGATTTAGCATTTTTTATTGAATCAAAAACTAAACGAGAAACTAGAACTACTGTATTAGGACATATCCAAAGAGGAGGTGCTCCTTGTGCATACGATCGTATCTTAGCTTCACGTATGGGTAATTATTCAATTCAATTACTAATGCAAGGTTATGGTGGACGTTGTATAGGCATCCAAAATGAAAAAATGGTTCATTACGATATTACAGATACAGTTAAAAATATGAAGCGTTCATTTAAAAGAGATTTATTGAAAATTGCCAAACAACTTTACTAAATAATTAAAATAAAAATATTTATGTTGTTTAAATTAATTTTGATGCTTGAGCTATTTTAACAATTTTTGAAAACACTGAAGCATTCAATGAAGAATTTCCTACTAATAATCCATCAATGTCTGGTTTGCTAATTATTTCAGCAGCATTTTTTTCATTAATAGAACCACCATATTGAATAATTAATTTTTTAGCAATGTTCATATCGTATGTTGCAATGTAGTCTCGAATGAACTTGTGAACAGATTGTATTTGTACTGGAGTAGGACATCTTCCTGTTCCAATTGCCCAAATTGGTTCATAAGCAATAACTGCATTTTCAAATGCTTGAACTCCTTGATTATCCAATACAGATGCAAGCTGTAATTTACAAATTTCTTTTGTTTTACCTGTTTTATTTTGAGTTTCATTTTCACCAATACATAAAATTGGGATCAGATCAAACGATTTTATTATTGAATATTTTTTTGATATATAATTATCATCTTCTTTATGATAATTACGACGTTCAGAATGACCAACAATAACGTATTGTACCCCTATTTCTTTTAACATTTCTATCGAAACATCACCTGTATAAGCTCCACATAAACTTATATCTACGTTTTGAGCACATATTTTAATATTATCTGATATAACTTTACTTACTCTGTCTATGTAGAGAATAGGTGGTGCAACTGCAATATGACAATTTTTTATATTAAATAGTTTTTGATTAAGCTGATTAATCAATGAGTTCACCATTAAGTTACTTCCATTTAGCTTCCAATTTCCTATAATTAATGGATATTTCATTAAAAATTCCTATTTTATATCTAAAGATAATCATTGTATAATGAATAACATTGACAAGCAACCTAAACAATATTTTATTGCTAACAATTTTAGATATTATTGCTTAATAATTTATTTAAAATAATTAAATAGATACTACTTAATTGGTATGCAATTAACTACCAATAATTTTCACTGGTTATATGCCCGCATTTTTCTTTTAAGTTTAATTCCATTCCGCGAGTATCTTTTAACAAATTTTTAGTTTCATATACCATTGCAGGGTTACCACATAACATCACGTGACTATTTTTACAATTTATATTCAATCCTATTGACTTTTCTAACTCTCCATTAGAAATTAAATCAGGTATACGACCATGTAAGGAGCCAAATATTTTTTCTCTGCTTACTATTGTTTTAACTTGTAACTTCCCGTTATATTTTTTTTGTAAACTATTTATTAAATTAGTAAAACTTAAATCTGCAAAATACCTGACAGCATGAACAAGTATTATATTTTGAAAACGCTCTAATCCTTTTCCATATTGCAAAATGGAAAGATATGGTCCGATAGCAGTACCAGTTGAAATCATCCATAGTGTTTCGCATTGAGGAATTGAACTTAAAACAAAAAATCCGCTAGCTTTTTTTGTTATTAATAATTTTTTACCTGGTTGTAATGAACGTAAATATGGACTCAGTTTTCCTCCGGATACCATAGTTAGATAAAATTCCAATATTTTATCGTTAGGAGCATTGACATAAGAATAAGCTCTTTGTATACGTTTACCGTTAAAATTTAATGCTATTTTAGCAAATTGACCAGCTACAAAAGAACAAATAGGCGCTTCAACTCTAAGACTGAATAAAATATCTGTCCAATTCTTTATCTCATAAACTTTAGCATCAACCCAATCAGACATATAAAAACCTTTTCAAAATATCATTAATAAATTTTAACAAATAATAAATCTGGATTAAGTTTACAATAACATTAAATAAATTTCAATATATTATATATAATATATTGAAATTATAACAATTTAAGCTGATTTAAATATTAACTCAGCTGTAATTTAGAATAAATGTTTTAAAATCAAAAATTATAAATCAATTATGTTTTTGCTATGAATTAGTTAGCAATAAAATATTCATTTTTTAGATAAATGATTTATATTATAATAATTAACAAATAATTCTATAAATTAATATGTCATAATATGAAACGACTTAGATCTTCATTAGATATCAATTGATCTAGATGTTTTCCAACATATTCTGCATCAATTGTTACTGATTCACCTTTGCGATCAGTAGCATTATAAGAAATATCTTCCATCAGACGTTCAAGAACGGTATGAAGGCGACGTGCACCGATATTCTCAGTTGTTTCATTAACATGCCATGCAGCTTCTGCTATTTTACATATACTATCATCAGTAAAATCTATGTTTACACCTTCAGTATTAATTAAAGCTTTATATTGCATAGTAACTGAAGCATTCGGCTCAATCAGTATTCGTTTAAAATCATTTACAGTTAAAGCTTTTAATTCAACACGAATTGGTAATCGACCTTGAAGCTCAGGAATAAGATCAGAAGGACTAGTTACTTGAAAAGCACCAGAAGCAATAAATAAAATATGATCAGTTTTTACCATTCCATGTTTAGTAGATATAGTACATCCTTCTACTAAAGGTAAAAGATCACGCTGTACACCTTCACGTGATACATCTGGTCCTCCAATATTTTGACCACCAAATTTACAAATTTTATCTATTTCATCAATAAAAACAATTCCATGCTGTTCAACAGCTTCTATAGCATTTTGTTTTAATTCTTCTGGATTTACTAATTTACTCACTTCCTCTTCTATTAACAATTTCATAGCTTCTTTTATCTTTAATTTTCGAGATTTTTGTTTCTGAAATCCTATATTTTGAAATATAGATTGTAATTGATTTGTCATCTCTTCCATACCTGGTGGTGCCATTATTTCTATACCTAAAGATGCCATTGCTAAATCAATTTCAATTTCTTTATCAGCTAACTGACCTTCTCGTAGTTTCTTTCTGAAAGATTGTCGTGTTGCAGAAGGTTCATTTTTTTGTTCTGTTTGACCCCAATTACTTTTAATTGGAGGAACTAATACGTCTAAGATACGTTCTTCAGCTAATTCTTCAGCTCGATATTTATTTTTTTCTATTGCTTGACTACGTACCATCTTGATAGCTGAATCAGTTAAATCACGAATAATAGAATCAACTTCTTTACCTACATAACCTACTTCTGTAAATTTTGTCGCTTCAACCTTAATAAAAGGTGCATTGGCCAACTTTGCTAATCGACGTGCTATTTCTGTTTTTCCTACACCAGTTGGTCCAATCATTAGGATGTTTTTAGGTGTTACTTCGTGACGTAATTCCTCATTTAGTTGCATACGCCTCCATCTATTGCGTAACGCAATAGCTACAGCTCTTTTAGCACTATCCTGACCTATTATAAAGCGATTTAATTCTTTAACAATTTCACGAGGAGTCATTTCGGACATAATTAAAATCCTTACGTCTTGAACGGTAATTCTTCAAAATTAACGTTATGATTGGTATAGATGCATATATCACCAGCGATACAAAGTGCTTTTTCAACTATATTTCTAGCATCTAATTCAGTATTTTCTAATAAAGCACGTGCTGCAGCTTGTGCAAACGCACCTCCGGAACCGATAGCGATTAAATCATTTTCTGGTTGAATTACATCTCCATTACCACTTATAATAAGTGATGATGATTCACCAGCTACTGCTAACATAGCTTCAAGACGTCTTAATATACGGTCAGCACGCCAGTCTTTTGCCAATTCAACAGCTGCTTTAACTAAATGACCTTGATAAGTTTCTAGTTTTCGTTCAAATAGTTCAAATAAATTAAAAGCATCTGCAGTACTACCTGCGAATCCAGCAATTACCTTATCGTTATAAAGACGACGTACTTTCTTAACATTGCTTTTCATTATAGTATGACCAAGAGTAGCTTGACCATCACCGCCAATTACTACTTGGCTGTTACGTCTGACACTTACTATTGTTGTCACAGGTAGATTTCCTTGTCACATTCAGTCAAGAAGAGCTCTTAATTTGGATTATAGAGCATCATGAGAAATATGGGGTAAGTTTAATGGGTTTCAACCCCTAATAAAATATGATTCTAACATGTTTAAAATAATAAGACCTATTTTTAAAATCAAATATAATTAATTATATTTGATTTTATCAATAGAATACTTCTATATTATCTATGTTTAAAGCTATATAAAAGATTATTTCTATTATTTCTCTAAATAATAGATTTTGTAAATTTATTAAATTCCTTTTAAAGGAATATCTTAAAGTTTGTCTAAAGTTATTATAAACAATATCCTTTAAAGATAATGATGCATTAATCCTTAAATTCTGCAATCAATCGATAAATATAAAATATTTTAAATTAAATTTAATTAAAATTGTTTCTTTAAATAGTTATTTTAATAAAAAATCTTGAGTAGACTATAATATAATAATTGTATTGATTTATATGATTTCAATGTCTATTCTATTAAAATATTTAAATTTCAGTTGGATCAATGTCTATAGTTAATTTAACTTTACGTGTTTCTGGTATTATATTAATTGATGGTAAAGATTTGTTAATTAACTCTTGTAATTTCTTGCGTGAAGGATGCTGTATTAAAAGATTCCAACGCCAACGTTTATTTATTTTAGGTTGCAAACATGGAGATGGTCCCATAAACCATATTAATTTATCATTTAATGAATTATTTTCTAATAAATTACGTAATTTTTGAAGCAATTGAATCACTTTTATATTATCAAAGTATTCTGCACGAAATATAGCATGATTAGTCCATGGAGGTAATAATACAGATTTACGTTCCATTAACGTTTTTTCAGCAAATGAAAAATATCCTCTATTTAGTAAAATTTTTAATAATGGATGATTAGGATAATGAGTTTGTAGCAAGACTTCTCCTTGTTTCTCAGCTCTCCCAGCACGTCCAGCAACTTGAATATAAAGCTGAGCGAAACGTTCTGTCGCTCGAAAATCAGATGAAAATAGTGCTCCATCCACATTTAATAGCGATACTAAAGTGACATCTGGAAAATGATGACCCTTTGTAATCATTTGAGTGCCGATTAAAATACAAGGTTCTCCGTTATTTATCTTAGCTATATATTTTCCTAATGCATTTTTTTTTCTAGTAGTATCCTGATCTATACGTATTATCTTTATATTAGGAAATAATTTATTTAATTTTTGTTCAATTTGCTCTGTACCTACACCAACTGGTATTAAATTTTTTGAATTACAGTTAGGACATCCATTATGTATGGATTTTGTATTATTACAATAATGACAAATTATTTGATTTTTACATTGATGTAATGTAAAACGACGCTGGCAGTTGTGACATTCAGCAATCCAACTACAATCATGACATAAAACTAAAGGTGAAAAACCTCTACGATTTAAAAACAGTAAAACTTGATTTTTAGCATACAAATGGCTTTGAATTTTCTTGATAAGAACTTGTGATAAACCACCAATTAATGCTAATCCTTTAAGATCTATAACTTGTTGTAATACTAATTTAGCATTACCAAC
Source organism: Candidatus Pantoea edessiphila (assembly GCF_002933345.1). GTDB lineage: Bacteria > Pseudomonadota > Gammaproteobacteria > Enterobacterales > Enterobacteriaceae > Pantoea_C. The sequence goes on along the minus strand of NZ_PDKR01000001.1, from coordinate 11,381 downwards.
ACGCTTCATTAAGCTTAACTGACGATATTTACCCTTAATTACATTATGTAATGTTTCTAATGCAGGAGTTGCCGAACCTAATACAATTGGTATATTTTCTTGACAAGCTCTAAATACAGCTAAGTCACGAGCCTGGTATTTCCAACCTTCTTGTTGCTTATAAGAATTATCGTGTTCTTCATCTATAATAATTATACCAAGTCGTGCTAGTGGAGTAAATAAAGCTGAGCGAGTCCCAATTACAATAGCACTTTCACCACGTTTAGCTCTTAACCATACAGAAAGGCGTTCATTATTATTTAATGAAGAATGAAGTAAATCAATAGGAACATTAAAACGTTTACGAAAAGCATTAATAATTTGAATTGTTAAACCAATTTCTGGTACTAAAATTAATGCCTGTTGACTACGTATTAAAATATTTTCTAGTATTTGAAGATATACTTCAGTTTTGCCAGAACTTGTAATTCCTGCTAACAACCATGCTACATAGTGTTTATCTTCTTTTCTTATAGATTCAATAGCTGTAATTTGTTCTTTATTCAATATTGGTTTTTCATGTTGAATAGTTAAATTATTACACCAATTCTGTGTTGGTAGGTTGTATTCTTTGAGAGTACAAAGCCCTTTAATGCATAAAGATTTCATAACTTGATTAGTTATGTTGTATTGGTTTATATCGTTAAAAAATAGTGATTTTTTGCGTAATAAATTTAAGGCTTGTTGTTGTTTAGGTGCATTTTTAAGGTTTTCAATATTAATACAAATACCTTTTTTAGTAATTTGCCATAACAATTTTGAATGTTTAGATATTAATTTGCCTTGACGTAACAATGTAGGAATAGCGTGGTTTAAAACCTCTCCTAGAGGAGAATGATAATAATCTGAAGCCCATTTCAATATATTCCATAATGATTGATCAAATAAGGATTCTTTATCTAAAATTTCTTCAATTGTTTTTAGTCTTTTTTCTTGTATATTAGAATTATTATTATCATATAATGATACAATGATACCAATCATTTTTCTATTGCCAAAAGGTACTTTTACACGTCCCCCAATAACTGGCTGGATATCCTTTGGATATATATATGTAAATAAACGGTGTATTGGAATTGGTAAAGCAACTTGAACAATAAACATATTAATCCCTTTATAATTCAAAAAATAAAAATTATATCGGTAGTCTCATTAAATATTAATAAAAATAAAATTTATTAAAGTATGATTAATTGTACATTTAAGTCGTAAAATTAGAAATATTAGGTTATATAATATTACACAAATATATGGTTTTTCCGGTTTTAATTTACATTATCAATATGTTAATTATATATAATAAAAATATTAACATTAACTTTTATTTAAGGTTTTTATATGAAAAAAAATGTTCATCCTAATTATGAGATAATTACTGTTAACTGTACTTGTGGTAATGAAATTACAGTTCGATCAACTCTAAAAAATAAATTGAATTTGGACGTATGCAGTCAATGTCATCCTTTTTATACTGGTAAACAGCGAGATGTTTCAAGTGGCGGACGTATTGATCGTTTTAACAAACGATTCTCTTTAATTGATAAAGAGTAATGAATCTTTAATAAAATTATAGAAAGGAATGCTTATTTAAAATATTTAGCATTCCTATTTAAAGTAATATTAAATTATAAAGATACAAATATTATAAAACATCTTAGTTTATAAATTTTAGGAAAATTAATAATATGACCCTTAAACAGGCGACTATAGCAGTTCACAGTGGTTTAAATACCGACAAACAATATGGTTGTGTGTCTTCGCCTATCTATCTTTCTAGTACTTATAATTTTATTAATTTTAAAGAACCAAGAATTCATGATTACTCACGTCGTATTAATCCTACAAGGGATCTAATACAAAAAGCATTATCTGAATTAGAAAAAGGCGTAGGTGCTGTATTAACCAATACTGGTATGTCAGCAATCCATTTAATAATGATGAGTTTCCTTACACCGCATTCTTTATTAATAGCACCTTATGATTGTTATGGTGGAAGTTATAGATTATTTTATAGTATGAATCAAAGAAATGCATATCATGTGAAATTCATTAATCAAAGTGATATATCAGCATTAAATATAGCATTTGAAAAAAAACCAAATTTAATATTAATTGAAAGTCCAAGCAACCCTTTATTACGTGTTGTAGATATTACTAATATTTGTAAATTAGCCCGTGAAGTAGGTGCTATTAGTGTTGTAGATAATACATTTATGACTCCAGTATTACAAAATCCTATATCTTTAGGAGCTGATCTTGTTGTTCATTCATGTACTAAATATATTAGTGGTCATTCTGACGTATTAGCTGGTGTAATAATTGCAAAAGATCCTGAACTTATAAATAAATTAACCTGGTGGGCTAATAATATAGGTGTTACGGCAGCAGCATTCGATAGTTATTTACTACTACGTAGTTTACGAACCTTAATCCCTCGTATTGAAACAGCTCAAAACAATGCATTAAAAATAATTGAATATTTAAAAAGACAAAAATTAGTAAAAAAAATATACCATCCATCTTTAATAGAAAATGTTGGATATCAATATGCAATGAAACAACAAAGAGGTTTTGGAGCTATTTTAAGTTTTGAATTTGACGGAAATGATAAATTATTAAAATTATTTCTAAATTCATTAAAATTATTTACTTTAGCAGAATCTTTAGGAGGTGTTGAAAGTTTGATTTCTCATCCATCTTCTATGACACATGCAGGTATGTCCAGTGAAGCAAAATCTATAGCAGGCATATCTGAAATGTTATTACGTATTTCAGTTGGAATCGAAGATCATGAAGATTTAATTAATGACTTAGATAATGCATTTGAAATTATATCAGATAGTATTTAGTTTATTTTTTAGTTAATATTATTATATTAATTAATACATATACCTTATATATTTATCTATTATATTCAATATTATACTTACTGTATAACTTACCAGCAAAATAATATTTTTCTTTAATAAACAATTAATATATTTAATCAAAGATCAAAATAATAAATAATGTTTATTAAATATTTTATTTTAATTAAATTACTAAAAATCAAGTAATGCTAATTTCTAGCAAAATTAATTAATATTTAGAAATAAAATATAATAATAAAATGTTTAACTTATTATTTTTTTGAATCAATAATTTATCATAATATTATTAAATTGTTATTATTTAAGTAAATAATAACCAGTTTATAAATCATAAGAAGCTCTGTTTTAAATTTTAAAAATTATCTTATTAATTTAAAACAAATTACATATATTAAAAGGATTATATAATTTTTAAGTGAGTTATGTAATTTAATTAAGATTAGTAAATTAATATCATTTATAAGTTATAAGGTAAATGAGATGAATAGCTATTACACTAATCAACAGGAAAGATTAAATAAAAATAGGTTTGAATTAAATAAAAAATTTAACATTTCATTTGAATTTTTTCCTCCTCGTACTAAAGAAATGGAAAAGACTTTATGGAATTCTATTAATTTTCTTAGTAAATTAAAACCTAAATTTGTTTCAGTTACATACGGTGCTAATTCAGGAGAAAAAAAGCTTACATATAGTGTTACTAAAAATATTAAGAATCGCATTGGATTAGAAGCAGTTCCTCATATGACATGTATTAATTCTACACGTGACGAATTACGTAATATAGCATATAAATATTGGCATAATGGTATTCATAAAATTGTAGCATTAAGAGGCGATGTAAATAAAAACAATAACATTAAACAAAAAATGTATTGTTGTGATTTAGTATCTTTATTAAAAGAAGTAGGTGATTTTGATATTTCTGTTGCCGCTTATCCTGAAGTTCATCCAGAAGCAAAAAATGCACAAGCTGATCTAATTAATCTAAAATATAAAATTGATGCAGGTGCAAATCGTGCTATAACACAATTTTTTTTTAATATAGAAAATTACTTGCGTTTCAGAGATCGTTGTGTTGCTATCGGTATCGATGTTGAAATCGTCCCTGGTATTTTACCCGTATCAAACTTTAAACAATTAAAAAATTTTGCAAAAATTAGTAAAGTGCATATTCCTGAATGGATGTATAAAATGTTTGAGGGTTTAGATAATGATCCTGAAACTTGTAAAATGATAGGTGCGCATATATCTATAAATATGGTTGATATTTTATCTAGAGAGGGTGTTAAAGATTTTCATTTTTATACGTTAAATCGTCACGAAATGAGTTATTCAATTTGCCATGCATTAGGTATAAAACCTATATAAATTATCTTAAATATTATTTAATATAAATTTTCTAACATATTTCATTATTTAATCTTTCTTATTTTTCATTAATTACAAAAATAATGAACTATCCTAAAAATATTTTCATAAGCAGGTTTAATAAATGATATATCCATAAACTCATTTGGTTGATGAGCTTGATTTATTGAGCCAGGACCAAAAATTAAGGTTGGACATATATTCTGAATAAATGGAGCTTCTGTGCAATAATTTACTATTTCTAATTTTTTACCTAATAATTGTTGTATTTGTTGTATACTACTACTATTAGAACATTTATAAGCAGGAATAGGTTGATGTAATTGATCAATATATATTCTGTCTAACCAAATTTTTCTTATAGGTTTTAAAGCTTGATTAATAAATTTGTTTATATCATTAATAGTAAAGTTAGGCAAAAAACGAATATCTAAATGTAATTCACAGTAAGAACAAATACGATTAGATAAATCTCCTCCTTTAATACTACCAAAATTAACAATTAAATAAGGACTATCAGATTTATTATCATGATGATTTTTTATTACAATTTTACGTAATTTTGATAAGTGATATATTATTTTTTGTGCTATATCAATAGCATTAACACTATTGATGCTAGACATATCGCTTGAATGACCTGATTCACCTCTAATTCTAACGGTAATAGAAATATGTCCTCTATGCGAGGAAATTAATTTAAGAGAAGTTGGTTCACCTATTATAGCAATATCTGGTTTTAATGCAGTTAATTTTGAAAAATTTTTAGCTCCGATCATTGTTGTTTCTTCATCAGCAGTTGCTAAAATATATAAAGGTTTTCTTAGTTTGCTTATGTCAATATTACTAAGTACATTAATAAGTAATGCAAAAAAACCTTTCATATCTACTGTTCCTAAGCCATAAAATTTATTATCAGATTCAGTTAAAATAAACGGATCATACTTCCAAAAATTAGGATCACATGGTACTGTATCAGTATGACCAGATAACAATAAACCACCTAAACCTTTTCCAGTTGTGGCCAGTAAATTAAATTTGTTGCGTGTATTCGGAATAGAAGATAATGTAATTTTAAAACCAAGATCATAAAACCAGTTGGCTAATAAATGAACTAAACTTTCATTACTTTGATCTAAAGAAGGATCAATCGAACTTATGGATGGTATTGATATTATTTTACGATAACATTCAATAAAAGAAGGTGTTTTTATTTTCATTAATTATATCCCTTAATTTAAATTTAATTAATATATACAATCATAAACATATTCACTGGAAATAGCGATTTATCATTATGTTAAATACTTTAATTATTGGTGCTAACGGATATGCTGGTGTAGAACTTGCAAATATTTTAATTCGTCATCCTCATATAAAGATAATTGGTTTATTAGTTTCAGAAAATAGTATAGATATAGGAAAACCTTTATCTGAAGTTTATCCAAGAATGAAAAATATCATAGATTTACCGTTAATTAGTATTAAAAGCATGTCCTTTAAAACAGATAGAATAGATTTAGTTTTTTTTGCTACTTCTCATGAAGTTAGTTATAAATTAGTGCCAAATTTTCTTGATATGGGTTGTATTGTTTTTGATCTTTCAGGAGCATTTCGTGTTAAAGATAAAAAGTTTTATGATGATTTTTATGGATTTTCTCATAAAAATGAGAAAATTTTACGTAAAGCTGTCTATGGTTTGGCTGAATTTCAATGCGATAAAATTAAAAAAGCACAATTAATTGCATTACCAGGATGTTATCCAACTATTTCACAGTTAGCTCTAAGACCATTAGTTGATAATGGTTTAATCAATAAATCACAATATCCAGTCATTAATGCTATCAGTGGAGTTAGTGGAACTGGAAGAAAAGCAACTATAAATAATCATTTTTGTGAAATTAGTTTAAAAGCCTATGGCGTATTTAATCATCGTCATCATTTAGAGATTGTTAAAAATCTAGGAATACCGGTAATTTTTATTCCACATATAGGTAATTTTTCTCGAGGTATTTTAGCCACTATTACATGTTTATTAAAAATTGGCATAAAAAAAGAGAATATTACTAAAGCTTTTCATAATGCTTACCATAACAAACCTTTTGTTCGATTATATCAAAAAGGATTTCCAACATTAAATTCAATTGTTAGATTACCTTATTGTGATATTGGTTTTGAAGTAAAAGATAATCATTTAATTATTGTTGCTGTTGAGGATAATTTGTTAAAAGGGGCAGCATCTCAAGCAGTCCAATGCATGAATATCCGGTTTGGTTTTCCTGAAACGCAATCTATTATTTAATTTTAATACATATATAAACTATGATTAATCCTTTGGTTGTTAAGTTAGGTGGTTCTATTTTAGAAAAAGAAATAGCATTAAATAATTTATTTAAAACAATAGTGAGTTATCGCAAGATTGCTAATCGCTGTATAACCATAATTCATGGAGGAGGATCTATAATAGATAACTTAATGAATAAATTATCATTAAAATCAATAAAAAAAAATGGATTACGTATTACCCCATCTGATCAAATTGACATTGTTATAGCTGCTTTAGCAGGAATTGCTAATAAGAAACTCCTTGCCTTAGCGAAAAAAATAGGGATTAATGCTGTAAGTTTATGCTTAGGTGATGGACATATAGTTAACACTATACAATTTAATAAAAATTTGGGACATGTTGGCAATGCATTTATTGGTAAGCCAAAATTATTAAATATTTTATTTGATAATGATTATGTACCAATTATTAGTTCAATAGGCATTGATAATAAAGGTATTTTATTGAACATTAACGCCGATGAAGCAGCGACCGCACTAGCTTTAACTTTAAATGCTGACTTAGTTTTATTATCAGATGTACATGGTATCATAAATAATGAAGGAAACACTATAGCAGAAATAAATACATATGAGGCAGAAAAATTAATTTCTGAAAATATAATACAAAATGGTATGATTATTAAAGTAAGAGCTGCACTAACTGCGGCACGAACTTTAAATCGTCCAGTAAACATAGCTAGCTGGGAACAAGCTGATCAGTTAATTAATTTATTTAATGGATGTTATTCAGTTGGCACTAAGGTTTTTGTTTAATAGAATATTATGGAAAAGGATTTACATAAATGCAATTAAAAAACGTTAAAAAAATAGTACTAGCTTATTCAGGTGGGCTTGATACTTCAGCTATAATACCATGGTTAAAAGAAAATTATAATTTTTGTGAAGTAATTGCCTTTGTAGCTGATGTTGGTCAACCTTACAGTTGTTTAGATAGTGTAGAAAAAAAAGCAATAAGCTCTGGTGCATCTTCGTGTTATATAGTTGATTTAAAAGAAGAATTTATTAGCAAATATGTTTACCCTATATTACAAACAGGTGCAATATATGAAGGTCATTATCTTATGGGTACAGCTATGGCAAGACCTATTATAGCCAAAGCGCAAATTGATTTAGCTATAAAACTTAATGCCGATGCTTTATGCCATGGAGCAACAGGTAAAGGTAATGACCAAGTACGTTTCGAAACTACTTATGCTGCAATAGCACCAAAATTAAAATTAATAGTTCCTTGGCGTGAATGGGATTTACGTTCTCGAAAAGATATTTTGCAATATTTAAAGAAAAAAAATATACCTACGGAATTATCTATAAAGAAAATATATAGTCGAGACGAAAATGCATGGCACACTTCAACTGAAGGTGGAATATTAGAAAATCCATTAAATGCGCCTAATAAGGATTGTTGGATTTTGACTAATGATCCACTAGAAGCACCAAACGAACCTGAAAAAGTAATTATTAATATTAAAAAAGGGAAAATAATTGCAATAAATAATGAAATATTAAGTCCTTTTCAATGTTTAAAGAAATTAAATAAAATTGGTGCTAAACATGGAATAGGTCGTGTTGATATGATAGAAAACCGTTTAATAGGTATAAAATCAAGAGGTTGTTATGAAACTCCAGGTGGAACAATAATGGTTAATGCATTACGTGCTTTAGAGCAAATGGTTTTAGATCGTGAAAGTTTTAAATGGAGAGAACAAATTGGACATGAAATGTCTTATATAGTTTATGATGGTAAATGGTTTTCCCCATTAAGAGAATCTATACAAGCTGCTGCTAACGTACTAGCTGAACAATTAACTGGCGAAATAGTGATGAACCTTTATAAAGGTACTGCGACTGCTATTGAAAAAAGTTCAAAAAATAGCCTATATTCTAAAGATTATTCTACTTTTGAAGAAGATAGTGTATATGATCATCGTCATGCAGATGGTTTTATTAAATTATTTTCTCTTTCTTCTAAAATAAGAGCTCTTAAAAAACAAAATAAATAATTATTAAGATAAGAATATTTTATTCATTTTTATAAAAAACTAATTAAGTGGAGGGTTTATATGTCACTTTGGGGCGGAAGATTTGCTATGTCAATGAACAAAACTTTCAAAAAGTTTAGTGATTCATTGTATTTTGATTATAGACTTGTAGAACAAGATATTATTGGTTCTATTGCATGGTCAAAAGCATTAATGACAGTAAATGTTTTAAATACAAAAGAACAGCAATTATTAGAGAATACATTAAATTTAATATTAAAAAAAGTTAGTATTAATCCAGAAATAATTTTATCCAGTAATGCTGAAGATATTCATAGTTGGGTTGAAAGTCAATTAATCGAAAAGCTTGGTGAATTAGGAAAAAAATTACATACTGGTCGTAGTCGTAATGATCAAGTAACAACAGATTTAAAATTATGGTGTAAAGTTAATATTAAAAGATTGTTACAAGCACACTTAGAACTGAAGAAAAAATTAATAGCAACTGCAGAAAATACCCAAGATGTTATTATGCCAGGTTATACTCATTTACAACATGCACAACCAATAACCTTTGCATATTGGTGTTTAGCTTATCTAGAAATGTTGATTAGAGATGAAGGTCGTTTAAAAGATACTTTAAAACGTATGGATATTAGTCCATTAGGTTCTGGTGCGTTAGCAGGAACTACTTATGCCATTAATAGACAACAATTAGCTAGCTGGTTGGGATTTAAATCTGTTACTAATAACAGCTTAGATGCTGTTTCTGATCGTGATTATATATTAGAATTAATATCTAATGCAGCAATTGGTATGATACATTTATCGCGATTTGCTGAAGATTTAATTTTTTTTAATACTAATGAATTAAGTTTTATAGAATTAGCAGATGAAATAACATCTGGTTCATCACTAATGCCACAGAAAAAAAATCCAGATGTATTGGAACTGATTCGTGGCAAATGTGGTCAAGTTCATGGTGCTTTAACCGGAATAATAACAACCTTAAAAGGATTACCTTTAGCTTATAATAAAGATATGCAAGAAGATAAAAAATTTTTATTCAATGCTGTTGATACTTGGATTGATTGTATATATATGTCAGCACTTGTATTAAATAAATTAAAAATAAATAAAATACGATGCCAAGAAGCTATAAAAAAAAATTATTCCAATTCAACTGAATTAGCAGATTATCTGGTATCTAAAGGTATTCCTTTTCGAACAGCACACCATATAGTTGGTAAAATAGTATTAGAAGCAATTAACCAAAATTTAGCATTAGAAGAACTTGATTTAAATCAATTAAGAACATTTAGCTCTAAAATTACAGAAGATGTATATTCTATTCTTAGTATACAGTCTTGTCTTGATAAGCGTAACGCAACAGGAGGTGTATCTTTTAATCAAGTGTCACATGCTATTGAATATGCAAAAAAAATGCTGACAACTTCAATAGTTATTTAATTTTTTTTAAAAAATTAAAAAGTATCATTATTAATAAATAAAAACATCTGTTTGATTTAAAAGACATTCTTATATTAAAAAGAATTTAACTTAAAATATGTTATTAAAAACAACCAACATATTTTTATGTTTAAACATTGAATTAATGGTTATTGTAATTAATTATTTAAAATAATAAAATAATTCATATTATTATATATAATAATATATTAATTATATCAAATAGAATTAAATTTAAAAATGAATAACTCAAAATTAAAATTTTTTAATATCCTCAATAAAAATTATGGGATTGATTAGCATGTTGTTTATACAAGATGACATCACAAATGGTTTATCAGATTATAATCTAAAACCTATTGTACTAATTTTTGATTCTGGTATTGGTGGTATTTCAGTATACAAAGAAATTAAAAAAAAAATCCCAATATTCATTATATTTACGTCTTTGATAATGATAGCTTCCCTTATGGGAATAAAGATGATTTATTCATTCTTAAACGTATTATTAATATTATTGAAACAATATCGAAAAAATATTTAATATCTTTAGCTGTGATAGCATGTAATACAGCAAGTATAATTGCTTTAATTGAATTACGTAAATATCATTTATTTCCAATTATAGGTTTAGTCCCAGCTATCAAACCTTCAGTCCAAATAACAAGAAATGGTATAATAGGTCTTTTAGCTACACATAACACAATATATAGTAACATCGTTAGTGATTTAATATCTAAATTCGCTGGTAAATGTAAAATTTTAGCAATAGAATCTAGCAAACTAGTAATTTTGGCAGAAGAAAAATTTATAGGTAAAAAAATTTTTTTAGAAGATTTACGTTGTATTCTTAAACCTTGGTTAAATAATTTTAAAACACCTGATACCATAATTTTAGGCTGTACTCATTTTGTTTTACTACGTGATGAATTAAAAAAAATATTTCCTTTAAATACATATTTAGTAGATTCCGGTATAGCTATTGCTTACCGTGTAAATTGGTTATTAAAATATAAAAAAATTAAACTTGGATATTTAAAAGAAAACATAGCATACTGCACTTCTTTAAATAAAAAATCGAATCAGCTATCTCGTGTTTTTAGAGATTATGGTTTTCCAATATTAAAACAACTTATATTAAATTAATATTATTTTAAATTATGATATCAGATAGAGATTATAATATAGTCAAGATATTTATAATTAATCAGTATATTTAGACAAGAAAAACTTGACTAATAAGGTCAACAGAGTTAGCATAACGAATTATTATAATTATTATTAACAAAGCTCTTTAACAATT
>NZ_CM009560.1 GCF_002933345.1 Candidatus Pantoea edessiphila | reverse complement strand
AGGTTTTTTTAGACTTAGATATAACAAGATAGCTATATATAAAAAAAAGGCTTTAAAGAAACAATAGAGCCCATATTTTAAGCAAATAGAAAAGAACCATTATTAATAACCAATTAAATTTCGATTAGTAAAAATTACAAAATCATTTTTAAAATCACATAAAATGCTGTAATCAGGTAAATCATTATTTGTTTCTAGTTTTTTTAACATCCTTTTAAATTCAGATTTTTTTGACACACTACCTATCTTTAGATATAATTTATCAAAAGAAATAGTAAACTTATTTTGATTCCCACAATGTTTACGAGCAATCTCATAAATACGACGATGTATTGGTTTTCTAATTCGAAAATAATCAGAATTAATTTTTAATACTTGTTTTTTATGTAAAGCTTGAAACAACCATTCCGGTAAAATTACTTCTACCATATTAATATCAATGCTTCCTTTTTTTTCTTCAATAATACGCCAACTATCTAATAAGCCAAAACCAATTGATTCTTGTTTTCCATTGAAAACTAAATTTGTTGTAATCCTTGTCCCTGCCAATCTTTCTAATGCCCTCTTAAGTTCTTTATATGTTCTCCCACTTACTGTTCTATTTGTAGTTATAAAGAAATTATAAGATGTAAAAAATATTATTTTACTTATAGGCTTATTAATATTAATAGACTCTTGTAATTTAGAAATAGCATAAATCCATACATCCTTATCAAAGATAGTTGCCATTCCATACTCAGCATTAGGGGCTACAATAACAGTTGTATTACCATTAACATAACGCCTAGTTGTTTTATCCCCTCCTTTTAAAGCAAAGAAAGGATGTTCCATACTGGTTATTTCATCACGAAAGCTAGAAATAATTAATTCATTAGCCATAAAAAAATCTATATCATAATTTGTAGAAATTGATGTTTCAAAATCTAAATTTTTATTTATAATTCCTTTACTTACCATTTTAATTTATTTCCTAGATTTAAATATGTAGTTTATTAATAGATATATAAAAAATTAGTTATTTAAATTAAATAATTTATATTTTAACTAATTTTAAACTTAATACTAACCATCATTCAAAATCTTAATTATTTCCTTCTACCTGTGTATAACTAATATAAATATACTGTGATTTACACATAAATATACTGTGATTTACACATAAATATACTGTGATTTACACATAAATATACTGTGATTTACACATAGGGTGTAAAAAAAAAAAGTTATTTTTTAAAGCATTACTAGTGTTTTTTTTTGCTTAACTTATTTAACTTTATTATTAACTTTAATAACTATTATTAAAGACATAAAATCTGTGGATAACTTAACTTAAAAATTAGTTAACAATATATTTTTACTTAATTTATTTAGATTATTAAAGACATAAAATCTGTGGATAACTTAACTTAAAAATAATAACTATTATTAAAGACATAAAATCTGTGGATAACTTAACTTAAAAATTAGTTAACAATATATTTTTACTTAATTTATTTAGATTATTAAAGACATAAAATCTGTGGATAACTTAACTTAAAAAATTAATTTGAATAATAACTAAATCAAGAGTACAATTAACTAATTGTATTTATATTACTAAAAATCACTTTAATTAGTTAAAGTGATAAACAAGTATAACAAGAATAAGATACCTTAACTAAAGGAAAATATTCTTCTAAAAAACAATAATTATCAATTAATAAGAATTAAGATATTCACAAAATATGTTGACTATAATCTTCTTAGTAAGAACTGCTATTAATATTTATTCTGTATTATTACTGATACGTATTTGGCTACAATTAGCAAATTGTGATCCCTATAATTCATTTACACAATCTATAATTAAAGCAACTCAACCAATTGTTAAGTTAAGAATTGTTCCTTTCATTGGTCCGATTGACGGTACATCACTAAGTTTAGTTTTCATCCTATCAACAATCAAATTACCGTTGGTAGAATTAATTCTTGGTAGAACAGAATTTCTTCCTTCTGCTGTATTTTATTTGATAGTAGGTTTATTAACATCGATTAAATTAATAGGCAAAGTAATTTTTTGGGTAGTTACGTTAAGATCACTGTTAAGTTGGGTAAATCAAAGTTATAATCCGTTGGTTTTTGCATTATACCAAATGAGTGAAGTATTCATGAATCCTATTCGTAAGATCTTACCAACTAGAATAGGCATCATAGATTTTTCTTCAATGATATTAATTATTATTATTTACCTTTTTAATTATATTGGACTAGATCTGTTTCCAGAAATCTGGCAATATATGTGACTTTCTGGCACTATATATGACCTATCTTTGGTATGAAAATCAATCATTAATTATGAAATTATACATCAACTCAAACTCAAAAAAAAATAAAATAGCTGGAATATATCAAGACAATATTAAAATCAATATTATTGCTACTCCTATAAAAAAACGAGCAAATAAATGCCTAATAAAATTTTTATCAGAAATATTTAAAGTATCAAAAAATAATATCATCTTAGAGAAAGGTGAATTTTATAAATACAAACAAATAAGAATTAACCAACCCAAAACCATACCATTAGATATTAAAAATTTAATTTTATAAAAATCACACTTATTTTTTTAAGCAAAAAAATTAAAAATAAGTATTAAAATAATTTTTTCATTATATTTTTTCAGTTAATCTCAAAAAAAAAGATAGTCAAATATATTGATATTAAGTATTAAGCCTTTTAAAAAGCTCTTAGC
>NZ_CM009559.1 GCF_002933345.1 Candidatus Pantoea edessiphila | reverse complement strand
ATGCGAATTGGTTACGCTAGAGTATCAACACAAGAACAAGATAATAGTATGCAAATCTCTATGCTAAAGAAATCTGGTTGTTGTCAAGTTTTCCAAGAGACTATGTCAGCAGATTGTTTAAATAGACCTAGGTTAACTTGTTTAATTGATCAGTTGGGTCCTGGAGACGTTTTAGTAGTATGGAAACTTGATAGATTATCTCGTTCTTTAAAAGATTTATTAATATTGTTAGAAAAAATAAGATTGGTTGGCGCTGAATTTGAAAGTCTTACCGAAACAATTAATACTACAACACCAGCTGGTCGAATGATGATGCAAATAGTTGGGTCATTTGCTGAATTTGAACATGCTATGCTATGTGAGCGTACTATTATTGGTTTAAGAGTTGCTCGCAATAAAGGGAGAATAGGAGGTCGACGTCCAAAACTTAATTTAGAACAGAAAAAAGAAGCTTTAGAAATGATTAGTTTAGGTAAAAAAAAGGCGGTTAATGTAGCTAAATTTTTTGATGTTCATCCTTCTACTATATCTAGATTATTGAATAAAAGTAAAAATTTAATTTCAGAAAATTAATTTTTATTTTTTGTTTTACTTGAAAAGATATTTAGTATCCCAATAGTGATTTATATGAAATTATATTGTTATTTTTAAGTGTTAAAGGAGGATAATAATATGCCTTATCGTTCTTTTTCTCTTATGCCGTCATTTAGTAATAATTTGTTTTCTGATCGTTTTACTCAGATGGATAATTTATTTAGTCGTATTACTGGCGAAAAGCCGTTAGTGGATACACCTTCTTATAATTTATTAAAGAAGGATAAAGAAAATTATGAGCTTACGGTTAGTCTTCCTGGTTATTCTAGTGATGAGTTAGATATTTCTGTTCTTAATAATCAATTAATTATAAGTGGCAAGCCCGTTGTTAATAAAAAAGAGTCTGATAAAGATAAAGAAAAATCGATTGTTTGGTTACATCGGGGTATTAAAAAAAATGAGTTTTCTTTGAGTTTTAATCTTGAGTACAGAATAAATATAAATTATTCTAGTTTATGTAGTGGTTTATTAGTTCTTCGTTTTACTTATGATGTTCCTGAAAGGGAAAAACCTCAGAAAATATCTATTGGTGTTCAAGGTGAATCTAATAATATTATTGAACATCATACTTCTTAAGTATTTTTAAATATTAATTTTTATTTTGTTTAATAAAAACGCTTCAAATGAAGCGTTTTTTTATTTTCTTTTTTATTCACTGATATTTGCTAATAGAAGTATTATTTTTCTTTAATGAAATTTATTTCTGATCTATAGATCAGGAATATATTGCAGATAAATGTTTAATTAGTTTGCTACTAATTAAACATTTCATTTGCGGATAAATGTGAATAAAAATTTTTTATATCTATTAAATGAAAAAATTTTAATTTCAGGATTAAAATTAAATGAATCTATGTTTATAAAGATATTAAGGGTAAAAAAGAGACCATCCTTTAATTAGGAGGATTACTTGAAATAGTTATTTGGTAAGTTGGTGTTAAAAATAGATAAGATCAATGTATGGATTTATCAGGTCCTGGTTCCCATCTAATACCAAGTTTAAGTTGATTCAGATTTTTCCATACCAAGCGATCAAAACTTTCTGGATCCATATTTAAGAGTATATGATTTGGATAGGTATTAATAATCCAAGAAGCCATAATATAACGACGTTGGTCTAGAGGAAGGCTGGTGAGACGTTTACGCCTTTTTTCTCTTATAGCTTTTTCTCTTCTATATTTTATGGTTGCTAATCTCATTTTTTCTAACCATATAGCTCTAGCGGTTTTTAAAGAAATATAATTTCCAGGCTCAAGAATTCCTTTAGATTCAGCTTTAAGACGTCTATTTCTTTGATCTAACAGTTTATTTATATTTATCCCGCATAATTTCCAAAATCTTTCTGTTAAAATAACGTGGCGTGGGATCCAGTATTCTTCTACTGGATCCCATTCTATATTAGGTAATTCACATAATCCATAACGTACCATTTCGGGAAATAATCTTGATAAACGAGATGGAGTTACTCTAGTTTCTGGAATTACATCCTTATTTTCATTTTTGGGGCTTAATTCATTAGCTAATTTAGTTATATTGGTTGTAACGATCCAACTTCCTATATCAGCTTTTTGTATTAAAAGTGGAAAAATAGCATCTATGAGGGCTCTTTTGTCTGGTCTGAAATCTCTTTTTCTTCCTGCGATTTTTCTTAAGTTTAAAAAGTATGGATCTCTAGATATTCTGCGTCTTAAACAAGATTTGCCGCTTTCTTTATCTTTTATTACTAATCTACGCATTGCATGTCCGAATTCTCCTGGTAATGATTTGTAATTTGCAGGAGCGAACCATTCTGGTTTGGGACATTTGCATTTTGTAGAATGATCGCCTCTTTTTCTTTTATCTTTTTTTATTTTTTGATTTATTATAATTGAAGTTTTATTTTTCATTTTATGCTATACTTATGTTAGGTTGTTGTTTTTTATAAAATGTATATGTTTTTGTATTTAGTGTTTTTTTAATTTTATAACTTCTTGGTTCTTTTTTAATTTTTTATTTAATTTAGAATCAAGAGGTTTTTTTATTTTATTCTCTAAAAAAATTATTGATAATTTTATTTTTATACATAGTTTTTTATTTTTCTAATAATTAATTTAAAATTAATTATAGTATAAGATGTGATTTGAGATAAACTATTCTTTATTTATGTATTTGTAATGTTTTTATATATATTACTTTTTTAGTGTAAGTTATTAACTTTAATGGTTAAATTTGTAACTTATATTTTTTAGTTATAAATTAATATTTTTGTATATAAAAATTAATCAAATAGAGTTCAAAAAGATTTTGATAAAAAATAATTTTATTTATGATAAAAATCAATTTTTTAATAATTTTTTTGTAAAAAACAAATTCTATTATTATTTATGTGTTAATAATATATTATTTTCTAATACTTATTAAATTAATATATCTTAATTATTTTAATTTTATATTGATTAGTAATTTTAATATTTATATGATTTTTATTTTTTTTATGCCAGTTAATTGCAAAAACTAGCATTTTTGCAATTAAAACTCTACTAAAGGTGTATAAAGTTATTTTTATAAGAAATTAAGTTAATGGTAATTTAAT
>NZ_CM009558.1 GCF_002933345.1 Candidatus Pantoea edessiphila | reverse complement strand
ATTTCAATTCTCTTATCTTCTTAAGTTTATCTTATTGCTTTATTTTCATTAACTTATAAACTAGTCAATTTAATTTTCAAAGAGTACTAAAATATAGTTTTAGCTGATTTATTTCTAATTTAGAAACCAATGCTCTGTCTTTCAAAAACTGATTATATTACATAAAATCGTCTTAAAAGTTATTAAAAAAATTGTGGATATCCTGTGGATAAGTAGTCTAATAAGCTGTGGATTAAACATTTAATTGCCTGTGATTTAGAAACCAAATACTGTGATTTAGAAACCAAATACTGTGATTTAGAAACCAACCCTGAAAAATTTTATCTATTTTTCAGGTAGATACAAGCAAAAAAAATCCTTTAACTTATTTAACTTATTTAACTTATATATATATATTGTTATTATTACGCGCGAGGCTAATCTGTGGATAACTTTTTCATATTCATTTTTCCAAAAATAAATTCTCCAACAATAAAAAATAATTTTTCTTATCTAATTTTTGAAGCATCTTTAAAAAAATTATTTAGAATAATGTTTTTGAATGGCATTAAACCCCTCTAAAAACCTCTGAGAAGGCTTTTAGAGGGGTGCCCTTAGGGAAAGGGTTAATTAGAATAATAATACTCTTATAGAGGATTACAGAAAGAATTTAAAAATCATAAGAAAATTTTTATTGGATTAAATCCTTTCTAAGGAGGACCTAGACGATAGAAAAAATTTTCTTTGTTTGAAATTTTTAAAAAGCTGACCTTTACTGATAGGAATCATATTCTTTGCTTGAACCAGAACGTTAACTAATAAAAAATTTATTCTTTTTGATGTAAACAATAGAAAAAATAACTTCTTAGGTAACAAATTAATACATTAAATAAGTTCTGGTTCAGATGTTATTTCAATATCTCTTAAAAAAGAATAAAAAATATTTTCATTAAAATGAAAATATCATAACTAAACAAAATGCATGTTATTTATAATTTTGTTACAAAAAATCCCGAAAGTCTTAAATTAACAAACCACTAAAAATTTTAACTAAACAAAAAATCTATAAATTACAAGAAAAATATTATATAAAATCATCATCACCAAAACTATCAATTTCAAAATCATTACCATCAGATAATTGCCCGTCGTAATTAGAAAATTGGCTATCAATATTATGGTTGGTTGTATCTAAATGATCTATTTCTCCTAATTCATTACTTTGCAATAAAGAGTCATTATTATCTAATAAGGAATCATTATTGTGCAAAGGACTATTGTGCATAGAGGAATGAGGATCATCAATAATATTAATTATTTCTTCAGGAGCAGTATGATGAAACATATTATTCAATAAATTTCCTATTACTACTCCCCCTGCAACGCCAGCAGCAGTTTGCAAAGCACCGCTCATAAAACTACTACCACTACTGCGAGGAATACTATAAGCAGGTGCAGGCCCTGCAGCGGTTGTTGCAATACTATTTTCAGAAGATACAGTATTTTTCGTGTTTAAAGGAACTGTTTGTTCAGAAGGTTTATTTCCACTGAACAATTTACTTAAGAATGTTTTTCCTTTAGTTTGATTTAACCTCTGTAATTCAAGAACTTCATCTTTCAATTTTATTACTTGTTGATTTAGTTTATTTAAAGCCGCTTCTTGAATTAAAATTGATTGAACCATATAATAAGGTGCAGCAGGCTGTTGTTTAATATGATCTTTAATTTGTTCTTCCGCTTCAGAATCTCTATTAGAAGCATGTTCTTCTGCTTTTTTTATTTTCTGAAATAATCTTTCAATAAGTTGTTTTTCTTCTAATTGCATAAGTGAAATTCCTATATTTAAATGTGTTATTTCACAAAAACATACACTCATTTTTTATTTTAAAATAAAAAATGATTTAAATCAATTTTTCAATCTGTTTTATAAATCAACTTATAAAAAATAATAGAAATATTAAAAATTATTTTTAATATTTAGGTTTTGCTTCTATACCTTCTTGCCACAACCGATGAATAAAAAATGATTTAAATCAATTTTTCAATCTGTTTTATAAATCAACTTATAAAAAATAATAGAAATATTAAAAATTATTTTTAATATTTAGGTTTTGCTTCTATACCTTCTTGCCACAACCGATGAAATTCTTTTCTATATTTACCAGCAATATCTGTTCTATTCTTAATATAGATAATATTTTCAGCATTTCTTAATGCTGCGCTTTGAGTGTAATTAAAAGACCCTGTTTCTACTGAATTAGAATCAATAATCATAAACTTATTATGCATAATAGCATATCTATCGTTAAACCTTACCGGTATAAAATGATTGACCAAGTACGTTACAGCAGTATACCTACCTGTATTAGATTTTTTATCCACAACTAGTCTAACATTCACCCCTCTCTTATGTGCTTTAAGTAAAGCTAAAGCTATTGGTTTACTAGTAAAAGAGTATGCGGCAACAAAAATTGAATCTTTTGAATTTTCAATAGCCTTAAGTACTATTTTATTTGCTGTGTGACCTGGAGAAAATCCTATCTCTATATCATGAAAGTGTGAATTAGCTGAACTTGACGAAGTCATTATAATCAAAAAAGAAAAAATATAAGCTTTAATTTTCTTATTCATTAACAGCCCTCATAAGGTAAATTTTTTTTGAAATCATTTTAATATTAATTATCTAATTTAAATTTATTGTTTCTATTACTAAAAATAACCATATCTTCTCCAGTATTATAACGTATTTTATAATCTGGTAAATCATTAGTCTTAACAAGTTGCTTTATGTTATGTCTAAACATTTTTAATAAAGATGTGCTACCTGTCTTCAGGTGTAATTTGTCTAATGCAATACTAAATTCACTTTGAACACCACAATGTTTACGAGCTATCTCATAAATACGTCTATCTATTGCTTTCCTAATTCTAAAATAATCAGAACTGATTTTTAGCATTTTATTTTTATACAAAGCTTGATACAACCAATCTGGTAAAGTAACTTTTACCATACCAATATCTAATTTCCCCTTTTTTTCTTCAAGGATTTGCCAGCTATCAATTAAGCCAAAGCCCATAATTTCTTGTTTATGTTTAGAATAGAATATATTTGTTTTTATTGTAGTACCTTGTAATCTATCCAAAGCTTTTTCTAATTCTTGATATGTTCTACCACTAATTGTCCTATTAGTTGTTATAAAGAAATCATAAGGCGTGAAACAAACAATTTTACTTATTTCTTTATTTATATTCATCGATTCTTGCAATTTTGATATTACATAAATCCATATGTCCTTATCAAAAATAGTGGCTAAACCATCAGCATTAGGTTTAACTATAACGGTTGTACTTCCATTTCTATATTCTCTAATTCTCGTATCTCCACCCTTTAGTGCAAAAAATGGATGCTCCATACTAGCAAGTTCATCCCTAAAGCCAGAGAGTTCAATTTCGTCCAGAATAAAAAATTCTAATTCATATTTTCGAGGTTTCAATGTCTTCAA
>NZ_CM009557.1 GCF_002933345.1 Candidatus Pantoea edessiphila | reverse complement strand
TTATTTTTTATATTCGGATTTGTTTAGCCAGATATTTGGATTGAGTTTTTTAAAGTTTGTCCTAATAAATTTATTTTTTAAGTTATATGGAACTGTGCAATCAAATATTGTTTTTGTAGTGATTCCTTTATTATTATTTATAGATATTTGAGAGGGATCTAGAATATGTCCTGTTATTCCTGGAATAAATAATGTATCGCTGTCACCAGAATATCGTGTTTGCATAGCCCATAAAACATCATTCGTATCAAATAAATTAACATCTTCATCTACTAAAATAATATTTTTTAACTCACGGTATATGGCTAGAGCTATTATAGCTGCATGTCTTGTCATTCCATCATCGTTTTGATTACGTTTGTTTACTTGTAATATTGCAAGTAACTTTCCTCCTCCTGAACTATGTGCATAAACATTTTTTACTAGTCCAGGTATTGAATCTTCACATTGTAAATAAATACTAGCTTCTGTTGGGATGCCTACTAAATTTACATGTTCTTCTCCTGGACCTATTAATGTTTGTAATATGGGATTTTTACGTGTTGTTATAGCTTTAACTTTAATTATTGGTAATGACGGATTAGCTTTACCCGTGTAACCAAGAAATTCTGGCATTGCTTTTCCTGTTTTAGTATTTTTATCTTCTTGTATTCTAACGTTAGGAAGTATTTCACCTTCTATCACTATTTCTGCTCTTGCAATTGCTTTTTGTTTTATAGAAATACATTCTGTTAATTCTACTGGTTTTTCACGTAACCCTCCTGCTATACATAATTCGTTAAAACCGAAAGGAGTAATAGGTGCTTCAAATCCTGCTCCAATATATATTGCAGGATCAAGACCTATATTAATTGATATAGCTAATGATTTTCCAATTGATTCTGCTTTTTTTCTAAATAAATTAATATGTCTTCCTGGTGCAAAAAATACTGATAATTCGTTTTTACTTTGTATACATAGTCTATGTATGCTAACGTCTGTATTATTTTGATTATTATGATCACTACTTAGCATTAAACCTAAACAAAAATAAGGACCTGCATCTTCTGGTGTATTAACTATTGTAGGTAAAATTTTTCTTAT
Organism: Candidatus Pantoea edessiphila; assembly: GCF_002933345.1. Classification (GTDB taxonomy): domain Bacteria; phylum Pseudomonadota; class Gammaproteobacteria; order Enterobacterales; family Enterobacteriaceae; genus Pantoea_C. The sequence goes on along the minus strand of NZ_CM009557.1, from coordinate 12,632 downwards.
ATCAAAATATTTTTCATTAGCATTGTATATCACTTCTTGGCAAATAGCTTGTTTTTTGTCTACAAATACTGGAGTAATTATTTTTTTTCTAGCTTTAGCCATATGAATTCCTAGGTTTTTTGATGAAACGCCTAATAGTTTGCTTACTCTTTTTCTGCTAGCCATTAATCCAACTAAAATGCGAGAATCAGGAAATCCTTTGATATTATTAAATGTCATAGCAGGACCTATTTTTGTAGGCCTCATTACTGTACCTCCAGCACCTATGTAACGGTAAACGCTTGCTAGTTCATTTATTGGATTAACTTGATAATTAGTTTCGATATATTGATTTGGAAAATTTTTGATGAATTTTATTGCAGAACGTAAATCATTTATCATTAATGATTTATTAAATAAGTTTTTTTTGTTGTTTTTTTTATTTTTTTTCATTGTTTGTGCTTAATCTTTAGGTTTTTTTTGATTTTATTTATTAAATAATTATCCACAGATAATAAATTTTTAAAGTACTAAAAAATTATATTAGAATTTTTGTTTATTTATTTGATTTAAAATATTTTTTTAAAATAAATTAGAGTATGGTCTTTCAAGTTATCCACAGTTTTTCTACTTATACACAGAATAGTTCCTATATAAGATCCTTATAGATCCAATAAAGATCCTATAACCCTCATAAGTCAGATTATACAAGGGCTAGAGGGTTATAGACATTCACTATAATCAGTAAAACATTCACTATAATCAGTAAAACATTCACTATAATCAGTAAAACATTCACTATAATCAGTAGAGCATTCACTATAATTAGTATTAAAATTTATATTATTTTTTCATTCAATTAAAGATAAAATGCATTCATGAAAACCAAAGATTATCAAAATAAAACATTTTTAAAATCTTTTTCATCAGTCAATAAAAATACTGGTGAAACAATTCAACTGTATCCTAATAAGGATAACACAGTACAACCAGCAGCTTTAATGAGGTTAGGATTGTTTGTTCCTACTCTAAAGTCTACAACTAGAGGAAAAACAGGCTCTATTGCTTTTACAGATGCTACAAAGGAACTTAAAAATTTATCATTAGTTAAAGCTGAAGGTTACCAGAAAATTACCATTACTGGTGCTAGACTAGATATGGATAATGATTTTAAAACATGGGCAGGTATAATTCAGTCATTTTCACGATATCCTATTAAAGGAGATACTGTAACCTTATCTTTTATTAATTTTATAAAAATGTGCGGAATTCCATCTGCACATTCTTCATCTATTTTACGCAAACGTTTAGATTCATCTCTTCGTCGGATAGCAACCAATACTGTATCTTTTGAAGGTAATGGTAAAGTTTATCATACACATCTAGTTCAATCTGCATATTATGATAGAGATAAAGATATCGTAAATATTCAAGCTGACCCAAAATTGTTTGAACTTTATAGTTTTGATCATAAAGTATTATTGCATCTTAGAGCTATTTCTTGTTTAAAACGTAAAGAATCAGCTCAAGCTCTTTATACTTTTTTAGAGAGTCTTCCAACTAATCCCATACCAATTTCTCTTATTAGATTACGTATGCGTCTAAACTTATCTTCTAAAATTACCACGCAAAATTATGTTATAAGAAGAGCAATGAAACAACTTAAAAAAATTGGTTATCTCGATTATTCTGAAGTAAAACGAAGACATGCTGTATTTTTTATTATCCACGACCGAATACCAAAATTAAAAAAAATCAATCATTATGAAAATGATGATTTTTAATCTTAAAGTCATTATTAATGATGGGAAACATTCACTATATTCAGTGATATTAATAACAAGAAAAAATTTTCAATTAAGATTTATGAAAGTATCCAACTAAGGATATATAACAACAAAATAGCAATTATATATAATAAATAATTTTTACATAAAATATGATTGTCATTTTAATATTAAAATAATTAAAAATTATAATCTAATTTGAATGCAACGAATATTAAAAATATTTTTGGTCATAAATATACTTTAAAATACAAATTGATATTATTTCTAAAATAAGGAATATCACTGATGAATAAGTTTTCAAGAAGAAATTTTATGACATTTGCACTAGGTAGTGCTTTAGCCTTAGCGACATATCAAGTTTATCCATATAATTTATGGATTAAAGATTATATATATCATTACAGAAGAAAAAATAATGATCCAGGTCCAAAAGATACCATAAGAGAAAAAGAAAACCCAAATATTATGAATCCACCCAAAACAGATAATGGTACATTGCCAAACCTTCGTTATTCATTTAGCGATGCACATATCAGAAAAGGAAGTGGAGGATGGACGAGACAAATTACTCAAAGAGAACTAGGAGTAGCAACTACTATCGCAGGGGTTAATATGCGTCTTAATGCTGGAGGAATAAGAGAATTACATTGGCATAAAGAATGTGAATGGGCGTATATGCTATACGGTAATGCACGTGTAACTGCATTAGATAATAAAGGAAAATGGTTTATCGATGATATTGGAATTGGTGATTTATGGTATTTCCCTCCTGGCATTCCTCATTCTATTCAAGGTATAGGGTCAGACGGATGTGAATTTTTATTAGCATTTGATAACGGATCTTTCGATGAAGAAAGCACTTTTCTCCTTACTGATTGGTTTAAGCATATTCCTATTGAAGTTTTAGCTAAAAACTTTAAAGTGCCAACATCAACATTTTTCAAACTACCATCACCTAATGACAAATATATCTTTTCTGGTAATGAAAATGATAATTTATCTCTTGATTTAACAAAAAAATCAAAAGAAAAGTTTACTTACAAAATGATATCACTAAAACCCACACAAGTTTCTGGAGGATATGTAAACATTGTAGATTCATCAATCTTTTCAATTTGTAAAAATATTTCATCAGCTTTGGTAGAAATACAACCAGGTGGTATAAGAGAACTACATTGGCATCCTAATAATGATGAATGGCAATATTATATAGAAGGTGAAGGCCGTATGGGAGTTTTTGCTTCTTCAAGTCAAGCAAGAACTTTTGATTTTAGAGAAGGAGATGTTGGTTATGTTCCTTTTGCTATGGGTCATTATATTGAAAATACAGGTAAAACCACTATGAAATTTTTAGAATTATTTAAAAGTAATTATTATGCTGATATTTCTCTAAATCAATGGCTTGCTAATACCCCAGTTGAATTAATTAAACAACATTTAGATCTAAACGAAAAATTTATTAATTCACTTTCTGTTAACAAAAATATTGTAGTTAAATAGTTACATAATTCATTAAGCTATTTATAAAAATAAAATAATTAATTTGATTTATTATCAATAAATTAATTTATTTCTTTATAAAAAAGCTCTTATCATTAATTTATTTTTATATATTTATATTATTTTATAATTATTACAAGATTAATATTAAAATTATCTTAATTATTTTAATTAAGATAATTTTAATATTTATATGATTTTTTTATTGTTATATTGATTTTTTGCAAAAACTAGCATTTTTGCAATTAAAACTCTACTAAAGGTGTATAAAGTTATTTTATAAGAAATTAAGTTATGGTAATTTAATATGCGAATTGGTTATACTAGAGTATCAACACAAGAACAAAATAATAGTATGCAAATCTCTATGCTAAAGAAATCTGGTTGCTGTCAGGTTTTCCAAGAGACTATGTCAGCAGATTGTTTAAATAGACCTAGGTTAACTTGTTTAATTGATCAGTTGGGTCCTGGAGACGTTTTAGTAGTATGGAAACTTGATAGATTATCTCGTTCTTTAAAAGTATGGAAACTTGATAGATTATCTCGTTCTTTAAAAGATTTATTAATATTGTTAGAAAAAATAAGATTGGTTGGCGCTGAATTTGAAAGTCTTACCGAAACAATTAATACTACAACACCAGCTGGTCGTATGATGATGCAAATAGTTGGGTCATTTGCTGAATTTGAACATGCTATGCTATGTGAGCGTACTATTATTGGTTTAAGAGTTGCTCGCAACAAAGGGAGAATAGGAGGTCGACGTCCAAAACTTAATTTATAATAAAGAAAAGAGGTTTTAGAAATGATTAACTCAGATAAAAAGTAGCTAAGATTTTTGATGTTTATCCTTATACTATATCTAAATTTTTGAATAAAAGAGATAATTTATATGTTGAAATAAATTAATTTTACCACCATTTATAAAAGTGATGTAGTGGTCCTGAACCTTTCCCTATTGACAGATTATTTGCATTTATTAAAGTTTGATATATCCATGTTTTAGCTTCTTTAAATGCTTGAAGCCAGTCTTTACAATATGGAATTTTTGCTGCTATTGCTGCAGATAATGTACATCCTGTCCCATGAGTATTTTTAGTATTAACTCTATTACTACTGATTCTTATTTCTTGATTTTGAGTTATAAACCAATCAGGACTTGATGGACCTAATAAATGACCACCTTTTATAATTACTACTTTACAACCAAGTGATAAAAGTTTTTTTCCTTGATTAATTATTTGCTCTTCATTTTTAGCTGGAATGCCATCAAGAAGCAATGCTGCTTCAATAAGGTTTGGTGTAATAATTGATACAAGAGGTATGAGTTTTTCTTTTATTATATTGAGAGCTTTTTTATCTACTAATTTATAACCATTTTTAGCTATCATTACAGTATCTAGTACTATCCAAGGAATTTGATATTTAATAATTTTTTTTATTATTATTTCAACTATATTAGCTTTGCTAAGTAGTCCAATTTTAATACTATGGATATGTATATCATTAAATATTGATTCTAATTGTGCATCTACACAAGATGCACTTATTGGATATATCGATTGTACTCCATAAGTATTTTGTGCTGTCAGTGTAGTAATAACTGTAGTTCCATATACTCCTAATGCTGAAAAAGTTTTTAGATCAGCTTGAATACCAGCTCCACCACTAGGATCTGAACCAGCGATGCTTAGTACATTAAATATTTTTTTTATATTCATATATGTTATAATTTTAATTAATGTTTTAACTTAACTTTTTTGATAAAATTTTATAGTTTTAACATATAACTAAGACAGTTATATGTTTTATTTCTTATTTAATATTAAGAATAATATTAATATTTTGATTTATAGAAATATTTTAATATTTAATTGAATTAATCCTTAAGTATGAATCCCAATCTTTATATATTGGTTGGATCCCGGCAGATAATAATACTTGGTGCATTTCTTTGGGAGAACGATTATCATAAATAACAAACTGTTCTAGTTCTTTTTTATTACTAGCATAACCTCCAGGACTAGTTTTAGAACCGGTACTAACATTATTAACTAAAATTGGAATTACATGGTTGCGAAAATTTGGAGATTCTCTAGTTGAAAGAGAAATTTCAATTTCTGGCATTAATAGACGAAATGCACACATAGCTTGTAATAAATCAATATCATCTATAAGAACGGCAGAATTAGATATAGTTTGTCCAATACAAGGTCTTAAACGGGGAAAAGATATTGAATAACTACTTTTCCAATAAATATCACGTAAATATAAAAGATGTTTAGCAAGTATATAACAATCTACTCGCCAATCATTAGATAATCCCATTAACACACCTAATCCTATTTTATCTATTCCAGCTTTTGCTAATCGTTCTGGAGTTTCTAACCTCCAAAAAAAATTTCTTTTTTTCCCATATAAGTGATTATTACTATAAGTGATTATATCATACGTTTCTTGGTATACTAGTACACCATCGACTCCTAATGCTTTTAACTCAACATATTCTTCTTCAAGCATTGGCTGAATTTCGATTAATAATGATGAACTACAATAATTTCTTATTAATGGTATGTAACGACGGAAATAATCCATACCAACTTTGTTCTTATGTTCTCCAGTAACCAATAAGAAATTATTAATTCCTTTAGCCCTTATTACTTCACATTCTTTAATAATTTCTTGTTCATTAAGTATTTTTCTTTTAATACGATTACTTTTAGAAAAACCACAATATGTACATTCATTTGAACATAAATTGGAAAGATAAAGAGGTAAATAAAAATTAACAACATTACCGAATCTCTGACGAGTTAAACCCTGAGCTATTTTAGCTAAAGGCTCTATGTAAGATTTAGCTTTTGGAGATAAAAGTGCACTGATTGATGCTAAATTAAAGATTTTTGTATTAAGAACTTTTTCTACATTTTTTTCATTTTGATTGTAAATACAAAAAGATAAATCATTCCAATTTATTTTATTCCAATTTTGAGAAAAAGTATTCATTATGTTTTCTTGGTGTTTTTTTTATAAAAATTAGTTAAAGGACTCGTAGAATTAGCTAGTAAACTTACAGGACCTAAAATTGATTTTCGTGCTAATTCTCCAGCTTGTACTGCAAGTTTAAATGCTTGTGCCATAGAGATTGGGTCTTGTGCTATGGCTATAGCAGTATTTATCATTACTGCATCAGCGCCTAATTCTAATGCTTCAGTAGCCTGACTGGGACAACCAATTCCGGCATCGATGATTACAGGAATTTTTGTTTGTTCTATGATAATCTGCAAAAAATCACGAGTCTTTAATCCCTGATTAGAACCAATAGGAGATCCTAATGGCATTACTGCAGAACAACCTACTTCAACTAATCTCCGACAAAGCATTGGATCTGCACTACAATACGGTAATACCACAAAACCTTTTTTTACTAATTTTTCAGCTGCTTTTAAAGTTTCTATGGGATCAGGAAGTAGATATTGTATATCTGGATGAATTTCTAATTTTATCCAATTCGTATTTAGTGCTTCTCTAGCTAAATAAGCAGCAAATATTGCCTCTTCAGCATTTTTCGCGCCAGAGGTATTTGGTAAAAGTTTTATTTTTATTTCATTTTTAGCTTTATTTAAAGCTGATAAAAAATCATCGTTTTTATCATTAAAATTTAATCTCCGCATTGCTATTGTAATTAATTCACTTTCAGCTACAAAAATGGCTCTTAACATTAAATCATAGCTAGAAAATTTACCTGTTCCAATAAACAACCTTGATTTAAAATTAATTCCATGGATAGTAAACAAAGTTTAACCCCCAGCAATGGCTTGAAATACAATTATATCATCTCCATCTTGTAGTTTATATTTTTCCCATTTGTAATTTGGAACTATTTTTTGATTAATAGCTAGAGCGATACCATTTGCATGACCTAACTGATTAATAATAAAATCATTTAAAAAAATTGGTTGAGACAATTCTAACATAGAATCATTAAAGATAATTTTCATTTAACAAAATCTCTCTTAAAGTAAGTATATTTGGAATATTTAGATAATGTTTTATTAACAAATTGAACAATGTATATTTTTATTTAAGTATATGTTTTTCCATTTTAAAGATTTTCCGTTAAATAAATATAATTGACTTTGATTAGTAGACCTAATATTACATAAAAATTTAATAGCTTCTAGCGCTTGTATAGTACCCATAATTCCTACTATAGGACCAAGTATACCGAAAGAAGAACAGTCAATATCAACTTTATCTTTAATTTCAGGAAATAAACAAGCATAACAACCGTTGTTCCAAGGTGGTATAAGTATCATAATTTGACCATTAAACCCAATTGCACTAGCACTAATAAATGGTTTATTATAACGAACACATGCAGCATTAATATTGTATCTGGTTATTAAGTTATCACTGCAATCTAACACTAGATCTACATGTGCTATTTGTTTATTTAAGCATTTGTCGTTCATTCTGTCTGTTAAAGCGATATAAAATACTTCAGGATTGAGATCCGATAATTTTTTTTTAGCTAAAATTGCTTTTAATTTTCCTATATCATTACTATGATATAATATTTGTCTTTGTAAGTTAGTTATATGTAATTTATCGTTATCTGCTAATATTAATTTGCCTATTCCAGCAGCTGCAAGATAAAGAGCAGCAGGTGAACCTAATCCTCCTAAGCCAATTACAAGAACTGTAGCAGAATGTAATAAATTTTGACCACATAAACCTATTTCATTTAATAAAATTTGCCTACTATAACGCAAAAAGGACTTATCGTTTAACATTTATTTCATTCCTTATATTTAATCACAATTAAATTTATTTATTTACATATTTATTCTCCCAATTTTTTATTATTTCTAATAATTGAATTGTCGTTTGATACCAATTAGAAGCCTTAGTTATAGCACTTACTACAGATATACCGCCTATTCCACATGATAAAACATTTTCTATATTATTTATATTGATACCACTTATAGCCACAGTAGGAATATTTTTTAATCTAAGACCAAGATTAAATAATTTTTCTAAACCTTGGGGTTTAGAAAACATTTTTTTTGTATTAGTGGGAAAAATATGTCCTAAGCTAATATAAGATGGATTACAAGATAATGCTTTTAGTAATTCTTTTTCAGAATGTGTAGATAATCCTAATCTTAATCCATATTTTAGTATTGTATTTAAATCAGCTGAATTCATATCTTCTTGACCTAAGTGTACTCCATAAGCACCATACTGTATGGCTAGTTTCCAATAATCATTAATAAATAATTTAACGTCATATTTATTTCCTAATAACACTGCAGCTTCAATTTTTTTATTTAATTCTGTTTCTGTCTGATTTTTGATACGAAATTGTATTGTGGTAACACCTGTATCTAATAACCGTTTTAGCCAAGTTAAAGAATCTATTACTGGATATAAACCAAGTCTATGTGGAACTGGTAAAAATTTTGTATTAATATTCATTTTATTTTTAATAATTATCTAGTTTAGATAAAAAAATTTCTCCGAGTTGTTATTTTATTTTTTTTGAGCAATTTTTAAGTTCTTGAGATATTTTCATTGAACAAAATTTTGGACCACACATAGAACAAAAATTAAGTACTTTACTATATTTTTGTGAAGATGCTTCATTATGATAGGCTCGAGCTGTTAATGGATCAATTGCTAAATTTAGTTGATCATTCCAACGAAATTCAAAACGTGCTTTTGATAGTGCATTATCACGAATTTGTGCTATAGGATGACCTTTAGCTAAATCAGCAGCATGTGCTGCAATTTTATACATTATTATGCCTTGTTTTACATCTTCTTTATTTGGTAAACCAAGATGTTCTTTAGGTGTAACATAACATAGCATTGAGCAACCAAACCATCCTATAAGAGCAGCACCAATGCCTGAAGTAAAATGATCATATCCAGGAGCTATATCGGTGGTGATAGGTCCTAATGTATAAAAAGGTGCTTTATGACAGTGTTTTAGTTGTTCTGTCATATTATGTTTAATCATATTCATTGGTATATGACCTGGACCTTCTATCATTACTTGTACATCATGTTTCCATGCTATTTTAGTCAGTTTACCTAAAGTATATAATTCTGCGAATTGTGCTTTATCATTTGCGTCTTGTATTGATCCTGGTCTTAATCCATCACCTAATGATATTGATACATCGTACTTAGCACAGATTTCACAGATATCATAGAAATGTTTATACAAAAAATTTTCTTTATTATGAAATAAACACCATTTAGCGATAATGGCTCCACCGCGAGATACTATACCGGTGAGTCTTTTATAAGTCATTGGTATATGTTGTAATAATAATCCAGCATGTATAGTAAAGTAATCTACTCCTTGTTCTGCTTGTTCTATTAGTGTTTCTTTAAATATTGACCAAGTGATGTTTTCTGGTTTTCCTTTAGCCTTTTCTAAAGTTTGATATATAGGAACTGTACCTATTGGAACAGGACTATTACGAATAATCCATTCTCGGTTTTCATGAATATTTCGACCAGTAGAAAGATCCATAACTGTATCAGCACCCCATCTTATAGCCCATATTAATTTTTCTACTTCTTCTTCAATAGAAGAACTAATAGATGAGTTACCAATATTTGCATTTATTTTTACTAAAAACTTTTGACCAATTATCATTGGTTCTAATTCTGGATGATTTATATTAGCTGGAATAATAGCCCTACCAGCAGCTATTTCTTGTCTAATAAATTCTGAAGTAACTTTTCTTGGTATTTTTATGTTTTGATTTTTTTTAATATATTTTTGATAACTATTTTTTTGAAAAGATAAGTCTCGTCCCATATTTTCACGTAAGGCTACAAATTCCATTTCTGGAGTAATTATTCCAGCACGTGCATAATGCATTTGAGTAACACGTTTTCCTTGTTTTGCTTTGAGTGGTCTATGTAAAGCATTAAATTTTATGTTCTGTGAAATTAAGTTGATATTTTTTTCTTGATTAAATAAATTAGTTACATTAATAAATTCGTTATCTTGTCTTTGTTTAATCCAATTTGTTCTAAGTCTTTTTATACCATAATTGATATTAATATCTATTTTGGGATCTCCATAAGGACCAGAAGTATCGTAAATTACGATTGGTTCATTATGTTTATAAATACAATTTTTTTTTTCTTTGATTATGCTTGGATTTAAAGTAATTTTTCTCATTGGTACCTTTATATAAACATTACTTCCTTTTAAATAGATACGTTTTGAGTAAGGAAAACTATCATTTTTTAGATTATTTAAAAAGGATTTTGCTTGCTCACGATTTTTATGACGTGTATCTAAAAAAATTGATGAAGACATATTAATTTCCTTTTAATCTAAGAATTAAAATTCTTACATTTACAGAGATATTCTACATAAAATAATGTATCAACTAGTTTAGTTTCCATTAACAGTATCTAATTTTATGTATAAAATATGTAAGTCTAATATATTCTAGACTAATTATTTGTTTTTACTAAATCTAATTGCTTACCTTTGAAGGAAATAAATAATTAATTATTTTATAGTATATAAATATACCTATTTATTTTTATATTTTGTATAGTTAGGCTGTTATATTTTCTTTTAAAAAATATAACATATAATTGTAATAAAGATTGTGATTCTTTATTTTTATAAGATATTAAAAGAACATTGCTGATTTTGGTTCAGCAGTGTTCTATTATTTACTAACCAGGATAAATGCCTCTATCTTTACGAGCCATTAATATACGTTCACATGCCACAATATATGCTGCAGTACGTAAAGAACATTTTTTTTCTTTTGCTTTTTTCCAAACATTTGTCATAGCTTCAATCATAATTTTATCTGAACGTTTATTAATTTCTATTTCACTCCAGAAAAAACTAGCCATATCTTGTACCCATTCAAAATAACTTACTGTTACACCTCCTGCATTACATATAACATCTGGAACTACAGTAATACCTCTAGATGCTAAAACATCATCAGCTTCAGTGTAAGTTGGACCATTAGCTCCTTCGAGTACTAGTTTACAGTTAACTATTTCAGCACGTTGACTTGTTATTTGACCTTCTAATGCAGCTGGTATTAAAATATCCATTTCTGTTGACCAAAATGCATCTTTATCAATATAAGTTGCTTTATTAAAACCAGAAATGTTTTTATTTTTATTTTGCCATTTTATAAGTTCTGAAATATTTATCCCATTATCGTTATATAAAGTAGATGTATGATCTTGAATAACAATAATTTTTGCACCAGCTTTATCAAATAAACGTGCTATTTCGCTTCCGACATTACCAAAACCTTGAATTGCTATCTTTGAGCCCTCTATTTTTATTTTTTTTCTACGTGCTACTTCACAACCAGTTATAAATACACCTCTTCCAGTGGCTTTTTCTCTGCCTAATGAACCTCCCAAATGAATTGGTTTACCAGTAACAACCCCTGTTATTGTATTACCTAAATTCATGGAATAAGTATCCATTATCCAAGCCATGACTTTACTGTTAGTTCCTACATCAGGAGCAGGTATATCTTTTTGGGGTCCAATAATAATACCGATTTCACTAGTGTAACGACGAGTTAATCTTTCCAATTCATTTTCTGATAATGTAAAAGGATCAACTCTAATACCACCTTTAGCACCGCCAAAGGGTAGATTGACGGCTGCACATTTAATAGTCATCCATGCAGAAAGTGCCATAACTTCATTTAAATCTACTTTTGGATGATATCTAATACCTCCTTTACCTGGGCCTCTAGAAAGGTTATGTTGAACTCGATATCCTTCAAAATGACGTATTGTTCCATCATCCATTTGCAAAGGAATATCTACTATTAAAGCACGTTTAGGGTGTCTTAATGTATCTATCCAACGAGAAAGATTGCCTAAATAAGACGTAACTCTATCAATTTGCTCTAAATAAGTTGACCAAGCAGATGTACGTCTTTCAGACGTATAAGATAACTTATCCATAAAAAACCTTAATTAATAAATTTGTTTTATTTTCGATGCTTTAAATTTAAATTTTATTTATATATGATATTTAATATCTGTGTTTTTTCATCCTTATTTCAGGGATAAATTTGATATACTTTGTTTAACAATTAGAATAATTAAAAATATTAAAGGAATAAAATTTTCTTTAATAAATCTTGATCTTATGTAGATATAATAATTTAATACGAGATCACGTAACTTATATATATTATTATAGATTATATAATAATAAAATATTTGTATGTTATTTTCATAAAAATTTTCTAAAATCTAATAAAAATTAGATGTATTTATTAATAATTAATGAAATTTTTAGTATATTTAATTAACATAAATATTTTAGTT